>NZ_MVIF01000024.1 GCF_002086675.1 Mycobacterium persicum
GGTCTGGACCCCTCGGCCTACTCGACCAAGGCGGCGCTGCTCGACGCGATCAACGGAAGGACCACACCATGACCGGAACCGTGACCCGAGGCCGACGCCGCCGTCCGCTGGCCTGGGCCGACCTCACCGCCAGGGAGCAGATGAGCCTCCGAACTGCCATCCATGAGGCGGGCCACGCGGTGGCCGGAACCGTGGTCGGCGGGCGCATCCGCTCGGCTGTGCTGTCGGACAGTCGGGTGACGGGTCTGCATGGCCTCACCAGCTACGAGACGGTGCCCGAAGGCACCTGGGCCTCGGTGCTGTTCGCTGGCCCGTGGTCCGAGGCCCGATGGCTGGCCGGTCGGCGTCCCTCGCCCGCCTTGCTCAGCGCCATCCTGGGCGGCTCCGGCTACCGGGACCACAACGCGCTGTGCACGGCGGCGGCGTCCGACGTGTGGACCGACACCACCAGCGAGGCCCGGCTGACCGTGCCGCCGCTGATGGAGATGACCTGGGACGCGGTGATCTCCGTGGCCAAGGTGATCCATCGGGAGGGCGAGGCCCGACATGAGCATGTGCTCGCCGCCCTTGGAATTGACGACGGCGGCGGGCCGGGCAGCGTCCAGCTGGCCAACCTCCGCGCCGGTCTGCGCCGCGTTCCGGCGTTGACCACCTGACCGAACCCACAACCACGTCGGGCCTCCAACCCCACCCCAACGCCCAGAGGAGACCCAATGACGACCCCGACGAGAACCACCGCGTTCCTGTCCGACTACTGCCCCCGATGCAACCCGGCTGGCCACTACGCCGACAGCGGGACGCGGATGGCCAGCCTGGCTGATCCGGTCTCCGTCAGCTGGCCCGGTGGCCGGTTCGCCATCTGCCGCTACCGCTGCCGCCGCCGCCGCTGTGGTCACCGCTGGGTGCGCCGTGACCTCTGGACGGCTCGGGAGGCCGGGTTCGACACCAAGCGAGGGAAGATGGCCGCGTGACCACCATGACCACCTCGACCGCCGCCCGCGCCGCTCAGACGGCGCGCGACCGGGTACGCCCGGCCAGCCCTGCCGACCTGGCGCGGCGGCTCGACCCGAGGTTCGTCGTCACGCCGACCATCCGGCTTCTGTCGGACATCGCCGTCCGCTCGGTGGACCAGCCCGACGAGCGTGACATCGTGACCACGCCGCCCAGGACCGGCAAGAGCCGCCTCCTGGCGGTGTGGACGGTGGTCTGGGCGCTGGCGCGCGACCCCGACCTCCAGGTGGTGCTGGTCAGCTACAGCGACGAGCTGGCCCAGGCTCACTCCCGCGAGGCGCGGCGGCTGATCAACGAGCATTCGGACTACCTGGGCATCCGACTCAGCGCCGACAAGACCGCCGTAGGCCGGTGGCGGGTGGACGGCCACGAGGGCGGGCTGCTGGCCACCGGCATCAACTCCGGCGTGACGGGCTTCGGCGCGGACCTGCTCGTCGTGGACGATCCCGTCAAGGACGCCCAGGAGGCCGACTCCGCCGCCCACCGTAAGCGCGTGATCACCGAGTACCGGAGCACCCTGGCCACCCGTGTCCATCCCGGCGGGTCGGTGCTGCTCGTTATGACGCGGTGGCATGAACGCGACCTGGCGGGCGAGCTGCTGGACAGCGAGACCGACGTCTGGCGGCATACCAACGTCCCCGCCGTCGCGGAGGCGGGCGTGCCCGACGCCCTGGGCCGGTCGCCCGGCGCGGCGATGACCAGCGCGCTCGGGTTCACCGCCGATCACTTCGCCGCCGCCCGCCGCACCTCCGGCGAACGCGCCTGGTACGCCCTGTACGCGGGCGTTCCGTCGGCACCGGAGGGCGGGCTGATCAAACGGGAATGGCTCGACACGTGGCGGATGCCCAGCGCCCCGCTGCGCCCCGTTCAGACCGTCGTCGGGGTAGACCCCTCCGACAGCGGCTCAGGCGACGCCTGCGGCGTTGTGGCGGCGAGCATCACAGGTGAGGGCGTGGTGGCGGTGATCGCCGACCAGTCCGCGCCGATGACGAGCGACCAATGGGCCAGGGCCGCAGTCGATCTGGCGGTGGACGTCGGCGCGTCGGAGATCGCGGTGGAGGGCTACGCCGCCCGCGAGACGTACCGCCGGGTGGTGAACGACGCCCTCAAGCGCGCCAAGCTGGACCGCCCCATCCGCGTGACCACCTGGCCACCCAAGGGCAGCGGGCGCGGTCACGGAGACGCCGTGGCCCGGTCGGCGGCGCTGCTCCAAGGGCTGGAGGTCGGCACCTGCCGGATCGCAGGTCACCTCCCCGAGCTGGAGCAGGCGGCGGTCACCTGGCAAGCCGGACAACACCAGCCCGACAGCCTGGCGGCGGTGGTGGTCGCCCACGACGTCCTGGTCCACTCCGCCGGTCACCAGGTCCACTTCGTCAGCCCGTTGGACGCCGAGCGCCGGGCGCGGCGCGGCGATCTACCGCCGCCACCGGCCTGGATGCGCCGGAGGATCGGTCGGTGACCCTCGGTCGAACGTCTGATCGAGCCGACCCCCCGAGTGGCCAAGAAGTGGCCAAGACAAGACATTACGCGCCGACATGAGACGAGACGCAATAGACGAAAGTCCCTGTGCGCCTGGCGATTCGGTAGACAAGGCGACACGACAAGATACCCGGTAGACGTACCGACATAGATTTACACACCAGCGGTCGGCGGTTCGATACCGTCCGCGCCCACCAACGAAAACGCCAGGTAGACAAGGGGCCAGCCCCTCTTATTGCAGCCATGATTTACCCTGCTTGCTGCCACCGTGATGGCAATGTGGCGGCAGGACGACAGCGCGTTCTTGAACCTTTCGTCGTCTTTGAGTCCCGACGACAAGATTCTCGTCGCGGTGGTCAACGACAACGACGGCCCGCCGCTGTCGCCCGCCGGGCGGCGTCGCGGGGGGCCCGCAAGGCCCGCGACATGTTCATCGGCAGGCCGAAGAAGCTCGGCGCCGATAAGTCCGCGGCTGCCCGCCGGATGCGCGACAGCGGCGAGTAGGTGCCGATCATCGCCGCCACGCTCGGCATCAGCCGGGCCACGCTGTACCGCTATTTGGCCGACGACAAAGCGGCTTACCGTCCCGCCGCACCGATCACGCGCCCGACACTTCCCCTCCTTTCTCGGGTTCCTCCGCCGGATTGTCGGCCCGGCAAGGCAAGATTTTCGGCATGGTGCTGGGGGCCGACACGGCGACGCTTCGCAAGGCTCGGGGCGCGTTCTTCACCCCAGAGGCCGTCGCGCGCTACATCACTGAATGGGCCGTGCGCAGCACGTCGGACCGCATCATCGAACCCTCATGCGGCGAGGCGTCGTTCCTTCTGGCTGCGGTGGAGCGGCTGGCAGCGCTGCACACCCCCGGCGGAGCCGATCAGTACGCCGCCCTCGATGGTGTCGAACTGCATGACGCCTCCGCCCGCGCGGCGCGGAAGCTGCTGCGGAACGCCGGAGTCGAGGCGCACGTGATGGTCAACGACTTCTTTTGCGTCGCCCCGACCGGCTCGTATGACGTTGTGATTGGCAACCCGCCCTACATCCGGTATCAGGAGTTCTCCGGTACGGCGAGGGCGCGGTCACGCGCGGCGGCGCTGCGCGCGGGCGTCGGCCTGACTAACCTGGCATCCAGCTGGGCCGCGTTCGCGGTGCACTCGGCTCTGTTCCTGCGGCCCGGCGGACGCATGGGCCTGGTCCTGCCGGCGGAATTGCTGAGCGTCAACTACGCCGCCGAGGTGCGCCGGTTCCTGCTGGCCTCGTTCGCCCGCGTCGATCTGGTGCTATTCACGGAGCGGGTGTTCCCCGACGCCCAAGAGGAGGTGCTGCTGCTCCTGGCAGACGGTTACCAGGAGGGGCCGACCGACCACGCATCCATCTATCAGGCGCGCAACGCCGCCGAACTGCCGACGATTGCCGCCGGGCGTACCTGGACGCCAACCCGGCCCGAGGAGAAGTGGACGCCTTCGCTGCTGTCCGCCGACGCGCTCAACACCTACATGGGCCTGCTGTCCAGTGGGTGCTTCACCGTGCTCGAAAGCTGGGGGGACACGACGCTGGGCATGGTCACCGGCAACAACAAATACTTCGCGCTATCGCCTGCGCGAGTGGCGGACCTCGGCCTTGAACCAACCGACATCTTGCGGCTGTCGCCGCCTGGCAGCCGCCATCTGCGCGGGCTGGCGTTCGGGGCAGCCGCACTCAACGAGCTAGGCCGAAACGGCTCCGCCACCTGGCTGTTCCGCCCGCCGGGTGAGCCGTCTCCGGCGGCGCGGGCTTACATCGCCGCCGGCGAGGCCGCTGGTGTCCACACGGCCTACAAGTGCCGCGTGCGCAAGCCGTGGTGGCGGGTGCCGAGCCTGGCTCCGGCTGACCTGCTGCTGACGTACATGAACGCCGACACCGCTCGGGTGACAACCAATGCCGCCAAAGCCGCGCACCTGAATTCAGTGCACGGTGTCTATCTCACGCCGAAGCTCCAAAAGCTCGGTAAGGCGCTGCTTCCGCTGGCGTCGTTGACGTCGATGACCCTCGTGGGTGCTGAGACCGTGGGCCGCGCATATGGCGGCGGGATGCTCAAGCTGGAGCCCCGCGAAGCCGACAGGCTGCCAGTGCCTCCGGCGGCGCTGGTCGAAGCCGCCGCCGACCGCCTGACGAACATCCGCCCGCAGGTGGCCGCGCTGCTGCGCGGCGGCAAGCTCCTCGCGGCCTCGAAGCTGGTCGATGACGTTCTGCTGGTCGGGGAGCTGGGCATAGCGCGCACGCAGGTCAGAGTGCTGCGCGAAGCCCACGCGGAACTTACCGCCCGCCGGGCCGCGAGGGGTCGCCGTGGCGCGAATTGATGACCTTCTTATCGGCGCGATCAAGGCCGCTGGACCAAAGCCGCCCGACGACGCTCCGCAGGGGCAGAAGAATCCGTGGGGCAACAAGATCAGCGCCGCCCTCGCGCTAGCCGTCGCCCAAGAGTTACGGGCGCGCGGCATGGATGGAGCCCGGCCCGCCGGTCCGGGGGAGATCGGTCTGTCAGGCGCGGAGCGGCGGCTCGCTGGTGGCCTCGGAGCCAAGAAGGTCGATGTCACCTGGGCCACCGAGGAATCTGGCCTGATGCTGGCCTGCTCGGTCAAGACGATCATGTTCCGCGATAGCGTCGGTGGGCATTTCCAGAAGAACCTCACCAACCGGCGCGGCGACCTGCTGTTCGAGTCCACCACGTTGCATCGCCGGTTCCCGTTCGCGGTGGTGGCCGGGTTCTTCTTCTTCGACATCGGCGCGGCTAGCGATCACACACCGCGTCGCAACAGCACCTTCGAGAACGTTTTCCCTAGGTTTCGGTTGTTCACCGGACGCGCCGACCCAGCTGACCGCGACGAGCAATTCGAACGGCTGTACGTGCTGCTGGTGGACTCCAACCCATTCGCGCCGTCGGTCATCTGCCACGAAGTTAATAGCCCGCAAGCACCGGTCGCCCTCGGAGTTGTGTTCGACGACCTCATCGAACTGACCGCCGAGCGCAATTTCGACATGTACGAGACGGCCGGCGACGGCAACATCAGGAAGGCTCGCAGCAAGTAGCTTGACGGGTGTTCAAGCCCAGCAATACCGACCTACTTCGAGAAGAATCCGCTCACCCTCACGGTGAAGGTTGGGCAGTTCGCGTCGTAAAGACTGGCCGTGAAGGTTGCTCTGAATTCGTACGGCGCATCGATCAGGAAGTACGGTACAGAATCACTCTTGTGAGCTGCGGAAACGCATAGATTTCGTACTGTAGGTTTTATTTCCCGTTGGCGTACACATTTGCCTGACCGGGGTCGGACTGGTGCGGGCGCTGGTGAGATTCGCCCGCGACGCTGCGATGGTGGTGCTGCTGCCGGTGGTGCTGGCGCTGCCCGCCAGGGTCGGCTTTACCCACCAGCGGTCGGCGGCTTGATCCCGTCCGCGCCCACCTGCTGCGCGAGCGCGGCGTCATACCCGCCGCGTTGTCGGTGACGAGCGGGTATGGCAAGGTCGTGGACGTGGGTGAGCTATCTGGTTCTCAGAGCGACGGTGCGGGACGGCAGAAGTCGAGACCGCCGGTGCGGCCGCTGTCATCGGACCAGCAGCCGGCGACCAAGGCGGACCTGTATGCCGCGGTGGACGCGATGCGCGCCGACATGCGCGAGCTGCTCGAGCAGATCAGCACACTGATCAAAGAAGCCAACAAGAAATAGTCTTGCGGCGTGAGGCCGTTTCGCATCGACGTCTCCGACGACGTCCTGGATGATCTGCAGTCCCGTCTGGCGCGCACCCGCTGGCCCGACGCCGAGTGTGTGGACCACTGGAGCCAGGGCATTCCGCTGGCTTACACCCGCGACCTGGCCGCCTACTGGGCCAACGACTACGACTGGCGGACACGCGAAGCGGCGCTGAACCGCTTCGACCAATTCATCACCGAAATCGACGGGCTGGATATCCATTTCATCCATCACCGGTCGCCGCATGACGACGCCTTCCCGTTGCTGATCACGCATGGCTGGCCGGGTTCGATCGTGGAGTTCCACAAGGTGATCGAGCCGCTGACCAATCCCACCGCCCACGGCGGACGCGCCGAAGACGCCTTCCATGTCGTCTGCCCGTCGCTTCCCGGCTACGGCTTCTCCGGCAAGCCGAGCCGCACCGGCTGGGGGGTCGAGAAAATCGCGCAGGCCTGGGAGACGCTCCTGCAACGTCTCGGCTACCGGCGCTACGGCGCCCAGGGCGGCGACTGGGGAGCGGCCGTCACCACCCAGATCGGCCGCAACGCCGGCCTTTCCGAAGGCCACTGCGTGGCCATCCACCTGAACATGCCGATCGCCTGGCCCACCGCCGACGAGCCCACCGACGACGAACGGCAGGCGCTGCAGGACCTGGACCACCACCGCAAGTGGGGCACCGGCTATTCCAAGCAGCAAGCAACCCGGCCCCAGACCCTGGGCTATGGCCTGGTCGATTCCCCGGTGGGACAACTTGCCTGGATCGTCGAGAAGTTCTGGGCATGGATGGACTGCGACGGCAACCCCGAAAACGTGCTGAGCCGCGACGAGCTGCTGGACAACGTGATGATGTACTGGGTGACCGGCACCGCGGCATCCTCGGCCCGGTTGTACTGGGAAAGCATGAAGAGCTTCCGTCCGAGCGGCCGCGTCGAAATACCCACCGGTGTCGCGTCTTTCCCCAAGGAGATCCTGCGGGCGTCGCGGCGCTGGTGTGAGCCGAACTACCACATCACCCACTGGACGACCATGCCGCGCGGCGGGCACTTCGCCGCATTCGAACAACCCGATCTGTTCGTCGAGGACGTCCGTAGGTTTTTCGCGACGGTGCGCTGACGTTCCGCCTCACCCTCGGCGCGCCGAGCACCAAGTGGCACGCTATTGGGCATGCATGTGATCAATGGTCTGCGCGATCCGGCAGCCGGGTTCCCTCTGGCG
This sequence comes from Mycobacterium persicum, assembly GCF_002086675.1. GTDB lineage: Bacteria > Actinomycetota > Actinomycetes > Mycobacteriales > Mycobacteriaceae > Mycobacterium > Mycobacterium persicum. The sequence goes on from NZ_MVIF01000024.1 coordinate 7,431, forward strand.
AACCGGTTCGACGACCGGGCGGAGCGGCGCCGGGCCAATCGTGCTGTCGCGCTGAGCGCTGCCGGTTTGGCGCTGACGGGTCTGATCGAACTGGCGATCGCCATGGTGTCGGGGTCGGTGGCGTTGCTCGGCGACGCCCTGCACAATCTGTCCGATGTCTCGACGAGTCTGGTGGTGTTCGTCGGATTTCGGAGCTCGCGGAAGGCGGCGAGCCAGCGCTATCCCTATGGGCTGGAGCGGGCCGAGGATCTCGCCGGCATCGGGGTGGCGTTGGTGATCTGGGCCAGCGCCGCGGTTGCCGGAGTCGAAAGTGTGGACAAGCTGCTGCGGCACGGGACCACCCAGCATGTGGGCTGGGGCATCGCCGCGGCGGCGGTCGGCATCGCCGGCAATCAGCTGGTGGCGCGCTACAAGCTGGTCGTCGGCCGCCGAATTCAGTCGTCGACCATGATCGCCGACGCCAAGCATTCCTGGCTGGACGCGCTGTCGTCGGCGGGCGCGCTGCTGGGTTTGTGCGGGGTCGCCGCGGGCTGGGGATGGGCCGACGGCGTTGCCGGCATCGTGGTGACGGGATTCATCTGCCATGTCGGTTGGGAGGTGACCTCAGACATCGGCCACCGGTTGCTCGACGGGGTGGATCCAGCTGTCATCGCCACCGCGGAGGCGGTCGCCGCCGCCACACCGGGGGTCAGCCACGCTCACGCTCGCGCCCGTTGGACCGGGCGCACGCTGCGTGTGGAGGTGGAGGGCTGGCTTGATCCGGCGACCTCGGTGGCCGAGGCCGACACGACCGGCCGTCTGGTGGCCGAACGGCTGTCCGCGGAGCTACCCGAGATGCGTAGTTTCGTCTGGGCGGCGCGTAGCGCGCAGCCGGTCTGATACGGCGGTATGCGACGAGACTCTCACCGGCCCGGAGGTTGGCCCGGCTAAAAATGGGCACATTCCCGGCATGACGATCGAACCGTCACCCCGCGATATCGATGCTGCGGCGGCTGGCCTGCCTAAACTGCCGGTCGAGCCGGGTTGGTACGGCCATGCCCGGGAGGTGTGGTGGATGCTGGCGGCACAGCTGGTCATTGTCCTTGCGCTGATCGCCGTCTTGGTGATGTAGCCCTCGGGTGACGATTGTTACCCGGCGCACAGGTTGGTCCGGTCATAAGTGGGCACCCGTGCACAGGTGAGCAGTCAACCTTCACCTCCGCCTCCTGACCCGCCCAACCTGTCACCGAAAGGCAAGTGGGGTGTCGCCCCGTCGACGAGTCCCCAAGTGACGCGCCCCGGGCGCAGCTCAAAGCATGCTCCGCTGCTTTGGTGGGTTTTGGCGGCGCTGGTTGTGGTGGTGATCGTGCTGCTGGCCATCGTGCTGATCGTCTAAGCCGCCCCGGCCGCCACGAAGCGGACGTATGAGACGCTGCCGGGGTGGTTGCGTCGACGCGGCAGGCCCGGATCGCCGGCGTCCTGGTGGGTTACCTGGCCGACCTCGCGCTGGGCGACCCGAAGCGGGGTCATCCGGTCGCGGTGTTCGGGCAGCTGGCCGCAAAGCTGGAGCAGACCAGCTATCGCGACAGCAAGCTCGCCGGGATGACGTACGTCGGGGCATTGGTCGGTGCCGTGTGCCTGCTGGGCGCGGTGCTGCAGCGGGGTCCGGGCAGGCTGCGGTCCGTTGCGGCCACGGCGACGGCCACCTGGGTGTCACTGGGTGGGATGTCGTTGGCTCGCACCGGCCGGGCGATGGCCGAGCTGCTGGAGTGCGGCGACGTCGAGGCGGCGCGACGGCTGCTGCCGTCGTTGTGTGGGCGCGATCCTGCCGATCTGGACCTGCCCGGCTTGACCCGCGCGTCGCTGGAGTCGGTGGCCGAGAACACCTCCGATGCCCAGGTGGCGCCGCTGCTGTGGGCGGCGATCGGCGGCACGCCTGCGGTGCTGGGATACCGCGCGGTCAACACGCTGGATTCGATGATCGGCTACCGCTCGCCAAGGTATCTCCGATTCGGTTGGGCCGCAGCACGATTGGATGATGTAGCCAACTACGCCGGGGCGCGCGTGACCGCGATGCTGGTGGTGCTGTGCGCACCGCTGGCCGGCGGATCACCGTTGGGCGCCCTCCGGGCCTGGCGTCGCGACGCCGCGCGCCATCCCAGCCCCAACGCCGGCGTCGTAGAGGCGGCGTTCGCCGGGGCGCTGGGCGTGCGGCTCGGCGGGCCCACCCGGTACCGCCACGGGCTGCAGATCCGGCCCACCCTCGGCGACGGCCGTCAGCCCACGGTCGCCGATCTGCGCCGGGCCGTGCTGCTGTCGCGGGCGGTGCAGGCCGGGGCGGCGGTGGGCGTTGGGTTGATGCTCTACCGGCGGCGGCCGTAGCGGTCGGCGAGTTTCTCCTCGACCGTCATCGGCTCCTCCGCCGGCGGGGGCTCGTGTCGCTCGCGGCGGCGGGCCCGCAGCTCGGCGTAGGCGAAATAACCCAGTCCGATCGGCGCCAGGATGCCGAAGGTAATCCACTGGATGCCGTAGGACAGAAACGGTCCGGCATCCAGATGCGGTATCCCGATCAGGCCCAGTCCGCCGGGCTGGTCCTCGACCAACTGCAGATAGGACCCGGCCAGCGGAACCCCGGTCAACGTCGACACCTGTGCCGTACTGATCGAATACACCTGCGGGAAACCGTCTCTGGTGAACGGCTCCTTGCCCATAGCCGTCGGTTCGGAATCGCGCAGTCGCGCCGTGATGGTCACGGTCTGCTCCGGCGGGCGCGGGATCGGCGGTACGTGTGAGCCGGGCTCGGGCCGCACGTAACCGCGGTCGACCAGCACGGTCGGCCCGTCGTCGACCGCGAATGGCGCCAGCACCTCGAACGCCTGCTCGCCGTCGACCACCCGCAGCCGGGCCACCACCTGCGCGTCCGGCAGGTAGTGCCCGGTCGCCGTCACCCTGCGCCACTGCGCACCGGGGGCCGATGAATCCTGTTGCGGCAGAATAGTTTTCAATGTTACCGGAGGTGTGTGCAGGGAGTAGTCGATTTGGCGGTTCTCCCGGGAGGTCTTGGTGTTCTTTCCCAGCTGCCACGGGGCCAGCACCGTGAAGCACAGGTAGGTGAACGCGATCACCACCAGGGCCAGCGCTATCCATCCCGGCCGCAGCAGGAAGGCCGGGCTGGGGATCCGTCTGGGAATCACGGGGATCCGTTCTGCGCCAGCTGCTCGTCCACCCAGTCATGCAGGCCGGGCAGCGCGGCCTCGATGACGGCGAAAACTTGCTCGAATTCGTCATGCCCGCCGTAATAGGGATCGTCGACGTCGAGGGCGTGGGCGCTCGAACGGGGGTCGAACGAGCGCAGCATGCGCAGCTTCGCATCCTCGACACCGAGCTGGCGCAGTAGCCGAGCGTGGTTGCGGCCCAAGGCAATCACCAGGTCTGCCGCCAGATGCCCGGCATCGATCTGCGCGGCGCGGTGCTCGGTGGGGTAGCCGTGGGCGCGCAGCACCCGGCGGGCCCGCTCGTCGACCCCGTTGCCGATATGCCAGTCGCCGGTGCCGGCGCTGGTCACCCGCACGGCATCTCCCAAGCCGCGCTCCCTGAGTTGGTGGGCGAACATCTTCTCGGCCATCGGCGAACGGCAGATGTTGCCGGTGCACACGAAGGTGACGTGCAAGGTTGGCGGATCAGACACCCAGCGCCTCCCGCAGCTCGTCGATGGTGCGGGCGTGCCTGACGAGGGTGGCGTCGGTGGCGTCGGCCGCGTCACTGCCGAAATCGTCCTGCCCGTACCCCCAGCCGACCACCACAGTGTCGATGCCGTGCGCTGCCGCACCCTCGACGTCATGGTTGCGGTCGCCGACCATGAGGACCCGCTCGGGCAGCGGCCGCAGCTGGGCGAGCGCGTGGCCCAGCACCTCGGTCTTGCTGCTCCGGGAGCCGTCACCACTGGCTCCGGCGATGACCTCGAAATGTTGCTCCAGCCCGAAGTGCGCAAGGATGCGCCGCGCCGTTGGCTCGAGCTTGCACGTGGCCACCGCCAGCCGGACTCCGGCGGCGCGCAGATCGCCCAGCAGCGGCGCTATCCCGTCGAACACGGTGTTCATCGCCCAGCCGCGGGCGCCGTACTCGGCCCGGAAAGCCGCGATCGCGTCGTCGACACGATCGCCGAGCTCCATCGCCCGGAAGGTGTCGTCCATTGGCGGGCCGACGATCCAGGCGGCCAGGTCGCCCTCGGGAACGGCGGCGCCGATGTGGTCGAGCGCATGGCGAAAGCTCGCCACGATCCCGTGTGCCGAATCGGTCAGGGTCCCGTCGAGATCGAAGATCACCAGCTGCGGCGACCCGTCGGAGACGGTGGGAGGGCGGCGGGCGGCGCCGCAGTCGGGCGAATCGGTCGCGATCGAACCTGTCACGCCTTCCATTGTCGGTGATGCGGCGGGGTGTCCGGCACCGACCGGCGTTAGCGCCAGTCGGCGGACGAGGCCGCCGCAAACCCGGCCACGCCGGATGCCTGGGTAGTCCACCGGCGCACTAGTGTTTCACTGGTGGCGGATCTGGATCACAGCGCGTCGATTTGCCTCGCCGCGGCGCGTTATCACGGTGATCAGGCCGTGGCGCCCGACATGCTGGATTTCGCGGTCAATGTCCGTGACACCCGACCGCCGCAGTGGCTTGTCGACGTTCTGGCGGCCCGGCTGGCTGATCTGGCCCGCTATCCCAGCGCGGACGAGGTGCGCCGGGCGCGACAGGCGGTAGCCGCACGGCACGGCCGAACCCGCGACGAAGTGCTGCCCCTGGCCGGGGCGGCGGAGGGCTTCGCGTTGTTGCCCAACCTGGCTCCGGCGCGCGCGGCGATCATCGCGCCCTCGTTCACCGAGCCGGCGGTGGCGCTGAGCGCCGCCGGAATCCCGGTGGACCACGTTGTCCTCGAGCCGCCGTTCGGCCTGGCCGGTGTGGCGGTGCCCGAGGCGGCCGACCTCGTGGTGGTGGGCAACCCGACCAATCCGACCTCGGTGTTGCACACCCGCGAGCAGTTGCTGGCGTTGCGGCGGCCGGGGCGAATCCTGGTCGTCGACGAAGCGTTCGCGGATTCGGTTCCCGGGGAGCCGGAGTCGCTGGCCGGCGACTGCCTGGCTGATGTGCTGGTGCTGCGCAGCCTGACCAAGACGTGGTCGCTGGCCGGGTTGCGGGTGGGTTATGCCCTCGGCGCGCCGGAGGTGCTGGCCCGCCTGACCGCGCGGCGCGCGCACTGGCCGGTGGGCACGCTGCAACTGGCGGCCATCGCGGCGTGCTGTGCGCCCGAAGCGGTGGCCGAGGCCGCCGCCGGCGCCCAGCGGCTGGCGGCCCTGCGCGCGGCGATGGTGGCCGGCCTGACATCGGTGGGTGCCACGGTGGTCAACGGTTGCGCACCGTTTGTGTTGTTCGGCATGCCGGATGCCGAGAGAGTCCGAAATGACTTGCACCACAAGCGAATTGCGGTGCGTCGCTGCGATACGTTCGTCGGCCTGGGCGACCGGTATCTGCGCGCGGCCGTGCGCGCGGAGTGGCCGCGGCTGGTTGCGGCCATCGGTTGCGGGCACGGCGGGAGGGACCGATGAGTGTGCGGTTGGCTGACGTCATCGAGGTGCTGGACCAGGCGTATCCGCCGCGGCTCGCCGAGTCGTGGGATTCGGTCGGCCTGGTCTGTGGCGACCCGGCCGACGTGGTGAATTCGGTGACCGTCGCGGTGGACGCGACGGCGGCGGTCGTCGACGAAGTTCCCGACGGGGGCCTGCTGCTGGCCCATCATCCGTTGCTGTTGCGCGGGGTCGATACCGTGGCTGCCGATACGCCCAAGGGTGCGCTCGTGCACCGCTTGATCCGGTCGGGCAAGTCGCTGTTCACCGCGCACACCAATGCCGACTCGGTGTCGCCGGGGGTCTCCGACGCGCTGGCGCAGGCGCTGGGCCTGACCGTCGAAGGGGTGCTCGACCCGTTGCCCGGTGCGGCCGATCAGGACAAGTGGGTCATCTACGTGCCGCGGGAGTCCGCGGATGTGGTGCGGGCGGCGGTATTTGACGCCGGTGCCGGACACATCGGTGACTACTCGCACTGCAGCTGGAGCGTTACCGGTACCGGACAGTTCCTCGCGCTGGAGGGGGCATCGCCCGCAATCGGCGTCGTCGGCACCGTCGAACAGGTGGCCGAGGATCGGGTGGAGGTGGTCGCACCCGCGCGGGCGCGGGCCGCGGTGCTGGCGGCGATGCGGGCCGCGCACCCCTACGAGGAACCAGCATTCGACATCTTCGCCCTGGTGCCGCCGCCGGCCGGTGTCGGGTTGGGGCGGATCGGCATACTGCCCCGGCCGGAACCGCTGCGCGACTTCGTCTCCCGGGTCTGCGCGGCGCTGCCCGCGACGTCCTGGGGAGTGCGTGCCGCCGGTGATCCCGCCCTGCCGGTTTCGCGGGTGGCGGTCTGCGGCGGCGCCGGGGACTCGTTGCTGGGCGCCGCGGCCGCGGCGCAGGTGCAGGCCTATGTCACCGCCGATCTGCGGCACCACCCCGCCGACGAGCACTGCCGGTCCTCACCCGTGGCCCTGATCGACCTCGCACACTGGGCCAGCGAATTCCCGTGGTGCGACCAAGCCGCCGGCGTGCTGCGGTCCCATTTCGGTGCGTCGCTGCCGGTGCGGGTGTCCACCATCCGCACCGATCCGTGGAATATGGCAACAAGACCTGGAGACGGGACATGAAAGCCGAAGCGGCGCAGCAACGTTCGCTATTGGAACTGGCGAAGCTGGATGCCGAGCTGTCGCGGATCGCGCATCGGTCCACGCATCTGCCCCAGCGAGAGGCCTACGAGCGGATGCAGATCGAGCACAACGCCGCCGGTGACCGGCTGGCCGCCGTGCGAATCGCCATGGAGGACTTGGACACCCAGGTGTCGCGATTCGAGGCAGAAATCGATGCGGTGCGCAAGCGCGAGGAGCGGGACCGGTCGCTGCTCACGTCCGGCGCCACGGACGCCAAACAACTGTCGGACTTGCAGCACGAACTGGAGACGCTGGAACGTCGTCAGGCCAGCCTGGAAGATTCGCTGCTGGAGGTGATGGAGCGCCGCGAGGAACTGCAGGCCCGGCAGGTCGCCGAGTCGGCGGCCTTGGAGAAGTTGCACACCGAGCTGGACGGCGCCCGGCAAGCCCTGGACGCCGCGCTGGCCGAACTCGAGCAGTCCCGCCGGGAACGTTCCTCGCGACGCGAGGAACTCAGCGCCTCGTTGAATCCCGACCTCGTTGCCCTCTATGAGCGGCAGCGGGCCGGGGGAGGGCCGGGCGCCGGACCGTTGCAGGGTCATCGGTGTGGGGCCTGCCGGATCGAGATCGGCCGCGGCGAGCTGGCCCGGATCTCGGCGGCCGCCGACGACGATGTGTTGCGGTGCCCGGAATGTGGTGCAATCCTATTGCGGGTCAAGGGTTTTGAGCAGTGAAAGTCATCATCGAAGCCGACGGCGGGTCGCGGGGCAACCCCGGGCCGGCCGGTTACGGCGCGGTGGTGTGGACCACGGACCGCTCGACCGTGCTGGCGGAGTCCAAGCAGGCGATCGGCCGGGCCACCAACAACGTCGCCGAATACCGCGGGTTGATCGCCGGCCTGGACGACGCGGTGAAGCTGGGCGCCACCGAGGCAACGGTCCTGATGGACTCCAAGCTGGTGGTGGAGCAGATGTGCGGGCGCTGGAAGGTCAAGCACCCGGACCTGGTGGAACTGCATGCGCAGGCTCAGGCGCTGGCACGGCACTTCCGCCGGATCAGCTACGGGTGGGTGCCGCGGTCGCGGAATGCGTATGCCGATCGGTTGGCCAACGAAGCGATGGATGCCGCGGTTCGCACCGATCGCCGTGGGGACAACAGGACCGTGCCGGTGGTGGCTGTTGCCGACCCGCCGCACAAGCTGGCGACCGAGTCCCCGACAGCTCCCGGATGGACGGGCCGACGCGGTGCGGCCACCCGGCTGCTGTTGTTGCGGCATGGGCAGACCGAGCTGTCGGTGCAGCGCCGCTATTCGGGACGGGGCAACCCGGCGCTGAACGAAGTGGGATGGCGGCAGGCCGGGCTGGCCGCCCGCTATCTCGCGCAGCGCGGCGGGATCGCGGCGGTGGTGTCCTCGCCGTTGCAGCGGGCCTATGACACGGCGACGACGGCGGCCCGGGCCCTGGGTCTGGAGGTGAGCGTCGACGACGACCTCGTCGAGACCGACTTCGGCGCCTGGGAGGGAATGACTTTCGCGGAGGCTGCCGAACGCGACCCCGAGCTGCACCGGCGCTGGCTGCGTGACACCAGCGCCACGCCCCCAGGTGGGGAGAGTTTCGACGACGTGCTGCTGCGGGTTCGTCGCGGGCGTGACCGGATCATCGCCGGGTACGAGGGCGCCACAGTCCTAGTGGTCTCGCACGTCACACCGATCAAGATGTTGTTGCGGCTGGCGCTGGATGCCGGGGCGGGCGTCCTGTACCGGTTGCATCTTGACCTGGCGTCGCTGAGCATCGCCGAGTTCTATGCCGATGGGGCGTCGTCGGTGCGGCTGGTGAACCAGACGGGCTATCTGTAGCCCCGTCTGGTTCACCAGCCGCCCCGAGCGTGTATTCACTGCGAAATCCGGCGCAATTTTTCGCACTACGTACACGTTCGACGAAGGGTTAGCTGTGAGTTGGCCGCGCCGACGACGCGCCATGCGGGAGGCCGGTGTCAGGCCGGCGCCGGCGTAAAGACGACCGGCAGCGCGGCCGGTGAGCGGAAGGCGACTCCGACCACATGCGGGGTCGGCTCGTTCGGGTCCAGCTGCAGCCCCGGCAGCCGATCCAGCAGCGCGTTGATCGCCACCGCGGCCTCCATGCGCGCCAGGTGCATGCCGAGGCATAGATGCGGGCCGCCACCGAATGTCAGGTGCGCGATGTTGGTGCGGGCGGGATCGAAGCGGTCCGGATCCGGATAGCGCGCCGGGTCCCGATTCGCGGCCGCGACGCTGACGCTGACGTTGGTTCCCGCCGGAAGCGCGATCCCGCCGAGCTCGCAGTCGCCGACCGCCACCCGCACCACGGTGGTGATCGGCGGCTCCCAGCGCAACGCCTCCTCGAAGGCGGCGCGGACCAGCCCGCGATCGGCCCGCAGCGCGTCCAGCAGGGCGGGATCGGTGAGCAGCGCGACCAGCAGGTTGCCCGAGGCCCGGTAGGTCGTCTCGACTCCGGCGGGCAGGATCAGCAGCAGGAACGCGAAGATCTCGTCGTCGGTCAGCCGTGCGCCGTCGATCTCGGACTCCGCAAGCGTGCTGATCAGGTCGTCCTGCGGGTTGCGTCGGCGCGCGGCGAGGATTTCGGTGAAGTAGGCCTTCAGCGATCTCGACGCGGCCAGCCCGCACTCCCAGTCGTAGACCACATTGAGCAGCTCGATCGACAGCCGCTGGAATTGCGGGTAGTCCTGTCGCGGCAGGCCCATGATCCGCGCGATCACCTGCACCGGAAACGCGAAGGCGAACTCGCGGGCGAGCTCGGCGCGCCCGCGTGGCGCGAACCGGTCGATCAGCTCATGGACCACCACCTCCACCAGCTCGGTGCGCCATCGTTCCAGCAGCGCGGACCGGAACGACGGCGACACCAGCGCCCGGCTGGCCCGATGCTCGGCTCCCTCGAGTTCCAGCAGGGTGCGGCCCATGACCGGGCCCATGATGTGCTCGTAGATCGACGAGGAGTAGGCATCCGGATGGGTGAGCACCGTCTGGCACTCGTCGTAGCCGAGCACCGTCACCCCGAAATCGCCGATCTGCCCGGCCCTGACCTCGGTGAAGGGGTTTCCGAGCATCACCCGGTGTCGCGCGCGTGCCTCGCGCAGCCGCTCGTGCACGTTTTCGACCTGCATGAGCAGCCCGCCCTGCAGCTCGGCCGGATCGAATTCGTCGAGGGCCGGGTCAGCCATGAGCCGACACCGTCTCGGTATCCCGCCCGGACCGCAGCACGGTGCCGGGCAGCGCCCCGGTGGCGACGCCGTCGCGGCACACCTCGACCCCACCGACCAGCACCGAGCTGATCCCGCGGGCGTCGGCGACCAACCGGGGCGCGCCCGCCGGCAGGTCGTAGCGGGTGCGTTCGGGGCCGTGGCCGACGGTCGCCGGGTCGAAGAGCACGAGGTCGGCGTGCCAGCCGGGCGCGATCCGGCCACGCTGCGTCAGCCCGTAGAACCGGGCCGGCACGTCGGTGATCAACCGCACGGCTTCCTCCAGCGTCACCACCCGGTGCTCCCGCACGCCCTTGCCCAGCAGCGACGTCGTGTAGATCGCGCCGCACATCATGTCCAGGTGGGCGCCGGCGTCCGAGCCGCCGATCACCGCACCCGGGTGCCGCCACACCTCGGCGCGCATTTTCCAGTCGGCGGCGTCATCGCCGGTCAGCGGCGGGGACAGCCCGGTGCGCAGCTCGTCGGCGATCACGATGTCCAATAGCGTGTCGAACGGCTCGCCGCCGCGGGCGGCCGCGACCTCGCCGACGCTGCGCCCCGTGGCGTCGGCGTTCTCCGGCGCGAACGTCTCGACGATGACCAGCCGGTCCCATTGCGCCAGGCCGCGCAGCATGCCCGCCTCCTTGGAGGCGGCGCCCTCGGCGAGCCGGCGACGCACCGCGGGGTCGGCGAGCGCGGCCAGGCGCTGCGGCACCGGCAGGTGCATGATGTCGCGCCACCCGGGCAGCCCGTCGAGCACGAAACCGGACAGGAACGAAAGCCGGATCTTCATGCCGTGCGGCAACGTGAGTGCCACCACCCGGCCGCCGCGTTCGGCGGCGACATCGTAGGCGCGCAACTGCTTTTCGTGCCCCGCCGGGTTGGCCGCCGAGACACCCAGCAGGTTCCAGTTCAGCGGCCGGTCGGCGGCCACGGACATGTCGGTGAGCAGCGCGATGTCGTCATCGGTGAAGCCGGACAGGCACCCGGGAATGATGGCCTCCAGCGTCGTGCCCGGGTGGTCGCGCACGCCGGAGGCCAGCGCCACCAGTTCGTCTCCGGAGGCGCTGCGCGACGGCACTGGCTGGCCGGAACCATCGTTGTGGGTGGGTGACTGCGAGGTGGACAGCCCGAGCGCGCCGGCGTTCAGCGCGTCGTGCAGCACCGCGACCATAGTGTCGATCTGTGCCAGGGTGGCCTGGCCGCCGACCGCGTCGTTACCCATCGCCGCCAGCCGCAGCGCCGAATGACCAACCAGGAAGCCGGCATTGACGGCGATGCGGCCCTGGAGGCGGTCGAGCCAGTCGCCGAACGATGCCCAGCCCCAGTCCAGGCCGGCGCGCAGCGCGTCCAGCGGCATCCCCTCGACCCGCGCCAGCATGCGGGTGAGGTAGTCGTGCTGGTCGGCTGCGGCGGGCGCCAGCGTGAAGCCGCAGTTACCGCCGAAGACCGTGGTCACCCCGTGCTGCACCGATGGGCTCGCGGTCGGGTCCCAGAACAGCTGGGCGTCGTAGTGGGTGTGCAGGTCGACGAATCCCGGCGCCAGCGTCTGGCCTTGGGCGTCAATCGTTTTCGCCGCTGAATCATCGCTTTCTCCTACGGTGACGATCCGCCCGTCACGGACGCCGACGTCGCCGTGGCGGGCGGGCGCGCCGGTGCCGTCGACGATCTCGGCGTCACGGATCAACAAGTCGAGCATCGGCCCCTCCTAACCGGTGGCCATCAGCCACCCGTCGTCGGGCAGCGGGTGGCGGAACAGCTGTGCGGCGTTGCGGTGGGTGATCTTGGCCGCGTCCTCCGCCGACAGGCCGGCGACGTTGCGCGCCACGACCTGTTGGGTGTCGGGCCAGGTCGAATCGGCGTGCGGATAGTCGCTTTCGACGAGGATGCGGTCGGCCCCGATCGCGTCCAGCGCGCCGAACGCGTGCGGATCATCGATCGAGCAGAACCAGAAGGTGCGGCGCAGCACCTCGCTGGGCAGCAGGTCGCTTTTCCACGAGCCGCCCTCGTGGCCCGAAGCAGAGTGCGCCAGAACGTAATCGGCGCGGTCGCCGAGCATGGCCGCCCAGCCCAGGCCGCCCTCGGCCAGCGTGATGTTCAGCCGCGGGAAGCGCACCGGAATGCCCGACCACAGCATGTCCGCACAGGCGACCAGGCCGTTGACCGGGAACAGTGTGGTGATGGTCTCGAACGGGGTGTCGAAGGCGGGGATCGGCGCCCACTGCGCCGACCCGGTGTGCAGGCACAACACCGTGTCGGTCTCCTCGCACGCGGCGAAGAATGGATCCCAGACCCCGGTATGCAAGCTGGGCAGGCCGCATTGCGCGGGCAACTCGGGAAAGCTGACCGCCTTGAACCCGCGGGCGGCATTGCGGCGGATCTCCTCCGGGGCCAGCTGCGGGTCGGCGAGCCAGGGCAGCTGCAGCGGGATGATCCGCTGCGGGTAGGCGCCGGCCCACGCCTCGAGGTGCCAGTCGTTCCAGGCGCGCAGCACGGCCAGCCCCAGCTCCAGGTCGTCGCTCTTCCAGAACACGGTGCCCGCGAACCCGGCGATCAGCGACGGAAAGTTCAGCGACGCCCAGATGCCGGCGAGGTCCATGTCGGCGATGCGGGCGTCGATATCCCAACAGCCGCGGCGCATTTCGTCGAACCGGGCGGCTTCCATGCTCCATTCGTCGCGCGGCCGGCCGATCACCGCGTTGAGCCCGATGTTCGGGTATTCCCGGCCCTCGTAGCGCCACACCTGGCGCCCGTCGTCGGTCTCGACGACCGTCGGGGCGCGGTCGGCCAGCGCGGCGGGCAGCCGCCCCGCGAACATATCGGGCGGCTCGATGACATGGTCGTCGACCGAGATCACGACGTGCTGTCGCTGCCGGGGATCGGGGTCTGGCAGCAGCGCCATACTTGATGACTATCGTCGGTTTTCCGGCGGTGTCAATGCCTTTTAGCGCTATCTATGCAATGAATATAAGGTTGGCTGGTTAGGTCAGTCGCGTGATCCCCGGGTAGGCGTCGAAGCCGCGGCCGAAGCTCATGAGCGTTGCGATGTGGTGCCGGACCATGACGGCCACGTGCAATGCATCCCTGGCCGACAGGGCTGGATAGCGCAACAGGGTGTCCTTCGCGTGCTCGACGTCGGCGCGGCCGATCGGCAACACCTCGTCGACCACGGCGAGGATCGCGTCGAAGGCCGGCTGGATCGCCTCGCGCCGGTTGATCGCGACGTAGCGGTGGCAGATCTCCTGCAATACCTCGGCGTCGGTGACCAGCCGTTCGCCGGCCGAGAGCGCGGCTTCCAGCAGGCGCTGCGCATCGAGCTTGTGCGGGTGTGCGGCACCCACCAGGTACATCGGGATGTTGGCGTCGACGAAGATCACTGTGTTGCGTCGGGCGGCTTCCGGTAACCGCGTTCGGTCTCTTCGAGCATCTGCTCGATGTCGGGTGCCGGAAACTCGTGAAGCACGGCGGTGCGGACCGCGCGCAACTTAGCCTCGAGATCGCCGCCCGGTTCCCGCTCCCGCGCTTCCCGCAGGGTGCGACGAACCCACTCGGAGACGGTCGTCCGATCCCGGCGCGCGACCTTTTGCAGTTCTTCCCATTCGTCGGCGTCGAGGAGGACCTGCAGGCGTTTACTCATAGCATGAGTATAAGTAGCTCATAACGGAGTATTGCGGGCCGTCGTCGGACCGGGTTCGGGACGAACTGTGTCGCGACATCGGTGCGCAGGCCATGCGCCCAGTCGGTGGCCCGGCTCGATTGCCTGCGGCATGACGTCACCGGCTACCCATCGGGGGTGGCCAGAATCTTGAAAAGCATGTTGTTCATATCCGTGAGTGCTCGGTCGTCGATGTGGTCGTGGAATTGGGCGAGTCCGTGCGGGGGTAACGGTTCGGGCACGTTCCGGTCATGGCCCGACACGTCATGCGCTACCGGGGTTCCCGATGCTCGACAATGCCGGACATGACGCAATCGGCGGAGCCCGACGTTGGCTCGTGAATTCTCGCGTCAGATGTTTCTGCGGGGTGCCGCCGGGGCATTGGCCGCCGGCGCGGTTCTAGGCCCGGTCCGGGCTACCGCGGAGCCCGCTGCCTCCGGTTTGGACGGTCTGGCGGCGGCCGTCGGTGGCCGGGTGGTACGCCCGGACGACCCCCAATTCGCGGCGGCCAAACAGGTTTTCAACACGAACTACAACGGCTCGACACCGGCGGTGATCGTCACCCCGGCATCGGCGGCCGACGTGCAGAAGGCGATGGCCTTCGCCGCCGCACACAATCTCAAGGTTGCTGCGCGCGGTGGCGGACACTCCTATACCGGGGCGTCCACGGCCGACGGTGTGATGGTGCTCGACCTACGCCAGCTGCCCGGGGGAGTCAACTACGACGCCGCCACCGGGCAGGTCACGGTGGCGCCCGCGACGGGTTTGTACGCCATACACGAGGCGCTGGCCGAAGTCGGCCGCGGCATCCCGACGGGTACCTGCCCGACAGTCGGGGCCGCGGGACACGCCCTGGGCGGCGGTCTGGGCGCCAATTCCCGGCACGCGGGTCTGCTGTGTGACCAATTGACATCGGCGTCGGTGGTGCTACCCAGCGGCCAGACGGTCACCGCGTCAGCGACCAGCAATCCCGACCTGTTCTGGGCGCTGCGCGGCGGCGGTGGCGGCAACTTCGGGGTGACGACTTCGCTGACCTTTGCCACTTTCGCCACCAAAGACGTCGACGTGGTGAACCTCAATTTCCCACCGCAGTCGTTCGCGCAGGTCCTGGTCGGTTGGCAGAACTGGCTGCGTACCGCCGACCGGAACAGCTGGGCGCTGGCCGACAGCACCACCGATGCGCTTGGTACGCATTGCCGTATCCTCGCGACCTGTCCGGCCGGGTCCGGTGGCGCCGTGGCGAACGCCATCACGGCAGCCGCCGGCGCGCAACCGACCGGTACCGAGAACCACACCTTCAATTACCTGGACCTGGTGCGATATCTGGCCGTCAACAACCTGAACCCGTCACCGCTTGGGTATGTCGGCGGATCCGATGTCTTTCCCACCGTCAACCCGGCCGTCGCTGCCGGGATCGCCGCGGCGGTCGACGCCTTTCCCCGCGACGCGGGCCGCATGTTGGCGATCATGCATGCCCTCGACGGCTCCCTTGCCAGTGTGGCGCCGGGGGCCACCGCCTTTCCGTGGCGGCGGCACGGCGCGCTGGTGCAGTGGTACGTCGAAAACGCCGGTTCCCCGGCGGCGGCGACCAGTTGGCTCAACACCGCACACCAAGCGGTGCAACGGTATTCGGTCGGCGGCTATGTGAACTATCTTGAGGCAGGCCAGCCGCCGTCACGGTACTTCGGCCCGAATTTGGCCCGGCTGAGTGCGGTACGGCAGAAATATGATCCTGGCCGGGTTATGTTCTCCGGGATGAATTTGTAGCCGGCCAGTCTGCGTCGGCCGTCGCGGGCGGACCATGGTCGCCGAAACCATATGCCGGTTGCGTTGTTTCGGTCGCGGTGCCACTAGGTGGATCCGACGGATCTGGGCCCTCGGATCTCTGTAATCCCTTGTGTCACTGTGGTTTCAGTGGTCACATGGCGGCGATTCTTGTCGGTGGGTGTTCGTAAGATTTCAGGCATGGGTTCGAGCAGTCGTGACGACGTCGTCGAGGTCTTCGACGCGCTCGATGCGGAGCTGGACCGGTTGTGTGAGTTGTCTTTTGAGGTGCTCACCACCCCCGAGCGATTGCGTGCGCTGGAGCGTTTGGAGTGCGCGGCGCGGCGGCTGCGAACCCCGCAGCTTGCGCTGATCAATCAGCTCGGCGCGCAGGCCGGCGAGGAAGAGCTGGGCGGCACGCTGCGTTCGGCGCTGGCCGACAGGTTGCGCATCACCAAGGTCGAGGCCGGGCGGCGCATCGACGAAGCGGCTGACCTCGGGCCGCGGCGGGCGCTGGCCGGTGAGCGGTTGGCGCCGCAGTTGTCCGCCACCGCGGCCGGCCGCCCAACGAGACGGCCTGATCGGCGCAGAGCACATCCGGGTGATCCGCAGCTTCTTCGCCCACCTGCCCGCCGAGGTGGACCCCTGGCCGCCCGGGAGGCCGCCGACGCCGATCTGGCCCCCAGAGCCAGCAGCTATCGCCCCGACGAGTTGGTCAAATACGCCCAGCGAATCATGGACTGGCTCAACCCCGACGGGGAATTGCGCGAGCAGCAGCGGGCCCGCAAGCGCGCGATCATGCTGGGGAAACAGGAATTCGACGGGATGTCGCGGATCAGCGGCATGCTGACCGCGGAGTTGCGGGCCGCCGTTGAGGCCGTGTTGGCCAAGCTGGCCGCCCCCGGGGCGTGCAACCCCGACGAGCAAACCGCCGTCGTGGACGAGACACCCGATGAGGATGCGGTGCGCCGCGACACCCGCAGTCAGGCTCAGCGGAACCATGACGGCTTCCTTGCCGGATTGCGGGGGCTGTTGGCGTCGGGGGAGTTGGGTCAGCACAACGGTTTACCCGTGTCGATCGTGGTGACCACCACCCTCAACGACCTCGAGGCCGCCTCCGGGAAGGGCCTGACGGGCGGGGGCAGCTTGGTGCCCATGTCGGATGTGATCCGCTGGGCAGGCCACGCCCACCACTATTTGGCCATTTTTGATCGCGGCAAGGCGCTTGCGCTGTATCACACCAAGCGCCTAGCTTCCCCCGCACAGAGAATCGTCCTCTACGCCAGGGATCGAGGCTGCACGAAACCGGGATGTGATGCCCCCGCTTACCACAGCCAAGTCCACCACGTGCAAGGTTGAAGGCCACCCGCCGCACCGACATCGACGAGCTGACCTTGGCCTGCGGAGTCGACAACCGACTCGCCGAAGAAGGCTGGCGCACCCGCAAGAACACCCGAGGCGACACCGAATGGATACCGCCGGCGCACCTCGATCGCGGACAGCCCCGCACCAACCCGTACCACCACCCCGAACGATTCCTCAGCGACCGCGACGACGATCACCCCGATTGACGCGCAGAGGCTGTCGTCCCTCCACGTCGAAATCGCTGATGCCCGAACTCACTGCGGGTCGTAGCATCCCAGGATGAGAAGGACTTTCGTCGTCACGTTCGCGATCGGGTTGCTGGTCGCGCTGTTCGGTCTGATCTGGGCGCTGCAGGGATTCGGTGTGCTTGGGGGTAGCCCAATGAGCAACACCACGACCTGGTCCATCATCGGCCCGATCACCGCGCTGATCGGCGTCGTCATCGCGGTGTTCAGTTGGCGGAAACTGTCGGCTAGACCACGGTGAAGGCCACCGTGTGCCAGCCGGTGGCGCCGTCCGGGACGGGATCAATCTGATCCGCGGTTTGGACAGCTCCGGTGTTGTCGATGGCGCGCACGGTGATGGTGTGTTTCCCAGGGCTTTTCGCCTGCCAGGGAAAGCTCCACAACCGCCACGTCGCGTTGGAATAGCTCGCGCCTTGTTGCGCGGGCTGCCATGCGCCGTCGTCGATGCGGACTTCCACGGCCCGCACGCCACGAATCTGGGCCCACGCGACACCGCCGAACACCACCGGTCCCGCCGGCACCCGCTGACCATTTTTCGGCACATCGATCCGAGACTCGGTCTTGATCGGCGCCTGTGCCGCCCAGCCGTGCCGCGTCCAGTACGCCTTGGCTCTGTCGAAGCGGGTCAGCTCCAAGTCGACGACCCACTTGGTGGCCGACACGTATCCGTAGAGGCCGGGCACCACCAGCCGCGCCGGGTAGCCATGCTCGATCGGCAGCGGCTGACCGTTGACGCCGACCGCCAGCAGGGCGTCGCGACCATCGGTGAGCGCCGCCACCGGCGTGCCGGCGGTGAACCCGTCGATCGAGGTCGAGAGAACCATGTCGGCGTCGGGGTGCACACCGGCCGCGGCCAGCAGATCGGCCAACCGGTATCCGGTCCAGACGCCAGTCGAAATTAGTTTGCCGCCAACAGGATTCGAAACACAGGTCAGTGTCGTCACCGTTTCGACGACGTCGAAGCGGGCGAGGTCGGCGAAGCTGTAGGTGGTTTCGCGGTCCACCATGCCGTGGATGCGCAGCCGCCAGTCGCCGTGGCTGAGTTGGGGAACGCTGAGCGCTGTGTCCACCCGGTAGAAGTCGGCGCTGGCGGTGACAAAGCTTGGTAGCGCAACGCCGTTCGGTTGCACATCGGCAGGTATCGGCGGCGCCGGTGTTCGCGGTCGGGGGAGCGCAAAGCTGTTGCGGTCGCCGGCCACCGAGTGCACCAACCGCGTGATGACCGCACCCAGCACGCCACTGGCCACTCCGAATCCGAGCAATCCGAACACCACCAACCTGCGCCGGCCGTTATCGGGCCGGTCCGGTTCCTTCGGGCCGGGCCCGAACCGGCGGGTAACCAAGCGCAGGGTCGCCACGCCGCAGGCGGTGCCGGCGACGGTGGGGATCGTGTCCAGTGCCGTCGCCCCTTGCCGGGACAGCACCGCGACGCAGCCGAGGACCCCCGCCGTGGCGATCACCGCGCTACCGAGCGGTCGGCGCTGCGTCTCGAGGGTCCCGGCGATTGCGGCGATCGTGGCGATCACCACGAGCACGGCGACGGCCAGGAAGAGTTTGTCCTGAGCGCCCAGGGTCGCAATCGCCCACTCTTTGACCGGCACCGGTGTCAGGTCGACGACGGCCGAGCCGATCGCGGTACGCGCATCGGCTCGTGCACCGAACGGGATGCCTACCAGCTGGGCCACCCCGAGCGAGACGGCCGCGGCGGCGACCCCGGCGATCATCCGCTCATTGGACGGGGCGACAGCCATCGAATTACTGTACGCGCGTAGCCCTGAGTGACCGCAAACAGCTTGGTGTGCAGGCGAACCGGTGACAGCCGGATCCTGCCGTCGAGCCGCGGCCCGGTACTGGCGGTCGGCGGCCCGACGCGATGCTCCCGGGCCTCGGCGGATGTCAAACGCTGACGACGGTCAGGAGGTGATCGATGCCTCGGAAGTCGTCGACATTGCGGGTATAGAGGGGCAGGTCGGCCGCGAGGGCGGTGGCTGCGATCAGCAGATCGACGGCCCGCGGGCCCCGAGCCCTGCGGCCGGTCGCGACGATGGCCGCATAGATGCGTCCGTAAGCCCTCGCGGCCTCGCGGTCGAACGGCAGCGGGTCGAAGGTGGCCTCGGCGCGTTGGAGGCGGTCTTGACGTCGCGCCCGCTCTGCCGCATCGTCCGTCGCGTGCGGGCCGGCTGCGAGCTCTGCCATGGTGAGGGCGCTCACGGCGAGTTCGCGTGGCAGCTGCCCGACGTCGATGTGATCCAGGTCGATCACCACCGACGTGTCGATGAGGCCTTGGGCGGCACGAGCAGGCTTAGCCACGAGGCGTAATCTCCTGGGAAACAATCCCGTCCAGGTCCGCTCGGAGGCGTTCGAACTCCATGCGCGGAGCGCCCTTGAACGCTGCTACCGCCGCCCCGGCGCTGACGAATCGATGGCGACGCAGTGGCGAAAGCTCGCCGACGGGAACCCCATTGCGGGTCACGACGAAGGATTCGCCCTGGTCCAGCTTGCGCATGATCTCTCCGCTGTTGTTGCGAAGCTCGCGCTGGGTGATCTCGGTGGCCACCCCACCGAATGTAGCACACGTGCTACGTCCCGCCGCGAACTGGCTGACAGGCCGGTGGTCGGTAGGCCCCAAATCCCCAAGGTCCCAAGCGCTTCGGGTTAGCGTGGCGCCGGGTGCCGGACGAATGCCCGGGCCTGAGTGAACGCCCGGATCCCCTCGATGCCGAGTTCGCGGCCAATGCCCGACTGGCCGCAGCCGCCGAACGGCAGCCGCGGATCCTGGGCGGCCAAGCCGTGACAGTTGACGCTGACCGTGCCCGCCACCAGCTGCGACGCCACCCGATCCGCGAGCGCATCGTCACCCGTCCACACCGACGCGGTCAGACCGAATTCGGTTGCGTTGGCCGCGGTTACGGCGTCGTCGAGGTCGTCGTAACCGAAGATCGGCAACACCGGGCCGAACTGCTCCTCGGTGGCCAGCGCCGAATCGGGCGCCAGATCGGTGACGACGGTCGGCAGTACGAAGTATCCCGCCGCGTCGGCGTCGGCCTCGCGGATCCGCCCCGCGGTTCGCACCGACGCGCCGCGCGCCTCGGCGTCGCCGACCAGCGCGGTCACCCGGTTGCGCCCCGCCGCGGTGTGCAGCGGGCCCAGCGTCGTCTCCTCGGCGAGGCCATCGCCCACCACCTCCCGCTCACAGCGGGCCAGCACCGCCTCGGCCAGCTCGCCCGCCCGTTGCACCGGAGCGTAGAGCCGCTTGATCGCCATACAGACCTGGCCGCCGGTGGTGTAGGTCGCCGTCACCAGCCGCTCCACCAGCTCGTCGCTGACCGCGAGGTCGGGGGCGATGATCGCCGCGTCGTTGCCGCCCAGCTCCAGCAACACCGGAGTCAGCCGCGCCGCCGCCGCGGCCATGACCGCGCGGCCGGTGCCCACGCCGCCGGTCAGTGAGATCACGTCGATGCCGGGGTGAGTGACCAACGCCTGGGCAAGGTCACTGCCCGGGCCGGCGAGCACGTTGACCACGCCCGGTGGTAGTGCGGCGGCCAGCGCCCCGGCGAGCTGCAGGGCGGCCAGTGGACATGTCGGCGGGACCTTGACGACGGCGGTGTTACCCGCCGTCAGGGCCGACGTCAGCTTCGTCATCGTCAGCGCCAGCGGCCAGTTAAACGGCAGCACCAGCGCGGCCACGCCGAACGGCTCCCGCTGCAGGCGCGGGTAGGCCGACCGCGGGTCGAGCTGCTCCGACGCCAGCGCCGCCTCGGCCATCGAGCCGATCAGCGCCGCCAGGCCCGGGCCGGTGCTGATCTCAAAGTTGGCCTCACTGAGGACTTTTCCGTGTTCACGGGTATAGAGCCGCGCGCCGTCCGACGCGACCAGCTGTTCGGCGGCAGTGGCCGCCGCGGAGGTGAGCGCGGCGGCCCGCTCGGCGACGCTGAGCGCTCGCCACGCCGGCGCTGCCCGCCGTGCCGCCGACACCGCGGCGTCGAGCTGGGCCCGGTCTGCCGCCGGCGCATGGCCGACGATCTCGGCCGGCCGGGCCGGATTGTGTACCGGGTAAGTCCCCGCGGCACCCGGCTGCGGTTCCCCGCCGATCGTCAAGACCGGTCCCTCGCCGGCAATGTGGCTGTCGTGCGTGATCACCGTTGATCCCGTCTTGCTCATCTTGGGGCCCTTCTCCTCACCCGACGCCCGAGGCAACCTTGACCCGGTGCGGTTATCTCGCCATCGTAAGTCGCTATGACACGGATCACAGGTGCCGACCCATGAGGGCGGTGGTGCTGCGCGAGGCCGGGCGACCGACGGCGGTGGAGGAGCTCGCGCTGCGGCGCCTCGGCGACCACGAAGTGCGGGTGCGACTTCAGGCCAGCGGTGTGTGCCACACCGACCTGTCGGTGTGCGACGGCTCCATGCCGGCGCTGCTGCCCTGCACGCTGGGTCATGAGGGCGCCGGGATCGTCACCGAGGTGGGCGGCGCCGTCACCACCGTCAGCCCAGGCGACCATGTCGTGCTGACGTGGAACGTGCCCTGCCGGCGCTGCCCGCACTGTCTGCGCGGCGAAACCCAACTCTGCCCACACGGCCTCAAGCACGCCTTCGGCGGCCCGTATGCCGACAGTCCGACCGGCCCGGTGTGGCCGGAGATGGGCGCCGGGACGCTGGCCGAAGAGACCCTGCTGCCGGCCGCCGCTGTCGTGCCGGTCGACCGGTCACTGCCCCTGGACCACGCCGCGCTGCTCGGTTGCGGGGTCACCACTGGAGTGGGCGCGGTGCTGCGCACCGCGGCGGTCCGCCCCGGGGAAAGTGTGCTGGTCATCGGGTGCGGCGGGGTGGGGCTGGCCGCGATCCAGGGAGCCCGGCTGGCCGGGGCGGCGCGGATCATCGCTGCCGACCGCAACGCTGCCCAACTTCCGGCCGCAACCGCCAACGGCGCGATCGACACGGTCGACGTCGGTGCGGCCGACCTCGTCGGCGCAGTCCGCGACCTTACCGGCGGCGCCGGCGTCGACCACGGGATCGAGGTGGTCGGCAAGCCGGCGACCATCCGTGCCGCCTTCGACGCCACCCGCCGCGGCGGATCGGTCACGCTGGTGGGCGCCGCCGGGTTCACCGAGTCGGTGACGTTGCCCGCACTGATGCTGATGGCCGACGGCAAGAAGATCCAGGGAAGCGTCTACGGCGCCAGCGACCCGGCCCGTGATATCCCGGTGCTCGCCGAGCTAGCCTTGCGCGGCCGGCTCGACATCGAGGCGCTGGTGACCCGACGCATCGGCATCGACGACGTCGAGGCGGCGTTTACCGACATGGCCGCCGGGCGAGGGGCGCGCAACGTGGTCTGCTTCGGCTCGCCGAGCTGATTCGGGGCTATTACCGGCCCCGCATGAGCAGCGCGGGGCGCGGCCGCAACGCATCCGCCCCCACAAGGATTTCTGAGTGTATCGTCAATAGTGAGGTATTGAGGCAAAAGCCAGATCGGCCTGGGACGAGGAGAAGCTGCGTGGATGATTCCGACAGGCGGGCCAACCGTCAGGAACGTCGAAAGCAGCGCACCCGAGCCGCCCTGATCAAAGCCGCACAACGATTCATCGCCGCCGGCAAGGTCAACGTCCCGGTGCAGGACATCAGCCACGCAGCCGACGTCGGCGTCGGGTCGTTCTACAACCACTTCGACAGCAAGGAAGAACTGTTTCAGGCGGCGGTCAACGAGGTGCTCGACGCTCACGGGGCACTGTTGGACGCCATCGCGGACGCGTCCGAGGATCCCGCGGAGACCTTCGCGCGCAGCTTCCGGCTGACCGGCCGAATGTTTCGCCGGCGCCCGGAGGAGAGCGGTGTCGTGCTCTCCCACGGGCTGGAATTGATTACCTCGGACCGTGGCCTGGCGCCGCGTAGCAAGAGGGATATCGCCGCGGCCGCAGCTGCCGGCCGGTTCGACGTGGAAGACCCGGAACTGGCGATGGCGGTTGCCGCCGGCGCGCTGTTGGGACTCGGTCAACTGTTGTGCGATCAGCCCGAACGCGACGCCGCCCAAGCCACCGACGAAGTCGCCGAGAACCTACTGCGGCTGTTCGGCATGCCCGCCGAGGAGGCGCATCGACTTTGCCTGCGGCCGTTGCCCTTTCTGGACGATGGCGTGAGCGCGGTGGTCTGAGCGGCAGGCGGTCGCATCCGGAAGCGGCCCGGCACTATGCCGGCGTGCCGCTGCTTACCGGCGACGATTTCCGGGCCACGCGGTCGCAGAAATCGGTGAGCACGTCAACCGTCGCCTGGGGCGCCTCGAATGGCCAGAAGTGACCGGTGTCGAACAGGTGCACGCCGCTGCCCGGCGGCAGCATCGCCAAAAGCTCTGGCTCCCGGTAGAACTCGCGTGGCTGCAGCGGATCATGAGCGCCCTGCAGCAGCAGCACCGGAGCCGTCCAGGCCCGGATGAGCCGGCTCCGCCGATCCACCCACTCCTGCCGAAACGACGACGAGTGGAAGTAGCGGGGGACCGCGGTGGCGATCCCCGGGTGGCTGAACTCCTCGATGGTGCGAATCAGGTCTTCTCGGGCCACGGGCCGCTCGGCGAGCCAGGTATAGACGGTCGTCACGAACCGCCGGGCCTCGCGCAGCATCGCCGGCGCCTCCGCCGACTGCATCAGCTTTTCCTGGGGATGCAGTCGCGGGTGCAGATGCCAAAGATGTTGCTGGCCACGACCGTATCCCCGCACCCGCGCACCCATTGCCGCGACCAGATGATCACCGACCGGACTGCCGCGGTCATGGGTGATCAGGATGAATTCGCCGACACCGAGTTCGTCGAGGAGGGCGCCGAGCTGCGCCGCGACGCCGGCCTGCCGGTAATCACCGCTGCGTTTGTCGGATTGGCCGTAACCCTTGAGGTCGACGGCCAGGCAGTGATAGCGGCGGCCGAGCCCTTCCAGCGCATAGTGCCACTGCCACCAGGAGTCGGGCAGCCCATGCAGGAACACCACCGTCGGGTCCGACGCGGCGCCGGATTCCACGAAGTGCCACCTGACGGTTTCGCTGTCGCCCGGTGCGTCGACGAACCGGTGCACGGCCGTTACGGCACCGAGGTGCTCGAGGTCACCGTCGTGGTGCGTCCGGGCGGACGTGTCGGGTAACCCGGCCACGATCTCCTCGGCGGACCGCACGGCATGCGCCGGCCCGTCGTCTAGTTTGCTGATCACCCGCTGCGGCGGTTCGGTGTACGCGAAATCGGCTTGAGTTGTCATTCTGGTTCCTCTCGTAGAGGGTTTGCTGCGTTGCTCTTTCGGCAAAACGCCCGTGCCGGCTACGGCGGCGAAACGGGATTGCCTCAAGCACCGCTTTTTGCCCTGGGCCGCCATTGGTGCCGTTGCCGATGAGCGGACGCCCCAGGAGCGCCTGAGAGGGTGCGTTCAGCACGCTGAGCGCGTCGTGCATCAATGCCGTGCTGGTCGTTTCAGCGGTGGAATATGAAATTGATGCCGCGGCCAACGCCTGCGTGAACTGCTCATGAAACTCCGCCGCGCGCAGGCTGACCGCCTGATATAACCGGCCGTGCGACCCGAATAACGTTGCGAGTGCCGCCGACACCTCATCAGCCCCTGCCGCCGCCAACCGAGTGGTGTAGACCGCAACCGTTGCGTTGGCCGCACCGATCGTCGTGCTGATACTGGCGAGGTCCGCCGCCGCTGCCGAGATTGTTTCCGGTGCCGCGTTCACAAAGGACATTTCGGACCTCCGATCAGATCAGCTCAGAGCTCGCTGATTCGTTGCGGCGTTGGCGATTTGGTGGGCAGGGGAATTCTCTGCAGCTGGCCGCGCACCAGCGGCAGCCACCACGACGGGCTCGGCGGCGCAGGCAGACGCCGCGCCTTGCGGTGCCGTCCGCGTCGCGGCAGCGGGAACACCAGCAGGAGAACCAGCGTCAGACCGGTGATGACGGCGCCTGCGGTGAAGGCGTGCGACAGGCCGGTGACGAAGGCATCGCGGACGGCGTCGTTGACGTTGGGGCCCAGCGCGCCCAGTTGCGGGTCGGCGGCGACGTGCATGCCGGCCGCGGGTGATTCGCGGATGGTGCCGGCCGCTTGCTGCGGCACCGCCGCCGGCAGCCTGAGGTGATTACGGTAACCGGCGCTGAACAGGGAGCCGAGCAGCGCGATGCCCAGGGCGGCGCCCAGTTCGCGAGTGACGTCGTTCATCGCCGAGGCGACGCCTTGTTTGTCCGGCGGCAGCGAGTCCACGATGGTGTTGGTCGCCGGGGTGGCCGACAAGGCCAGGCCGCCGCTGAAGACCAGCATGCCGATCAGCAGATCGGTGTAGGTGGAGGCGGTGCCGAGGCGGGCCAGCACGGCGAAGCCGGCAACCATGCAGGCCAGCCCCGCGGCGATTACCAGCCGATTGCCAACGCGCTCACCGAGTTTCGGGGCTATCGCGGAAACCGGAAGGACGACTGCGGCCATCGGCAGCATCGCCAGCGAGGACTTGAGCGGCCCATAGCCGAGCATCAGCTGGATGTACTGCAGCCCGACATAGAAGAAGCCGAAGGTGCCCAGGAATTGGATGATCAGCGCCGCCGTTCCGGAACTGACGCCGCCGTCGGCGAACAGCCGCGGATCCCGCATCGGGCGCGCAACGCGCAACTCGTGGACGACGAACAGGGTCATCGCCGACACCGCCGCGACGAAAGCCACAACCACTGTGGAATGGGTCCAGCCATGGTCGGCGCCTTCGATGATGCCGTACACCAGCGCGCCGATCCCGATGGCACTCAGACCGGCCCCGGGGAAGTCGGGCGCGGGTTCCTCCGCGCTCTTGGTGTTGGGCACCAGTGCCACCGTGACGAGCAGCGATGCCGCGGCCATCGCGGCGGTGCCGATGAAGGTGGAGCGCCATGAGTAGTGTTCGAGCAGCAGGCCACTGATCAGCAGCCCCATAATCGATCCCGCACTGGCGAATCCGGCCCAGATGCCGACCGCGCGGCCCTTATGGTCGGTATGCACGACGGCAGTGATCGTCGACAGCGTGCTCGGCATGATCAGTGCCGCGCCGATACCCATGATCACCCGGGCGATGATGATCGTGTGCGGTGAGCCGGCGGCGGCCGCCAGCACGTTGGCCAGCCCGAACAGCAGGGTGCCGCCGATCAGGGTGCGGCGGCGGCCGAAGTCGTCACCGATGGCTCCCGCCGGCAGCACCAGCGCCGCGAGCGCCACTGTGTAGGCGTCGGCGATCCAGGTCAGATCGGTCGCGCTGGCCCCTTGGTCCAATGCGATGTCGGGCAGCGCCACGTTGACGCCGGCGACCGCCGACATGACCACCACCAGCGCGCCGCAGCACGCCAGCACGACACCACGGGGATCGTTGCGCATCGTCATCTCCTCTCAGAATCAGCGCTATTGCTGTTGCCGGACAACGCAAATCGGGGTACCGCGTCAACCAAAGCGGACAGCCGCCGACCGGCGCGCAGCACGGTGCGGTCGGGCCGGATGACCGCCGCCGTCACCCCACCGCGGTGTAACCAGCGGGCAAGTTCGCTGCCTGGCGGTGCGTCGATGACCACGGCCCCCAGCGCGCAAAGCCGCTCACGCAGTTGGGAATCGGGTGTCTTGGTGGTGACGAGGGCAAACTTTGTCCCGAGCACGGTGTCCACCCGCTCGCCCGACGGCAGGATTGCGTTGGGGCACAACGTTCCCGCGTGACGCCATCCGTCAAACGTCTTGTGTACCAAGGCGTTGCTGTGTAGTGCCGGCGTTCGGCTGTTGGTGAACAGCGACCGCAGCCCCGGGACCAGATGCAGCCGGGGCACCAGGGCACGGCGTACGGCGTCGCCCGCCCGCCCGCCGGCTGTCATGGACCATCCCATGGCCAATGCCAGTCCGATCATGTGCTGCGCGTGCGGCTTTCGCTCTTGTTCGTAGGTGTCGAGAACCGTGGCGGTCAGGTTCTCGGTCAGCACGCCGGCCAGCTTCCAGGCCAGATTGGCCGCGTCGCGTATTCCGGCGCCCATGCCCTGACCGATGAACGGCGGAGTCAGATGAGCGGCGTCGCCGAGCAGAAAGACGTTGCCCTGGCGCCAGGTGTTGGCAACGGCGGCGCGGAACGTGTACTCGGCGACCCGCACCACCGACAGCCGGTCGGCCGGTACCGCGTTGACCCACGGGGAAAGCAGTGGATACAGGCTCGCCATGGTGGCGAAGTCAGCGGCGGTCTCGTCGGCCCGCAGCTGAAATTCCCAGCGGTACCGGTTTTCACCGATGCGCATGTAGGTGGCGGCCCGGTGCGGACTGCAGACCTGATGTACCCCGTCCCACTGGTCGATCGCGGCGTCGGTCGCCACGTCGACGACCAGCCATCGTTGCGCAAAACGACGGTGACGCAGCACGGCACCGATCGAGGAGCGCACGACGCTGTTGGCGCCGTCGCAACCCAGGACGTAGCCGGTGTCGACGACGTGCTGCTCGCCGCTGCACCGATCGGTGTAGTTGAGCCGCACCAGGCCGGGCTCGCGCTGGCTGACCTCGGTGACTTCGGCGTTGCCGCGAAGCGCAACACAGCTGTGCTTCTTGAGGTTTGCCCGCAGCAGTTCTTCCAGTTCCGGCTGGTCGAACATGTTGGCTTGCGGAAAGCCGTGCACGCTGTGCGCCGGATCGCGGTGGAACTGAGCCAGCGTCCGCAGATCCGGGTCGACCAGCCGCAGCCCCAGGGCCGGGCGCGAGATCGCGGCGAACTCGTCACCGATTCCCAGCCAGGTGATGATCCGCCTGATCTCGTCGTCCAGGTGTACCGCCCGCGGTTGCGGGTAGACGCTTTCCCACCGGTCCAGCAGCAAGACGGGGATGCCGTACTGGGCCAGCAGGGTGGCCGCGGTGACCCCGGTAGGCCCGGCGCCGACGACGGCGACCGGCACGGATTCGGGTGCAGTGATCACTGGTAGCGCACCGCCGTACGTTGGGTGCCGAGGTCGATCGCGCCGTCGTCGGTGGCGACGGTGGCCTCGACGACGTCGCCGTCGTGCAGGTACTTGGGATTGCCCAGTTGGCGTTTGAAGAAGGCTTTCCACTTGACCGCGGGCGGCAGTAGCGAACTGACGAGCTGGACGGGTTTCGCGGGAGCGGACAGCGCGGTGCCCACCGGGGTGCCGGTCAGTACGAGATCTCCGGGCTGCAGGTGCTGAAACCGCGCCAGCCCCTGCAGGGCCTGCAGCGGCGAATAGATCATGTCGCCGGCCACCCGCATGTCTTGGCGCAGTTCACCGTTGACCCGCAGCCGCAGCCGCAACTCGCCGAAGCGCCCGAGCTCACCGGCATCCAGCAGCACCAGCGCGGGGCCCACCGGGGTGAACGTCGGATACGACTTGGCTTCGTAGAACTGTGTTTTGGGGAGCTGAATGTCGCGTGCCGACACGTCGTTGGCCACCACCAGGCCGGCGACGTAGTCGGTCCAATTGGCGGCTGTGACGGTGGTGCCGACGGGCAACTCCCGGCCGATGACCAACCCGATCTCGACCTCGTAGTCCAAGAACTGGACGTGTGCCGGCTTGACGATGTCATCGAACGGCCCGCTGATCGAACCCGACGCCTTGCGAAAGAAGGTCAGCGGAGTCGAATTCGGGTCCATGCCGGAGTCTTTGACGTGTGAGGCGAAGTTGGTCATCTGCGCCACCACCCGGCAGGGCGTCGTCACCGGCGACATCAGCCGCAGGCCGTCCACCCCGACGCGCTCACCGCCGGTCGCGGCGGCGTCGATGTCAGCTCGGTCGGCCAGCAACTCGCCGGTGCTTACCGCGGCGGTATCGACTTTGGTTGCGCCGTCGGAGGTTTGCACCCACCAGGCGTCTGTGGTGCGCAGGATCGAGACGCTCATGAGTTGGCGGCTTTGATCAGGCCGATCAGCCGGCGGGAATCGAATTCGTTGTCGGCGCGCAAGCCGCGGAGCATCGACAGCGCTTCTCGCGGTAGGGATTTGAGGTCGGCACCGAGGAAGTCTTTGGTCGCGCGCGGGCCCCATTGGGCAAGGCCGGAAGCTGTGAACGGCGCCCAGCCGGGTTCCAGCGTGCAGTCGAACATGTCGCCGTCGGTGAAGTGCTCGACGAGCAGCCCTTCCGGGTCGCGCCAGTAGTCGAAGAGCTGGCTGCCCTGGATGTGGCGGCCGATACCCCATGACCGGCGATACCCGCAGTCGGCCAGGTATTGCCCGCCGGCTGCCAGCGAATCCAGGTCGCAGACTTGATAGGCGGAATGCACGTAGCGGTTGGCCGGACCCAATGTGAGCGCCAGCGTGTGGTGGTCGGTGGGCGTCATGCCGCGATCGCAGCGGATGAAGCTCATGACCGGTCCGCGGTTGCGTTGATCCGGGTAGTACAGGAAGTCGCTGACGATCATCCCGAGCGTGTCGAGGTACCAGTTGAGTGTCTGCAGGTAGGTGGTGGTCTGCAGGACCAGGTGTCCGAGCCGTTGCACGGTGGCCGGGCGCCGGGGCGGCCGTTGGGTGGCGTTGACGCGCTGCACTTCGTGCCCGGTGTTGAAGGTGTGCGGCGGCGGTGACGGCAGCGGTTCCAACGGGTGGGTGCCTGCCACCACGCGGACCGTGAGCCCGCCCGGATCGGTCAGGTCGACGGAGACGCCGCCGAGCGTTTGGGGCAGCCGCTGGGGGGTCCGTCCGGTTGCGTCGGACAGTCGCAGCAGGTCGTCCTTGTCCTGGGCGGTGAATGCCGCGCCGACCAGTCGGGACCGCTGGCCGCGCCGGATGAGGATGCACGGCGATCCGGCGTCGGTCCCACGCAGCTGCAGCTCGTCGGGGGTGCGTGCGGAGACGGCGAAGCCGAACGCCGCAGCGAACGCCCCGGCGCGGTTCAGGTCGGGCTTCTCGAACTCCAGCCAGGCGATGTCGTGAACCTTGATCACCGGGTTGCGCGAACGTCCGGGGTGCTCGCCTGCGCGAGCGCCCTGCTCGCTGTGCAAATTGTTGTGGGCAGCCAGATCGTATGTCACCAGACATCCTCCAGAACTAGAAACTGACGATATCTTCACTCACGAAGCTATCATCAGTCAAGTGGTTCTGAAGAAAAATTCAAAACTGTGTTGACGCGGCTGATCACGCCGCGCCGCGCCCGCGGTCGGCTGAACCGGCGGTTCAGGCGGCGTCGTGGAAAATCAGACCCAACGCGTAGCGTTCCCCCGAATGCACCACCGAGATACCGTGTCGTACCGGTGCGGCCGACCACCCGCGAGCCGAGGGAACCGGGCGGTCCCGAGTGGTGAATGCGTACCCATACCCTTGCGGCAATTGCGTTGCGGTGCCGCGTGATTGGGCTCGGTACCGCTGCTCGACCAGGAGGAACTCGCCGCCGGTGTAATCAGTGGCGGGGTCGCTGAGGTTGATCACCACCTGAAGCGGAAACACCAAGTCGCCGTAGAGATCGCGGTGCAGGGCGTTCCAATCCCCGGTGCGATATCGCAACAGCAGCGCGGTGGGCTTGGTCTGGCCGGCGGCATGGCACATCTGCAGCCATTCGTCCAAGGTGTCCGGCCAGGGGCTGTCCCTGCCCAGTTTGGCCCACCAGTCCCGGGCGATGGTCAGCAGCCGCGGATACAAGGCGTGCTTGAGCTGCTCGAGAGGCTCCGGGTAGGGCCGTCGAAAGTAGCGGTATTCGCCGGCGCCATAGCGGTGGCGCTCCATGTCGACGGTCTTGCGGAACAGGTCGTCCTGGGTATACAGCCTGCGGAGGCGCGCCGCCTCGGTGGCCGTGACCAGCCTGGGTAGCAAAGCGCCGCCGTGGGCGCTGAGCTGTACGGCGATGGCGTCCCAGTCGCCGGAGTCGGCGCGGGTTTGCCACCTGGTCGACGACATCGATCCGCACCTCCCGTCGTCTCATGCTGCCGGGGCAGACGATATCGAAACGATATTGCTCGCGGCGGCCAAACGCACGCTGGCCTTGGAATATGCGCAGGAGGTACGGTGTTGGTCGCGGACGAGTTGGCCGGGCGGCCGCGGCTCGAGTTGGTTCGCAAGGATCGGCGCCGAGTCGAGGAAAGTCCGGACTTCACAGAGCAGGGTGATTGCTAACGGCAATCCGAGGTAACTCGCGGGAAAGTGCCACAGAAAACAAACCGCCATCCTCGCGGTGGTAAGGGTGAAACGGTGCGGTAAGAGCGCACCAGCATCCCGGGTGACCGGGGTGGCTAGGCAAACCCCACCCGAAGCAAGGCCAAGAAGGCCGCACCAAGGTGCGGCCGCGCAGACGCTCGAGGGTTGCTCGCCCGAGTCTGCGGGTAGGCCGCTTGAGGCACCCGGTGACGGTGTGTCCAGATGGATGGTCGCCGCCGTGCCGCCGTTGGTTCAGCCGCGGCGGCAGGGAACAGAATCCGGCTTACAGGCCAACTCGCCCGCGCTCGCGCCCCACCGGGATTTGCCTCGCGCGGCTCAAGGTCGTGCTTTGCGCACCGCTTTGTCGAGTTTGCGCAGCGCCGCACCGAGCTGTGCCCGGCAGCTTTCGGCAAGATCGCTTTCCTGCTGATAGAGCAGCCCGTAGGTGAAGGTGTCCTCACCCGCGGCATGCGCGGCTGCGGTCTGTTCGAGCAGATGTTCCCGGCTGACGACACTGTCTTGATGATCTCCGAGCAACGTCTGGACGGCCTTTGCCTGCTGGGCCACCCCGTTGGCTCCGGTAGCCGCCGCGGTATAGCGTAATCGCTTGGCGCGCTTGCGGATTCGGTGCAGGGCCTCGTTGGGGTGGATTACTGCGGCCGCGCCGTCCTCGGCCTGCTCGGGCGCTTCGCCTGCCGCGTGGGCGGCCCGCGCCGCCTTGGCGGCGTTGGCGGCTTTCTTGACGCGGCGGTAGGCCGCGTCGATGGTGGGCGGGGCCGGCTCGGGCCCCGGTCCGAGTGTGGTCACGGGGTATTCGGCCACCATCGCGTCGAGAGCGTCCAATAGCCGGAAGTATCGCTTCGAGCGCATCGCGATCAGCGACCGTCGCCA
The DNA here is from genome assembly GCF_002086675.1 of Mycobacterium persicum. Taxonomy (GTDB): domain Bacteria; phylum Actinomycetota; class Actinomycetes; order Mycobacteriales; family Mycobacteriaceae; genus Mycobacterium; species Mycobacterium persicum. The sequence goes on from NZ_MVIF01000024.1 coordinate 39,361, forward strand.
TCCCGTCTGATATCGCCGACGGGCACCCTCGACGAGGCGGTCGCGCACCGGCCCGCGCACCAGCTCCGGGTCCAGCCCGTCCAGTTCGCGTTGATAGCGCTCGGCGAGCACCTCGGCGTCACGCGCCACCCCCAAAACACCGGCGAGCTCACGCAGTTCGTCGAGAACCCACGCGCCGTCGGCCAATCCGAACGAATCCGGGGCCTCCCGCAGCAGGCTGCGGATCTTGCGGGTGGTCACCCGCATCTGGTGCACCGAGTCGTCGACGTCGGCGCGCACCGCGCGATCCCACGTCAGCAGCTCTTCCACGTGCTGGGCCACCGCCCGGTGGACCGGATCCACCGCCCGGTGGACCGGATCCACCGGCGCCGGGCCGCGCGCCGACGGTGACGTCCGGCCCAGCACCCGGGCCAGCTTGGAGCCGTGCCCGGCGGGGGCGGCCCCGGCGTCCAGCAACCGGTTACTGAGCCGGTTGAGCAGCTCGTCACCGGCGGCTCCGATCGCGTCGATGAGCTCGAGTTCCCATTCCCGCCACTGCTGTTCGGCGGGCCCGGCATCGGAGTCGTCGGCTTGTCCGGCCGACCACGCGGTGACGTGGTCGTTGCAGAATTCGGCCAACGCGGTGCCGTCGGCGGCGTAGAGAAACTGGCTTTCCCGCCTGGTGGTGATCCGCGCGACCGGCTCGACGGGACGGTCACGGACGATCGCCAGCACCACATCCAGCAATTCCGCCGGCACGGCGTCCTCACCGGTGATCGGGGCATGGATCTCGGTTCGGGTGTCCGGCCCGGCCGGCAACTTCAGGTGCCAACCGGCGTCGGGGCCGCCGGTCCGGCGTCGCAGGGTGATCCGGTTGCGGGCCAGATCCTGTGCGGGGGTGTCGAAGTACACCGCGTCGAGCTCCTGGGGCGGCTTCTTCTCGACCCGGGCCACGGCCGCAATGCCGTCAAACGACGGCGACACCGTCGACTCGACGACGTCGAACTTGCGCTCGACCTCCAGCTGACGCGCCATCTTCGGCGCAGGTACGGGCATTTCGCCTCCGGTGACAGCGCGTCGCCGCGGTCGTACATCGTGGATAGGCCTCATAGAGAGTGCCACACCCGGGGTTGGCCGCCCGGCCCAGCCTCGGGTCCGGCTGATACGGCATGTTGGTCGATGCGTGTCGCCGGAACCACTTATCGTTTGCGGTGCGGGCCACCGCGGCGGCTCGGCTGTGGGAGGCCGATCGGATCCCCTTCGGATCCCTGACGAAGGAGTTGTCGATGTTGTTGTTGGGTTGTGCCCAGTCCGGCGTGGTCGCCGGCGGGCTGGGCGCCGGTGCGATCAGCGCCGCGATGCTGTTGGGCGGCATCGGGTCGGCCTGGGCGGATCCGGGCGACCCCGCGCCGCCACCGCCGAATTGCACGGCAGCCGACCTGGCCGGGGTTTCGGCGGGGGTGGCGGCGGCGACCTCCGCCTATCTGTTCACCCATCCAGACGTCAACGACTACTTCACCAGCCTCAAGGGTCAGCCCCGCGAGGATATCCGTGACCAGCTGCAGCAGTACATGGATGCCAACCCGGCGGTTCATGCCGACCTGCAGGGCATTCGCCAGCCGCTGACCGACTTCCGGAACCGGTGCCAGTGACGACCCAGAACATCGAGAAGACCTAGAAGCAGTGCTCCTCGGCGGGGAAGGCCCCGCCGGCCACCTCGTCGGCGTATTGCCTTGCAGCGCGGCGTAATTCGCCCGCAATGTCGGCGTAGCGCTTGACGAAGCGGGCGGCCTTGCCGCCGCTGAGACCGGCCATGTCCTGCCAGACCAGGACCTGGCCGTCGCAGTTGGGCCCGGCTCCGATTCCGACCGTCGGAATGGTCAGCTTGCCGGTGATCTGGGTGGCCAGCTCGGCCGGCACCATCTCCATCACCACCGCGAACGCTCCGGCTTCGGCGACGGCGATCGCATCCGCCACGGTCTGCTCGGCGGCGTCGCCGCGGCCCTGCACCCGGAACCCGCCCAGAGTATTGACGCTTTGCGGGGTGAAGCCGATGTGGGCCATCACCGGGATGCCCGCCGCGCTCAGGCAGGCGATCTGCCCGGCCACCCGCTCGCCGCCTTCCAGCTTGACCGCGTGCGCGCCGCCTTCCTTCATGAACCGGGTGGCCGCGGCCAGCGCGGCGGTGGGTCCGGCCTCGTAGCTGCCGAACGGCAGGTCGGCGACCACCAGTGCGTGCGGGGCGCCCCGCGCGACGCCGCGGACCAGCGGGATCAGCTCGTCGACCGAGATCGGCACCGTGGTGTCGTAGCCGTAGACGACGTTAGCGGCCGAATCGCCGATCAGCAGCACCGGAATGCCGGCGTCGTCGAAGACCCTCGCGGTCGAGTAGTCGTAGGCCGTGAGCATGGCCCACTTGTGGCCTTCGGCCTTCCATTTCTGCAGGTGGTGGGTGCGGATCTTGGTTCGTGGCGCGGCCGGGTCGGCGGGCGTCGACGGGCCGGCGCCGTAGATATTCTGCTCAGACATCATTGTCCCTAGGTGTTGGTCGGGTCGATCCTCGTGGCCCAGCTCGGGTCCCCGGGTTCGTCTTGACACTCACAGTCTGCCATCTCTTCGGCGTAGATACACTGTGGGACCCCGTGAATCGGCTTACCATCGGCGGATGCAGCGGCTCAGTGGCCTCGACGCCAGCTTCTTGTACCTGGAAACCTCGTCCCAGCCGATGCACGTGTGCTCGATCATGGACTTGGACACCTCGACGATGCCGGGCGGCTACACCTTCGACCGGCTGCGCGAGGCATTGTCGCTTCGCGTCAAAGCGCTGCCGGAGTTCCGGGAGAAGCTCGCCAGCAGCCCGTTGAACCTCGACCATCCGGTCTGGGTCGACGACGACGACTTCCACATCGATCGCCATGTGCACCGCATCGGTTTGCCGTCACCGGGCGGCCGGGCGGAACTCTCGGAGATCTGCGGACATATCGCGTCGCTGCCCTTGGATCGCCGCCGGCCGCTGTGGGAGATGTGGGTCGTCGAAGGCGTGGCAGGTACCGATTGCCATCACCGGGGCCGCATCGGGATCATGACCAAGGTGCACCACGCCGCCGTGGACGGCGTGACCGGCGCCAACCTGATGTCGCAGCTGTGTACCACCGAAGCCGACGCGCCCGCGCCGGATCCGGTGGACGGAGTCGGCGGCGGCAGCGGCTGGCAGATCGCCGCCGGCGGCCTGGTCAGGTTCGCGGCGCGACCGTTACAGCTGGCCAACGTGATGCCGCAGACGGTGTCCTCGGTGGTCTCCACGGTGTTGCGGGCCCGCGACGGCCTGACCATGGCACGCCCGTTCGCCGCGCCGCGCACCGTGTTCAACGCCAGCATCAGCGGCCGCCGCACCATCGCCTACGCCGAACTGGACCTCGAGGACATCAAGACGGTGAAAAACCACTTCGGCGTCAAGGTGAACGATCTGGTGATGGCGCTGGTTTCCGGGGTGCTGCGGCAATATCTCGCCGAACGCAACGCCCTGCCCGACTCGTCGCTGGTGGCGTCGGTGCCCGTGTCGGTGCACGGCAAGTCCGATCGTCCCGGTCGTAACCAGGTTTCGGCGATGTTCTCCAGCCTGCACACCGAAATCGCCGACCCGGTGGAGCGTCTGCGGGCCATCGCCCAAGCGAATTCGGCTGCCAAGGGCCATAGTTCGGCCATCGGCGCGACGCTGTTGCAGGATTGGTCACAGTTCGCCGCGCCGGCCGTTTTCGGAGTGGCGATGCGCGTCTACGCCAAGACCCGGCTGACCGAGAGCCTGCCGGTGCACAACCTGGTGGTCTCCAATGTGCCGGGGCCCCAGGTTCCGTTGTACCTGCTGGGTTGCCAGGTCAAGTCGATGTACCCATTGGGGCCGATCTTTCACGGCTCCGGTCTCAATATCACGGTCATGTCGCTCAACGGCAAGTTGGACATCGGTCTCGTCTCGTGTCCGGAACTGCTGCCAGACTTGTGGGAAATGGCCGACGAGTTTGCTATCGCCATGGAAGAACTGCTGGCGGCCGTCGGGTGATTTGTCCCACGACGGTCGTTAGCCAGCATCTTCGGCCGGCTCTGGCACCATAGGTTGCCATGTGCCTGTCTCGCCGCGAAAAGTTCGCGCGCATGTTGCTGATCTGGACCGCGCTCGCCACCGTGGCGTTGGTTCTCGCGGGCTGCATCCGCGTGGTCGGCGGGCGCGCTCGGATGGCCGAGCCGAAGCTGGGACAGCCCGTGCAGTGGACGCCGTGCCGCAGCTCCAATCCGGCGGTGAAGATTCCCGGCGGCGCGCTGTGCGGCAAGCTCGCCGTGCCGGTCGACTACGGCCATCCCGACGGTGACATCGCGGCCCTGGCCCTCATTCGATTCCCGGCTACGGGGGACAAGATCGGTTCGCTGGTCATCAACCCCGGTGGTCCGGGCGAATCAGGTATCGAGGCAGCGCTGGGCGTTTTCCAGTCGTTGCCGAAGCGGGTCCATGAACGGTTCGACCTCGTCGGCTTCGACCCGCGTGGCGTGGCGTCCTCGCGTCCGGCACTGTGGTGCAACTCCGACGCCGACAACGACCGGCTACGGGCGGAACCGCAGGTCGACTACAGCCCCGCGGGGGTGGCCCGCATTGAAGAGGAAACCAGGCAATTCGTCAGCCGCTGCGTCGCCAAGATGGGCAAGGAGTTCCTGGCGAACGTCGGGACGGTCAATGTCGCCAAGGACCTCGATGCCATCCGCGCGGCACTGGGCGACGACAAACTGACCTACCTCGGCTACTCGTACGGCACCCGGATCGGCTCCGCCTACGCCGAGGCCTACCCCCAGCGGGTGCGCTCGATGATCCTTGACGGCGCGGTCGACCCCAACGCCGATCCCATCGAGGCGGATCTGCGTCAGGCCAAGGGATTTCAGGACGCCTTCAACGACTACGCCGCCGACTGCGCCAAGGACGGTAGCTGCCCGTTGGGCAACGACCCGGCCAAGGCCGTCGACGTCTATCACAGCCTGGTCGACCCGCTGGTCGACCCCAACAACCTGCAGGTGAGCAGGCCGGCGCGCACCAACGACCCGCGGGGACTCAGCTACAGCGACGCGATCGTGGGCACCATCATGGCGCTCTACTCGCCGAATCTGTGGAGTCACCTGACCGACGGCCTTTCGGAGCTGGCCGACCACCGCGGCGACACCCTGCTCGCGCTGGCCGACATGTACATGCGCCGCGACTCGCACGGCCATTACACCAACGCCACGGACGCGCGGGTGGCCATCAATTGCGTTGACCAGCCGCCGATTACCGACCGCGCCAAGATCATCGACGAGGACCGCCGCTCCCGCGAGCTCGCGCCGTTCATGAGCTACGGCAAGTTCACCGGCGACGCGCCACTGGGCACCTGCGCATTCTGGCCGGTGCCGCCGACCAGCAAGCCGCACGCGGTCTCGGCGCCGGGCCTGGTGCCAACGGTCGTGGTGTCGACCACCCATGACCCGGCCACGCCCTATAAAGCCGGAGTTGAACTGGCAAACCAGCTGCACGGCTCGCTGCTGACGTTCAACGGAACCCAGCACACCGTGGTCTTCCAGGGTGACAGCTGCGTCGACGACTACGTCACGGCTTACCTGATCGGCGGGACAACCCCGCCGAGCGGCGCGAAATGCTGACGCCGGCGGGCGAACTCGGCGACTAAGAGTAGGTGGGCACCCCCGTAGCTTCGTCGAGCCTGGGGGATTGCGCCGGCGTCGATCTCGACGCGTGTGTCGGGCGGACGCCGGCCTCTTAACAGGACAACCGACCCCTTAACAGGACAACCGACCCCCGGCGAATTGGCGAGTCTCACCACAAAGTTCCCGCGGAAACTAGGGACGTTTGGCCCTAGGGCGCGGCGGTGGCGCGCCGGAATACTTGGGCGGCTTGTCCGAATGCCGTTACGACGCTGCTCCGATGCCGCTCGGATCATGAGACCCCCTGGAGTCAACCCATGACCACTGAAGCGCCGCCCGCCCAAGACCTTCAGCCCCGCCGGCCGTTTCCGGCCCGGGTCGGGCCGAAGGGCAACTTGCTCTACAAGATCATCACCACCACCGACCACAAGATGATCGGCATCATGTACATGGTCGCCTGCTACATCTTCTTTTTCATCGGCGGGCTGATGGCGTTGCTGATCCGCGGCGAACTCGCCGCACCCGGGCTGCAATTCCTGTCCAACGAGCAGTACAACCAGTTGTTCACCATGCACGGCACCGCGATGTTGCTGTTCTACGCCACCCCCGTCGTCTTCGGCTTCGCCAACCTGGTGCTGCCCCTGCAGATCGGCGCCCCCGACGTGGCCTTCCCGCGACTCAACGCGCTGTCGTTCTGGCTGTTCATCTTCGGCGCGCTGATCGCGCTGAGCGGCTTCATCGTCCCGGGCGGCCCGGCCGACTTCGGCTGGACGGCCTACACCCCGCTGTCCAACGCGATCCACAGTCCCGGCCCCGGTGGCGACCTGTGGATCCTGGGCCTGGGTGTGGGTGGTCTGGGCACCATCCTGGGCGGGGTTAACATGCTCACCACCGTGGTGTGCATGCGCGCACCGGGCATGACGATGTTCCGGATGCCGATCTTCACCTGGAACATCATGGTCACCAGCGTGCTGGTGCTGATGATCTTCCCGCTGTTGACCGCCGCGCTGTTCGGCTTGGCCGCCGACCGCCACCTCGGTGCCCACATCTACGACGCGGCCAACGGCGGGGTGATCCTGTTCCAGCACCTGTTTTGGTTCTTCGGGCATCCCGAGGTGTACGTGATCGCGCTGCCGTTCTTCGGCATCATCTCCGAGGTGATCCCGGTGTTTGCCCGCAAGCCGATTTTCGGCTACACCACGCTGGTCTATGCGACCCTGTCCATCGCGGCGCTGTCGGTGGCGGTGTGGGCCCATCACATGTTCGTCACCGGCGCGGTGCTGCTGCCGTTCTTCTCCTTCATGACGTTCCTGATCGCGGTCCCCACCGGCCTCAAATTCTTCAACTGGATCGGCACCATGTGGCGGGGCCAGTTGACCTTCGAGACGCCGATGCTCTTCTCGTTCGGGTTCCTGGTCACCTTCCTGGCCGGCGGCTTGACCGGCGTGATGCTGGCCAGCCCGCCGCTGGACTTCCACGTCAGCGACAGCTACTTCGTGGTGGCGCACTTCCATTACACCCTGTTCGGCACCATCGTCTTCGCCACCTACGCCGGCGTCTACTTCTGGTTCCCGAAGATGACCGGACGGCTGCTCGACGAGCGGCTGGGCAAGCTGCATTTCTGGCTGACGTTCATCGGCTTTCACACCACGTTCCTGGTCCAGCACTGGCTGGGCAATGCCGGGATGCCCCGCCGCTACGCGGACTACCTGCCCACCGACGGCTACCAAACGCTGAACGTGGTCTCCACGGTGGGGGCATTCATCCTCGGCATCTCGGTGCTGCCGTTCGCGTGGAACGTATTCAGGAGTTGGCGCTTCGGCGAACCGGTGTTGGTCGACGACCCCTGGGGCCACGGCAACTCGCTGGAATGGGCCACCAGCTGCCCGCCGCCGCGGCACAACTTTACCGAACTGCCCCGAATCCGTTCGGAGCGGCCGGCTTTCGAGCTGCACTACCCGCACATGGTGAAACGCATGCGCGCCGAAGCCCACGTCGGCCGACACGAAGAAGTGGCGGAAGCGGCGACCGTCGGCGCCGGCTGAGGGCCGCCGCACACCCACCGCGCACCACGCCGATACGAGATCAAGGCGTGACCAGTTCGCGCTGCGACAGGTATCCGTGGGTGAGACGATGCTGGCCATGTCGCGTCTGAGACCGTTCAGCTCGGCGCTGCTGTCATTCGGACTCGTGCTCGGCGGTCAACTACCGTCGGCCGGCGCGACCCCCGAGGCCGACACCGGTCAGACCCAAGGCCCGGTAACGCCCGCGGCCGCGGCGCAGCAGCAGAACTGGGGCTCGTGTTCCGCCTTCCTCCCCGACTCCGGCGACATTCCGACGGCCCGCTGTACGACGGTGTCGGTCCCGGTCGACTACGACCATCCCGGCGCCGCGCAGGCCACGCTGGCGGTGATCCGGGTTCCCGCGACCGGGCAGCGGATCGGGTCGTTGCTGCTCAACCCCGGCGGGCCCGGGGCGTCCGCGGTCGACATGGTCGCCGGGATGGCGCCCGAACTGAAGGACACCGACATCGCCCGTCACTTCGACCTGGTGGGCTTCGACCCCCGAGGGGTCGGCCACTCGACACCGGCCCTGCGGTGCCGTACCGACGCCGAGTTCGACACCTACCGGCGCGACCCGATGGTCGATTACAGCCAGGCCGGTGTGGCCCACATCGAGCAGGTGTACCGAGAGCTGGCGCAGCACTGTGCCGACCGGATGGGCCCCGGGTTCCTGGCCAACGTCGGGACCGCGTCGGCGGCGCGCGACATGGACCTGATCCGCCAGGCCCTGGGTGACGACCAGATCAACTACCTCGGGTACAGCTACGGCACCGAGCTGGGCACCGCCTACCTCGAGCGGTTCGGCGCCCACGTCCGGGCGATGGTGCTCGACGGCGCGATCGACCCGACCATCGGCCCGATCGAGGAAAACGTCAAGCAGCTGGCCGGATTTCAAACCGCTTTCAACGACTACGCCGCGGACTGTGCGCGCTCGACGGCCTGCCCGCTGGGCACCGACCCGACCCAGTGGGTCAATCGCTACCACGCGCTGGTCGACCCGCTGGCCGCCAGCCCGGGCAAGACAACGGATCCGCGGGGCCTGAGCTATGCCGACGCCACCACCGGCACCATCAACGCGCTCTACACCCCGCAGCACTGGAAGTACCTGACCAGTGGCCTGCTGGGGCTGCTGCGCGGCACCGATGCCGGCGACCTGCTGGTGCTTGCCGACGACTACTACGGCCGCGACCGCGACGGCCACTACGACAACGACCAGGACGCGTTCAACGCGATTCGCTGTGTCGACGCGCCGGCGCCGACGGACGCCGCGTCGTGGGTGTCGGCCGATCAGCAGTTCCGCCAGGCCGCGCCGTTCCTCAGCTACGGGCAGTTCACCGGCTTCGCGCCGCGCGATCTGTGTGCGCTGTGGCCGGTACCGGCGACCTCAACACCACACGCCGCCGCACCCGCTGCGCCGGGCAAGGTCGTGGTGGTCTCCACCACCCACGACCCGGCCACCCCCTATCAGGCCGGGGTAGACCTGGCCCGGCAGCTGGGCGCCGCGCTGATCACCTACGACGGCACCCAGCACACGGCGGTGTTCGACGGCAACGACTGTGTGGACACCGCGGTGGTGCGCTACTTCGTCGAACTGACATTGCCGCCGGCCAATCTTCGCTGCGGGTCCTGAGCCGGCTTGGCAACGTGTCTGGCCGGGCATTGGTAACACGGTATTAACAGAGCTTGCATAGGGTTCCAGTTATGGATCGGCAAAAGGAATTCGTCCTGCGCACGCTCGAAGAACGCGACATCCGCTTTGTTCGGCTCTGGTTCACCGACGTGCTCGGCTTCCTCAAGTCGGTCGCCATCGCCCCTGCCGAACTCGAAGGCGCCTTCGAGGAGGGCATCGGCTTCGACGGGTCCTCGATCGAGGGCTTCGCCCGGGTGTCGGAATCCGACACCGTGGCCAACCCGGATCCGTCGACCTTCCAGGTGCTGCCGTGGACGACGGGCTCCGGCCACCACCACTCGGCGCGGATCTTCTGCGATATCACCATGCCGGACGGCTCACCGTCGTGGGCTGATCCCCGGCATGTGCTGCGCCGGCAGCTGACCAAGGCCAACGAACTCGGCTTTTCCTGCTACGTGCATCCCGAAATCGAGTTCTTCCTGCTCAAGCCCGGTCCCGAAGACGGGACGGAGCCCGTTCCGATCGACAACGCCGGTTACTTCGACCAGGCGGTGCACGAATCGGCCTCCAAGTTCCGCCGGCATGCGATCGAGGCGCTGGAGTTCATGGGCATCTCGGTGGAGTTCAGTCACCACGAGGGCGCGCCCGGCCAGCAGGAGATCGATCTGCGCTTCGCCGACGCGTTGTCGATGGCCGACAACGTAATGACCTTCCGCTACGTCATCAAAGAAGTCGCGCTGGAAGAAGGTGTGCGGGCCACGTTCATGCCCAAACCGTTCGGGCAGCATCCGGGTTCGGCGATGCATACCCACATGAGTCTGTTCGAGGGCGACGTCAACGCCTTCCATAGCCCCGACGATCCGCTGCAACTGTCGGACGTCGGCAAGTCGTTCATCGCCGGAATCCTCGAGCACGCCTCGGAGATCAGCGCGGTGACCAATCAATGGGTCAACTCCTACAAGCGGCTGGTGCAGGGCGGTGAGGCGCCCACCGCCGCGTCGTGGGGCGCGGCCAACCGCTCGGCACTGGTGCGGGTGCCGATGTACACCCCGCACAAAACCTCGTCGCGGCGCATCGAGGTGCGCAGCCCCGACTCGGCCTGTAACCCCTACCTGACGTTCGCGGTGCTGCTGGCCGCCGGACTGCGGGGCGTGGAGAAGGGCTACGTTCTGGGCCCGCAGGCCGAGGACAACGTCTGGGACCTCACCCCCGAGGAACGCCGCACCATGGGCTACCGGGAGTTGCCGTCCAGCCTGGACAGCGCGCTGCGTGCCATGGAGGCCTCCGAACTCGTCGCGGAGGCCTTGGGGGAGCACGTGTTTGACTTCTTCCTGCGCAACAAACGCCGCGAATGGGCGACCTACCGCAGCCACGTCACGCCCTACGAACTGCGCACCTACCTGTCGCTGTAGCCCAACGCGGCCGCTCGTGCCGCTACCGCGCCGGCTTGCGCTACCGTCGAGGTCGTGACGAAGCCCGCGACGCAGCGACCCAAGCTGCCCAGCGTCGGCCGTCTCGGATTGGTCGACCCCCATGCCTGCGCCCATCTGACACAGCTGGGTTGGACCGACGACGACGACCAGGCCCACGTCGACCTGCTGTGGTCGCTGTCGCGGGCACCGGATGCCGACGCCGCACTGCGAACGCTGGTGCGGCTGGCCGAAAAACCCGACACCGGCTGGGAAGAGCTGAACGCGGCTCTCCTCACCGAACGCAGCCTGCGCGGACGGCTCTTCGCGGTGCTGGGTTCCTCGCTGACGCTGGGGGACCATCTGGTCGCGCACCCACAGTCCTGGAAGCTGCTCAGTGGCAAGATCGCGCTGCCGGCTCGCGACCGGATGCGGCAATCGTTCCTCGCGTGTGTCGAGGAATCGTCGGATGCGCCGGCCTCGGTGGTGCACCGGCTGCGCGCCCTGTACCGGGATCACCTGCTGATCCTGGCCGCGCTGGACCTGGCCGCCACCGTCGAAGACGAGCCGGTGTTGCCGTTCACCGTGGTGGCTGCCCACTTGGCCGATATCGCCGACGCGGCGCTGGCCGCAGCGCTACGGGTGGCCGAGAAAACGGTGTGCGGTGCGGGCACTCCGCCGCGGCTGGCGGTCATCGCGATGGGCAAATGCGGTGCGCGCGAACTGAACTACGTCAGCGACGTCGACGTCATCTTCGTCGGTGAGCGGGCCGACCCGGTCACCATCCGCGTCGCCGGCGAGATGATGCGGGTCGCGTCGTCGGCGTTCTTTCAGGTGGACGCCGGGCTGCGGCCGGAGGGCCGCAGCGGGGAGCTGGTCCGCACGGTCGAATCGCACATCGCCTACTACCAGCGCTGGGCCAAGACCTGGGAATTTCAGGCGCTGCTGAAAGCCCGAGCGGCGGTCGGCGACCCCGAACTCGGCAAGCGCTACCTGGAAGCGCTGATGCCGATGGTGTGGACAGCCTGCGAGCGTGCGGATTTCGTGGTCGAGGTGCAGGCCATGCGCCGTCGAGTGGAGCAGTTGGTGCCGGCCGATATCCGCGGCCGCGAGCTCAAGCTCGGCAGTGGCGGCCTGCGCGACGTGGAGTTCGCCGCGCAACTGCTGCAGCTCGTGCACGGCCGCAGCGACGAGTCACTGCACGTTGCCTCCACCGTCGACGCGCTGTCGGCGTTGGGCGAAGGTGGCTACATCGGGCGCGAGGACGCGGCAAACATGATCGCCTCCTACGAGTTCCTGCGGCTACTCGAGCATCGACTGCAGCTGCAGCGGCTCAAGCGCACTCACCTGCTGCCCCCGGCCGACGACGACGAGGCGGTGCGTTGGCTGGCGCGGGCGGCACACATCCGGCCCGACGGACGACACGACGCCGCAGGGGTGTTGCGCGAGGAGCTCAAGCACCAGAACGTGCGGGTGTCCCGGTTGCACACCAAGCTCTTCTATCAGCCGCTGCTGGAATCGATCGGCCCGGCCGGGCTGGAGATCGCCGGCCGCGGCATGACGTCCGAAGCCGCCGAGCGGCAGCTGGCGGCACTGGGCTACGAGGGCCCGCAGACCGCGCTGAAGCACATGGCGGCGCTGGTAAACCTGAGCGGTCGCCGCGGCCGGGTGCAGTCGGTGCTGTTGCCCCGGCTGCTGGACTGGTTGTCGTATGCCCCGGACCCTGACCGCGGTCTCTTGGCGTACCGGCGACTCAGCGAGGCGCTGGCCACGCAGAGTTGGTATCTGGCGACCCTGCGTGACAAGCCCACGGTGGGCAAGCGGCTGATGCATGTGCTGGGCACCTCTGCCTACGTGCCGGATCTGTTGATGCGCGCGCCCGAGGTGATTCAGAACTACACCGACAGCCCGACCGGACCCAAGCTGCTCGAGACCGAACCCGCGGCAGTGGCCCGGGCACTGATCGCCTCGGCCGGGCGCTATGCCGACCCGGCGCGCGCCATCGCCGCCGCACGCACCCTTCGCCGCCGGGAGCTGGCCCGCATCGGTTCGGCGGATCTGCTGGGCATGCTCGAAGTCACCGACGTGTGCCGGGCGCTTACCTCGGTGTGGGTGGCGGTGCTGCAGTCCGCGCTGGACGCGACCATCAGGGCCAACCTGCCCGAGGACGGCCACGCCCCGGCGGCCATCGCCGTCATCGGCATGGGCAGGCTGGGCGGTGCCGAGCTGGGCTACGGGTCGGATGCCGACGTGATGTTCGTGTGCGAGCCGGCCAGCGGTTTCAGTGACGCTCACGCCGTCAAGTGGTCGACATCGGTCGCCGAGCAGGTGCGAACGCAGTTGGGCACACCCAGCGTCGACCCGCCGCTGGAGGTCGATGCCAACCTGCGGCCCGAGGGCCGCAACGGCCCGCTGGTGCGCACTCTGGCCTCCTATGAGGCGTACTACGCGCAGTGGGCGCAGCCGTGGGAGATCCAGGCGCTGCTACGCGCACATTCGGTGGCCGGCGACGCGGAGTTGGGTCGGCGGTTCCTGCTGATGGCGGACCGGACGCGGTATCCGCTCGACGGTGTGTCCGCCGAGGCGGTGCGCGAGATCCGCCGAATCAAGGTGCGCATCGAGTCCGAGCGGTTGCCCCGCGGCGCCGACCCCAACACCCACACCAAGCTGGGCCGCGGCGGACTGACCGACATCGAGTGGACGGTGCAGCTGCTGCAGCTGCGCCATGCTCATGAGGTTCCGGCCCTGCACAACACCTCCACGCTGGAATCCCTGGACGCGATCGCCGAGGCCGGGCTGGTCCCCGAAGACGAGGTGCAGCTGCTGCGGCAGGCATGGCTGACCGCTACCCGGGCCCGCAACGCGTTGGTACTGGTCCGGGGCAAGCCCACCGATCAGCTACCCGGACCGGGACGTCAGCTCAATGCGGTCGCGGTGGCCGCCGGCTGGCGCAACGACGACGGTGGCGAATTCCTGGACAACTATCTGCGGGTGACACGGCGCGCAAAAGCGGTCGTGCGCAAGGTGTTCGGAAGTTAGGGGGAGGACGGTTGGAGTTGGACGCCGCGTTCAAGGTATTGAGCGACGCGGAGCACGATCGTGTCACCGCGACCTATGCGCCGTTGGCCGCTGCCGTTCGTGACCTCATCGACGCCACCATCCGCACCCAGGCCGACGACGACGTCATCGCGCGGGCGCGCACCGCGATCGAAGCGGTCACGCGGTCGTTGCGCAGTCAACGGATCCGCCCGTCAGGTATCAGTTACCGGCTCGACGGGCGGCCCGTCCCAGTGGGCAACGCCGCCGTGGGCCAGTGCAATCCGATCGCACCGCCGCTGGTTGTTCACCACGACGCCGAGGGACGGTGCTGCAGCGAGTTCGCGCTGGGCGCGGCCTACGAGGGGCCGCCTGGTTTGGCGCACGGCGGGGTGTGTGCCCTAGTGCTGGACCACATGCTGGGCGAGGCGGCCAGTCAAGGGCTGACCCAGCCGTTGTTCACCGGCACCATCACGGTGAAGTACCTGCGCGGCACGCCGCTGGGACGGCTGCGTTCCGAAGCCTGGATAGACCGTACCGAAGGAGTGAAAGCCTTTGCGCGCGGCTTCATTTCCGACGATGCCGGCGTCACCGTGGAAGCCGAGGGGATCTTCGTCAAACCGGCGTGGGCACGAGAGGCCGAATGAAGTTCTACATCAGCACCGCCTTCCTGAAATCCGCGGAGATCATCGAGATCGCCAAAGCCGCCGACGATCTGGGCTACGACGGCATCGGTATCCCGGACCATGTCGTCAACCTGGAAACCCTGACCACCCCGTATCCCTACACCAAGGACGGGCAACGACGCTGGCCGCCGTTCACCGACTGGCCCGATCCGTGGGTCCTCGTCGGCGCGCTCGCGCAGGTCACGCGACGGCTGAAGTTCGTCACCACGGTCTACATTCCGGCCATGCGAAACCCCTACTCGGCGGCCAAAGCCATTGGCACCGCGGCCTTTTTGGCTTCCGGCCGGGTGGAGCTGGGCGTCGGGGCCGGCTGGTGCGAAGAGGAGTTCACCCTGATGGGGGAGCAGTTCGCGGCCCGCGGACAACGCACCGACGAGATGCTCGCGCTGATGCGGGAACTGTGGAAGCCGGGCTGGACGGAATTCGACGGCCGGTTCTATCGAACTCCGCGGCTGGAGATGCAGCCGACGCCCCCGCCGATACCGGTCTATGTCGGTGGGCTCAGCGACATCGCGTTGCGCCGCGCCGCCCGTTACGACGGCTGGATCGGGGACTTGATCAAGACCGACCGCGCGATCGAGGCAGCTGGCCGGCTACACGAGTTGCGCGTCGAAAATGGCCTGCCAGTAAAAGATTTCACCATTCTCACACCACTCACCGACGCGTTCACCGCCGCCGACTATCGGCGGGCCGAGGAGGCGGGAATCACCGGGATCCTCACCATGCCGTGGATGTTCTACACCGGGCCGGCTGCCGGCCTGGCCGAAAAGGTGGACGCCATGCGGCGATTCCGCAAGGACCTGGCGCTGGACGGCTGAGACCGGCTAAGACTGCGCTGCCATCCCACCTCGCCGCGACATTTGACCAGTTGCCGAAATCGCCCGCAGTGACTCATGTTTCGGCGTGCCAAACACAGACAGCCCGCTTGGCGATCGATGAGGTTATCGCCAAGCGGGCTGCTGTACCCGGGGTTACACGTCTCTACACGTCGTAATAAAGGGCGAACTCGTACGGGTGCGGCCGGACGTTGACCGGCTCGATCTCGTTCTCGCGCTTGAAGCTGATCCACGTCTCGATCAGGTCGGGCGTGAAAACGCCGCCCTCGGTGAGGTATTCGTGGTCGGCCTCCAGCCGGTCGATCACCGCGGACAGCTGGGTGGGCGCCTGCGGGATGTTCGCGGCCTCCTCCGGCGGCAGTTCGTAGAGGTCCTTGTCCACCGGAGCCTGCGGCTCGATCTTGTTCTTGATGCCGTCGAGACCGGCCATCAGCATGGCCGAGAACGCCAGGTACGGGTTGCCTGACGAGTCGGGGCACCGGAACTCCAGCCGCTTGGCCTTCGGGTTGCTGCCGGTGATCGGGATCCGCACGCACGCCGACCGGTTGCGCTGGCTGTACACCAGGTTGATCGGCGCCTCATAACCGGGCACCAGCCGCTTGTAGGAGTTGACCGTCGGGTTGGTGAAGGCCAGCAGGGACGGCGCATGATGCAGCAGACCGCCGATGTAATGACGGGCCGTGTCCGACAGACCGGCGTACCCGGTCTCGTCGTACATCAGCGGGCTGCCGTCTTTCCACAGCGACTGGTGGGTGTGCATGCCGGAGCCGTTGTCACCGAACAGCGGCTTGGGCATAAACGTGACGGTCTTACCCGCCTGCCACGCGGTGTTCTTGACGATGTACTTGTACAGCTGCAGGTCGTCGGCCGCGTGCAGCAGCGTGTTGAACTTGTAGTTGATCTCGGCCTGCCCGCCGGTGCCCACCTCGTGGTGGCCCTTCTCCAGGCTGAAGCCGGCGTTGATCAGATTGCGCAGCATCGTGTCGCGCAGGTCGACGTAGTGATCGACGGGCGCCACCGGGAAGTAGCCGCCCTTGGGGCGGACCTTGTAGCCGCGGTTGGGGCTGCCGTCGGCCTCGTTGGGTGCGCCGGTGTTCCACCACCCGGCGATTGCGTCCACTTCGTAGAAGGAGCCGTTGGTGCGCGAATCGAAGCTCACCGAGTCGAAGATGTAGAACTCGGCCTCGGCGCCGAAATAGGCGGTGTCGGCGATGCCGGTGCTGATCAAGTAGTTCTCGGCCTTGCGGGCGACGTTGCGGGGGTCGCGCGAGTACGGCTCGAGGGTGAATGGGTCGTGCACGAAGAAGTTGAGGTTCAGCGTCTTGGCCGCCCGGAACGCGTCGATGCGCGCCGTTACCGGGTCGGGAAGCAGCAGCATGTCTGATTCATGAATCGACTGGAACCCGCGGATCGACGAGCCGTCAAAAGCCAAGCCGTCTTCGAACACGCTCTCGTCGAAGAACGAAACCGGAATCGTGAAGTGCTGCATGGTGCCGGGCAGGTCACAAAACCGGACGTCGACAAACTCGACGCCCTCGTCCTTGACAATTTTGAAGACGTCGTCGGGCGTCTTATCCGTCACAGAGTGCTCCTTTACTAGGTGATTCGCGGCCGACGGTATGGAGGAGTTATTGCCCGCCAGTCAACCCCGTGTTGCGCAGACGTTACGTGACCATACGCCGACCAACGCTCCCCGGTGCATGTCCGGGTCCTATTGTGGGGCCATGGCCCGCACGATGGTAACCGGTGAGCCGATCAAGCCATCCGGCCCATCCTGCGGTCGGCTTCGCGTAAAACGGAGTCGGCCGATCGGACCGGGCCGATGACGGCGGAATCCACCGGATATCCCGGTAAGACGCTCGGTTTTCCGCGGACCGGTCCGGGTTCGCTGGCGCCGATGGGGCGCCGGCTCGGCGCGCTGTGCATCGACTGGCTGGCGGCTTACGGACTGGCGCTGCTTGGCCTGGGCGTCGGCGCCTGGTCCCAGCCGATGCTGTCGTCGATGGTGCTGGTCATCTGGCTGCTGCTGGGTGTCATTGCGGTGCGCCTGTTCGGATTTACCCCTGGCCAGTTGCTACTGGGTCTGGTGGTCGTGACGGTAGATGGCCGGCTGCCGGTGGGGGTCGGCCGGTTGGTGGTGCGGGGCCTGCTGATCGCGTTGGTGATCCCGCCGCTGTTCACCGACTCGGATGGGCGAGGGTTACACGACCGGCTGACCGGCACGGCCGTGGTACGGCGCTGACGGCTCGGCGCTATGCGCGGCTATTTGCGGCGCACGGTGCGCTGGACGCCGCGCATCTTGCCGGCGTTGGGTAACGGGCCCTTCGGCAGGGCGCCGGCACCGGCGCGGGAACCCAGGGCGGCCAGACGCGATTCCAGGGTGTCCATCTGCTTGACGGTGATGTTGGCCGGAAGTTTGGTGAGGTGGCGTTCCAACTTGGCCAACGACACCTCGCCGTCGCCGTTGCCGATGACGATGTCGTAGATCGGCACATCCCCGACCAGGCGTGCGGTGCGCTTCTTCTCCTGGGCCAGCAGTGGTTTGACGCGGCCCGCCGATCCCTCGCCGACCAGGATGACACCCGGCCGGCCGATCACCCGATGCACCGCGTCGAAGTGCCCGGTGGTGGCCACGCCCGGGGTGACCCGCCACTTGCCCCGCAGGTTGTCCAGCACCCAGGCCGCGGCGCCGGTTTGACCTTCGGCTTGCCGGTAGATGCTGCGCTGAGCGCGGCGGCCGAAAATGATGAACGCCACCAGCGCGCCCAGCACCACGCCGAAGACGATCAGCGTGATCATGGTCAAGCCGCCGGCCCACACCCCGACGCCCACCGACACACCGACGATCAGCACCAACGCGCCGATCATGTACGGCAGCAGGCGCTTGTCCTCTTTGCGCTGCATGTTGAACGCCTGCCACAGCTGAGCGCGGCGCTGCCGGGCGGCGGCCTTGCGCGCAGCACTTGCCGCGGCTTTGGCGGCCTTGTTCTCAGCGGCGTTTCGGGGTTTTGCCATAGTCCTCAAGAATACGTACGCGGCGGCTAACCGGAGTCCGAGGCTGCCGGGCTGCGGGCCTGCCGGTAGAGCCGGCCCGCCCGGTAGGACGAACGCACCAGCGGCCCGGCCAATACCCCGGCGAAGCCCAGCCCCTCGGCGTACCGCGCGTACTCGACGAATTCCTCGGGCCTGACCCACCGCTCGACCGGGTGGTGGCGCGGCGACGGCCGCAGATATTGGGTGATGGTGACGATGTCGCAGCCGGCGCCGTGCAGATCGGCCAGGGCGGTCCGCACCTCGTCGGGGGTTTCACCCAGGCCGAGGATGAGGTTGCTCTTGGTGACCAGGCCGGCGTCGCGGGCTGCGGTGAGCACATCCAGGCTGCGCCGGTAGCTGAACGCGGGACGGATCCGTTTGAAGATGCGGGGCACGGTTTCGACGTTGTGCGCCAACACCTCTGGACGGGACGCGAACACCTCCGCGAGGCGGGCGGGCTCGCCGTTGAAGTCGGGGATCAACAGCTCGACGCCGGTCTGCGGATTGAGCTCCTTGATAGCCCGCACCGTTTGCGCATACAGCCAGGCGCCGCCGTCGGGCAGATCGTCGCGGGCCACCCCGGTGACGGTCGCATACCGCAATCCCATGGTGTGCACACTCTCGGCGACCCGTCGTGGCTCGTCACGATCCAGGGTGGCGGGCTTACCGGTGTCGATCTGGCAGAAGTCGCAGCGACGGGTGCACTGGTCGCCGCCGATCAGGAAGGTCGCTTCGCGGTCCTCCCAGCATTCGAAGATGTTCGGGCAGCCCGCCTCCTCGCAGACGGTGTGCAGGCCCTCACGCCGCACCAGGCTTTTCAGCTCGGTGTATTCCGGGCCCATCCGGGCCCGGACACGGATCCACGGCGGTTTGCGCTCGATCGGGGTTTTCGCGTTGCGCACCTCCAGGCGCAATAGGCGCCGGCCCTCGGGTGCGACAGTCACATCGCTGATGCTACGCGTGCGACGGGATGTTCACCGACGGGCAGGACACCGTCCAGAGCGTCGCAGACGGCCTCGGCGACGGCCGATCTCACATCGTCGACGGTTACCGGGCGTCCGAGCTCGGCGGTCAGCGACGTCACGCCCGCGTCGGTGATGCCGCACGGCACGATGGCGGTGAAGGCGCCCAAATCGCAGTCACAGTTGAGCGCGAAGCCGTGCAGGGTGGTCGCACGCGAAACCCGCACCCCGATGGCGGCGATCTTTCGCGCCGGGCGCCCGGCGTCGGCCGCCAGCCATACCCCCGACCGGCCGTCGACCCGGCCGGCCTCAAGACCCAGGTCGGTGCATACCTTGATCAGCGATTCTTCAAGGCGCCGAACGTAATTCACCACGTCGAGCGGTTCGGCCAGCCCGATGATCGGATAACCGACCAACTGTCCGGGGCCGTGCCAGGTGATCTTGCCGCCGCGGTCGGTGTCAAGTACGGGGGTGCCGGCGGAGTCGTTGATGGGACGTTCGTGCGGTTCGGTGCGCCGGCCCGCCGTGTAGACGGGCGGGTGTTCCAGTAGCAGCAGCGTGTCCGGTCCGCCGGCGACCCGGGTGTCGGCGAGCTCTCGCTGCACCTGCCAGGCATCCCGGTAGTCGATGGTCCCCAGCTGACGGATGTCGATCGGGGTCCGGCTCGACCGAATAGAACCAGCCACGATGACGAGGCTACTCGTGACAACCCCGCGGGTTCGAAGGCCGCGCTGAGGCGACGCGCGCCGAACCGCCGGTCGGATGCCGGGAAATGGCGCTCTGCCGAGATAGTGTGCCTGCAATGAGCTTCATCGAAACCGTTGTCCGCGTGGGCATGGCGATCGACGGCCTGGGTGTCGCGGTGATCATCATCGGCGCCGTGGGCGCTATCGTGCTGTTCCTGTGCCGAGCACCGCGCAACGCCGCCCAGGCATACCGAGAGTTTCGGGTACAGCTCGGGCGCTCCATCCTGGTCGGCTTGGAGCTTCTGGTGGCCGGTGACATCATCAAGACGATTGCCCTCAAACCCAACGCGCAAAGTGTCGCCGCCCTGGCCGGCATCGTGGCCATTCGGACCTTCCTGAGCTTCTCGCTCACTGTGGAGATGACCGGACGGTGGCCCTGGCAGCAGAACCATACGACCGCGGCCTCGCCGGGCCAGCCGGTCAAGGACGCCTAGCAAACGAGGCTCGGTACCGCGGTTACTGCCCGCCGCCGGACAGCGCCTGTTGGCAGTCGACCGAGCGCATCTCCATCATCAGCGCCAGGTTCTGTTGTGGGTCGACGGGCGCATCGATGATGTGCACTCCGCCGGCCGCTGCGGCCTGATCGAGGATGGCGCGGAACTTGGCGGGATCGTCAAGCCGATGGCCGGTGGCCCCGTAGCTGTGGGCGTACGCGACGAAATCCGGGTTGGCGAAATCCACGCCGAACCTCTGGTAACCGTCGACCATCTGCTTGAGCGCGATCATGGCCAGGCTGCTGTCGTTGAACACCACGACAATCAGATCGAGCCCGAGGCGGACGGCCGTTTCCAGGTCTTGGCTGTTCATCGCGAAACCGCCGTCGCCGGTGAGCACCACCACCTTGCGCTCGGGATGAACAAGTTTGGCGGCAATCGCGGCCGGCAGGCTGATCCCCATCGATCCCAGCGCATGATCGATCAACATGGTGTTGGGCTGGCGGGCGTTGAAGTTTCGGGTGGCCCACATCATGTGGATGCCGTTGTCGAGCGAGAGGATGTCCCCGTCGGCCATGAACTCGCGCAGGGTGGCGATCAGATATCCCTGTTTGGCGGGGAACGAAGTGTCGGCGGCCAAGCGTTTGATGCTGTCCTGCATGGCTTTTCCGAGGTTGCGGAAGCCGTCGTGATCCCACGCCGGGTTTGGGGCGAGCTGCGCGGTCAGCCGCCGCAGCGCGTCGGCCATCTCGCCGACCACCTGCGCTTGCGGAAAGTACGAGTTGTCGCCTTGTGCGGCAAAGGGATTGAGATGGATGACGGTGCGCCCGTCGTCGGGTGCCATGATCATGGTCGGCTTCTCCATCACGTCATGACCGATGTTGAGCACGACGTCGGCGGACTGGATGGCGCAGTTCGGATAGTCGCCGGGCATGATCGAACAGCCCAGATAGTTCGGGTCGTCCTCGTTGGCCACACCCTTGCCCATCATCGTCGCCACGAACGGGATCTGCGTCGTGGCGATCAATTCCCGCACCGCCGCCGCGACGGCGGGCCGGTTGGCGCGGGTGCCCCCGCCCACCATGATCAGCGGCCGGCTCGCGTTCTGGATCAGCTTGGCCGCGGCCGCGATGCTGTCCTGAGTGGCCACCGGAATGTCGCCGTGCCGGCACGGCACCAGCGGGCCCAGCTCGGTCTCCTGGGCTACATCGTCGGGCAGTTCCAGGTGCGCGGGCCCCTGACGCCCGCCCAACGCCGACATCATCGCCTGCCGCAGCAGCGAGCCGGCCATCTGCCCGGACGGGATCTTGGCCGCGAACTTTGTGATGGGGCGCATCACATCGACCACGTCGACAAGCTGGTATTGCCCCATGCGGTTGTCGCGCACCGCTTTTTGGCCGGTGATGACCAGCATCGGCATGGCCGCCAGATAAGCGTGGGCGACCGGGGTGGTCAGGTTCATCGCCCCGGCGCCGAGCGTCGACATGGCAACAGCGAGCTTGCCGGTCAGGCGGCCGTAGGCCGCGGCCGCGAAACCCGCGGCCTGTTCGTGGCGGAACAGGACGAACGTGATCCGCCCGTCCTCGCGCAGCGCCTCCATGAAATGCAGGTTCTCATCGCCGGGAATACCGAACACATACTCGACGCCTTCGGCCGCGAGTGCCTCGACGATCTGCTCGCTGGTATTCGAGGGCGGCATCAGAGCTCACCGCTGCCGTGGCTGAGCACCGCTTGCGGGTCTTCGGATTTCAGGCCCTCTTTCATCTGGTCCATCTGCTGCATCACCTGGCGCGCTTTGGTCAGGATCGCCTCGGCCTCGGCGCCGGGGATGACCACGGCCGTCGACCCCTTGGCGAAGATCACGTCGCCGGGCACCACCGTGACCCCGCCGACCGCCACCGGAACATCGGCCAGATAGGGCTTAATCTCATTGCCGCCGGCGCGCACCGTTTCGCCGTGGCAGTACGTCGCGAAGTTGTAGGTGCTCAGTTCCTCAAAGTCGCGCAGCATGCCGTCGGCGAGAATGCCTGCCATGCCCAAGTTTTCAACCCGGCTGAGCTTGGTGCCGCCGCCGAGCGAGGTCTGCCGGTATCCATTGGACGCCATCACCAGGACCGCACCCTTGGCCTGATGTTCGGCGATGGCGCGGTAGATGGCCGGCCCGAGGCTGTGCTTCTGCGGATCCATCAGGTCCTTGCGCACCGGCAGAAAAGAGATGGTCACCGCCGGGCCGACGAGGACGCGGTCCGGGTCGGGGCTGCGCAGTTCGATGAGGTGCGCACGGTGTTGATGGGTCATCATCATCGCGTCGACGACGTCGGCGACGCCGAGACCAGCTACCAGTTCCATGAGTTGCATGACTTCGTCCAATCCCTTCTGTTAGCGCGCATTGTCGGTTTCACGAGGCAGCAAGCGAAGTAGCAGGCTCACCACCGGGATCATCCGTGCCATCGCGTTGGGCACCAGGTTTGCCAATGAATCCCTGATGGCCGTAGCGGTTTCGGCGTCCGGCAGGTCGGTGTTCCCCAGCGCGCCGCTGACGGCGTGCCCGCGTCGTCTGCCGTCGGCGATCACCGCGTCGATCGCGGCCAGCAGCGAGCCGTTGTCGTGCAGGGGTTGCAGGGCGGTGTAGTAGAGCACCAGCATGCCCGGCCAATGAGCAAGGTTTCGGGGCAGGCTGACCTGTAGCTCGCGCCCTCGGGCGCGGGCTCCGATCAGATTCACGATGCGTACCATTTGCGCGACATGCGGCGGCATCTCGTCGAAGTTCGTCAACAGCGCACCTGCTGCCGGCGGGGGCCGGCGGGGCGGCTGCTGAATGCACGGG
>NZ_MVIF01000250.1 GCF_002086675.1 Mycobacterium persicum
GCTGGTTGTATCTGTGCGCCGTCCGTGATGGCTGCTCACGTCGGGTGATCGGCTGGGCCATCGACGATTACCTGCACACCGATCTGGTCCAGGCCGCCGTGGAGATGGCTGTGGCGATGCGCGGCGAACTCGCCGAGCAGGTCGTGTTGCACGCGGATCGCGGCTGCCAGTACACCTCAGCACAGCTCGCGCGGTTCGCCCATGAGCACAACCTGGCCCGTTCAGTTGGCCGCACCGCGGTGTGTTGGGACAATGCCCAGCAGGAATCGTTTTGGGCCACACTGAAAGTCGAGTTCTACGACCGACACCTGTGGCCGACCAAGGCGGCCGCCAAGCTCGCCGTGGGCGATTGGATCGAGCGGGTCTATAACCGACGCAGACGTCATTCGGCCCTCGCTATGATGAGGCCGGTCGAGTTCGAAGACCAACTCACTCAGACGGCACAAGCCGCCTGACCCTGTGTCCACCAAACGGGGTCAAGCCCACAACGTGTTGACCGGCATGGTGATCGGACAATGCCTGCCCCGGCATCGCCACCAGGAGTTCCTGAAGTTCCTGCGCAACATCGACCGGGAGGTTCCCAAGGGGCTGCAGGTCCACTTGATCCTGGACAATTACGCCACCCACAAGCATGCCGAGATAGAGCGTTGGCTCGACAAACACTCCCGCTTCCACCTGCACTTCACGCCGACCTCCTCGTCGTGGCTCAATCAGGTGGAGCGCTGGTTTCGTGAGTTGACCGACAAAGCGTTGCGGCGCGGCGCCTTTGGGTCGGTACCCGACCTGATCGCCGCCATCCAGGAATACATCGACGCCCACAGCAGCGATCCGAAACCCTACGTGTGGACCGCCACCGCCGAGTCGATCCTGACCAAGGTCGCACGAGCACGCGCTACCCTAGAAACTGTCGCCTAATTGTGGGACACACCACTAGGGCGTCAAGAAGTTGCTCAATGTCATTGCCGTCGAAACCGATGCGGGCCCGCGGTGCTAAGCCGAAGTTACGACGGGTTCTGACTGGGGATTAGTGTTCTGAGCTGGCGATATGGGCTGCTGTCTCGTCCTGATGTGT
>NZ_MVIF01000251.1 GCF_002086675.1 Mycobacterium persicum
GATATTCCGGCGGGTCCGGGTTTTGGGAATGCGACGGGCGGTCCGTCGTCGGGGTTCTTCAATCAGGGCAGTGGCAGTTCTTCGGGGTTCGGTAACTTCGGGGCGAACAATTCCGGCTGGCACAACTCCGCGATCGGCGCTCTGGGCAACTCGGGGCTGGCCAACCTGGGGGCGTTGCAATCGGGCCTGTTCAACCTGGGCAACTCGGTCTCGGGCTGGTACAACACCGGCACCGCCGGCGTGGGCGCCCCGGCGCAGCTGTCCGGGCTGGCCAACGTCGGCACCGACCTGGCCGGCCTGCTGCACGACGGCCCCCAGGCCACCGTGTTCAACCTGGGCCTGGGCAACCTGGGTCAACTCAACCTCGGCTTTGGCAACACCGGCGAGCTCAACTGGGGCAGCGGCAACGTCGGCAGCGCCAACGTGGGCAGCGCCAACCTGGGCAGCCTCAACCTGGGCAGCGCCAACATCGGCAGCACCAACATCGGCTTCGCCAACACCGGCCCACACCTAAGCGCCGGTCTAGCCAATATCGGACTGGCCAACACCGGCAGCCACAACCTGGGCCTGGGTAACTTCGGTGATGACAACATCGGCGTGGCCAACACCGGCACCGGCAACATCGGCATCGGCCTGACCGGTGATCACCAGATCGGCTTCGGCGCCCTCAACACCGGCACCGGCAACATCGGCCTGATCAACTCCGGCACCAACAACATCGGCCTCTTCAACTCCGGCTCCGGCAACTTCGGCATCGCCAACTCCGGCGCCACCAACAGCGGAATCGCCAACACCGGCACCACCAACACCGGTGTGCTCAACACCGGCGCACTCAACACCGGGTGGGGTAACACCGGCACCGCCAACACCGGTTTCTACAACAGCGGCACCACCAACACCGGCATCGCCAACCCCGGCAACACCAACACCGGCGCCTACAACACCGGCACCACCAACACCGGCATCGCCAACCCCGGCACCACCAACACCGGCGCCTTCAACACCGGCAACATGAACAACGGCATCCTCTGGCGAGCCGACTCCCACGGCCTCCTCGGCGCCAC
>NZ_MVIF01000252.1 GCF_002086675.1 Mycobacterium persicum
GGCATTGGTGGTGGCGGCGGCACCCACGGCACCCCCGGCAACGGCGCCGCAGGCGGCCACGGCACCGGGCAATCCGGCTTTTCCGGTATTGGAGGCCAGGGCGGCGACCCCTTCAACGGCAACCCGGGCAGCAACGGCAACCCAGGCTAGTTACCAGCTGTTCCAGTGCGTCAGGCTTTCGGCGGGTAGCCGCTTGGCCGGCCGGAAGTCGGTGCCTTTGGTGTAGGCGATCGGAAACAGCCCACCCTGGCTGTACTGGTCGTAGGGAATGCCGAGCACGTCGGCCACCTGCTGCTCACCGTCGCCCAGCAGGTGCAACGTCGTCCAGCAGGAACCGAGGCCGCGGGACCGCAGCGCCAGGCAGAAGCTCCACACGGCCGGAAACAGCGACGCCCAGAACGACACGCCGCCCAGCGGCGTCTGGTCTTCGCGGCCCTGGATGCACGGGATCATCAGCACCGGCGCTTCGTGCATGTGCTCGGCGAGATAGGTCGCGGAACTTCTGACCTTGCCCATCCGCTCACTGCGGGTGTCGCCCTCGGGGTACTCGGGTGCCGGTGCGCTCAGGTATGCCCGGGCATTGGTCAGGTAGACGTCGGCGATCGCTTTCTTGGTGGCGGCGTCCTCGACGAACACCCACTGCCAGCCCTGGGAATTGGAACCGGTGGGCGCCTGCAACGCCAATTCGAGGCATTCCATAAGCACGTCGCGGGGTACCGGCTTGTCGAAGTCGAGGCGTTTGCGGACCGAGCGGGTGGTGGTCAGGACTTCGTCGACGGTCAGATTCAGGGTCATGTGTGGAGGCTACCGATATGCCCATGTAGGACTCGCCCGCGCGGGCCGAATGTGAACTGCACGACGCCATCTCGCCGTGTCGCGTCGTCGATTTCACGGTCGGCGCCAAGGTTCAGCGGAGTCGCGGACCTGGAGCCCACCGCCAGGCCCGCTACGTCCGCGGCGACGTGCTGATGTTCGGGCCGGAACCCACCGGGCTGGACGCGGTGACTCTGGCCGATGAGCACATCACCGAACAGGTGCG
>NZ_MVIF01000253.1 GCF_002086675.1 Mycobacterium persicum
GGGCCCGGGGACGGCGGCACCGGCGGTATCGGCGGGCTGCTATACGGCAACTCGGGATCAGAGGGGTTGACTTTTCCGTCTTCGGATTATCTCTGAGGTAGACGTTTGACCTGCGAAGTTGTGTGTGCGACGCGCGGCAGCGATGTGGTTGAAGGGCGCTAGGAGCCCTCGTCGTTGCGAGTTGTGGGTTGCGAGGTGCGGCTGCGGCGAATGCGGGTCGATGCGACGCATGCGCTCCATCAGCTGCGCTCCATCAGCGACACCCTGGCCCGGCACGGCGAATTCCCGTCGATGGGGACGTCGGCTCGAGCGCTGATAACGTGCGCTGGCCAAATCGTTTAACTCACCTTCTGTAACTCAGCCCCTCCGATCCGGAGTTGCCGTACAGTCGCCCGCCGGCACCACCGGTCCCGCCGGTCCCGCCGTCCCCGGGCCCACTTTGCCCGCCGGCCCCGCCGGCACCACCATCACCGAACCATCTTGCGGCGCCACCAGTCCCACCGTTACCACCTATCCCGCCATTACTAGAACCGCCACCAGCTCCACCATTGCCCCCGTTGCCGAATGTTCCGGCTTCTCCACCGTTACCGCCCGCACCACCATCCCCGCCGGGCATGCTGGCTCCGCCTGCTCCGCCGTTGCCGCCGTTGCCATATAAGAGTCCAGCGTTACCGCCGTTGCCACCGTTACCGGCCACCAAGGCCGTGCCGCCGCCGGCCCCACCGTTGCCGCCGTCGCCGAAGAGTTTGGCCGCTCCCCCATTACCGCCGGTGCCGCCTCTACTTCCGCTGCCGTACGCGGTTCCGCCTGCCCCGCCGTCGCCGCCGTTGCCGAAGAGTGCGGCCTCGCCGCCGTTGCCACCGTTACCGCCTTGACCGCTGCTGCCGGCGTTGCCGCCTGCTCCGCCGCTGCCGCCGTGGCCGAAGAGTCCGGCTGCTCCGCCGTTACCACCGCCACCGCCGTCGCCGCCGCT
>NZ_MVIF01000254.1 GCF_002086675.1 Mycobacterium persicum
CGCTACGCCGAGGCGCAGGCCGCGTCCGCCAACGCCAAGAAGTGGGCCATCATCAGCGCGATCGCCGGGGCGGTCATGGGCGCGGGCGTCGGTGGCGCCGGCGGGGCAGGCGGGACCGGCGGGACGGCCACCGGCGGCGGCAGTGGTGGCTTTGGAGCGGCGGTTGTGGGTGCCGGCGTCGGCGGCGCCGGCGGAATTGGCGGGGCCGGTACGGGAGCCGGCGGCTTCGGCGGCACGGGCGCCGACAGCTTTGGGTTGTTCGGAGGTATCGGCGGTACCGGAGGGAATGGCGGCGCCGCCACTGCCGGCACCGGCGGCGTCGGCGGGGCCGGTGGCACCGGTTTCGGCTTCATCGGATCTGGTGGGAACGGCGGCGACGCCGGTACCGGCGTCGGACTCAACGGCGGCGGCGGCGGCAATGGCGGGGGCGCCCACGGTGTACTCGCGGCCATAGCCGGCGCCGGCGGCACCGCCGGTGCCGGTACCAGCGGTTTCGGCGGTTTCGGCGGGTCTGGCGGCAAGGCCGACAGCCTGGTCTTCAGCGTGGGCGGGGCCGGTGGCGCCGGTGGTGACGCGTCCACGGGCGGCGGGGGACTCGGCGGTAACGGCGGCGTGGCCGTGGCCAGCGGCCCCCTCGGAATCAATATCGCCATCGCAGGTGCCGGCGGTCATGGCGGTGCGGGTACCAGTGGCGGTAACGGCGGTGAAGGCGGTGTCAGCGTTTCCTACGGCCTCGCGGCGATCGCGCTGGACCTTGGCGGTGCGGGCGGCGCCGGCGGGGCAGCTACCACCGGAAGCGCCGGTGCCGGAGGCAACGGCGGTTTTGTCGACAGTCTTGATCTCTTCGGGTGCGGGGTATCTTTCGGCGGAGCCGGCGGGGCTGGTGGGACGGCCTCCGGGGCCGGCGGCATTGGCGGAGCCGGCGGCAACGGCGGCTTGGGGGACATGCCACTCTTCGGTGCATACG
>NZ_MVIF01000255.1 GCF_002086675.1 Mycobacterium persicum
TCCGGTCATGGTGTGGTCCTTCCGTTGATCGCGTCGAGCAGCGCCGCCTTGGTCGAGTAGGCCGAGGGGTCCAGACCCTTGGCCTTGGCGTAGCTGTCCAGCTCGGGTCGCTTCCAGTCGTCGCTCGGCTCACCCTCGGGGTAGTTCCTGGTCTGCTGGGTCTGCTGGAGCGGCTGGGCCGGTGAGCTGTCCGGCAGGCTCGCCTGGTCCGGCTCCGGCTGGCGCTGCCCGGCCAGGGTGACCGGCTGCTCGTGACCGACGTCGGCCAGGCGTTGCGCCCACCCTTGATCGCGAGCGCCCGCCGCCAGCTCGTCCACCTCAGTGTCGGCGTCAAGCAGCCCGGCCTCGCGGGCGTTGCCCTCGGGAACGCGGTAGAGCTTCCGAGGACCGACCCTGGTCACGGCGTCGATGGACTCGTGCCCGCCTATGTCGATCAGCTTCTCCAGCGCCGGGCCTCGGAGGCTCGGGTCGATGAAGTCGATGGTCGCGAACCCGTCTCGGACGGCGACCTCGATCCCTGTGGTCATCCGGTTGTTCCTTCCTGGTGGTGGTGGTGATCACTCGGGCGGCGCGGTACGTAACTGCTGACCGCCGCCCTTTCCTGGCCCGACGCCGGAGGACGCGGTACATAACGCTGACCGCCCTCCGGCGTCGATCCCGTGTTCGCAGTGCTCGAAGTCGTGGGGTCGGGCGCGCTGGCCAGCTTCGCCCGCAGCTTGTCCTGCTCCTTGCGCGCCTGCGCCAACCACCGCGCCGCGCCGACGTCCAAATACCTGTCGATGCACGCCTGGCAGCGCCAGCCGTGGACCGACCCCTTGAACGTCAGACACGGGCCACCGCAGTCCCAGCAAAGCCAATAGGGCGGGCTGGCATCGTCGTCGTCGTGGACCTCGACATCGGTCACGGTCATCACCATGGACATCACGGGGTCGGGTCCGGCGGCGTGATCGTGACGGCGGCGATCA
>NZ_MVIF01000256.1 GCF_002086675.1 Mycobacterium persicum
ACCGGCGCCTTCAACACCGGCAACATGAACAACGGCATCCTCTGGCGAGCCGACTCCCACGGCCTCCTCGGCGCCACATACACCATCACAATCCCCGAAATACCGTTACATGCGGTGGGGACCATTCCCATCAATATCCCAATCACTTCGACCATTACCAATGTCGTGTACAGCGGGATGACAATGTCTGATATCCCGTTCGGTTTCACGGTAGGTTTTGGTCCGATACCGGCCTTCACCGGAAAAATCGACTCCCTCACCATTCCGCAAGTCGAGGTGCTCGCTCCCGTACCAGCCCCACACGGCGCCATCGGCGGACCCAATACGGTGGTCGAAATCACGAGTCTCGCCAGCATCGGTCCGGTCGACTGGACGATATTCAGCTTCGGCGGCCAGCCTGGCTTCGGAAACTCGACCACGGCACCATCTTCGGGATTCTTCAACAGCGGTACCGGCAGCTCGTCGGGCTTCTTCAATAGCGGCGCCAACAATTCGGGCCTTACGAACATCGACTTTGGCAACTCCGGCGTCCTAAACATCGGTGTCGTGCAATCGGGTATAGCTAACCTGGGCAATTCCATCTCGGGTTTCATCAATACGGGCCCGCCGGGTTTCTCCAGCCCGGCGGCTATCTCAGGCCTGCACAACGTCGGCACCAGCCTGGCGGGATTCTTGCGTGACGGTACCAACGGCACCACGTTCAATATCGGCCTGGCAAATCAGGGAGGTCTGAACCTCGGCAGCGCAAACGTGGGAGATCTCAACCTGGGTAGCGGCAACATCGGCAGCTTCAATCTGGGCAGCGCCAACATCGGCAGCTTCAACCTGGGCCTCGCCAACACCGGCAGCCACAACAACGGCAACGACAACACCGGCACCCACAACATCGGCATCGACAACACCGGCAACCACAACCTCGGCATCTGCAACACCGCAAA
>NZ_MVIF01000257.1 GCF_002086675.1 Mycobacterium persicum
GGCACCGGCGGTAACGGCGGGGCCGGCGGTAACGCCGGATGGTTCGGCGACGGCGGGACCGGCGGCGCCGGTACACAGGGCACCGCCGCGAGTGGCGCCGGCGGCGCCGGCGGCGCCGGCGGCATGGTCGCCGGCAACGGCGGCGCAGGCGGTAACGGCGGGAGCAATCCCACTGGAGCCGATCCGACCGGGGTCGGCGGGGCAGGTGGGACCGGTGGTGCCGCCATCGGACTGTTCGGCAATGGTGGGGCCGGCGGTAACGGCGGGCAGGGCGCTTTCGGCGCCAGTGGCACCGGCGGCACCGGTGGCGCGGGCGGTCGCGGCGGTGCGCTCTTCGGTTCCGGCGGCACCGGCGGAAATGGCGGGGTCGGTAGCTTGGTCGCCGGCAGCGGCGGCGTCGGCGGCACTGCCGGGCTGATCGGCAACGGCGGCGCTGGCGGTTTCGGCGGGCAGAACTTGAACGCCGCCGGTACGGGGGGTAACGGCGGCGCGGGCGGCAATGCACAGTTAATCGGTAATGGCGGTGCCGGCGGCAACCCCGGGATTGGGGTCATTGGCAACGGGACCCGCGGTTTCGACGGCACCGGTGGGCTCCTTTTGGGGTTGCCTGGCGACGGGGCGCCCGCGCCACCGGTGCCGCCGGTGCCACTGGCGCCGAAAGCGCCCTGCCCGCCGTTACCGCCGGCCCCACCATTGCCGAACAGTCCGATGGCGGCACCACCGGTCCCACCTGCCCCGCCGACCCCGGTCGGATCGGCTCCAGTGGGATTGCTCCCGCCGTTACCGCCTGCGCCGCCGTTGCCGGCGACCATGCCGCCGGCTCCGCCGGCGCCGCCGGCGCCACTCGCGGCGG
The DNA here is from genome assembly GCF_002086675.1 of Mycobacterium persicum. Taxonomy (GTDB): domain Bacteria; phylum Actinomycetota; class Actinomycetes; order Mycobacteriales; family Mycobacteriaceae; genus Mycobacterium; species Mycobacterium persicum. The sequence continues at coordinate 854 of NZ_MVIF01000257.1, forward strand.
TGCCCTGTGTACCGGCGCCGCCGGTCCCGCCGTCGCCGAACCATCCGGCGTTACCGCCGGCCCCGCCGTTACCGCCGGTGCC
>NZ_MVIF01000258.1 GCF_002086675.1 Mycobacterium persicum
CACCGACACCACCGCCGGGACCAGGGTGCGCTCACCCAGGCGGGCGGTCAGCCCGTGCAGGGCGCACACCGATGCCCAGTTACGTCCGTAGCGCCACCACGCCCAGAAACGCTGCCTAACCGGATTGGTGACCCACCGGGTGAACGAGGCCGGTTCCACGACTGCCCAGCCGATATATGCCGCGATCTCCACGGCGGCGGTCACCAGGCCGGCGCGGGCGCCCTGACTGACGGCGGCCCAGAGCGCCACCGTGGCCGGGATGCTCAGGAAGGGAAACAGGATCGCCCACCACAATAACTGTCCGGCCGCTTTAACCAATCCGATGATCAGCTCGCCGATCCAGTCATCATTAGCTGATTGATTGTTGTTGTGGTTCTTACGGTTTGGAGTGTTCGACATGACGGTCTTCCTTAACTGACAGCGGAAAGAGGGGTAGGGGTGCCAGCCCGGCAGCCCCTATACGGTGTCCGCGCGGCGCCGGGCCGGCCCTGTGGTTACCTGGCCTGCTGGCCCGCCTTGATGGTGCCGGGGTCGGTGGCGGTGAGGGTTTCGGCGCGATAGGCGATGCCCGAGCGGCCGTCTTGGGACCACGGCAACGCCACCAGACCCGCTACCGCCACCGGCTGACCCACCGTGACTTTCGGTTCCCCGACCACGGTGACCGCCAGCACTTCACCGCCGGTGGCATCCAGGGCGATCAACTGGACCTGCCACAGCGTTTGCCCGGCGGCCTTGTCCACACGGGGTGCCCCGGTGTCGAAATTGGTGCGCTGCTCAGGAATTCGGGTGCACAGGAACGTCACCCCGGCTGTGTCGATACGTAACTTCATGGATTGCTGTCCTTCCTTGCGGTATGGGCGCGGTCTGTTCGGCCGCGACTCAAGGACATCGCCATCCTGGATGCGCCCGGAAGTGACAGGCAGTGACAGGC
>NZ_MVIF01000259.1 GCF_002086675.1 Mycobacterium persicum
CACGTTCCCATCATCGGCCACCGCCACCGCGGCGGTATCGGCCAGTGTCATCGTCACGGAATCAGAATCCAGTCCTCGCCCTGCTTCTCACAGAAGACTCATCTACTTCAACGTCTCACACAGGTTAGACAGAGAGGGGGTAGCTAACTTCGGCTCGTCGCGCATGCCGCAAACGTTCCACGGCTTCGGACGCATCGCGCAAAGTTCGCGCTCTGCGCGGTTCGCCGCGTGTCGGGGTATAGCCCAATTGGCAGAGCGCCTGACTGAGCGTGGACAGACGCCTAGGCTGGTTCGGTTTCAGGTAAGGGTGGCGGTCAGGCAACTTTTGCTGGACTATTACGTTTCTGTCGCCACATCTATCCGCTCGACAAATCGTCGCACCGCCTTGACTGCCTCCTCAACTGTGGCGGCAAGTTCAAGGTGATCCAGCCCCTCCAATGCCCCCGAGTAGATTGGCGGCCAATGCGGCAGCGCGGTGACTTGGGGTGGCCACGGATGCTGAGCGCGTGCTTCAAATACCGCGATGCACGCGCTGCGCGTTGGCAAGAGATCGCTATCGGGCAGCAGTCCTTCGAGAAGCTGCAAGTCCACCAAGTCGTGAGCGCGATCGTTCACTCTCGGCGCTTCGAGCACGGCGGTCACCGCGTGGAGCTTCTGCGCGATCTGCCAGGGAATGGTCATACACGGCACCGCGACCGCTGCGGGAACGCCGACAAGGCCGAGAGCATCCGAGGTAAGAGTGTCGAACTGGTCGGCATTGCCGGCTTCGACGTTGGAGACCTCGATGGGAACAGATACGAAAGGCTGGCCACGGTAACTCAGCTTGGCGGTGAATCGGCGAGGCTTGACCGGCATGCCCGGGACGTCGATCTCTTCGGGAACGGTGAAGGTAGCTGTGAACCCCTCCCACCCAGTC
>NZ_MVIF01000025.1 GCF_002086675.1 Mycobacterium persicum
AAGTGTAGTCCGTAGGTGTCGGTACGTAGAAAAACTTTCCTAGTTTGCGCGCCTCCTTGATAAGCCGGACATCTTCTCCCATGATGAGATGCTCGTCGAATCGGAGTGCGGGAAAGAGTGATCGCTTCGCTATCTGGATGGCGTACGATCCACCCAACCGGTGCAATTGGTCGTAAATCGCGAACCAAATACGTGCGTCACGGCCGCCGCCGAGAGGCAAGACCTTGGTGGTGCCCACGGAGAGCGGCTTGCGCGATGCTCGCAGCCGAGCGTCCAGATCGAGAAGGAAATTGGGTTTCAGAATCGTATCCGCGTCCAAGAATACTACCCAGTCGCTACGAGGTGAAAGCCGGTCAATGCCGAGGTTCTTGGCGGCGGATACTCCCGCCTTATCATTCTCGAAGACGCGAACATTGCCGCCCTCGAATTGCTTTGCGATGTCAAGGGTGCGGTCCGAGGAGCCGTTCTCGACCACGATGACCTCAAACGATTCCTCAGGATAGGAAAGGCCTGTGGCGTGTTCGAGTGTGGCTCCGATATATTCCTCTTCATTGTGCGCAGGAATAATGATAGAAAAATACAGCTTCTGACCGCTGGCCATATCGGTATTACCCCCGGTTGAGACGTCACCCAACACGACACGATCGTAGCAGGGTTCGCATGGCGAAACGTGGATAACGGGCGCCCAGACCGCTCGGCGGTCCATTCTCGGGAGCAGTTCGCGTGACAGGACGGCCAGGCATGCGCATCACAAGACAATCGCAAAATTGGACCTCGGATTACCATCCACACCGCCAGAGATGTTGCGGTCCGACGGCTGGGCAACGCGTACTTGACCTCGGCTAAAGGGTAAGGTGATATCACTCTAGCTGGTAAGTCGTATACGCGATCGAGTGTCGCGGTACCGCTTGCGGCAAGGTCCCCGGTGGAAATTGCTTGCGCCAATTACGACCATGCAATCGCCGCATTGCCCGCTCCATTGTCGAGTTTGCACCCAACAAATATCGAAATCTGCCAAAATGTGTATTGGCGGTCCTGCGGCCGAAGTGGTTGATATAACTCATCTCTGTTGTGTATAGCCCGAAATTAGCGGCTCGAGCCCGCAATGCCAGATCGAGGTCTACCCCCCACCCGTAGCGGCCGAACGTTCGCAGGTCCATTCCGCTCACGATCTGCCAGCATTCGCGAGATATCATGAGCGCCGTCCCCTCGACAGCACTTACCGCCCGATATTGCGATCGGGGAATGTAGTTAGCGGCGTCCGGCTTCTCGTCATCCTCCGCGCAGGGGAACCCATGATCGAACATCGGCCCAACAATTCCAGCATCAGCGGGCAGGCGTGGATCGAGCAGGCCGGCGATAAAACCCTTCGAGATGCGGGTGTCGTTGTTGAGTGTCATCGCGTGGGAGTAACCTTCGGAGAACGCAATTCGGAATCCAAAGTCGCTCCCCCCAGCCCAGCCGAGGTTTTCGCCGAAGGTCATGACACGTTCATTGCTGATCTTGGGATAATCGCCCCGGTTATCAACGATTAGATATTCAGCGCCTTCGCGCTCTAGGTCGTCGACGAGGGCATGGGTATACTCATGCTGCCCAAACACCGGGACAACAATCAGTACGGACATGAGGTTGACCGTACACCGGCGGGGGCCACCTCCGGAGCCATTCCGGACAAGAGCGATGACGTAAAGCCGTTTCCGGCATGCTTGAACGTCGACGCCTCGGTGGAGGCCGTATACCGCAACGGGGCAACGGTGCAGCCAGGTTCCGGGGGGCTCAGTTGCTGATTCACGCAAGAATCGAAAAGATTAGTCGCCGTACAAGTTTGGGCTCCCAGCAGTAAACACACGCTGCTGGCCACCGGAGGGGCACTGGGGCGGTCACGTCAACGAAGCGATACGGCGGCTGGTCGGCCAGCCCGAGAGAAGCGCTCGCATCGGAGGCGCCGGCCAACACACCTGGCCGGCTTGCTGCGACGAGGCAGGCATTGGCCTCACTTCAGCCGGTGAGCCGACATTTCGTAACCGCCAGGGGCTCCAAGGTTTTGCCCAGCCGCGGAACACAGATAACTACGTCTGTTGCCGGCCAGCCCCTTGGAGCCAAGCGTCAGCCACGCCCGCTCCTGTGCAGGTCGAATACTTGCTATCCACCGGACTAGGCCCGGACTTCGAGCACACCGATCCGCCACAGCGCGGCGTAGACGTGCCGAATCGGAATGGTCAGCATGCGTGCCGCCCCGTCGACGAGGGGGTCTCCACCGGCGCCGAACGGCGGGTTGGCGACCCGACGCGCCACCTTCGCCTTCGCGGGCGCGGGCGTGGGCGTCTCAATCGGGGCACCCTCGCGCACCACCCGCAGCCGGGGAGCGGGGGTTGTGGTTACTACTTCGTCGTACAGAACAGCGGTCATGATCGGCTCCTAGAGGGGAAATCAAAGCTATGGACTGTTGGACAGACTTCGACAGGGGTAGTCCCGTCCCGTAGCGGTTCCGATCCAGCGGGGCTGATCTAGGTTTGACGACTCAGCACAGTACGTCGCGCCGGCGATCGGATCGGGACGAAACAGAGCCCGGATATCGGTCCGGACTGTCACCGGAACTCATGGGTCCCTCACCTCCTCGCGGTCGCGGCACGCGCGGCTAACCGCACGTTCTACGTGCACAACGGAGTATCGGAACGCCGACGATCGTCGGAACCCGCACCCCTCTCGTCAGAGCTTTGGCACCACACGACGTGTCCGGTATTCCGGAAGCCACCTGGGCTCAACCCTTAAGCCGGGAGGAGCTGTCCTGACCCGGGGCGTCTTTCGACGTTCGGGGTCAGTGGCCTGTGTTCGTGTAGCCGCCTCACCTAACGAGGTGCTTACCCGACAGATGATGCACCACCGATGCGAGTCGGTCAAACGAACCTGGCGCCCGTGTCCGAATCTTTACGCATTCACCATGGGCGTTGACAGGAATTCAGCAGGTTTACCTACTCTGAACTGGGCTTATACGCTCCAAGCCGGCGTCTGTGGCGATGCGTCCGTCCGGCACCCGGCGCGGCCGCAGCCCGTCGAGCACCAGGGAAACGACGAAGTCCGCCACTTGCGCCGCGCTGACCCCGTCGTCGGTGCTCAGGCGCCGGTGCGCCAATTGGCCCACCAGCGCGGCCAGTGTGTAGGCAACCATCCGGGGCGGGGCCGCCACCACTTCGCCGCGCTCTTGAGCGGCGACGATGACGGTTTCGATGTCGTCGATGAACCGTTCGTAGATCCCGCCGAGGTGCTTTTCGAACCGGTCGCCGAGCGCATGGGCGTCGCGGAACAACAGTTTGACGGTGGCCTTGTCCGCTTCGAAGAACTCGAAGGTGGCCTGCACGCCGGCCCGGAACAACCTCTCTCCCCCGGCGCTGTCGGCGGACCCGCCGGCCGCGACCATTGCTTCGGCGAGATGCGTGCGCAGCGCATCCTCTTCGGCAGCCATCAGCGAGTGGAACAGGTCATCCTTGGACTCGAAATACCAGTAGATCAAGCCATACGCCAGGCCGGCCTGTTTGGCGATGTCCGCGATCGTGGTGGCGTGAAAACCGTTACGGGCGAATACTTCTTTGGCCGCGGCCATGATCTGGTCACGCCGTTGCGACTTGTCCTCGTCGCTGACCGCCCGGCGCCGCCGGGTGGTGCTCACTTGTCGACCAGCCCCTCGAGCCGAGCGATGGTGTCGATGAATTCCTCGACCATCTCGAGCACCACCGCGCGGGTCGGCCGCACCCGGTTGAGCGAGCCGACGACCTGACCGACGAAGTAGGTTGCCAACTCCCCGGCCCGGTTGCCGGGCTGCCCGGCCGCTTGGTTGATGCGCAGCTGCGCCTCACCGATCAGGGCGGTCTGCAGCGGCATTCCGAGCGGATCGGGATTTTCCGGGCGCGCCCACTCGTCGGTCCAGGCGGTGCGCAACATCCGCGCCGGTTTGCCGGTCATCGACCTGGACCGCACGGTATCCGTGGAGCCGGCGGCCAGGAACTTCTCCTTGACCACCGGTGGCGTCTCGGCTTCCTCGGTGGTCAACCAGACCGATCCGCACCACACGCCCTCGGCGCCCAGGGCCAGGGCCGCAGCGATCTGGCGACCACGGGCGATCCCGCCGGCGGCCAATACCGGAAGCGGATCGACGGCATCGACGATCTCGGGGACCAGCACCATGGTCGCTACCTCGCCGGTGTGACCGCCGGCCTCGGTGCCCTGAGCGACGATCAGGTCGACACCCGCCGTGGCGTGCCGGCGCGCGTGTTGAGTGGTGCCGGCCAGCGCCGCCACCACGACGTCATGACCGTGAGCCCGCTCGACGAGGTCTGCGGGCGGCGGTCCCAGCGCGCTGGCGATCAGCCGGATGTCGTGGGCGAAAGCAACCTCGAGCAGCGGTTCATAACCCTTGGGTGAGATGTTGAGCCCTCCCCCGGGCGTCCGGGTTTGCTGCCCGGCGGGCTGGGTGATGCCGTAGCGGACCAGCAAGTCGTCGACGAATGCGCGATGCTCGGCCGGCAGCAGCTCGGCGACCTGCTGCCGGTCGATCCCGCCCTGCTCGGCGCCGACATACTTCGGCGGTAGCAGCAAGTCGACTCCATACGGTTTGCCGCCGGTCTGCTCCTCGATCCAGGTCAGCTCGCTGTGCAGCCGCTTGGGACTGTGCGCCACGGCTCCGAGGACCCCGAACCCGCCGGCGTTGGTCACCGCGGCAACGACATCGCGGCAATGGCTGAAGGCACAGATTGGAAACTCGACACCGAGCATTTCGGCGACTCTGGTCCGCACTTTTGTGACGCTAGGAGCTATTGATTGATATGTCAATCTAATGCGGTAGCCTAGCCGCCATGGCCGAGCCGTTGACCGCTGAACAGCAACACCAGCGCCGCCAGGCGGTGCGTGACCTGATGACCAGCACCCCGTTCATGGGCGGGCTGGGCATTGTGTTCGAACGGTATGAACCCGACGACGTCACGATCCGGCTGCCGTTCCGCGACGACCTCACCAACGACGGCACCTACTTTCACGGCGGGGTGATCGCGTCGGTGATCGATACCGCCGGCGCGGCGGCAGCCTGGTCCAACCACGACTTCGACAGGGGCATGCGGGCGGCGACCGTCGCGTTGAGCATCCAGTACACCGGCGCCGCCAAGCGCAGCGACCTGCTGTGCCATGCCCGCACCACCCGGCGCCGCAAGGAACTCACCTTCACCGAGATCACCGCCACCGATGCCGACGGCAGCGTTGTCGCCCACGCAATACAGACCTATCGGATCGTCTGATTCCCGACTATCTCGAATATGGCGCGCCTACGGCGAGACGCCGTCGGGCGGCCAGCTCGACACGCCGTCCTCCAGCGGGACTTCGAGGCTGTGCAGGATCGAAGCGACCATCCGCCACGCCCCGATGGCCGTCACGAGTTCAATGAGAACCGTTGTGTCGCCGTGTAATTCGCGTTCACAGGCGGCCCAGCTGTCGGCACTTACCGCGCCGTCGCGCACCACGTCGTCGGTGGCCGCCAGCACGGCCCGCTCGGCCGGCCCGAACCCGTCGTGGCGCTGCCAATCCCGTACCCCAATCAGATCCTCGGCGGACACGCCCAATCCCGAGGCGACGCGCCAATGCTGGGTCCACTCGTAGTCGCACCCGGTCAGCCAGCCGATCCGCATGATCGCCAACTCACGCAGCCGCGGGTCCAGAGCGCCATGCCAGAGCATGGTGGCGAGCAGGTCGTTGAAGGTGCGCGCCAGTCGCGGATGGTTCAGCAACACCTGAAAGATACTGAGCTCGGCCATGTAGTCGGGCACGCCGGCTTCATCGGCGGCCGCCTTGGCCTCGTCGACCGGCAACTGGGGTACCCGGGCTGGCTTCAAGGGTGGGGTCATGGTGTGAGCACTCCGTGTCGTTCAGAGGGATGCCATCGCGTTCGCCGGCCATGGTAGCCAGCAGTTCCGCAACATTGCCGCGGCGCGCGCAACGGCGTGGCGGCCACTGGTGCCGGCAACGACCGCGACGGGCCATGACCGGCGCGTCGAGCCGCGCCCGGGCCCCACACCACGTCGACATCTGCCGACGTGGCACTGAACCTGTTATTCCCCAAGGTATTTCGGCGCTGCAGGGGCTAATCGGGAGAGCCACTTGCGGACCGGCGTGACCAGGCACCTGCGGCACGGTCGCGCCCGGTGCCGGGAGGGGGCGTTCGGCGTTGTCCGACATACCAGCACACTATGGACGGCTGACAGGTCGGTCAATAGCGAGCAGTCATGTGCCCCCAGCAGGCCGGGATCGGTTGAACTCGTTGTGGCACAACGCTGAACTTCGCGGCCAGCCACCGGGGAGTCAACAGTACGACCGCCGGCGAAATCGGGACGCCCCGAAAAGCCAGCGGGGCTGCGGCGTTCGCCGTCGATGGACCCCGGCGAATTCGCAAAAACGTTAATGCGGACGCGGTGTGGCAGGTCTTCGAAGCCCCGGCAACCGGATACGCTGCGGTCACCTGAAGAGATGGCGATCGGGGGTCTCGCTGGGGAGGTGGCTGACCGTGGACGACACGTGTGCGGACCCGGTTGCGGTGATTGGCATGGCGTGCCGGCTACCGAAGGGCGTCGATTCGCCCGAAGCGTTATGGACGGCGCTGCTGCGCGGCGACGACTTGATTTCCGAAGTTCCCGCTGACCGTTGGGACGCCGACGAATACTACGACCCGGAACCGGGGGTACCCGGCCGGTCGGTGTCGCGCTGGGGCGGCTTCCTCGACGACGTCGCCGGCTTCGATTCCGAGTTCTTCGGAATCGGCGAGCGCGAAGCGACCGCGATGGATCCCCAGCAACGCCTGCTGCTGGAGACCTCGTGGGAGGCGGTGGAACACGCCGGTTTGCCGCCCAAATCGCTGGCCGGCACGCTGACCGGGGTGTTCATCGGCATCGCCCACAGCGATTACGCACACGTCACCGCCGAAGCGGGTGCCCTGGAAGACGCGTACGGGTTCACCGGAATTCCGTTCAGCATGGCCTCCGGACGAGTTGCATACGCCCTGGGGCTGCGCGGGCCCGCGGTCAGCGTCGACACCGCCTGTTCGTCGAGTTTGTTTGCGGTGCATATGGCTTGCCGCAGTCTCAACGACGGCGAGAGCGACCTGGCCCTGGCGGGTGGCTGCATGGTGATGTTGGAGCCGAGAATCGGCGCCTCCGCGTCGGCGCTGGGCATGCTGTCGCCGACCGGCCGCTGCCGCGCATTCGACGTGTCGGCAGACGGCTTCGTCCGTTCCGAGGGCTGCGCCGTAGTGCTGCTCAAGCGGCTTCGCGACGCGCTGCGCGACGGCGACCGGATCCTTGCGGTGCTGCGCGGCACCGCGACCAACCAGGACGGCCGCACCGAAAACATTTCGATTCCTTCGGCTCGGGCGCAGGCGCAGGTATATCGAGCGGCTTTGCGCGCGGCCGGTGTGGACCCCGCCACCGTCGGGATGGTGGAGGCGCACGGCACCGGCACCCCCGTCGGCGACCCGGTCGAATTCACAAGCTTGGCAAAGGTTTACGGGGTCGAGCGCTGCTGTGCGGTCGGCTCGGCCAAGAGCAATCTGGGCCACACCGAGGCCGCCTCCGGCGCGGTGGGGCTCGTCAAAGCGATCTTGTCGCTGCAGCATGGGGCGGTGCCGCCGATGCTGCACTTCACCCGGTTGCCCGACGAGGCGGCCGGCTTGAACACCAAATTGTTTGTGCCACAAGAAATTACATCCTGGCCCGAACAGGATGGCGCGCTGCCGAGACGGGCAGCGGTGTCGTCGTATGGGATGTCGGGCACCAACGTGCACGCCGTTGTGGAACAGGCTCCGGCCATCGCGACATGCCACCACCCGGCGGACTCGGCGGCGCCGTTGATGTTTGCGCTGTCGGCCACGTCGGCCGAGGCGTTGCGCGGCAGTTCGCGCCGGCTGGCCGAATGGCTGGCCGGACGCCAGGACCAGGACCCGGCGGCGTTGTCGAATCTGGCCTACACGTTGGCCCGCCGGCGCGGCCACCGGCCGGTCCGTACCGGAGTGCTCGCCCATAGCCGGTCCGAGCTGATCGAGCGCCTGCACCAGGTGGCCGCGGACGAACGCCCCTGTCCTGCCGCAGTCGGCCACGACGACCGCGGCCCGGTGTGGGTGTTCTCGGGCCAGGGTTCGCAATGGACGGCGATGGGCGCCGAGCTGTTGACCAGCGAACCGGTGTTCGCCTCGACCGTCGCCGCGCTTGAGGCGGTGATCGCCGCGGAATCCGGCTTTTCGGTCAGCGACGCGATGTCCGCCCCGCACACCGTCACTGGCATCGACCGGGTCCAACCGACGCTGTTCGCCGTTCAGGTCGCTCTTGCGGCCACGATGTCGTCGTACGGAGTCCTTCCGGGCGCGGTGATCGGCCATTCGCTCGGCGAGGTGGCGGCCGCCGTGGTCGCCGGGGCGCTGTCGCTGCACGACGGGGCGCGGGTGATCTGCCGCCGGTCGCGGCTGTGTCTGCGCGTCGCCGGTACCGGCGCGATGGCCGCGGTGGAATTGCCTGTCCAACGGGTACGCGAAGAACTCACCCGCCGCGGCGCCGCGGCCCGTGACGTCGTCGTCGCCGTGGTGGCCTCACCACAGTCCACCGTGATCGGCGGGGCGGCCCAGACGGTTCGCGACCTCGTCGCGCAGTGGCAGGAGCGCGAGGTGCTGGCCCGCGAGGTAGCCGTTGACGTGGCATCACACACCCCGCAAGTCGACCCGATCCTGCACCAGCTGGGTATGGATCTGGGCGACCTCACCCCGAGGAAACCGACCATTCCTTACTACTCGGCAACGTCATTCGATCCGCGCGAACAACCGTTTTGCGATGCGCGTTATTGGGTCGACAACCTGCGTCATATGGTGCGTTTCGCCGCAGCGGTGCGAGCGGCACTGGAGGACGGACACCGGGTGTTCGCGGAGCTGTCACCGCACCCACTGCTGACGCGGGCCGTCGAGCAGACCGCTTGCGGCCTCGACATTCCGGTCGCCGCGGTGGCCGCCATGCGACGTGAGCAACCGATGCCATGGGGACTGCGTCCGGTGGTGATCGATCTGTACAGTGCCGGCGCCGCCGTGGACTTCGCGGTGCTTCATCCCCGCGGGCAGTTGGTCGACGCGCCGCTTCCGGTGTGGACACACCGTCGGATGCTGCTGAGCCCCGACCGGGTGGGCGGCTCTTCGCGCGTCAATACCGTTGCGGTGCACCCATTGTTGGGCGCACACGTGCGGTTGATGGAGGAGCCGCCGCGTCATGTGTGGCACGGCGAGGTCGGCACGGCGGCGCTGCCGTGGCTGCGCGACCACCAAATCCACGATGTGGCCGCGCTTCCGGGCGCGGCCTATTGCGAGATGGCATTGGCAGCGGCCCACACCCTCTTCGGCGAACAGTCGCAAGTGTGCGATATCCGCTTCGAGGAGATGCTGCTGCTGGACGAGCGGACCCCGATCGGCGCCGTCGCGTCGGTGCGGGAACCCGGTGTCGCCGGCTTCGTCGTCCAGACCGAGCAGCAGAACCATAAGGTGCGACGAGCCAGCGCAGTACTGCGGGCGGCATCCGCGCAAGACCGGCCGCCCGCCCATGACGTGGCCGAGATACTGCGGGCTTATCGGTGCCGCCACGACGGTGAGGAGGTGCGAAAGCGGTTCGAGGAGCGCGGTATTCGGTTGAGTTCGGCTTTCGCGGGCCTGGCCGCCGCCCACGTCGCACCGCAGGCGGTCAGTGCCGTGCTCGCCGAGGTCGGCTTACCGAGTGTGATCCGCAGGCAGCAGGCCGACTACGGGGTTCATCCCGCGTTGCTGGATGCGTGTTTCCAGTCGGTTGCGGCCCACCCAGCAGTCCGGCAGGTGGGCAATGGCGGCTTGCTGTTGCCGCTCGGTATGCACCGGCTGCGGGTCTACGCGTCCACCCGCAACGCCCGCTACTGCCACACGACAGTCACCGCCTACGGCACCAATGTCGAGGCCGACATCGACGTCATGGACGAAGACGGGAGCGTGCTGCTGGTGGTGCGCGGCCTGCAGATGGGCACCGGGCTCTCGGAGAGCGCCGATCGCGATCGGCTGCTGGCCGAGCGATTGCTGACCATCGAATGGCGCGAGCGCGAACCGGCCGGCTGCGATGGTGTGAGTGCTGTCGACACCGGAAAGTGGCTGCTGGTCAGCATTTCCGATACCGCCGATATGTTGGCGACCGAACTCACCGATGCGTTGAAGCGCTACGGTGCCGAATGCGCGACACTGTGCTGGCCCCGACAGGCAGAACCCGCTACCAACCTCGAACGGTTGAGCAAGCAGCTCGACTGCGGCGGAGTCACCGGCGTGGTCGTGCTGGCGCCCGAACCTATGGGCGGTGACGATGCGCGAAGTCCGCGCCGCGGCAGCGAAAACGTCAAGCAGCTGGTACGCATCGCGCGCCGGCTACCCGAAGTCTCCGGTTCCGTCCCCCGGCTGTATGTGGTGACCCGCAACGCGCAGCGGGTCCGATCCGATGACTGCCCCAATCTGGAACAGGCCGGGTTACGTGGTCTGCTACGGGTGGTCGGCGCCGAACACCCGTACCTGCGCACCACGCATATCGATGTCGACGACCACACCGACGCCGAGCAGGTGGCGCGCCAACTGCTGGCGGGCTCCGACGAAGACGAGACCGCCTGGCGACAGGGACAATGGCTAACCGCCCGATTGTGCCCGGCGCCGCTGCGGCCCGACGAGCGGGAAACCACCGTCGCCGACCACGACCGCCACGGGGTGCGCCTGCAGATCCGGACGCCCGGAGACCTGCGGACGATGGAAGTCGTGGCGACCGAGCGGATACCGCCCGGTCCGGGGGAGATCGAGGTCGCCGTGACCGCGTCCAGCGTCAACTTCGCCGATGTCTTGATCGCCTTCGGCAGATACCCCGCCTTCGACGACCAGTCGCCGCAGTTCGGCGCGGATTTCGCCGGCGTGGTGACCGCCGTGGGTTCCGATGTCACTGATCACCAGATCGGCGACCGCGTGGCCGGCATGTCATCGGCAGGGTGCTGGGGCTCGTTCATCACCTGCGATGCCCGACTGGCCACCACGCTGCCGCCTGGGCTCACCGACGGGCAGGCCGCCGCGGCGACCACCGCCCACGCCACCGCCTGGTACAGCCTGGTCGACCTGGCCCGCATCGAAGCCGGCGACAAGGTGCTGATCCACTCGGCCACCGGTGGAGTGGGACAGGCCGCGATTGCGATCGCGCGCTCCGCCGGTGCCGAGATCTTCGCCACCGCCGGCAGCCCCGAGCGTCGAGAGCTATTGCGCGACATGGGGATCGAGCATGTCTACGACTCGCGCGGCAGCGAGTTCGCCGACCAGATTCGCCGGGACACCGACGGCTACGGCGTCGACGTCGTGCTCAACTCACTGACCGGCACCGCCCAGCGTGCCGGCCTTGCGCTGTTGTCTTTCGGCGGGCGATTCGTCGAGATCGGCAAGCGCGACATCTACGACGACACCCGGCTCGCGCTGTTCACCCTGCGGCGCAACCTCACCTTCCACGCCGTCGACCTGGCACTGATGACGATCACCCACCCAGCCCGGATCCGGGATCTGCTGACCACGGTCTACCGGCTGGTCGCCGACGGCGCGTTGCCGATGCCGAAGCGCACACATTATCCGGTTACCCAGGCCGCCAACGCGATCCGGATAATGAGCGCCGCCGGGCATACCGGCAAACTTGTCCTCGACATCCCGCACACCGGGCGCAGCACCGTTGTGCTCCCGCCCGAACAGATCCCGGTCTTCCGGCCCGACGGCTCCTACATCATCACCGGGGGCCTCGGTGGCCTCGGGTTGTTCCTGGCGGAGCAGATGGCCGCCGCCGGCGCCGGCCGCATCGTGCTCAACTCGCGTGCCCAGCCGAATCAAAAGGCCCGGGAGACAATCGATCTGGTCAAGGCCACCGGGTCGGACGTGGTGGTCGAGTGCGGCGATATCGCCCAGCCCGCAACCGCGGGCCGGTTGGTGGCAACCGCAACAGCGACCGGGCTGCCGGTGCGCGGGGTGCTGCACGCAGCCGCAGTCGTCGAAGATGCCACCCTGGCCAACGTCACCGATGAGCTGATCGAGCGGGATTGGCGGCCGAAGGTCCACGGTGCCTGGCACCTGCACCAGGCGACCGCCACCCAACCACTGGATTGGTTCGCCGTGTTCTCGTCGGCAGCTGCCCTACTGGGCTCACCCGGTCAGGGCGCCTATGCGGCGGCCAACAGCTGGCTTGACGCCTTCGTCCAGTGGCGGCGAGCTCGTGGCCTGCCGGCGACCGCGATCGCCTGGGGCCCGTGGGCCGAGGTCGGCCGGGGTGCACACCTCGCCGAGAACGGCGAGACCACGATGATCGCTCCCGACGAGGGCGCTTACGCGTTCGAGGCGTTGCTTCGACACACCCGCGCCTACAGCGGTTATGTCCCGGTCGTCGGATCACCCTGGCTGACGGCCCTGGCCGCACGCAGCAGGTTTGCCGAGGGTTTCCACTCCGCTATCCGGAATCGGCCTGGTGAAAGCACATTCCGTGCGGAGCTGCTGGAACTGGCGCACGAAGAGTGGCCGGGACGGCTTCGAAGACTGATATCCGAACAAATCGCTGCGATTTTGCGTCGCAGTGTCGATCCGGATCGCCCGCTTTCCGAATACGGGCTGGATTCGCTGGGCAATCTGGAGCTGCGGACCCGTATAGAAACCGAGGTCGGGATACGCTGCAGCCCCACCGATGTCACCACGGTTCGCGATTTCGCGGATTACCTGTGTGAAAAGCTGGCCGTCAAAGAAACGATCCGGTGACGATGTGCGGCATATTCGATGACATGAAATATCCTGGGACCGGGCGTTGAGCCAAAGGAGTTCAATTGGTTGTCGTGGGCAATCTCGGTCTGGATAACGTCAGGAATTGGCTGCCCGAGCCGGGTGTTGTCTGGCTGTGGCAGCCGTCGCCGGCGACTGTGGCGAACGCCCGGGACGCACCGATCAGCGCCGTGCCGCCGAGCTACATACAGGCCCGGCATCTGCGCAGGTTTGCTGAGCAAACGGCCAAGGGCCTCGACATGTCACGGCTTTTGGTCATTGCCTTCGATATGCTCGGTCACTGCGATATCCGCACGATGACCTACGTCATCAACGCCCACCTTCGTCGCCATGACACCTATCGCAGCAGGTTTGCGATCAGCGGCGCGCGTCAGATAGTCCGCCACACCATGACCGATCCCGGTGCTATCGAAATGCAACCGGTTGAGCGCGGTGTGATGACGCCGAACCAATGGCAGGAATACATCTTGAGCACCCCGAGTCCCCTGGATTGGGATTGCTTCAGATTCGGCGTGATCCAGCATGACGACCACTTCACCGTCTGCATCAGCATTGACCACATACATTTCGATGCGACATTTCTCGGCACCATCTTCTTGGAGATCCGCGAGATGTACAACACTCTCATGGACGGCGGTGAGCCTATTCCGTTGTCGAAGGCCGGCAGCTACGCCGAATACTGCCTGCGCGAGCACGCATACACCTCCGCGTTGACATTAGATTCGCCGGAGGTACGTCAATGGATCGAATTCCTGGAAAACAACGACGGATCCTTCCCCGCCTTCCCACTGCCGCTGGGCGACACGTCGCGGCTCACGGCGGGCGAGGTGCTTTCCCTGCAGCTGCTGGATGCCCACCAGACCGCCGATTTCGAGGCCGCGTGCACCCGGGCCGGCGTCAGGTTCAGCGGCGGAGTCTTCGCGTGCGCCGCCCTCACCGAATACGAACTCGCCGGTGCGGAGACCTATTACGCGGTCACGCCCACCGGCACCCGAAGCACGCCGGCGGAGTTTGTCACCAGCGGATGGTTCATCGGCCACCTTCCGCTTGCCGTGCCGGTCGGGGACTCGTTCGGTGAGACCGCGCGCGGCGCACAAGCCGCTTTCGACTCGCGCGCCCACCTGGCCAGAGTGCCGTTCGAACGCGTGCTGGAGCTGGCGCCCCGGCTCGCGGCGCCGCTGTCGCGAGGATGCTTTCCCATGCTGTCGTTCCTCGACGCCGGGGTACCGCCGCTTTCCGCGGTGTTCGCGCCACATATCCGAACAGCGAATACCAGGGTCTTCAGTGACGGTCGCATCGCGGCCCGGGTGTGCATGTGGGTCAATCGATTCCACGAAGAGACCACGGTAACGGCATCCTTCCCGGATAGTCCGATCGCCCACGAGTCGGTGCGGCGCTACCTGGAGGCCATGAAATCGGTGTATGTGCGCGTTGCCGAGGGCCGCGGCGATGTCCGGCAACGTCGTGCCACCGCGCTCAGCTTCAGTGGCAACGGAAATGACGGCCTGTTCCCCGGTTGATGGGCGTCGGAGTGAGCGGTGCCCGGACCGCGGCCTCGCCGAGTGGCCCAGACGCCGGGGCAATGCGCTGTTTACTGTCAAGTCAATAGCCGGGGTGTGCTGCCGGATTACCCGAGAACAGCCGACTTTCTGCACTTCGGACAAAAAACTTTTGTACGTTGGCACGATTTTTCCACGGGCCGAAGATCAACGGGCTACCCTGTGGTGCACTAGCAGAATTGAGGATGCCCGGCCGTTGCGGACCGAGATGTTGGGGGGCTGAGTCGACGTGCGATGCCCCCGGACCGGGCGCCTGAACACCACCGAAAAGAGGTGGCTGGACGTGAATAGAACCGCTGCCAATCCAGTCACTTTCGTCAGCCCACGCGACCAGTTGTCGGCGGTGCACTCTGCGGATCGGCTTGACGGGCTTTATCGGCCGAACCGCTGTGGCGTGGAAGGGTGTCGCGACTGATGAGCGATTCGGAAGCAGCCCGCCCCGGCGGAGTTTTCGACCGACTCGGCCAATTGGTCGTTCGGGCTCCGGCGCTGGTCATCGCATTCTGGATTGCGCTGGCAGCGGTGCTCGCTGTGACTTTCCCGCCGCTGATGGAAGTAGCCGGTAAGGCCGGCGGAGACGCTTTGCCCGATGATGCCCCGACGATGGTCACCGGCAAAGAGATGGGCAAGGCCTTCGGCGACAGCGGCAAAGGCTCGCAGTTGTTGGTGATCCTGACCGACGAAAACGGGCTGAGTCCCGCCGACCTAGAGACTTACCACACGCTGGTCGACAGGCTGCGCCAGGCAGACCTGTCGGTTCAGGACTTCATCAGCACGCCCGGCTTGCACGACGTTTTGTCGAGCAAGGACAACAAAGCCTGGAACGTGCCGGTGATGTTCCAGACCGACCCGCAGGACCCAGCCACTATCGCGGGGTACAACAAGACCCGAGAGATCGTTAGCCAGACCCTCGCCGGTTCGACACTGACCGCCAACTATGCCGGCGGTCTGGTCACCATGTCCGACCTCACCGCCATCGGTCAGGAAGACGCACATCTGATCGAAATCGGCACCGCGGTCAGCGTGCTGATCATCCTGCTGATCATCTACCGAAACGTGGTCACCATGTTGGTGCCGCTGGCCACCATCGGTATCTCTATGGGGACCGCCCAAGGCACGTTGTCCGCGCTGGCAACAATCGGTCTGGACGTGCAAACGCAGACGATCATTTTCATGAGCGCGGTAATGATCGGTGCCGGAACGGATTATGCCGTCTTTCTGATCAGCCGATATCACGACTATGTGCGGCAAGGCTTGGCTTCGGATCTGGCTGTCCAGAGAGCGTTGATGTCGATCGGCAAAGTGATCGCGGCGTCGGCGGCGACCGTGGCGGTCACATTCATCGTGATGGTCTTCTGCAAATTGCCGGTCTTTTCCACGGTGGGCCCGGCGATTTCGGTATCGATCGTCGTCAGCTTCGTGGCTGCGGTGAGCCTGCTGCCTGCCATTCTGGTGCTGATCGGGCGCCGCGGCTGGATCAAGCCCAGACGCGACCTTACCCATCGCTTGTGGAGGCGCACGGGAACACGGATCGTACGGCGGCCCCGGATCCATCTGGTCGCCAGTCTCGTCGTGTTGGCAGTCCTGGCGGGATCCAGCTTCTTGGTGCGCTTCAATTACGACGATCTGAAGGCATTGCCGTCCGACGTCACCAGTGTCGCGGGATACGAGGCCATGAGTCGCCACTTCCCGCAGAACATGATGACGCCGATGATGCTCTTCATTAAGTCACCGCGTGACTTGCGGAACCCGAGCGCGCTCGCCGATCTCGAGATGATGTCGCACCGGATCAGCCAACTACCCGACATCACCGCGATACGCGGGTTGACCCGGCCCAACGGCGAACCGCTGCAGCAGACGAAGGTGTCCTATCAGGCCGGCGAGGTGGGCGGCAAACTCGACGAGGCCGGGGATGCGATCAGGGACCATGGCAGCGACTTGGACAGGCTGGTCAACGGCTCCAACGATTTGGCCGGCGCCCTGGCTCAGGTGCGCGACCAGGTCACTCAAGCCGTCGGCAGCGCCGGCACGCTGGTGAGCGTCCTTACCACGATGAAGCAACTGATGGGCGGCGACAAGACGCTCAACGACCTCGACAGGACGGCCAAGCTGGTGGGCCGCATGCGGGCGCTCGGCGACGCCCTTAGCGCCAACATGGTGGATGTGGCGAATACCGTCGCCTGGGCCAGTCCGCTGCTGAAGGCGCTGAACTCGAGTCCGACCTGCAATGCCGACCCGGCCTGTGCGGCCTCGCGGAGCCAGCTGCAGGCGCTGGTCCAAGCACAGACCAGCGGAACCCTCAACAGCATCACCGATCTGGCTCGCAGCCTGCAGCAAACGAAAGAGGTGCAGACCGTCAGCCAGACGATCGACAAGCTGCAGCAAAACCTGAACCAAGCGGTCAGTACGTTGCGGTCGATCGACGGACTGCAGAACCGGCTGAATCAGATGCAGCAGGGCGCCAATGCCCTCGCGCAAGGCAGCCGTGCGGTCGCCGACGGCGTTGCCGCACTGGTCGACCAGACCAAGAAGATGGGCAGTGGACTCGACGAGGCGTCGGCCTTTCTGTTGGGCCTCAAGCACGACGCCGAACGACCGTCCATGGCCGGCTTCAATGTCCCGCCGCAGGTGCTGGCCGCCGACGAGTTCAAGAAGGCCGCGCAGATTTTCATATCCAGCGACGGGCACGCGGCACGGTACCTGATCCAAAGCTCGCTCAATCCGTTCACCACCCAGGCCATGGATCAGGTGAATACGATCCTGTCGGCGGCGCGGTCCTCACAACCGAATACCGAGTTGTCGGACGCGACGATATCGTTGGCAGGTATTCCGACCGGGCTGGCAGATACTCGGGACTATTACAATAGTGACATCAATTTCATCGTGTTGGCCACGATCGTTATCGTCTTCTTGATCCTGGTCATGCTGCTACGAGCGATTATTGCGCCGCTATACCTCATCGGTTCGGTCCTGGTTTCCTTTTTCGCGGCCCTGGGCCTGGGTGTCATCGTTTTCCAGCTGATACTCGGCAAAGAATTACATTGGAGCCTGCCCGGGCTGTCATTCATTCTGTTGGTTGCGGTTGGCGCTGACTACAACATGCTGCTGATCTCGCGTATCCGTGACGAATCACCCCATGGCGTGCGGGTCGGTGTTATTCGCACAGTCGGTTCGACGGGCGGGGTGATCACCTCCGCCGGCCTCATTTTCGCCGCGTCGATGTTCGGCCTGCTGGCCGCCACCATCAGCACCATGGTGGAAGCCGGCTTCATTATCGGCGCCGGGATCTTGATCGACACTTTCATCGTTCGCACCGTCACCGTGCCGGCGTTGGCTGCGCTGATCGGCCAGGCCAACTGGTGGCCGTCGAAGCTCGCTACATCTAGCAAGAAGCAGCAGGCGAGCCGTCGCACAAAGACGCGGGGCCAAGCTCAGCCAGCACGGGCAAAGGCCGTCCCCGCCCGTAAGACCGGCGGCGCGACGCGCCCACCGTCGAAGGTTCGTGCCGTTCCAGCCGGCGATACACCCAGAATCGTACGCCGCCGTCCCGGCAAAGACGTGCCGCTGCGGAAGTTGGACTTCCCCATCGCGGCTAATGGCAAGGACCCGTTCGCCGATCTCGGCGAGCACGCTCTTCCGCTATTCGGTTCCGTCGTGCTGCGGGCCAAGTCGGCCACCTCGAATGGGCACGAAGCAGACGTCGCCGATGGTGGCGGCGATCGCATCCAACACTCCCTGCCGCTGTTCGGCCCCATCGAACTGCCGGCCCTGATGACCAATGGCAATGTCCACACCAATGGCAACGGCCATGGCAACGGCCATAGCAATGGCCACGGGGTCGCCAACGGCAACGGCCACACCAACGGCAACGGTCACACCAACGGCAACGGTCACACCAACGGCAACGGTCACACCAACGGCAACGGTCACACCAACGGCAACGGCAAGCAACCCGTCGACACGGGAAGCGCCGTTCCCGACAGGTCAGCAATCACCTAATACCCTGCTCGTTGTCCGCCGTCGGAATGATATAAGGACCGGGATCGGGTCTATCTGAATCACTGCCCACCCGAAGGCGCCGAGTGTGAACCATACGACGCGACACGCCGAGAAAGCGTCGTGAGATTCACGCTCGCCGCCGCAACTCTGAGCGAACGTCAGCAGCAAACGGGTGAGCGCGAAAGATTAAGCGTCCAGCCGGGTGAACTCGTCGTGCCGATACAGCTCGACACATTGCGCCCGTCTGATCTTGCCGCTTGTGGTTATCGGAATCGAGCCGGGCGAGACCAGAACCAGATCCGCCACGCTCAGCCCATGCGACTTCGAAATTGCCGACGTGACTTCCCGCTTGACGACCTGCAACCTGTCAGCCAAATCCTCGTCCGTGTCCGGGCGCTTCTTGAGCTCGATGATTGCGACCAGCTTCTCAGCGCCACGGTCCGGAACCGATATTGCCGCGCATCGACCCGGAGTGACCTCCTGGATCGTCGCCTCGATGTCGTCTGGAGAGTGGTTGCGGCCGTACACGATCAAGAGGTCTTTGATACGGCCGATGATGAACAACTCTCCGTCGAAGAAGAAGCCGGAATCACCAGTTCTGAGCCAGGGACCTTCCGGGGTGCCGGCCGAAGGGTTGACAATGCGCGCCTGGAAGGTGCGCTCGGACTCGACCGGCTTCTGCCAGTAGCCGGCGCCCACGTTGGGCCCGTGCAGCCAGATCTCGCCGACCGCTCCCTGCGGGCACTCGACACCGGTGTCGGGGTCGACGATTCGCACTGTCATCTGCCGCGGGTGGCCATAGCTCACCAACCCGGTACCGGTTCCGGGTGCGCACCGCTCCGCCTCACCCGCGGGCAGTTTCGCGGAATCGAAATACACGACTTTCGGCGGTTCGCCCGGTTCACGAGTCGCGATATAGACCGTTGCCTCGGCCATCCCGTATGACGGCCGAACCGCCGCGGGATCAAGGTTGAATTTTGCGAACCGGTCGGTGAAGCGCTTCACGGTGACGGGCTGCACTCGCTCACTGCCGCTGAGGACATGCAGCACTTCCCCGAGATCGAAACCGTTCATATCGTCGTCGGAAGTCTTGCGCGCTACCAGGTCGAACGCAAAGTTTGGCGCCGCCGTAAATACCCGGCCACTAGTTGCCATCAATTGCATCCACCGAGCCGGTCTCTGCAAAAACCCCGCCGGACTCGTCAGGACCACGGGAATGCCCGCAAGAATGGGAATGATAATTCCAACAAAGAAACCCATATCGTGATAAAACGGCAGCCAGGACACCACACCACTGCCGGGCGGGGGAACCTTCCCGTACTTCGCGTAATAGCCGTCCATGATTTGTCCGAAATTGACGAACAAATTCTTATTCGAGACCACCACCCCCGCCGGCGTGCGGGTGGACCCGGAGGTGTACTGCAAATACAGCGCATCCGGCATCTCTGCGCTACGAGAGCCCGGCCGGACCGACGAAGCCGGGCGAGCGTCCAGGTCCAGCAGATCGATTTCGACAACTGCGGGTGCAGATTGTCCGGGTTGCGGTTTCGCGTACCCGGAGACATGGTCGCTCACCGAGGAAGTCGTCAGGATGACCGAGGGTGACGTATCAGCCAGCACGGAAGTGGTGCGCTCGTCATGAACACCGGAATAGGGAACCGATAGCGGAACGGCGGTCAGCCCGGCCTCGAGCGCCCCGAGGAAACCGGCGATGTAGTCGAGGGTCTGCGGCGCAAGTATCACTGCCCGATCGCCAGGCGATCCGCATTGCCTGAGGCGCTGACCAACGTTGAGCATGCGCCGATGCAGCTGCGCCCACGTCAGCCTCTCGGGGACACCTTCCCAATCCTGCTCGTAATCAATGAATGTCATCGCTGTGTCGTTGGGCTGCAAGCTCGCACGCTCGCGCAGCACAGCGGGAATCGAAGACTCAACCACGGGCCTCACACTACCTCGGATGCTCGTAGCTGGTGCCAAATCTGCTCGTCACAGGGGTAACACGCGGATTGTCCGCCGCCGGCCCGGCCACACGGTTCTCGCCGGCCCGCGGGTTGCCGTCGCGCTCAGGTCATAACTTCTGCCACCTCGATGGCTCTCGATATGAATGCAAACGGCGGCCGCATACGGGGGTGTTGGGCGCATATATAGTCGTCAATTGGGCGCGCTGGCGGAGAGCCGAGTAAAGCGCCCGGACACTGCTTTTTGCGGACATCCGGCGTCACTCTTAAGCCATCGACCTGCCCTTTCGCCCTTATTCGACAGAATTTTTTGTACGTACGCACAGTTTTCCCACATTGGTGAAGCTGAGGGGCTACGCTGCTGTTCACCTGACTAGTTGGGTCGGATGCGATCAGGGGGATCATGGCGCGGTGCACGATGCGCCGGCACCGACAGCCCGGATCGACATTCGATGAAGTCTCCTTGAGACAGGGGGAAAAGAAGAGGTGACGGCGGTGAACGAACCAGGTGTGACTCCGGTGGCTGTGATCGGGATGGCATGCCGGCTTCCTGGAGGAGTCGACTCCCCGAAAAAGCTGTGGGAGGCGTTATTACGGGGAGACGACACGGTCACCGAGGTTCCCGCTGACCGCTGGGACGCCGACGAATACTACGACCCCGAGCCCGGCGTGCCCGGCCGGACCGTCTGCAAGTGGGGTTCCTTCCTCGACAACGTCGGCGACTTCGACCCCGAGTTCTTCGGGATCACCGAAAAGGAAGCAACAGCGATCGACCCGCAACACCGCTTGCTTCTGGAAACCGCCTGGGAGGCCATGGAACACGCCGGTCTGACACCGGAGAAGATGGCCGAGTCGCTCACCGGCGTCTTCGTCGGTCTCAATCACGGCGACTACCAGTTCGTGCACATTGACGCGGAGGCTTTCGACGGGCCGTACGGCAACACCGGAACCAACTCCTGCTTTGCGTCGGGACGGATTTCCTATGCTCTGCGGTTGCACGGGCCCGCGGTCACGGTGGACACCGCATGCTCGTCCAGCTTGTTCGCAACCCACCTGGCCTGCCGCAGCCTCACCGACGGCGAAAGCGATCTGGCCTTCGCGGCTGGCGTCTACGTGATGATGGAACCGCGCAGGTTCGCCTCGGCGTCGGCGCAGAATATGTTGTCGCCCACCGGACATTGCCACGCATTCGACGCCGCGGCGGACGGCTTCGTGTCCGGCGAGGGCTCGGTGGTGCTGTTGCTCAAGCGGTTGCCGGACGCACTGCGCGACGGCGACCAAATTCTGGCCGTCGTCCGCGGAACGGCCGCCAACCAGGACGGCCACACGGTCAGCATCGCGACGCCGTCGGTGCAGGCCCAGTCGATGGTGTACCGCGCGGCGCTGGCCGCGGCCGGAGTGGAGCCGGGCAGCGTCGGCCTGGTAGAGGCGCACGGCACCGGCACCCCCGTAGGTGACCCCATCGAATACGAAAGTCTGGCTGAGGTGTACGGCATCGACCGGCCCTGCGCGCTGACATCGGCAAAGCCCAATTTCGGACACACCCAAGCGGCCGCCGGGGCACTCGGGCTGATGAAGGCAATTCTCGCGCTGCAGCACGGTGTGGTTCCGCGAAACCTGCACTTCACCCGGCTGCCGGACGATATGGCCCGAATCAACACCAAACTCTTTGTGCCACAGGACATCACGCCGTGGCCCACGAATGGTGAGCAGCTACGACGTGCGGCGGTGTCGTCGTACGGCATATCCGGGACGAACGTGCATGCCATCGTCGAGCAGGCACCCGAAATCACTGCTCACGACGACGTGCCGACCACCCCGGCTGAAGGCGAGCTGATCTTCCCGCTGTCGGCGACGTCAGCCGACGCATTGCGGCAGACGGCCGGGCGGCTCGCGGACTGGGTCGATGCGCAGGGCCCGGAATGGTCGTCGGTGTCGGACCTGGCCTACACCCTGGCCCGGCGGCGCAGTCATCGCCCGGTGCGGACGTCGGTGCTGGCCAGGGGTGCGGCGGAGCTTTCCGCGGCCTTACGCGAGATCGCCGACGACGAGACCCCCTACCAAGCCGCCGTCGGGCAGGACGACCGGGGCCCGGTATGGATATTCTCCGGCCAAGGTTCACAGTGGGCGGCGATGGGCGCCGACCTGTTCGCCAACGAACCGGTTTTCGCCGCAACCATCGCGGAGCTGGAGCCGTTGATCGCGCAGGAGTCCGGATTCTCGGTGACCGAAGCGATGACCGCACCGGAGACCGTGACCGGAATCGACCGGGTGCAGCCGACGCTGTTCGCCATGCAGGTGGCGCTGGCCGCCACCATGAAGTCCTACGGGGTGCGCCCCGGCGCAGTTATCGGGCACTCGCTCGGAGAGTCGGCGGCGGCCGTCGCGGCGGGCGCGCTGTCACTTCAAGACGGGGCGAAGGTCATCTGCCGCCGCTCCCGGCTGATGACCCGCATCTCCGGTTCCGGAGCCATGGCCTCGGTGGAACTGCCTGCCCAGCAAGTGCTTTCCGAACTGATGGCCCGCGGCGTCAACGACGTCGTGGTCGCGGTCGTCGCTTCGCCGCAGTCGACGGTGATCGGCGGCGCCACCGAGGCCGTTCGCGAGCTCGTCGCGGCGTGGGAGCAGCGCGAGGTGATGGCCCGTGAGGTGGCCGTCGACGTCGCGTCGCACTCCCCACAGGTGGACCCGATCCTCGACGACCTGTACGAGATTCTGGCCGATCTCGAGCCGCTGACGCCGGAAGTGCCCTACTATTCCGCGACACTGTTCGACCCGCGCGAGGAACCGTACTGCGATGCCAACTACTGGGTGGACAATCTGCGCCACACGGTGCGCTTCGGCGCGGCGGTGCAAGCGGCGCTCGAGGACGGCTTCCGGGTCTTCGCCGAACTGGCGCCGCATCCACTGCTGACCCGTGCCGTGGAAAAAACGGCCGAGAGCCTCGACATACCGGTGGCGGCGTTGGCCGGCATGCGGCGCGAGCAGCCGCTGCCGCACGGGCTGCGCGGCCTGCTGGCAGATCTGCACAGCGCGGGCGCCGCGGTGGACTTCTCCGTGTTCTACCCCAGCGGGCAGCTCGTGGAAGCACCGCTGCCGACGTGGACGCACCGATCGCTGTTGTTGAACCGCGCCGGTCACGACCACCAGACCCAAGGCGGCTCGTCGGTGGTCGTGCACCCGCTGCTGGGAGCTCATGTGCGGCTGCCGGAGGAACCGGAGCGGCATGTGTGGCAGACCGATGTCGGCACCGAGGCGCTGCCCTGGTTGGCTGACCACCAAATCCACAGTGCCCCAGCGCTTCCGGGCGCTGCGTATTGTGAGATGGCGTTGGCGGCAGCTCGCACCATCCTCGGCGAGGCGTCCGAAGTCCGCGACATGCGCTTCGAGCAGATGCTGCTGCTGGATGAAGAAACCCCGTTGTCGGTGGTCGGATCGGTGAAATCGCCCGGGGTCGTCGACTTCGTGGTGGAGACCTTCCAGGAGGGCGGGTCGATCCGGCGCGGCGCGGCGGTGCTGCACGTCGTCGAGGACGAGGACCAGCCGCCCGCCTACGACGTCCCCGGCTTGTTGGCCGGCCACCTGCGCACCGAGGAGGGGACCGAACTACGGGAACGGTTCGATGAGCACGGCGTGCAATACGGTCCCGCCTTCACCGGACTGGGCGCCGCGCACATTGCCGACGGGGCTGTCAGCACGGTGCTGGCCGAGGTCTCGCTGCCCGGCGCGATGCGGTCACAGCAGCGGGCTTATGCCATCCACCCCGCCCTGTTGGATGCCTGTTTCCAGGCCGTCGGGGCTCACCCCGACGTGCAGGTCGCGGGCAACGGCGGTCTGATGTTGCCACTGGGTGTAGGCCGGATCCGTGCCTACGCCTCCACTCGAAATGCCCACTACTGCTATGCGCGGGTGACAAACGTCGACGCCGCCGGGGTAGACGCGGACCTCGACGTGCTCGACGAGCACGGGACCGTGCTGGTGGCCGTGCGTGGGCTACGGCTCGGCACAGGGGTTTCCGAGCAAGGCAACCGGGATCGGGTACTCGGCGAGCGGCTGCTGACCATCGAATGGCAACAGCGTGAGCTGCCCGAGCCGGACCTCGCCGACGCCGGAACGTGGCTGCTGATCAGCACCACCGACGTTGCGGACCTATTGGCGACCGAGTTGACCGACGCGTTGAAGTCGCACGGCGCGCAGTGCGCAACCATGAGCTGGCCGGAACACACCGACCATGCCGGGGCCGCCGAACGGCTGCGAAACCAGCTCAATGCCGGCGGTTTTCACAACGTGGTCATCCTGACCGCGCCGGACAACGGCGATCGCGACGAGAAGAGCGCGGTCCGCGGCGTCGAGTGCGTCCGGCACCTGGTGCGGATCACCCGCGAGCTGCCCGAAATCATGGGCGAGGCCCCTCGCTTGTTTGTGGTAACCCGTAATGCGCAGACCGTGCTCGCCGCAGACAGCCCCAACCTCGAGCAGGCCGGGCTGCGAGGTCTGTTGCGGGTCGTCGGTGCCGAGCATCCACACCTGCACACCACCCACATCGATGTCGACGAGCACACCCACGCCGAACACGTAGCGCGCCAACTGCTGTCCGGCTCGGAAGAAGACGAGACTGCCTGGCGAAACGACGAGTGGCACACCGCACGCTTGTCGCCCGCGCCGTTGCGTCCCGAAGAGCGCAAGGCGACCGTGGTGAATTACGAATCCGCCGGCATGCGCCTGCAGATCCGTACCCCGGGCGATCTACAGACCATGGAATTCGTTGCCTTCGACCGGGTTACGCCGGGGCCCGGCGAGATTGAAGTCGCGGTCACGGCGTCCAGCATCAACTTCGCCGATGTCCTGGTCACATTCGGTCGCTACAACTCTCCGGACGGCCGGATGCCGGAGCTGGGCACCGATTTCGCGGGTGTGGTCACTGCCGTCGGGCCCGACGTCACGACGCACCAGGTCGGTGACCACGTCGGCGGCATGTCACCCCACGGCTGCTGGGCAACATTTGTCACCTGCGACGCGAACCTGGCCACACCGATTCCGCAGGGCCTGACCGACGCCCAGGCAGCGGCCGTGACCACCGCGCACGCCACCGCCTGGTACGGGCTGCACGACCTGGCCCGGATCAAGGCCGGTGACAAGGTGCTCATCCACTCCGGAACCGGCGGCGTCGGCCAGGCCGCGATTGCGATCGCCGGCGCGGCGGGAGCCGAGATCTACGCGACCGCGGGCAGTCCGAAACGCCGGCAATTGTTGCGCGACATGGGGATTCACCACGTCTACGACTCGCGCAGCATCGACTTCGCCGAGCAGATCCGCCGCGACACCGACGGCTACGGCGTCGACATCGTGCTCAACTCACTGACCGGCGCGGCTCAGCGAGCCGGGCTGGAATTGCTTTCGTGGGGAGGGCGTTTCGTCGAGATCGGCAAGCGTGACATCTACGGCGACACCAAGATGGGCCTCTTCCCGTTCCGGCGCAACCTGTCCTTCTACGGTGTCGACCTGGGAATGATGTCGCTCACCCATCCGCAGTACATCCGCGAGCTGTTGAGCACGGTGTACCGGCTGACCGCCGACGGCACGCTGCCGATGCCCGAGAGCACCCATTACCCGTTGGCCGATGCTGCCACCGCGATCCGGGTGATGGGTGCCGCCGACCACACGGGCAAGCTCATCCTCGATATTCCGCGTGCCGGGAGCAGCAGCGTGGTCTTGCCGCCCCAGCAGGTGCCGGTCTTCCGTGGTGACGGCTCCTACATCATCACCGGTGGCCTGGGCGGCCTGGGACTGTTCCTGGCCGAGAAGATGGCCACCGCCGGCGCCGGGCGAATCGTACTCAGCTCCCGGTCTGCGCCCAGCCAAAAGGCTTTGGAGACAATCGAACTCATCCGCTCGATCGGATCCGATGTGGTGGTGGAGTGCGCCGACATCGCCCAGGCCGGCGCCGCGGAGCGGCTGGTGGCCAACGCCACGGCCACCGGACTCCCGCTGCGCGGTGTGCTCCACGCGGCTGCCGTGGTCGAGGACGCCACCCTGACCAACATCAGCGACGAGTTGCTCGACCGGGACTGGGCGCCCAAGGTGTATGGTGCCTGGCAGCTGCACCAGGCCACCGTCGATCAGCCGCTGGACTGGTTCTGCTCGTTCTCGTCGGCGGCGGCGATGCTGGGCTCGCCGGGCCAGGGCGCCTATGCGGCGGCCAACAGCTGGTTGGATGCCTTCACCCATTGGCGGCAGTTGCAAGGTCTGCCCGCCACCTCGATCGCCTGGGGTGCCTGGGCCGAGATCGGGCGCGCCATCGCGCTGGCGGAGAGCACCGATGCCGCGATCGCTCCCGAGGAAGGCGCCTACGCGTTCGAGGCGATGCTCCGTCACGACCGCGCCTACACCGGCTACTCCCCCACCGTCGGCGTGCCATGGCTAGCCGCGTTCGCGGAGCGAAGCAAGTTCGCCGAGGCGTTCAAGGCATCGGAGCAAGGGCGTTCGGGTTCAAGCAAATTCCGCAACGAGCTGGCTTCCGTGCCGGTGGAGGAATGGCCGGGCCTGCTGCGCCGCCTGGTCTCCGAGCAGGTCAGCCTGATCCTGCGGCGCACCATCGATCCGGACCGTCAACTCTCCGAGTACGGACTCGACTCGCTGGGCAACCTGGAACTGCGCACCCGCGTCCAGTCGGAGACGGGGATACGGATCAGCTCCACCGACATCACCACTGTGCGCGGTCTGGCCGACCACCTGTTCAACCAGTTGGCCCCGGAAGAAGCCACCACGTCTTCGTGATGCCGCTGAGAAGAGCTGCGGCCCAGGATAGTTCGTCCTGCGAGGTGGCTGAGTGATGCGAATCTTGCCGGAATCCAAAAGCGTCACCGAGTACTACGGCCACAAACGGCCGGAGATGCTGAAGTTCATCCCGGCCGATGCGCAACGCGTGCTCGAACTTGGATGCGGGCAAGGAGTTTTCAGCGCCCAACTCAAGAAAAGCCGGAGCGCGGAGGTCTGGGGCATCGAGTACAACGAGGAAGCGGCCCGACGCGCCGGCGCCATCCTCGACCATGTGCTGGCCGGAGACGCGAATGAGCGGATTGCCGAGCTGCCTGACGGCTACTTCGACGCGATCGTCTGTAATGACCTATTGGAGCACCTGGTCAATCCGCTCGAGACGCTGACGCAGCTTCGGGGCAAACTCAAGCCTCAAGGCGTCGTTGTCGCCTCGATTCCCAACATCCGCTACCTGCCCGCGCTGGGCAAGGTGGTGTTCCGAAGAGACTTCCCCCAAGAGGACTTTGGCATCTTCGACCGCACCCACTTGCGCTTCTTCACACGGGGCAGCATCGTGCGGATGTTCGAGGACGCGGGCTATGCCATCCAGCGCATCAAAGGCATCAACCCTTTTGTGGGGCCCTTTGGCGCGTTGTTCATCGTGCTGAGCGGGGGGTTCTTCGCCGACGGGGTTTTCCTGCAGTACGCCTGTGTGGCATCGCCGGCGGTGTGAGGTCTACCGGCGGCATAATTGCTACGGCAATTACTCCGTCGGCGGGGCACTCGATGCGCCCGGCTCACAGCGACAGCGGGAGTATAGGCGCCGCGAAAGTGCAAGAGGCAATGTATTTTGGAGTACCTCCGCAGATACATTCGCGACACTTTTCGCCCACAAGTGGTGGGTGCACGGCGGCGCACCTGACTTCGAAGCGTTGGCTGCCTGCCGTGCCGCGTCCGTGTGTCAGTCCAGCACCGCATAGGAAATTTGCGGCGTAAAAGGAAAGCGCCTGATACGGAGATTCCTGATCCCGGCCGACTCCAGTACGGCAAGGGTTTCGCCGGGCCAGTATTTTTGGTTGAGCTCGTCGAAAGCGAGTACGGCACCTTTGGGCATTCTGGGCAGGAAAGTCCTGATCGCCGCCAGGGTCGGTTCGAACAGATCAAAGTCGAGGTAGAGAAGCGCAACCACCGTGTGCTGGTTGTCTGACAGATACGCAGGGATCGTCTGTTGTGCGTCACCCTTGACGAGTTCGACTCGATCGATATGCCCCAGTGGACGATTGAGGTCGTACAACGAGACTGCGTGCCGAATGTCGTCCTCGATGCCTTGAACCGCCAAGCCACCGACTTTGGCGAATGACAGACTCGCGTCCTCGGTAGTTGCGTCTTGATCCGCGAGGCTGGGAAAACCGGCGAAAGTGTCGAACCCCACGATTCGTCGTGTGTGATTGTAGGGCTCGTAGATCGCCGAGAGCTGCGCCCACGTCATCAAGCCGCCCCCCATGAAGACGCCACACTCAATGATATGGCCGTGAACATCCACGATTTGCTTGAAGATCTCGTTCTTGGCCAGGAACGTCGCCATTGTTTGGCGCGGAACGAACTTCGCGAAGTTCTTCAGTTTGGCGAGAATGTCACCTTCGCCGGCGCTGAAGAATTCCTGGATTCTCGTGGCGTATTGCTCATCTGCGGAGGTTTGTGTGCGCGCGTCGAGCATCGAAAAGCGGTTATCCATTACTCACCTTTTCCGGTCTGTATTTCGGGTGAAGCGGCGCACGCAAGCGTGCGGCGCAGCCCGTCACTTAGGGTGGTCGTCGGCCGCCAGCCCAATTCTTTCTCCGTTGCTGACCAATCAAGGAAAACGTTCGCAACGTCGTCATCGATGTTCGTCTCCTCGATCGCAGCATGGCACCCGAGGATCTCACCTATTTTGCCGATGATTTCGCGCGGTTCATGAAAGAAATTGCCACCCAGATGATAGATCGGAGCGTTTCGTTTCTTTTCGATAATTCTGGCAAGCCCCTCCACAGCGTCATCAATATAGAGCAGCTGCAGGCTAGGCAACCCGTTGCGATAGCGGTGGGTCACGATCGGTCGTCCTTCTTTCAGGCGGAGATGCGCGAACCTTATCAAGCGTGGCCGCAAGCTTTGCGGACCAAAAGTCGGTGAGATTCGAACGACAGTGGAATTGACTTCACCGTTGGCCCGCGCATTTTGTACGAGGACTTCTTCGAGAAATTTTGTTTCGCCGTATACCCCCCGAGGACGCATCGTTGTGTTGACGTCCGCAATCATCGAGCTCGACCTGTAGGCCGAGAACACCACGGCGCCTGACGGTAGGACAAGGTGAATTCCGAGCGATTTGCAGACGTCGAGAATCCCCCGCAGTATGGTCAGGCTCTGGCCCATAGCATCGTTGTTGGTGTAGATCCGCGGGTAGGCGAGATGAATGATCTTTCCTATTTCGTTGTCGCGGCAATAGCGGTCAAGGTGAACTACGGGACCTAGTAGGTCTACCGTCGCACGGTCGGGCGCGACGACACGATGTGAATCAGCGAGGCGGTCACGCAGGGCAGTGCCCAGAAAGCCGCTGCCGCCGGTGATAAGGATGCCGTCCTGGCGGACCGACGTGGCAGACTTGCGCAGTACCGCGCGCAGCGAGTCAACCATCTCAAGCTTGACGGCCTGCTCTCCGGTCGTCGCGATGACCTGGGCCACCGCCGCGTCAAATTCCATGCCACGCCATTCGGCGAGAATGCCGGCCGCGATCGTGTTGCTGCGAGACACGCCGAAATCGCAGACGACCACGACGGAGCCGCCACGCTCGAGCTCCGCGACGCCCTCGCGGATCGTGGCGAGCAGCTCATCAGCCGAGTTGCCGCGCTTGTCGACCATGGCTCTGGTATCAACCACGTGATACGGGCCGCCATGCGCGATGCTGTCACCCGGCGCGGTCCCCAGTCGGCCTTGGACGATCCATCGGATCATTTCACCACCTGCCCGAGCGGAACGGCGACCTCGCTCAGCGTTCGCAAATACCATCCCGGGATGATGCCGAGTGCACCCGGCGGCGCCAGGCCGAGAAGGTGTCGGACGTACCAATCGACCTCGTTGAAGCCCGCCAGTGTCCTCAAGTAAGTGCTGGCGGAGAACCGGGCGTTGATTTCGAAGGGAACGAACGCGCCGTCGGCGGCGACGCGCCCCTGGATGTTCAACGGGCCGGTGCTGCCGAGGCGCCGGGCGATCAGTTCGGCGGTCTCGCAGATGGCCGGATACTCGTCGATCAGACCTTGGCTATATCCGCTCGAGATGAGGAAATCCGGGCCACGCATAGAGACGGAAAGCTTGCTGTGAAACGCCCGCTTGAGGGCTATCGCTCCGGCGCAGCTGCCGTCGGGCAACGAAAGAACGCCGACCGTGAACTCGCCTCTGTCCTCTGGCAGATACTCCTGGAGTAACGGGGTACGGCCATTGTTGTGCAGGTAGGTGCAGTACAGGCGTGCTTCCTCATGGCTTCTGACAAAGAACACAAATACGCTGCCGCCGCTCGCCAACGCCGGCTTTACGATGCATGGCATCGGGAAGCCGCTGATGTCGGTCCCCGGACCCACCGTTTGGGTCCGGGGCGTTCTGACACCGACGCTCTCAAGAATCTCGAAGCAATGACCTTTGTGAGCAAGGCGCTCGGTGAGCCCCGGGTTGTTTTGCCCGAGCCGTATCCCGGCACGCGCGAAAAGCTCGTGGTCTCTGCCTATGAGGATGGCCGGCTCGTCGCCGCCCGCGATGATGCAGTCGACCTGCTCGCGGACGCAAAGGTCGAGCAGATTTTGAGCGTAGCCTTCGCGATCGACGAGGAATGTCGAGGCGAAACGCTCGTCATAGTGCCCGAAAGCAAGCGGGGAGATGTCGCATCCGAGTACGTCATAGCCGCCGGCATGGTTGAGGGACTTGGCAATCTCAGTCCCAAGCGAGGCACCCGCGATTCCGGCGATAAGCACTCGCGGACTCTTCTCATGCAACGCAAATCTCCCGGACAACTTGCACGACTCGACACTGCTCGATCTCGGTGATGTCATGGAAACTGGGAACATTGATTGCACGGCCCGAAATATTGCCGGCCCATTTGCCTCCAGGCGATCCCGCAAACGGAGGGGTCGTGGATAGCGGATGAAAGAAAACCCGGGCGTCAATGTTTTCGGCCGCGAATGCAGCGGTAAGACGCTCGGTCGTTATTCCGGTCGACTCTTCGAATACGACAGTCGGCATCCAGAATCCATTTTGCGTCCCCGCCGGCTCAGGGTTCATTGATACCCCCATCACGCCGGCCAACCCACCCTTGTATGCCCGAAATATCTGTCGCTTTCGTGCAATCAGTTCATCGACACGCTCCATCTGCGCGCAACCAATGGCTGCCTGGACGTTCGACATTTTGTACTTGAAGCCCACCATATCCGGCCAGAACTGCTTGGTCTGACTGCGAGCGCGGCCGTGGTTGCTGAGCGTAAGAACTTCCTCGTACAGGTTGTCGTCGTTGGTGACGAACATGCCGCCCTCACCGGTGGTGACCGTCTTGGTGCCGTGAAAGGAAAAGGTCCCAAAACGACCCAGGGAGCCGGCGCGCTTTCCGTGGTAAATCGAACCAATCGCCTCGGCCGCGTCCTCGATTACCGGGATACCGTGCTTTTGACCTACTGCCAGGAGACGGTCCATCTCGCAAAGATTGCCATACAAGTGCACAGCGACAATGGCCTTGGTGCGCGGAGTGATGGCGGCTTCGGCCAGTTCCGGGTCAATGCACCAACTCTCGGGCAAGATGTCGACAAAAATGGGTCTGGCGCCGAGATGAACGATGGGCGCTGCCGTGGCGATCCAGTTGGTGTCGGCCATGATGACCTCGTCGCCCGGGCCTATTCCGAGCGCGGCCATACCCATGTGCAGCGCGCCGGTGCAACTCGAGGTGGCGATCGCGTGCTCGACCCCGAGGTGTGCCTTGAAGGCGCTTTCGAAGCGCTTGATGTAGTCGTAACAATGCTCGCCCCAGCCGTTCGCGGCGGCATCGGTGGCGTAGCGCACCTCCAGCTCGGTGATCGAGGGCTTGGTGTAAGCGATGCGGGGCTTCACAGAAAGCTCAATTCGGGTACCGCCATCACGAAACGTGTGCCGCTGTTGACAAGGTCAGCTAACTGGGTCCGCACCTCATGGGCGATGTTCCAGGGCAAAATGATCACGTCGTCTGGCGGGTTCTCGCGCAGCACCTCAGGCGAATGGATGGGAATGTGGCTTCCTGGCATAAATTTTCCCTGCTTGGACTGCGCGGCATCGCAAACGTACGGAAGCAGGTCGGGCCTGACGCCTGCGTAGTTCAACAAGGTATTACCTTTCGCCGCGGCACCGTAGGCCGCCACACGCCGACCAGCACGCTTTTGTTCGATGAGGAAGGCCACGAGGTCATCCTTCACCCGATCCGCACGAGACTGGAAGGCTGTGTAGATGTCGGGCCGGGTCAATCCGAAGGCGTCCTCCCGCCTCAGCAGCGAAGCCACGCGGTCCGTGGTGGAGTTCGCTGCCCCAGCATGGCAGCCATACACTCGCAGGCTGCCGCCATGGGTAGGCAACTCTTCCACGTCCCACACACGCAAGCCGGCCTCGGCAAAGATGCGCGCCACGGTCGTCAGCGACAGGTACGAGAAGTGCTCGTGATAGATGGTGTCGAACTGGGTCCGGTCGATCAACGGCATCAGATGGGGAAATTCCAGCGTGACGGTGCCTTCGGGCTTAAGTACGGCGGCCAGGCCACGGGTGAAGTCGTTGATGTCGGGCACGTGAGCGTACACATTGTTACCCGCCACCAGATCCGCCGACCATCCTTCACTGGCCAGTCGATGCCCCACGGCTTCCCCGAAGAATTCCCGCTTGACCGGGATGCCCAGTGCCTCGGCGGCATCGGCCGTGCTCGTCGTCGGCTCGATGCCCAGGCAGGGGATCCCCGCTGCCATGAAGTTCTTCAGTAGGTAGCCATCGTTGGAGGCCACCTCGATGACAAAGCTCTCAGGCCCGAGTTGCAGCCGTTCGGTGATCATGGCCGCATAGCTGGCCGCGTGCTCGAGCCAGGTGCTCGAGGTGCTGGAGAAGTAGGCATAGTCGGCGCTGAACAGTTCATCGGGACGGGCATAGTCCTCGGTCTGCACCAACCAACACCGGTGGCACACCAGCACACGCAGGGGGTAATGCACCTCCGGGTGACGCAGGTCCTCGGCATGCAGGTAGGCGTTGGACGGTGGCGCAAAGCCCAGGTCCACGAAACTGTGTTCCACGGGTGCCCCGCAGTGTCGGCATTTCACAGCGCGACTCCGGTGAAATCAGCATCCAGCAGCGGATGGGCCAGATCACGAGGTGACAGGTCTTGCGGCGGCAATGGCCACGTGATCGCAAGCCGCGGATCGTCGTGACGCAGGCCGCCCTCGGAAGGCGGGTGATAGAAAGCCGTGTGGAGGTATAGCAATTCGCTGTCACGCTCCAAGACCTGGAAGCCGTGGGCGAAGCCTTCGGGGATGATCAGCATCTGCGCGTCGTCTGCCGCCAGTTCCTGGGCGTGCCACCGAAGAAAGGTCGGCGAGCCGGACCGCAGGTCCACCGCGACGTCCCATACCCGGCCACGAAGGCAGCGGACCATTTTCATTTCCGCATGCGGAGGATTTTGAAAATGCATCCCCCGCACGGCCCCTGCATGGCTGGTTCTGGAGTGGTTGATCTGCGCGATCTGGCGGTGGCCCAGCAGGGACTGAAGTTCGTTGGCGCAAAAGAGCCTGACGAAAGCTCCGCGGGCATCACTGTGGGGCAGGGACGTCACAATCTTGAGATCGGAGATCGGGGTGTCGAGGATATTCATGCCGTGGCCCACGTCAGTTCTGAAGTGACTGCATCGGTCATGTAGGCGTCCAGTTGGTCGGCGCTTCGCACTTCACCAAGTTCCAGCCATTGGCGATACCAGTTGGCTGTGTGGCAGATCGCTTTTTCAAGATCCCAGACGGGACGCCACCCGAGATGCATTCTCGCCTTGGCACTGTCGAGTTGCAGCAAGCCCGCCTCGTGCGGCTGTGGATCGGTTGTCTCTTGCCACCGAAGCTGCGGCCACGTGCGAGCAAGGTCACCGAGCACCTGCTCTACCGTACGGTTTCCTTTCTCATCGGGACCGAAATTCCAAGCATCAGCGCAAGTTTCGTCGCCCGCCAGGAGTCGCTGGCCCAGTAGCAGATACCCGCTGAGGCAGTCGAGCACGTGTTGCCAAGGGCGCGTGGCGCGCGGCGACCGAATGACCAGTCGCTCGCCGGCGACGACGGAGCGCACTAAGTCGGGGATCAGCCGGTCCTCAGACCAGTCGCCACCGCCAATCACGTTGCCGCCCCTAGCGGTTGCGAGCAGCGGGGCCGGCGAGTGTTGCAGAAAGGCAGTCCGGTAGCTCGCCGCCGCCAACTCGGCCCCGGCCTTGGACGCACTGTAAGGGTCGTGGCCGCCCAGCCGATCTCTTTCTCGGTAGGCCCACGGCCATTCGCGATTCTCATAGCACTTGTCGGTCGTCACGACCACCACGGCGCGCACATCTGGCGTGGCACGGGCAGCTTCGAGTACATGCACGGTACCCATCACGTTGGTTGCCCAGGTGGCCACTGGCTCGCGGTAGGACCGGCGCACCAACGGCTGAGCAGCCAAGTGGAAAACTACCTGCGGACTTTCAGTAGCGAAGATCCCACGGACCGCAGCTTCATCGCGAATGTCGACGCGATGATCGTTGATCGATAGCTTGAGCAGGCCCCAATGGTTCGGCTCGGACGCCGGGTCCAAAGCAAGCCCGGTCACCTCAGCGCCCAGAGCATGTAGCCACAGACACAACCAGCTGCCCTTGAAGCCCGTGTGGCCGGTGACGAGGACCCGGCGCCCGCGATAAGCAGTTCCGAATGCGTTCAATGCCAGCATTTCCACGGCGCTTTGCCGCTACTCCACAGTTCTTCGAGCAGGTTCTTCTCTCGAAGCGTGTCCATCGGCTGCCAGAAGCCGGAATGCTCGAAAGCCATCATTTCGCCGTCGGCTGCCAGACGAGCCAAAGGTGGCCCCTCCCATGCGACTTGATCGCCGTCAATGTAATCAAGTACTGCCGGAGACAAGACGAAAAATCCGCCGTTGATCAGGCCGCCGTCGCCACGCGGCTTCTCGGCGAAGCCCGTGACTTGGTTGCCTACGCACTCGATGGCGCCATAGCGCCCCGGCGGAAGCACCGCCGTAACCGTGGCGTGACGACCATGCTGACGGTGGAATTCGACGCTCGCGCCGATGTTCACGTCGCTGAGTCCATCACCGTAGGTGAAGCAAAACGCCTCGTCATCTTGGATATAGGTAGCCACCCGCTTCAGCCGCCCACCCGTCATGGTTTCGTCGCCAGTATCAACCAGCGTCACCCGCCAGGGTTCCGCGTGGTGCCGGTGGACTTCCATCTTGTTGAGGGACATATCAAAAGTCACGTCCGACATGTGCAGGAAATAGTTAGCGAAATATTCCTTAATGACGTAACCCTTATAGCCACAGCAAACGACAAAATCGCGAATACCGTGATGCGAGTAGAGTTTCATGATGTGCCACAGGATGGGTCGCCCGCCGATCTCCACCATGGGTTTGGGGCGGATCGTGGTTTCCTCACTCAGGCGAGTACCGAGACCCCCGGCCAGGATTACGGCTTTCATTGTGCTCGCTTGTGTTTGGAAGGATACCAAAGCAACCAGTTCCTTGGCCGATCTGTTAATGCATGAGAGCAACTCAAGTTACCTTCTAATATGGCAGTCATATACTCCAATACATCGGCAGGAGCGTTTGGATACTTGTCCCGTAAGATGACGAATAAGAAAGAAAGACCCCCAACGGTTAGATACCTTGCGCCCTCGCACTCAGGTCGCCTTCGAGCGCATGAGTCTACTCTGGCTGCCCGGCACCGGGACCGTAATCACCGGGACGCGCGGCGTTACGCCGGCGATCTCCCAGCCGACGGCCGGACCCGCGAGGCAGAACCACAATTGGCATCACTTTCCCGCTTATCCATCGGTACAGTCACTTCACTGGAGCCGTATGTTGGGGAGGCAACGCGTGACTGGTGACCGTCAGTTGGGCCGTGTGGATTCGGTCAGCGTTGTGATCCCGGTCTATAACGGAGCCGCGACTTTGCCTGGTGTGGTGAAGGAGCTCGCGCAGCTGCGTTCGACTCAGCAAACCCGCGACGGTCGTGAGTTCCGCGTCGACGAGGTGCTCCTGGTGTGGGACCGGGGCATTCGCGGCAGTGAAGAAGTCGTTCGTGAGTTGGCTGGGCACGACGAATGGGTGCGCCCGGTGTGGTTGTCTCGCAACTTTGGGCAACATCCGGCGACACTTGCGGGCATGACCTCGTCGGGCGGGGACTGGATCGTCACGATGGACGAGGACGGGCAGCACGACCCGGGCTATATCGGTGACTTGCTAGACACGGCGTACCGGGACCGCACACAGCTGGTGTATGCCTCGCCGAGAAATCGACCGCCGCATGGGGTGTTGCGCAACGCGGCGTCTCGGATAACGAAGTGGTTGTTTGTGCATGTCTTGGTGTCGTCTGACGGGCCCAGTGCATTCAACAGTTACCGATTGGTCCTGGGCGAGGCCGGACGAAGTGTCGCAGCCTACGCCGGCGCGGGCGTGTTTTTGGATGTCGCTCTTTCTTGGGTTGTCGCCAACCCGTCGACCTGTCCGGTGATGATGCGCCAAGAAGGACGACCTGCAAGCGCCTACACCCTGCGTCGCCTGGTGTCGCATTTTTGGCGGCTCGTCATCTCTTCGGGCACCCGGCCGCTGCGTTTCGTGTCAATGATGGGCATTTTGTTCGCCCTTCTCGGTTTTGCTGTGGCGATCTACAGCATGATTCAGAAGTTGGTCGGCGATATCACCGTGCAAGGGTGGACATCGGTGTTCGTGGCTGTGCTTGTCGTCGGTGGGGCCACCTTGTTCGCCCTGGGGATCATCGCCGAATACATCGCCGCTTCAGCCACCATGGCAATGGGCAAGCCGGTGTACGTCATTGTGCGAGATCCCGCCGACATATTCGACAGTCCGGCGGACTGACGGATGCTTACCTGGATCGTCGGTCGTGGCGGACTTCTCGGTAGCGCCGTGTCGCGGGCGATCGGTCCGACGTTCCCGCATCTTTCGGTGCCGTGGACGGATCACGATGCGGCGGTCGAGGTGCTCGATTCCGACCTCAAGCGATTCATCCGAACGGCCCAAAACGACGATTGGTCGATTATCTGGGCCGCCGGCAGCGGCGTGGTCGGTTCCACGGCCGACAAACTCGCCGCGGAAACGCGCATCATGTCGCATTTCGTCACAAAGCTGCGAGACATGCGGCCGGCTGGCAACGGCGCGTTCTTCCTCTCATCCTCCGCGGGCGGCGTCTATGCCGGGTCGACTCAGCCCCCGTTCAGTGAGTCGACGAAGCCACGGCCGCTGAGCCCCTACGGCGAGACGAAGCTCGCTCAGGAGGAGATCCTGCGGATGACGCTTAAAGGCTGCGTCCCACTCGTCATCGGGCGGTTCTCAAACCTCGCCGGGCCCGGTCAGAATCTTGCGAAACAGCAGGGTCTGGTCAGTCAGCTATGTCGAGCCGCGGTCACGCGACAATCGTTGAACGTTTTCGTGCCGATGGAGACACTGCGCGACTACTTGTACGTCGATGATGCCGCTGCGATGGTGTGCGCGTTGGTCGAGAATGTGGTGCGTGACCAGCCCTCGGAGCCGGTGCTGCGCAATATCTCATCTCAACGACCCGTCTCGGTCTGTACTGTCGTGCGGACGGTTCAGCAGGTCGCACACCGCTCCGTCCGCATCGCACTCGGGACCAACCCGTCCTCGCGCTATCACGTTCGGGACCTGAGGATTTGCACAGACTTTCCGCGCGAATTCCAAAGCGTGGGAATCACGCCGTTTCCCGTGACAGTCAAGCGCGTTTATGAGTCGGTACTAAGGCAACAAGCAATGTGCTAGTTGCCAAGCCGACCGCCGACTGCCACATTCGATCCCCCAGTACTACGGGGAAACGTCGCCTCAGGCAGTGTATGGGCAAGGGAAGGGCAGGAATTCGTTTCCACAGCGGTCTGCCATTTCGGTTCCACCCAAAGGGGTTAACGCGTCTTGTCGACGTCGTGCTGGCTGTCTGCAGCGGGGGGCGCGGGGCGCATTCGCCGCCCAAGCCAGCGATACACCACGTGGCGCCCGAGGGCGTTCATACGGGCTCGCGCGCTACCGACGGCCAGGTACCGGTGCTCGAGCAACCCGGGGTGCTCAGCTGCCAAAGCGCGAAAGAACCCGATCACTTCGCCGGCCTGGGACTGTATCTGCGTTCCAACACTCGCCTGGGCACCGCTTATTCGAAATGCCCAGAGGGGCCGGGGTACCGCGACAAGACTGCCATTGCTATGAAGTAGCACCGCGCAGTAGGTCGCCAGATCCATGAGAAAAGGGAAGCGAACGTCCCAACCACCGGCGTCAACAAAGGCCCTGCGCCTGAACAAGGCCGACGGCGGTTCGCCGAAAATGTTGGTGCCAGCGAGCACGCTGCGCCGGATAGCGTCAGGACCGGCGATTTCACCGCGGAGTCCGGCCAATCCGCGGTTGCGAAGCACGATCCTGCCCGTGGCATCGATAACATCTCTGGAACTGACGGCCACCACCGCTGAAGGGTGAGCCGTCAGCTCTTTCACCTGCACCTCGAGGTTGTCCGGATACAGCACGTCATCGGCACAGACTGCCTTGATGAATTCGCCAGTGGCTAGGTCGGTGACGGTCTTGAAGTTCACAGTTGGTCCAACGTTAGAAGCGTGTCGGATCAAGCGGACCCGGGGGTCGACGGTGTAACGCTGCAGTGCCTCCCAGGTGCCGTCGTTGGACATGTTGTCCGAAACCAGCAGTTCGAAGTCGCGGAATGTCTGCGCCAAAAGCGACTGCATCGTTGCATCAATCGTCGCGATTCCGTTGTACACCGGCACGACCACCGATACCAATGGCGTCACGACACCGTCTCCCGCTGCTCGACGAGTCGGCAGTCGGTGGAATCACGCCGAAACGAAGAGCCCCGATGAATGCACCAGTTGTGCAGGACGGTCGCGGCGACGATGACCAATCGCGACAGCGAGTTGAAAACCGGCGGAAAATCCACCACCGCCGGCAGCGCCGGGGCCAGGACCGCGGTCATGGGCAGCAATTTAGTTCCTAACTTACTCGGGCGCTAGGCTTCTCACATATTGCGCGGCACGTCCGCGATCGTGGACCAACATAGTACGAATATGTGTCTACACCACCGTAAACACCGCTTGCTAATAACGGAGAGCGAGTCATGATCACTTTGAACCCGGTTAGCGTGGCGGCGGCGGTGAAAGCCCGAGTGGGGCGACCTGTGCTGCTCAACCTGCGCCCGCCACGCGACCGACGCGCTGACCAGGCGGGCCGTTGCGTGGTCTGCGGCGCCGATACCAGGTTCACCTTCAATTCCTGGACCATCCCGGACGATGTGCACGCCTTTTGGGCAGATCCCACCGTGTCGCGGGCCAATATCTTGCGCGAGAGCATGTTCTGCCGGTTCTGCTGCAGCAACCTGCGAGTGAGGAGGATCGCCGAGGTCCTCATCGCTCTCTACGGTCCACCCGGGTGTGGGTCGTTCGCTGAACTGATCGAGGATCCGGCGTTTCGCGCCCTGGAGGTCGCTGAAGTAAACACGATCGGCTCGCTCGGATCGCTGCATGCCCTGTTGCGTCGGCTGCCGCGGCTGTCCTTCTCCGCCTACCGGGGGCCGCTCCGTCTGGGCGAGATCATTGACGGCGTCCGCAACGAAGACATGTGTCGCTTTACCTACCCCGATGCATCCTTCGACCTCGTCCTGTCGTCTGACACTCTGGAACATGTCCCCGACTTCCGAACCGCACTGGCCGAGACTCGGCGGGTGCTGCGTCCTGGAGGCCGTCATGTCTTCACAGTTCCGGTCGTTTGGACGCGTGCGACTACGGAAACGCGCGCCCGCGTACGCGATGACGGCGAGATCACGCACCTGATGCCGCCCCTCTACCACGGCAGGGGTAGCGGGGCGTACCGGTTCATTCCGGTGGGGGAGGATTTGTTGGCTTTCACCGAGTTCGGCCGAGACATCGTCGATTACCTGCGCGAGGCGGGCTTCGAGGCCGAGGTCTACGACGTCACCGACGACGGCACAGGCGCCCAGACTGTCTTCGCTGGGCACGTCCCCGGGTGACCGGGTTGCCTGAAGTCGAGATGATGGGGTACTTCGCATGTTTTGCTGTGAGGAGCGCTCCGACAACGGGGTGAGGGTGGAATGGCACGGCTGGGATAACGGGCTGACTTGGGCGATGCCGTGGCATGAATGACCGACCGGGAGGGGCGTACGCATGTCGACGCCGACGCTTACGGGTGAGCCGCAAGCACTGCCCCGGCGGAAGGCGTCGAATGACTGAATTCGACCTGCCGCCCGAATCGGCGCCGCCGGGGCCGTTGATCCGGCTTATCCGCGACCAGCGGGTCGCATTCCTGGTGGTCGGTGGAGTCAACACCGTCGTCGGCTTCGCTATCTTCGTCGCCTGCTCGCAGACCGTCGGCCACCTCGTCGACCGCCGGTTCGGCACAGTCGCCGGGTCACTGGTGACGGTCGGCGTCTCGCACGTACTGAGCGTGCTGTTCGCGTTCGTGATGCATCGTCGGTTAGTGTTCCGCGTTCGCGGCCACGTGCTGCGTGACCTCGTGCGGTTCGAGAGCGTCTACCTCACCACGTTTGGCCTCAATGCCGTCGCCCTGACTGTGTTGGTCGAGCTCGGCCTGCACCGCATC
This sequence comes from Mycobacterium persicum, assembly GCF_002086675.1. Lineage (GTDB taxonomy): Bacteria > Actinomycetota > Actinomycetes > Mycobacteriales > Mycobacteriaceae > Mycobacterium > Mycobacterium persicum. The sequence goes on from NZ_MVIF01000025.1 coordinate 41,025, forward strand.
CCGGCGCAAGCGATCATCTTTGTGCCCATCCTGGTGCTCAACTACGTTGGCCACCGGTACTTTTCCTTCCGGCGCGGCGTCGCCGACGCTCACATCGTCGACGCTCAGGACGAGACTTCGCGCACGTAGCGCGTGCTGCCATTACGGCCGGCGCCAACCTCGTTGCAGGAGAGGCAGGTTCACTTTCCATCCGCCGGCGACACCGCGGCCGGTATGGGTTCGCCCACCGCCGTAGTGGTGGTAGGGATATTCGCCTCGTCGCTGGCCGCCGGTCTTCGCACATACGAGACGATGATCGCCGCGCATGCGATCAGCCACAACAGCGGCGCCAACTCCGCCGTGGTGTGCACAATCGGTGTGTAGCCGACGATCCCAACCGCGCCCAGCTGACCCGCGAGCGGCGACATCATCGGCGGGCCAGGCAACGGGATGCGGACGATGGAGAGGGCCGCGGCGAGGCTCACACAGATGCCGATCGCGCGGCGGCGGTCACCCAGAGCCGCGAACCCATCGAAAATCCCGGACTCCGGCGGCCCTTGGGGATCGCGGACCACCAACGCCGCGATCGGTAAGGCGAACACCAGGTAGTAGTTGAATACCAGACCCGGAAACAGACAGGCCGTGGTGAGCAGCGCGATGCCCCCCATGACCGGGGGGATGCGTCGCCCGAGAGCCAGCACGGAGACTACGACCAACAAGAGCAGGACATAACCGATCAGCGATCGGGTGACATCAAGAAAGTCGTTCGACACATAGCCCCACCGGGGGTCTTTGAGCTTATCCGGAATGAAGAAAATTCCTCTTGCGAAAGACACATTATACGGGCCTACGAGCGTGTCGACCGAACTGCTGTAATTAAGGAGACTGCGGGCCGACTGCGCGATGGTTTCCGGAAAGTCGCGGGGCCACAACAGATATGGGACAAAGTTGGAAATCACAACCCCGACGGCAGCGATGCCGCCCATCCGCCATTGTCGAGCCGCTAACAACGCCACACCGAGTAGCACGAACTGTGGTTTCAACAGCGCGGCGAGAACCACCATGATCGCCACCAGTCCCCACCGTTGACGGCGCAGCGCCACCAGAAAAACCAGCCCGATCGGCGCTATGAACCCCACTGAGTTGCCTCGATCGATCACGCCCCACACGGGAATGGCCATGGCGCCCAACGCCACAAAGACCACCACCCGCTCCAGTCCGCGAGCGCCGCGCGCCGCCCAGACCGCGGGGGTAAAGACAGCGCCCGTCAACAGCAGCTGGTAGCCCCAGAACCCCAGCCGGGGGGCGTGCAGCCATTTACCGAGGACCCCGAACAACATTTGCGACAGCATCCCCGCCGGCGGGTAACCCGCCCCGCCTCCCGCCTCGTAATTGTTCCAAGGTAAGCGCAACGGGTAGGGATCCCAGGGATTGGGCCGCATCCCGAAGCCCACGGTCATTCCGTAGTCGCTGAAGCAGTGCGTGCCCATTTGCATACCCCAGTCAAGCCAGCAGTCCTTGGCGGCCATAAAGAGAGAGGTAAGCACGTCGATCGAGTAGTACTGGGCCAGAACGAAGCCCACTACCGCCGATAACGCCGACCCCAACAAGACAGTGCCGAGCAGGAGCGTCCGTTCGGATTGGCGACCGACCGCCAACGCGTGTTCTCGAGTCGCGGTAATCGCGCCCCGCAGCACCTCGACAAATCGACTCACGCGCACTCCCCTCGGTTCCGGGCGAAACTGCAGCAAAGCGAGCTGCCGAGCCTACCCCCGGAGACAAATATAGTGAATGCGTTGTCCCGCTACCGAGAAAGAGGAGTATCGGCTGACAGCGTTCCCCCAAATCGCAGTCGTTCCGTCGCCGGCGAGCAACCACTCTGAACGGCGCGGCTGGGCCGCGGGCTACGGTCCAACGCCCATCTCATAAAAGCGCAGTCGTGCAGTGACTAAGGGCTCATTGAGGTTTACGGTGCGGCCGACACCAATGGTGTGGGCGTGGATCTGCAGATTCGTGTCAGCGACCGAAGCCGGGGTGTTGACCAGAAACGGCTCAGGGGCGTTCTTCCCGATCAGGCGGTAGGTGACCCCATCGACCACGAGCGTGAAGGTGCTCAGTGGCGCAATCTTTCCGTGGAAGTACCGGTCGCCGAAGGTCTCATCCAGATCGATTGCAACGAGCACCGCCCTATCCGGTGCGCTGGGGGCGGGAATAGGAACCGCATGGTCTTCCCGCACGGGTGCGTCCGACAATTTGGTGAGCGGTCCGCAGTGGGGGCCGGTGTGTTTGAACAGCGCCCAGCGGTTTTCGATGCCGCTCAGCGTGTAGTTGCACAGCAGCGCACGCGAATACAGCGGGGATTCTTGCACGCCAAGCCGGCCGTCGATACCGACGGCGGGCAGCGCCGGCGATAGCCGCGACAGCACGAATTGCGGCCCGTTAGCGAGTGATTCGCCGTTCAGAGCATCGAGCATGGGGGTGAGAGCCTGATATGTCTGGAAGACCGGTGTCGGGTGCCACGCGAGATCGTAGGCCCACACCGCCGAAATCTCGTGGGGGTCGACATGGACCGTGCTCGACCCAATGGTCTGGATGAAATGGTCCGGGATGCCATACAGCGCACGCTGGCGTGCCTTGGCTTGTTCGATTTTGCGCTGCACATGACCCGGCGAAGCGAACGCGACCATGCGGTCCACCGCTTGCACCGGTGCCCGCATCGCCAGCACCCCGCGGTCGGACAGTGCGGGAATCCCCCCGAGGTCGACCACGACAACCAGAGCGACTGCCACCGCAGCCAGCACCAATGCACGACGGCGAGCCCGCGGCCATGGGGTGATGGCCAGCGCAACAACCATCACCCCGACCAGAATGGCGAAGTGCCACGGTTCGAAGCGTCCGAACGCGGCCTTTCCCGCGATCAGGGTCGCGAGTCCGACAAGTAACAGGTAGCGGCGCGGTATGTTGTCTCTTCCGCGAACGAACACCACGCAGAGCCAACCCATCCAGGCGACGCTCAATACGACTGACGGTAAGGCCCACTGTGGGAGGGGCGCGGTCGCCATTCCGTCGGTGTAACCCGACGCAATCGCGGCGCTGCCCCGAAGCCATGCCGGAAGATTGCCCGGCCGTTGGCCGGCAAGCACCCACGAAACAACGGTAGAAACCGCGAATCCGGCTACCGTTGCGCAATGCCGGCCGACAGCTTTCCACCCGAGCAGCACCGACGTGGCCAACGCAATGACCATGATCGCAAGGCCGGTGTTGAATTTCATTAACAGCTGAAACCCTGCGGCGGCGCCGAGCACGACGCAGGTCGTGAACACCCTCGACCGCTTGGGCTCGCGCTGCAACAGGGGCACGCTCGCCCAGACGAACGCCGCGAGAACCCCCAACTCGGGGTACATCATTTCCAGGGAGGAAGAACCTCGCAGGGCCAAACCATGACCGAGGTGCAGGACGGTGAGGATGCCGGTCATCACGAACGCGCCGACAAGCGACGGCAGCGGCGGGTGGCGCAGGCGCAGGGCTGACGCGATGCCGAGGAAGAGTGCGGCGATGACGATCAGCTGGGAGATCGTAGCGAGCAGCGACTGCTCGAACGAGTAGTAGGCGCTGGTCCGCAGGAAGCCAAGCGGCCCGTACGTAAATACCAACTCGCGACCCCACGCAATATGGTCAATTCGCGCCAGAGCGAGCCCAGCCTGCCAAGACGGATCGAGCCCAACACTGGGATCGACCGATGGCTGCGGCCAGAAGACGACAGCAGCGATGGCAGCCACCAGAACTCGTTGCCACAAGGCAGAGCCCCATGTTGTCGTCGAGAACCACGTTCGCACTCGCCGCGACGCCGCCAAGGCACCGACGAGACCGCGGCCATGCCCGCGAACTACCAACGAGTCCAAAGTAATTCGCAGTTTTTTTCGGTCGTCGCGACGATCTCCAAGGAGTTCGTCGCTGCGCTGCGGGCAACTCGTCTCCGAGTTGTCCGGCGAGCTACCAGCACACTGCTCACCCGCATTTGTGGGGCCCGCCTCGCGGGCCGCATCAACGGCCATCGGCAAATACCCAACTAATCGGGGCACAGCGCGACACGCTGACCCAGGAATGGATCGTCACCCGAGTCCCGTGACGCTCGGGACATGCACCATCTGCCAGGTACCGCAGTTTTGCGTCAAGAACGCGGTGTCACTCTCCTGGATCTGGATTCGTTGCGGACCGCTGCCCTTCCAGCTATCGATAATGTCGCCCGTATCAAGGCTTCGCAGCCGCGCCCAACTACATATCGCCCCACCGGTTGTGTGATACATCCCGGGCATGATGTCCACCCCGACCAGATACGTGCCGTCCTTGTCGATCACACCGGTATATGTGCCGAAGGGGTCAATAACTGTCTTGGAACCCGTAGGTGGCGGCGGCTTGAGACCATCCACCGGTTGCGGGGGGGCGGCCTGCACGGTGACAGTTTGCGTGACGGTCACCGTCGAGGCGGTGGTGTGAGCGCCTCCTGCGCACCCTGAAAGCAGTAGTGCACCGGCAACCACCGCGACGGGCTTCATGCAGATGAAGTGTAGACGGAGCCAACTAGAAATATGGCCACTTTCTGCTAAAACAGTTGACCATTTAGCCGGCAGGAAACGAGCAATTACCCGCATGACGTGGCGGTGGTTGGCACCGCTGGGAGCCCCCTTGGGTTAGCCTCAATTCCCTTTAGCCACGGGGCTTTTCGTGTTGAGCTCGGTCAGAGTCGCCCAGTCGATGTCGGCGCACGAGCTGTGCGGCTGCGATCGCTGCCAGCCCACTGCCCGTCCAACGCAACACCGGTCGCCGCATGGCCAGCCCGTACCAGTGCAGATAGGAAGGCAGCCAACCTACCAAGTCGAACTTGCTGGTGCCGGCTGTTCGGTCCTCCCAGCTGCTGGGCACCTCGTCGACCCGATAGCCGAGCAGATGCGCCTTCGTCGTAAGTTCCAGACCCACCTCGAACCCCCGCAGACTCTCCACGGGAACGTCGTCGAGGAAGCGGCGGCTGTACGCGCGGAAGTTGGTCGTCGCATCATGCGTCGGCACACCACCGACGTAATGCAAGCTCAGCCCGGCCGTGCGAGACATCAGGGTCTTCAACCGCGGTCCGCCGGTTTGCGAGCCGCCGGGCATGTATCGCGATCCGCTGACAATGTCGGCGCCCTCGTCCCGAATCTTTGCTGCCATCAATGGAATTGCCGCTGGCGGGTCCGACAAGTCGGCCATGCTGGTCACCACGACATCCCCCCGCGCGGCCGCAAAGCCCGCGATCAGCGCGTTGGCCACGCCCTTGCCGATGGAGTTGCGAACCAGCCGGACGGTGGCCGGCTTGTCGGGCATGGCTGCCAGCGCCGGCAACGTGGTGTCCTCGTCGAAGTCATAGCAGACCAACAATTCATGAGGCAGGTCCGCGAGCGCCGCAGCGAGTCTGCGGACGCAGACCTGAATGTTCTCGCCCTCGTTGTAGACCGGGATGACCACACTGACCAGCCGCTCGCTTGTGGCCGCTACCCGTGCCTTGCGAGCGCGGATCACGAACTGCTTACCGAAGATCGGCCAGGCCATTCTGGAGCGCAGGTACAGCTGCACCAGTACCGGCGCCTGCGGCCACGGCGACCTCGACGTGTACGGCAGGAACCGGTCATAGGTGTCGACGATCTTGAGCTGGTTGGATTCCAGCAGCTCGATCAGCGAGCGGTCGCTGATCGGCACGGTGTGGTCCCAGAAGTCCCAGTAGTCGCCGCCGACGAAGCGAATATTGGGTCCCATGGCGATGAAGTGCCCACCCGGTTTCAGCACCCGGCGAGCCTCGGCGATCGTGCGTTCGACTTCGGCCTTGCTCGGCAGATGCTCGAGCAGGTTGCTGGTGAAGACCACATCCACCGAGTCATCGTCGAGGAAGCTCAGATCATCCGCACTGCCGTGGTGGAACTCGACGCCGGCCTCGAGCATGCCGGCACTGTCGGGGTTCAGGTCGACGCCGATCCGGCGAGCGGCACTTATCTGGTTGAGGAATTCGCCGTAACCACAACCCAAGTCCAGGACCGTGTCGCTGCGCCTGATCCATGCCTGGAAGAAGTCGCGGACCAGCACGCCCCAGATGGCCGATCGCGCTTCCCGGGCATGTCCGAAACGGTTGCGGTAGAGCTGTTGAAGATCGGGCTCACCCGCGATACGCATGGCGTCCTTGCGGATACAACCCACACACGTCAGATGGTCCCCGCCTTGACGGCGTCGACAACCCAGGGTATGACCTCGTCGAGCATGGCATCCAGGGTAGTTGTCGCCTCGAAGCCGAGTACCTCCGACGCCTTGTGGACGTCGGGCGAGCGCAGCTGCACGTCATGCTCGAACGGCGGATCGCTTTCGTAGCGAAACGGGGTGTCGGGCCGCATTTTGCGCCAGATCACCTCGGCCAGTTCCAGCACCGTGGTGGCCTCGGGCGTGGACAGGTTGAAGTCGCCGTTGAGCGCGGCCGGGTGCTCCATGCAGATGCGGATGCCGCGCGCCAGGTCACCACCGTAGGTGTAGTGCCGTATCTGGGTACCGTCGCCGAGAATGTGCAGCGGATCCTGACCCTTGGCCACCTTCTGGATCAGATCCGGCACCACATGGCTCATCGCGAGTTTGACGTTCCCGCTGGGGATTTCGTGCCCCCCCAGCGCCCGCTGCTCGCCGGTGCCGACACAGTTGAACGGGCGGATGATGGTGTACGGCAGCCCATACTGCTCGTAAGCACCGTGGGCGAAGTACTCGCAAGCCAGCTTCTGGAACCCGTAAGTGCTTGTCGGAGGCGGGCATTCGGTGATGTGCTTTTCCGGCGTCGGGAACACGGTGGCGTTCTCGAATACCATCGACGAACTGATAACGTTGATCTTCTTCAGCCAGCCCTTGCGATACGCGTAGATCGCGGTATCGAAGTGGGCGGCCGCAATTCGCTCATTTTCGGCCAGCAGGTCGTAGGCGTACTCGTGGAAATAGGTGATACCACCGATACGGGCCGCGCTGGCCACCATCTGATCGCAGCCTTCGACCAGCCGGAACATCAGGTCGACGTCTTTGACGTCACCCTCGACGAAGTGGTACCGCGGGTGGTCGTCGTAGCTTTTCGTAACCGGCCCGTATTTCGAGTAGTTGTCGATCCCAACGACATCGTGGCCGGCGCGCAGCAGCTCTTCGACGACATAGCCGTTGATAAATCCGGCGCTGCCGGTTACCAGGATCTTCACCGGGCCACCGCTTCCGGCCCCAAGGTAGCCAACTGGACTCCGTTGAGCGCTTCGGTGTCAAGCTCGCTCACATCCAGGCATCCCCAGACATCTTCGACGATCTTGCCCCGCGGTACCGAAAGGCCTCGGTAGGCCGAGTGGGGAACGCCGACCACGATGACGTCGGCACGATCCACCACGGTGTCCAGCGGGTAGTAGTCCTTGCCCTCCAAGAACGGATCGTGCAGCAGCACGTCCTTGGCTTCCAGCATCAGCAGATGCCGCAGTTTGAAACTGAGCGAGTCGCGGGTGTCGTCGCAATCGGCCTTGAACGTCATACCCAGGATGCCAACGGTCTTGTCGCGCAGGTTAACCCGGCGCTTGAGCATGTTGACGATGAACTGCGGCTGGCCCTCGTTGATGAGCATGGCCGCATGGCCGAGCATGAAATTGTTGTTGCTGAACGCCGCAAGCTGCATGGTGTCCTTCAGCAGACACGGGCCGGCCGCAAGCCCGGCCCGCGGCAGGCTGTCGACCCGAAAATTCTTGTAGGTGGCCGCATGGTGGACTCGGTCGAAGTCGAGCCCGGCTTCGCGGCTGAGCAGATAGAACTGGTTGGCAACCGCGAACTGGATATAGCGGTAGCTGTTGCAGAACAGTTTGGCCAGCTCGGCTTCCTGCGGCTCCACCTCGATGATCTCACCGGTGATTCGCGAGAAGAGCTCGCGCACCACCCGCCGACCCTCGGCGTCGAACCCGCTGATGACCTGCGGAATGATCCGCAGCTCCCGGATCGAATGTCCCTGAGCGATCCGCTCGGGACAGAAGGTGACGTGAACGCCGATCCCACGCTCGGTGAACATGTCCTGGACGCGCTGACTCAGTCCCGGGTAGACCGTGCTTCGCAGGACGAGCGTCTGGCCGTCGTGGAAGTAGGGGCTGATCTCGTCGATAATGCGAAAGAACGTGTGCGCCTGCGGTGTCAGGTATTCGTCGACCGGTGTGCCGACGACGCAGATCACGATGTCGGCATTCCTGACCACCCAGGAATCGGTGCTCGCGCTGATCCGCCCGGTCGGCAACAGCCGCTTGAGCAGATCCTCGGCGCCATTCTCGATGAAAGGCATCCGGCCGGCCATGATGGTCCGCAACGCCTCGGCGTTGGTGTCCAAGATGTCGACGGTGAAGCCCTCGTCCGCCAACACCAGCGCCAGTGGTAATCCGACATGCCCGGCGCCACCGACAATGCAAATACGCTCAGCGGGTTGAGTCGTCACGTGAACCGTCGCCTCCCCTTCCTGTTCCCGGTCTGGTCCGGGGTGCTGGACCATAACACCAACTGTCGTCTGTATAGATGGTGTTGGAGCCTACGAGACCAACGCCCGATTACGCGGTATTTCGCACGAACTAACAAGGCCGATCCCCCGCGGCTCCGTTGACGGCGGCAGCCTTTCGCCACAGCATTTCACGTAGGCGTCGACTTGTCTTTTGAATGACAAAGTTCCGGCACTCCGATTCTCTGGTTCTGTCCCGAGGCGACGCGAGCCCTAGTACCTTGGTCCACCATGGAGCTCGCGGGGGGCTTGGTAGCGCACACCAACACCGCCTATACCAACGAAGCGCGCAAGAAGTTGCGCTACACGGCCGTAGCGCTGGTCTTTCTGCCCATCGGACAAGGTCTCATCCAGGTCTTGGGTCCCTGGCTGAACAGCTACACCATCGCTTCGCTGCTGGCAGCAGCCATCGCCACGGTTCCCAACTTCTTCGCCAACAAGCACTTCGTCTGGCGTGTGGCGTCGGGCAAGAAGTCCGCGATGAACCTCCATCAACAGGTGCTGGTGTTCTGGACGGCGGTGATGCTGGCAGTCGGACTGGCCACCTACTTCACCTATCTGGTCGACAACGCGATGGCCGGTTACAGCAGACCCGTCCACGGCAGCGTGGTTTTCCTGGTTCAAGTGCTCGGCTTCGGCCTCGTATGGATCGGCCGCTACCTGATCCTGGATCGATGGCTGTTCCGCGAAATCCGCACCTGAATCGATAGCTTTCGGGAATGGTGACAACGCGCGCGGGACGCGTCAAGACATGGTGTTCAACGGCCGGTTGGGGGTCGGCTCGTTGGCAACGGTGCCTCGCCGCGCTGGTGACCGCCGTCCTGTTTTGGCCGCAGTCGTCGGTCGACGCCGATAGTGGGCTCGATCCGTCCTGGGAGGCCGCGGTCGCGCTGGCCCGGATCCACCACCTCGCATGGGGCCCCGAGATCGTTTTCACCTACGGGCCGCTGGCATTTCTGCAGAACACCGGCTATTACTCGACCCAGCAGGCGGTGCTCGCCACGCTTTACCAGGTAGCCGTCATCGCCGCGCTGTTCCTCGGTGTCACAGCGGCCATGCGTCGGCGCTACCCGGCGGCGACGGCGCTTCTCGGCGCATTCGTGACGACCGGAATCACTGCCATCCTGTTGGGTTCGATGTACCCCGAGGTGGTTGTTCTAGCCGCGTTCGCGTGGTCCGCACCGCTGCTCTTGGATGATGACGTGAAGCGGTCGACGACATTCATCACTTGTGTCGTGGTGGCCGCGGTCGGCGGCTTCGAGCTGCTGGTGAAGTTCAACACCGGACTCGTCATCGCGGCCATCGCGCTGACGGCGTCAATCTTGCGGGACTGGCGAGCCGTGGGGCGCCACTGCGCCACGGTGACCACTTTCGCGGTGTCCATCCCGATCTGGTGGCTGCTGGCGGGTCAACGACTGGGTAACCTGCCGGTCTGGCTTCGATACAGCGGCCAGATCGTCTCCGGCTACATCGAGGGGCAGGCCGTACCCATCCCACTCGATGCCGTCGGCGCGGTGCTGCTCACCGTTGCATGGCTCGTGGTGGTTTGCGCAATGCTGGTGCACGGCGGCCGACGGATCCCGCGCAATTACGCGGTGCTCGTCGCGGTCACGTCGGCGCTGATCGCCAAGAGCTCGTTCGGACGTTACGACACCAATCACTTTGCCGCGCTGTTGGGCCTGATGGTTGTCACGGTCGCCATCACCCCGCTCTACGGAATTCTCCGGCCTCGGTTCGAGATCGCCGTGGTGCTAATCCTCGTCGTGTTCCTTGCCGGGACCCTGGTCATCGAACAGCGGCCAGTTGCGGTGCTACAGGCTCCCCTGCGCGCCATGGATCGCCTGGCTACGCTCGCTTTCCCCGGTCGCGCGGCGGCGCACATCCAGCACAGCAAAGCACGCCAGCGCCGGCATTACGGCATTCCCGAGCGCTTCGTCGAGACCATCGGGTCTGCGCCAGTCCACGTTGACCCCGACGAGGCTTCGGTCGTATGGGCGTATGACTTCGACTGGCGCCCCGCACCCGTTTTCCAGACCTACTCGGCCTATACACCCGCGTTGGACAAACTGAACAGCGGAACCCTGGCAGACGGGCCACAATTCGTGGTGTCGCGACAATCCCCGACCTCGCCCACCACCGGCATCAACGGCCGGCTCGGCGTGCAGGAAAACCCGCTCTATTCGCGTGCGCTGCTGTGCGACTTTGCCGTACGCGGCGCGGAAAACCACTGGGAGCTGCTGGCACGCAGTCAACCCCGCTGCGGACCGCTCGTCTCGCTCTCGGAAGTCATTGTGCGCGACGGTAATCCGGTTACGGTGCCGGCACCGACCGGCCCCCAAATGGCGGTTTTAGTGGGCATCGACCTGGATCGGACCATCGTCGACAGGCTCTTCATGGGATCGCTCATACCACTGACCACTTTCACGGTGGTGCTCGACGGGGCCAGCTACCGTCTCACCGCCGGCAACGCCGCCGAGCCGTTTCTGGTCAGCACACCCGGCTTGGTCGATGCCACCAACCTCGAGATCCACTCTCGCACTATCAGCGTCGGCCGTAGTCGATCCTTGGGTCAGCACAGCCCCACCGCCCGCCTGCGCTTCTACGAAATGCGCATCGGCCCGTAATCACCACCTGTCCAGGCCTGCACACCGTCAGCGGCCGAGTTCGAGGCTTCTCCTCAGCGGGCAGGCGCGTCGGCACCGCACCCGGCCGGCAGTGCAGCAAGATGATGCTTCGAGCCCTCGGGGCCTTCAGGACCTTCAGGGGCGCCGTCAACCACCGAACACAAGGGGATGCGATGAGCAATCACACCTACCGCGTTATCGAGATCGTCGGAAGTTCACCCGACGGAATCGACGCGGCGATCCGCAATGGTCTGGATCGAGCGGCACAGACCATGCGCAGCCTGGACTGGTTCGAGGTCGAGTCGGTGCGCGGCCACCTGGTCGACGGCGCCGTCGGCCACTTTCAGGTGACCATGAAAGTCGGCTTCCGCCTGGAAGATTCGTAGCTACTAGCCTGCGACGGCTCCCGGCTCGGGCGAATACGGCGCCCCGAATCCCATCACCGGCTGGTAGCCGTGCTTGCGCGCCTTCTCGACAGCCTGCCTGATCAGGGCGTAGACGGCGACGAAACCGGCGTGGTCGGTCGCTACCAGCGGGGTCAGCAATCGATTGTGCACCAACGCGAATGCCACCCCGGTCGCCGGGTCTGTCCACCCGACCGAGCCGCCCATGCCGACATGCCCGAACCCCGGCATCAGATTGCCGATCGGGAAACTGTGATAGCCCAGGTGGAAGGCCATCGGCACGAACAGATTCCGATCCGGCCGAAGCCGCCGTTCACCTGTCAGCCCGGCGACCAGTTCCCGCGACAGGAATCGGGTGCCGTCGATCTCACCGCCGTTGGCGATCGCGCCGTACATCTTGGCCAGCGCCCGGGCAGTCACCACGCCGTTGGCGGCGGGGATCTCGGCGTCCAGCATGGGGGTGTCGCCCTGGACGGTGGCCAGGACGCCCGGGAAGTACATCGAGCGGAATCCGCCGGAGAACTGGTTGGCGATCTTGTGCATCGCATAGGTCAGCACCGGGTTGGCAGCGACATCCTGCGGCATGATGATCTGGGTCTCGCGGGTGGGTGATCCGGCCGGCGGTCGACCCAGATGGAAGCCGTCGGTGTCGAGTGGCTCGGCAAGTTCCTCGCGGAACAGGGTACGCATGCTCTTTCCGGTGACGGCCCTGGCTAGCCCGGACATCAGCCAGCCGAAGGTCAGGGCGTGATAGGCCGATTTGCCCAGCAGGCGGCCGGGAGCCGCGGCCGCCAGCCGCTCTTCCATCACGACGTGATCCATCAAATCGTCCAGGGTGGCGCCGCGCAGACCTGACAGACCGGCCTGGTGCCTCATCACGTCGCGGACGGTGAGCTTCTCCTTGCCGTTGGCCGCGAACTCCGGCCAATACGCGGCGACCGGGGCGTCGTAGTCGATCAGCCCGCGATCGGCCAGCCGGTGAATGACCGTGGCGGCCATGCCTTTGGTTGCCGAGAACACCATCGGCGCGCTGTCAGCCGACCACGGCACCTCGCCGCGCCGGTCGGCCCACCCTTTCCAGACGTCGACGACCGGCTGGCCGTCCAGATACACCGTCAGCGCCCCGCCGCCGGTCCGGCGGGACGGGAACATGCTGGAAAAGAAGCGAACGACGCACGCAAAGTGGGAGTCCGCCGCGCCGGACAGTCGATGACCTGCGTCAGGGTCATCGCGCTGAGGAACCGCGCGTCGATTGACTCCGATGTCTACCGTCACACCTTTGAATTTACTTGGATTTCACAGAGGGCAATGTCAAACCGGAATTATATTTACCGTTCCGTTAGGACGATGCTGCCTGGAGTATTTGCTGGGCAGCCAACGCCGGGGTCAACTCCCCGGCTCGGACCTGGCATTCCACAGCCGTGCGAATCTTGCGCACCTCCGGGTGCGACAGCACCCGGTCCAGCACCGCGTCGCGGACCAGCTGCCACGTCCAGTCGACCTGTTGCTCGCGTCGCCGGGCTTCGAACTCTCCCGCCTCGGTCAGCACCCGGCGATGTCGCTCGATGGTTTCCCATAGTTCGGTCAGACCCGTCCCCTCCACTGCGCTCATCGTGAGAACCGGTGGGCGCCAGAGTGTTTCATGGGGGTGGATCAATCTCATCGCCCCGGACAACTCTCGGGCAGCGATCCGCGCATCGCGCAGGTGCTCGCCGTCGGCCTTGTTCACCACCACGACGTCGGCGAGTTCCAGCACACCCTTTTTGATGCCCTGCAACTGGTCGCCGGCACGCGCCAGGGTCAGCAGCACGAAGGTGTCGACCATGTTGGCGACCGCGACCTCGGACTGGCCGACGCCGACGGTTTCGATCAGGATCACGTCGAAACCGGCAGCTTCCAACAGCACGACCGTTTCCCTGGTGGCCTTTGCTACTCCACCCAACGTGCCCGAGGTTGGTGAGGGCCGGATATAGGCATCCGGATGCATGGCCAGCCGCGCCATCCGCGTCTTGTCTCCCAGGATCGACCCACCGGTGCGCGTCGACGACGGGTCGACCGCGAGCACCGCCACCCTGTGCCCCCGCTCGATCAGGTACATCCCGAGCGCCTCGATGGCGGTCGACTTGCCCACGCCGGGAACGCCGGTGATGCCGACGCGATGCGCCTTGCCGGAATCCGGCAGCAACGCCAGCAGCAGCTGTTGCGCCCGCTCACGGTGGTCCGTGCGGGTGGACTCCAGCAGGGTGATGGCCCGTGGCAGCGCGGCGCGGTCGCCGCGCCGGATGGCCTCCGCGAGTTGTTCGGTGGTCACCGGGCCCGCCTCGTCGCAGGCGCCGAACGTAACGCCACTGCGAAAAAATGAGCCAAATTTCGCCGTGACGTCACGCTCGCGGGAAGGATTTGGCCGGCCACTAGTCCAGGTCGTATCCCAGACGTTCGGCCAACTTGTGCAGCAGGCCGATGGCGGCGTCGGCGATCACCGTCCCGGGCGGGTAGATGGCGGTCGCCCCGGCGGCGTAGAGCTCGTCGAAGTCACCGGGCGGGATGACGCCGCCGACCACGATCATGATGTCGGGCCGACCCACCTTGGCCAGCGCGTCGCGCAGCGCGGGCACCAGCGTCAGGTGGCCGGCAGCCAGCGAGGACACGCCGACGACGTGGACGTCGTTGTCGGCGGCTTGGCGGGCCACCTCCTCCGGCGTCGAGAACAGCGATCCGACGTCGACGTCGAACCCGATATCGGCGAATGCGGTGGCAATCACCTTCTGACCGCGGTCGTGGCCGTCCTGGCCCATCTTTGCCACCAGGATCCGCGGCCGGCGGCCGTCGGCATCGGCAAACTTCTCTACGAGTTCGGTTGCGGCAGCGATATTAGGGGCCCTTCCGACTTCGTCACGGTAGACGCCGGCGATGGTACGGATCTCGGCCTGGTGACGGCCGTACACCTTCTCCAGCGCGTCGGAGATCTCGCCGACGGTGGCCTTCGCGCGAGCGGCGTTGATGGCCAACGCCAGCAGATTATTGGCCAGCCCGTCTTCTCCGGCACGGCCGTGGGCGGACGCGGCGCGAGTCAGCTCGGCCAGGGCAGCCGCGACCACGGCGTGGTCGCGGCCGGCCCGCAGCTCCTGCAGCTTGGCCAACTGCTCGGCGCGCACCCGGCTGTTGTCGACCTTGAGCACCTCGATCTGTTGCTCCTCGTCGACCCGGTACTTGTTCACCCCGATCACCGGCTGCTGGCCGGAGTCGATGCGAGCCTGGGTGCGGGCGGCCGCCTCCTCGATGCGCAGCTTGGGAATGCCGTCACTGATGGCCTGCGCCATGCCCCCGTGCTCGGCGACCTCCTCGATGTGGGCCCGCGCCCGCTGGGCGAGCTGATGGGTCAGCCACTCCACGTAATACGAACCGCCCCAGGGGTCGATGGGCCTGGTGGTACCCGACTCTTGTTGCAGCAGCAGTTGGGTGTTGCGGGCGATGCGCGCCGAGAAGTCGGTGGGCAGTGCCAACGCCTCGTCGAGAGCATTCGTGTGCAACGACTGGGTGTGGCCCTGGGTTGCGGCCATCGCCTCGATGCAGGTGCGGGCCACGTTGTTGAACACGTCCTGTGCCGTCAGCGACCACCCCGAGGTCTGCGAATGAGTGCGCAGCGAGAGCGATTTCGGGCTTTGGGGCTCGAATTTGGCCACCAGCTCGCTCCACAGCAGTCGGCCGGCACGCAGCTTGGCGACTTCCATGAAGAAGTTCATCCCGATGCCCCAGAAGAAGGACAGCCGGGGCGCGAACGTGTCGATGTCCAAGCCGGCATCCAGGCCGGCCTTGATGTAGTCGACACCGTCGGCCAGGGTGTAGGCCAGCTCCAAATCTGCTGTGGCACCGGCCTCCTGGATGTGGTATCCGGAAATCGAGATGGAGTTGAACTTCGGCATTTTCGCGCTGGTGTAAGCGAAGATGTCGGAGATGATCCGCATCGACGGCTTGGGCGGATAGATGTAGGTGTTGCGGACCATGAACTCTTTGAGGATGTCGTTCTGGATGGTGCCGGCCAGCTTCTCCGGCGGCACGCCCTGCTCCTCGGCCGCGACCACATACAGCGCCAAAATGGGCAGCACCGCGCCATTCATCGTCATTGACACACTGACTGCGGACAGGTCGATTCCGTCGAACAACTGCCGCATGTCGAGGATGGAATCGATTGCCACGCCAGCCATTCCGACGTCGCCCTGCACTCGTGGGTGATCCGAGTCGTAGCCGCGGTGGGTGGCCAGGTCGAAGGCCACCGACAGGCCCTTCTGGCCGGCGGCCAGGTTACGGCGATAGAACGCGTTGGAGTCGGCGGCGGTGGAGAAGCCCGCGTATTGCCGGATGGTCCAGGGCTGGTTGACATACATCGTCGGATAAGGGCCACGCACAAAGGGGGGCTGGCCGGGAAAGCTGTGCAGCGGGTACCCCTGCGCGGCGGCGGCACGGCGATCGGCGGCGATGTAGACCGGTTTGACGTCGATGCCTTCCGGGGTGTGCCAGTGCAGTTGGTCGGGCTGGTAGGAGTGGGCGGCCGCGGCGGCGGCGACGAGCTCGTCCACCGCCTGTTCGGTGGCGGGATGCATGGCGCGATCGCCGTGCAGCGGGACATCGGCGAAACTGCCGATAGCGGGTACGGTCGTCGTCATCGTGGCTACGCTCCCAACCGGGTGAGCAAGTTCGACAAAGCTTCCAGCGCATTGATTTTCGCGGTAAGGAACTCATCGGGCCGATGAGTCGCCGGGTCCCCCAGCGCCGTTTCGGGGCCGGCCAGGCAGACGCGCTCTATGCCGGCGTTCCTCGCGGCCTGGGTCACGTCGACGGCCTCGTCTCGGTAGCGCCTGTCGGTACCGCAGATCACCGCCACTGTCGGCGACCCCCACTCCGCCACAACCTTTGCCACACCGGCCGCGTCGACTGTTCCGGGGTTGAGCGCCTCGATGCCGCCGGAGGCCAACAGGTTCGCCGCGAACGTCGTCCGGATGTTGTGCTCGGCCAGCGGACCCAACGGCAGCAACAGCGCTCGCGGTCGTGACCCGGTGCGGGCCAAGAAGCTATCCGAGCGATCGCGCAATGCTTCGAACCCGGCGGCATAGCGCACCACGGTTCCGCCGTTGCCCCGCGAATCACCTTGTAGCAGCGGGGGTTCCTCGAGATTCGCAAATTCGTTGACGCCGGTGATCGCGAGACGGCGATGCGCAATGTCGTCGGTGCGGCGGGCCGCAAGCTCGGCGATCCGGCCGGCGAGATAGTCGTGGGCGGCGACGAAACCGCCGTGCGCCTCGATGGATTGGAAATGTCGCCAAGCCTGCTGTGCCAGTTCCTCGGTGAGATCCTCGACGAACCACGACCCCCCGGCCGGATCCAGCACCCGGCCCACGTGTGATTCCTCCAGCAGCAATAGCTGAGTATTGCGGGCGATGCGGCGCGCGAAGCTGTTCGGGGTGCCGGGAAAGCCGCCGGGAATCGCCACATCGAACGGATACACCAGCACCGTGTCGGCGCCGCCGACACCCGCGCCGAAGGCTGCCAGGGTGCAACGCAGCATGTTCACCCACGGGTCTCGCTGGGTCATCATCGGCAGCGACGTCTCCGCGTGCACCCTGACCGCGCCGCCGTCCGGGTCCCCGGCGACCTCGGCGACGCGGGCCCACAACTGGCGGGCGGCCCGCATCTTGGCCAGCGTCATGAACTGGTCGTCGTCGGCGGCCAGCCGCAGGCTGATCTGCCGCAATGCCTCGCCGACCGGAATCCCGGATTCGGTGAGCAGCCGGAGATAGGCCACCCCCGCGGCGACGGTGGCGGCCAGTTCCCAGGCCGCGGTCGCGCCCAGGTTGTGAAAGGCAGGCCCGTCGACGGTGATGGCTCGCATACCCCGGTCACCCGCGACCCGCGCGGCGACCGCGACGATGTCCTCGACAGTCGGTACGGAACGGTCACTGAAAGAGGCTGTCAGCGGGTCGCCGCCCAGGTCGATCGACACGGTGGCGCGCTGGTCGGGCTCGAGTTCGGCCACCAGCGCGAGCATGGCATCGCAGGCCGCCGGGTAGTCGGCGCCGGCATCGAGGATGACCGGTGCCAGGTTCAGGTAAACACCGGCGAATAGCCGCTCGAGCTTGTCCGGTGCCACACCACCAGTACCCACCTTGATCAGCAGCGCGCTCACACCCTCGCCGAGTGCGGCCAGCACCGCCGCGTTGGCGTCTTCGGTGTCCGGGGCGTGCGCGTCCGGAAACGTCTCGGCGACCTTCCAGCCGGAATTGACGTCGCGCAGCACGTCGCTGCCGCGCACATAGGGCCATCGGCCGGGCAGGGAGGGCTCCGGCAGCTCGTCGAAAGCGGTGTAAAGCGCCCGAATGGCGAACCCGTCATAGGTCGGGGTGTCCAGCAAATGCTCGGGGTGGTCCCCGAGTTCTGTCGGGTCACGGCGAGTGGTCTTGGACAGCACACCGGAGACCGCAGTGCGCCAACGCTCGCGAACCTGTTCTAGGCCGGCGAGCCCGGGTACATCAATGGACACCGACTGCTCCTATTTATGCAGCAACTGACAACTTTGTTTCTGGTTGCTTCAGGACCGCCACTAACTAACAAGGCTAATTGATTGCGGCCGCCGCATAGGTGTCAAGGTCTGGCGACCGAGGCCGGAGCGTGACAAGAAACGCCAGCCAGGGGAAACGAGATATTCATGTTGACCCCGTACGCTTGGACAGCGTGACGGCTGCCGCCATGTGCAAAACCACCGATACGGTGCGCGGTATAGCGATCGCGCTCGGTGCGGCTGCACGCCAGGTGTCGTTAACGCGGATGGTGGGCACCGTGGTGGGAATCACAACATTGGTTGCGGTGGCGCTACTGGTTCCGCTCCCCACAGCGGTGCAGATGCGGGACTGGGCAGCATCGGTAGGCCCGTGGTTCCCGCTGGCGTTTCTGCTGGTGCACATCGTCGTCACGGTGCCGCCATTCCCGCGCACCGCATTCACAGTGGCCGCCGGCCTGTTATTCGGGCCGGCGTGGGGCATATTGATCGCGATCACCGCCAGCACAGCCAGCGCGGTCATCTCGATGCTGCTGGTGCGCGCGGCCGGATGGCGGCTCAACCGCCTGGTGCGCCACCGGGCGGTCGACCGGCTCGACGCGCGGCTGCGGGAGCGGGGCTGGCTGGCGATATTGTCGTTGCGGTTGATTCCGGCGGTACCGTTCGCGGCGCTGAACTACGGCGCCGGCGCATCGGCCGTGCGGGTGGGGCCGTACACGCTGTCCACGCTCGCCGGTCTACTCCCCGGCACTGCCGCGGTGGTGATTTTGGGCAATGCGCTCGCCGGGGACGGCAACCCGCTGGTGGTCCTGGTGTCGGTGTGCACGGCGGCGCTGGGCATGGCCGGGCTGATCTTCGAGGTACGCCACTATCGGCGCCAGCACTGCCGCGGCGTACCCCGCTACGACGACGAGCCCATACGCGAGCCGGCCGTCGCCCGCTGAACCGGCGACTGCATCAGAGCGTTCCGAACGCGCTGTAACCAGCGCATTTCATACCTGGATCACCTTCTCCGAATACCCGCGCCCCAACATTGGTGGCGTCAACAAGACGGTCCTCGACTGTGTCAGCGCTGAGGTAGCTCCGGATGTCATTGGTGATCACATCACCGGAAATGCTGGCGACGGCCAGCGCGCAGCTGGTGAGAATCGGTTCAGCCATTAGCGAGGCCAACGCGGCGGCCGCACCACCGATAACGGCAGTGCTGGCCGCGGGCGCCGATGAGGTGTCGGCGGCGATCGCAGCGATGTTTACCGCGCACGGTCAGGCATATCAAGTAATCAGCGCTCAAGCGCAGGCATTTCACGACCAGTTTGTGCAGACCATGGCTGCCACTGCGGCCGCCTACGCGAACACCGAAGCTGCAAATGTCGCGCAGACCCTCCTGAACGTGGTGAACGCGCCCTCGGAAGCCCTCACGGGGCGCGTATTGATTGGCAACGGCGTCGACGGAACCTCGCCAGGCCAGTCCGGCGGGAACGGCGGGTGGCTGTGGGGCAACGGGGGCGACGGGGCGCCGGGTGCCCCGGGCCAAGCGGGAGGTCGCGGCGGCGATGCCGGACTGTTCGGCAACGGAGGAAACGGCGGGGCCGGAGGGGCGGGGCGTAACGGAGGATCCGGCGGCGCGGGCGGAACAGGCGGCTTGATCGCCGGCAATGGCGGTCATGGCGGAGCCGGCGGAGCCGGAGTCAACGGCGGAAACGGCGGTCAAGGCGGCAATGGCGGCGCCGCCGCCGGACTGTTCGGCCAC
>NZ_MVIF01000260.1 GCF_002086675.1 Mycobacterium persicum
ACCTCCGCCCCACCGCCGCCGATGATCGTGAATTCACCTGGCGCGCTTGGTATTCCAATTATGGCGCTGACGGCCTATCGCAACGCCGAACAGAAGATGGCCGTTGCCGCGCCGGCGTGCGGTATCAGCTGGAACCTGCTGGCCGGGATCGGACGGATCGAGTCGATGCACGCTAACGGCGGCGCCGTCGACGCACGCGGTACCGCGGTCAGCCCGATCTACGGCCCCGCCCTCGACGGCACGTTGCCCGGCAACGAGGTCATCATCCAAAGCATGGTCGGCAACCGGGTCACCTACGCCCGCGCCATGGGCCCTATGCAGTTCTTGCCCGGCACCTGGGCTCGTTACGCCGTCGACGGCGACAACGACGGCGTACCCGATCCGCAAAACCTGTTCGACTCCACCCTGGCGGCCGCTCGCTACCTGTGCAGCGGCGGACTGAATCTGCGGGACCCCGCGCAAGTCATGGCCGCCATCTTGCGCTACAACAACTCGATGCCCTATGCCCAGAACGTGCTGGGCTGGGCGGCGGCGTACGCCACCGGCGTGGTGCCGGTCGACCTGCCGCCGATCACCGGGCCGCCGCCGCCGATCGGCGACGCACACCTGGAGCATCCGGAGGGGCTGGGGCCGAACCTGCCGATGAATGTCAACGGCCTGGGCGCCTACGACCCGATGGGCCACATCCCGTTGATCGACTTCGGCCCGCCGCAGCTGGCCAACACGCCGCCGCCGCTGTGGCCGTGGCTGCAACAACCCACCCCACAGCCCCAGGCGCCGCAACCCGGGTGCACTCTGATCTGCATCACGCCACAGAACCCGCCTGAGGCGGTTCCGCCCGGAGGTCCTCCGGTGCCGTTCGGGGGCATCGTGATTGCACCGCCGGCTGCGCCCGCCGCTCC
>NZ_MVIF01000261.1 GCF_002086675.1 Mycobacterium persicum
GCTGCCTAGGTTGGTGCGGCCGAGGTTGCCGGTGCCGACGTTGAGGTCGCCGATATTTCCGCTGCCCAGGTTGTAGTCGCCGATGTTGGCGCTGCCCAGGTTGACGTCGCCGATGTTGGCGAAGCCCACGTTCCCGGCGCCAATGTTCGCCAGGCCCGCGTTGAAGGCCGTCGCAGTGGGGCCGTCACGAAGCACGCCGGCGAGGTCGGTGCCGATGCTGGCGATACCGGAGACATTGGCCGGCGACGTGAGGCCGACGGTGCCGGTGTTGTACAGACCCGAGATGGTGTTGCCGAAGTTGGCCAGGCCCGACTGCAGTGACCCGTAGTTCAGATAGCCCGAGTTTCCCGCGACTGCGTTCGAGACGTTCCATAGGCCGGAATTGTTGGCGCCGAAATTGGCGAAACCCGATGCGCTGCCGGCTCCGGCGTTGAAGAAGCCCGACGACGGGCTGGTGGTCGCGGTGCCGAACCCGGGCGCCGCCGGGACGTCGACGATCGGGATGCTGATGGGGCCCAGACCGCCGGTGCCACTGATGTTGATCACCGTCGAGCCGTCAGGGTTACCCACGTTGATTGCCACCGCAGGCTGTTCGCCGAAGGAAATGACGATGGGGTCGCCGGTCTGCGCACCGTAGACACTGGCGGGGCCGATGGAGCCGATGACTTTGCCGCCGATGCCGTCGTCCAAGCCGCTGAAGGAGATCTTGGGAATGGTGACGGGATTGATCTCGATGTCGGTGATGCTGATGGTGATCGGTATGTCGACGGGTATCGCGACATTGAAGAATGCGGGGATCTCGGGAACGGTGATCGCGTAGTAAGCGCCGATCAGGCCCTGGCTGTCGCCGCGCCACCACCAGCCGTTGTCCATGTT
Organism: Mycobacterium persicum; assembly: GCF_002086675.1. Taxonomy (GTDB): domain Bacteria; phylum Actinomycetota; class Actinomycetes; order Mycobacteriales; family Mycobacteriaceae; genus Mycobacterium; species Mycobacterium persicum. The sequence goes on from NZ_MVIF01000261.1 coordinate 877, forward strand.
GCCGGTGTTGAAGGCGCCGGTGTTGA
>NZ_MVIF01000262.1 GCF_002086675.1 Mycobacterium persicum
GCGCCTGTGATGATCCCGCGGCGCTGCAGGAAATCTGCGACCGGCTCGGATCCGGCGCGGTCAAGCGCTTCTTTTGGCGCTGGCAAAAGCGGCTGCCCTCCCCGTTCACCCGCGATGATTTGCGCGCCGGCTACGTCTACGAGTTGGCGTTTCGCCAGTTCGAGATCTCCGATACCCGGGTGTTCGACCGACCAGCAGCGGGCCGGTCGTTTTTCGAACAGCTCATCCGCGACCACCTCGACGTGGGGCGACCCGAGTCGGTGTCACTGATCTTTGACCGCCGGATCATCCAGACCACCCCGGGCACCTGGCGCACCAAGGTCATCACCAAAGGGGTCGATCCGCAGATCAGTTGCTACTACAAGTCCAGCCGGATCAAGCAGTATTTCAAGGAGCAGCGGGCGTTGCGCACCGAGACGGTCATCTGCAACACCCGCGACTTCGGCATCGGCCGGCGGGTAACCGCCGAGAATTGGAAGGCCCTTCGGGCGGTTGGCGACAACGCCAACCAGCGTCTGTGTGACGCGCAAGCCGCCGATGCCCGGCCCGCTCCGGATGTGGCCACCTTCACCCAGGTGACCCGACCATCCCAGATCGATGGTCAACACGCTCCCGGACTGCCGTTCGGGGATCCACGGGTGATGGCGGTCATGGCCGCCGTCGTCGGATTCACCCACCTGCTCGCCGGGTTCGACAACCCGGCCCTTGTCCGCACTGTCACCGCGCTACTGGGCTGCTCCTACACCAGCAGGCAGGCCACTTACGATCTGCGGCGGCTCAAACGCAAGGAGCTCATCGTCAGGCTGCCCGGCCATCACCGCTACCAACTCACGCCGCTGGGCCGGCGCGTCGCGGTGTTGTTCACCAAGGTCTACGGACGTGTCCTCGCACCCGGC
>NZ_MVIF01000263.1 GCF_002086675.1 Mycobacterium persicum
GCCCCGCCGCCACCTGCAACACCGGAATCACCACCGGACCCAGCGCCGGACCCGAAAAACTCAACTGCAACGACTCCCCCGCGCCGCCCACATGCAAATCCAACGACGGACCCGTAATCGTGATCGGATCCACCACAATCGGCCCAATAGTGCCGGTCAAATTACTACCGTTCAGATGCAAGGTCGGAATCGTGAAGCTGCCGATCACGATGTCGCCGAGGTGGCCGGTGATGGGGATGTTGAGGGGGACGTCGACGTCGAGGTCCAGTGCGACTGCCGGGATGGTCAGGGTGTAGTCGAAGCCGGCGTGGCCCTGGCCGTCGCCGCGCCAGAAGAAGCCGTTGTTGAGGTTGCCCTGGTTGAACCCGCCGGTGTTGACATCACCGGTGTTGGCGATCCCGGTGTTGAGGTTGCCGGGGTTAAACCAGCCGGTGTTGGTGTCCCCGGCATTCCACGAGCCGGTGTTGGAAGACCCCACATTGAAACTGCCCGAATTGTAGGAACCCGCATTGCCCACCCCGGTGTTGAGCAACCCGGTGTTCAACACCCCGGTGTTCAACCGGCCCGGGTTGAACAACCCCGTATTGAGCTCACCGGAGTTGCCCACCCCCCAGTTCCCGGTCCCGGAGTTGAACAACCCCACATTCCCGGTCCCGGAGTTGAACAACCCCACATTCCCGCTACCGGAATTCCAGCCCCCGAACCCGACCTGACCATCACCACTCAACCCGATCCCAATATTATGGCTACCGGTGTTCCCGAACCCGAAATTACCGATCCCGGTATTCCCGAAACCAACGTTGTAATCCCCGGCGTTCCCCAACCCCACATTGTACGACCCCAAATTCCCCGGCCCGAAGTTATACCACCCGATATTCCCCGAACC
>NZ_MVIF01000264.1 GCF_002086675.1 Mycobacterium persicum
CCTGACGGCTGACGGCTACGAGATGACTTAGCAGGTCAACTACTTGCCGCCGTTTCTACTCACCACCCAACTGTTGGATTTGTTGGTCGAGTCCCGGGCCAGTGTAATCAATACGGCCAGCGGGGCGCATAAATGGGTTCGCAATATCGCTATTGTCGACTTCGAGAACACCCAGGGGCGCCGTCCCATCGTCGCCTATGCCATTTCGAAGCTGGCAAACATCTTGTTCACCAAGGAATTACATCGGCGCTACCATGCCGACGGGCTCTCGGCCGCAGCGGTACACCCCGGCGTGGTCGCCACCAATTTCAGCCGGGCCTCGGGTTCACGGGCTTTTGCGTTCCTGGAAAAGCTGTCACTTCCGCGACTTTTTGCGACCGCAGAGCAGGGAGCCGCTCCGCTGGCTCGGCTCGCGTCAAGCACACCCGGTATCGATTGGCGGCCAGGCGAATATTACGTGAAGTGCGAGATCGGGAAAGCCAGCCGCTCGGCCTGTGACCCGCACCTTGCCAGAGACTTGTGGGATCGAACTCTGACAACAATAGGCCACCTGTAACAGCATTTTCTCCATGTCCGCTGGTGCAGATTTTGGAACACCATGTTCGCCGAACCCAGCACCATCTATTTGTGATCACGTCGTGGATTTATAAGCGGTGTCGAATTCTAGCTGTCATAGTCGGGCATCCCCCCGCTGCCGTATACGAAGGTGTGCCGCTGACGGCCCTCCTAGTGATTTCGCCGGACGGACCATCCCGATGTCGCGACCAGCCCAGACTGGTACGGGCTCCGAAACGAGCGGTATTTCGGCTCTTCGCAGATGAGGGTGTAGAGGTGGTCGGCGCGTCGTTGCCGGGATAGGGGTCGAGGTCTTCCGAAGATGAG
>NZ_MVIF01000265.1 GCF_002086675.1 Mycobacterium persicum
GGGGGTTGACCCCTGATGGTGGACACCTGACTGGTGGGGCTGCTGGTCCCGCGGGAAGGATGTCCGTATGTCGGGCAAGCGTCGCAAGTACACCCCGGAGTTTCGGGAGCAGGCTGCCCGCCTGGTGATTGAGACCGGCCGACCGGTGGCGCATGTGGCCGCCGAGATCGGTGTTGGTGAAGCAGTGCTGGGGCGTTGGGTGCGCCTCCAACGCGAAGCCTCCTCGGCTGGCGATACTGGCGTGGTGCTAGATGCTGATGAACGCGCAGAGTTGGAGCGCCTGCGCCGTGAGAATGCCGAATTGCGTTTGGACCGTGAGTTTTTGAAAAAAGCCGCGGCCTTCTTCGTGTCCGAACAACACCGGTAGAAGCCTACCGGGTGATCGAGGCGGAGAAGGCCACCTACACGGTTAAGCGGATGTGCGAGTGCCTGGAGGTGTCGCGCTCGGGGTATTACAAATGGCGCAAAACCCGCGAGCGCGGACCGACCCCGGCCCAGCAACGGCGCGCCGAGTTGGATGCCAAGGTCGCCAAGTTCCACGCGGCCTCCGACGGCGTCTACGGCGCCCCGCGCATCCTGGCCGATCTACGCGATGACGGTGAGCGGGTCTCGCGCAAGACGGTGGCTGCCTCGCTGCGTCGGCAGGGTTTGGCCGGGATCTGCCCGCGGCGGTTCGCGCCGGCCACCACGGTGGTTGACCTCGATGCTGCGGTGCCTAAAGACCTGGTCAAGCGTCGTTTCGACACCGGGATCCTCAACCGGGTGTGGACCTCGGATATCACCTATCTGAGCACGGGTGAGGGCTGGTTGTATCTGTGCGCCGTCCGTGATGGCTGCTCACGTCGGGTGATCGGCTGGGCCATCGACGATTACCTGCAC
>NZ_MVIF01000266.1 GCF_002086675.1 Mycobacterium persicum
TCTTACCAGCCGCGTTCGGCGAGCCGGTGCGGCTGGGCGATCTGTTCGACGTTGATGCCGACCATCGCCTCGCCCAGCCCCCGTGACACCTTGGCCAGCATGTCGGGGTCGTCGTAGAAGGTGGTGGCTTTGACGATCGCGGCGGCCCGGTGTTCGGGGGCGCCGGACTTGAAGATGCCCGAGCCGACGAACACACCTTCGGCGCCCAGCTGCATCATCATCGCCGCATCGGCCGGGGTGGCGATCCCGCCGGCGGTGAACAGCGTCACCGGCAGCTTGCCGGCGCGGGCCACCTCGGCGACGAGTTCGTAGGGCGCCTGCAACTCCTTTGCCGCCACATACAATTCGTCCTCCGACAACGACGTCAGCCGACGGATTTCGCCGCTGATGGCCCGCATGTGGGTGGTGGCATTGGAGACATCGCCGGTGCCGGCCTCGCCTTTGGAGCGGATCATGGCCGCGCCCTCGCCGATCCGGCGCAGCGCCTCACCGAGATTGGTCGCCCCACACACGAACGGCACGGTGAACTTCCACTTGTCGATGTGATGGGTGTAATCGGCCGGAGTCAGCACCTCCGACTCGTCGATGTAGTCCACGCCCAGGCTCTGCAGGATCTGCGCCTCCACGAAATGACCGATGCGCACCTTGGCCATCACCGGGATGGTCACCGCGGCGATGATGCCCTCGATCATTTCGGGGTCGCTCATCCGCGACACCCCGCCGTGAGCGCGGATGTCGGCGGGCACCCGCTCCAACGCCATCACCGCGACCGCGCCCGCGCCCTCGGCGATGCGCGCCTGCTCCGCGGTGACGACGTCCATAATCACGCCGCCCTTGAGCATCTCGGCCATACCACGCTTGACCCGCGCCGTACCGG
>NZ_MVIF01000267.1 GCF_002086675.1 Mycobacterium persicum
AGGGCGGGTTCGCCCTCTATGGGTATGCCTAAGTCGTTTAAGCGTGCCCGGATTGCGGTTTGGCGTTGAAGGAGAGGACCGCGCGAGGCAATGCAGGCGTTGTATTGGGCCGGCGGCAGCGGCCCGACGTTTTCGACGCCGCATTGGGTGTTCCACGCCCGTATTTCAGCGTTAACTTGGGCCCATTCTGCGAGCGCCTGCTCGGCGCTCATGTCTTTAGGGTCGACCGGCATGGGTGGCGGGGTCGGGTCACGCGGTAGGGGCAAAGATGGTGCCGCCGGGGCCGGTACGAGCCCTGGCGGGCCGAAGCCCAGCATTTGGACAGCGCTGTTGCCAGTCCTGGGTGTGGTATCTGACGGCGCGGTCCTGGCGGGACCGGGGTCGAGTGTGACGGGTGCGGGGGTGGGGGCGATGCCTGCGTGGCCAGCCCCGGCCCCGCCACCGCCGCTGCCGCCGAAGGCGGGCAGGGGGCCGGCACCTGGCGGCAGCGGCACCGGCGGCGCGATGCCCGCTAGCGCGCCGGCCGCTGGTGGGGCTTGCCACGGTGGTGCAGCTGCTGAGGCCGCGGCCTGTGGTGATATGTGCCGCATCAGCGGGCTAGCGCCGGTCAAGGCATCGAGCAGCGATGATGCTGAGGGGGCTGGCGGTGATGGCGGCACCGTCGGATTCGGCGAGTGGGTGGTGGTGATGGCGGCGACGGCCTGGATGTGGCCGCGCACCGCGCCTTCGCCGCCCAGCTCACCGGCGGAGCGCGCCACGTCGGTGGCGGTCTGCACTTCCTGGCCGGTGAAACGGGTCACCTGGACACGCAGATCGGCGGAGATGGCCTGGGCGGTGGGCTGCCGGGCGTACCAGCCGATCGAGCCCGGC
>NZ_MVIF01000268.1 GCF_002086675.1 Mycobacterium persicum
TGCTGGGCAGCGCTTTGACCGGCCAGCTGCGCCATGACGGTGCTGGCCGGCGAATGGGCCTGAGGGCGCACGGTGGTCAAGGCGGACAGGATCGGGGCAAGCTGGTGTTGGCGTGCCTGGCGGGTCAGTGTTTGGCGGTTCAGCGGCAAGGGGATCAGGCTGGGTTGCTGGCCGGCAAGGGCGGTGTCGAACAGTTGCAGGCCTTGTGCGGTGGTGATCGCCAACATGCCGGTACGCGCGAAACGGGCTTGGTCTTTGGGGTCAAGGTGAGCTGTCATCGCCGACGGTGTCTGCCAATAGCCCCAGGCCAAACTCAGAGCCGGTAATTGGCGGCGATGGCGGTGGTGGGCCAAGGCATCTACAAAGGCGTTAGCGGCGGCGTAGTTGGCTTGTCCAGGGTTGCCCAGGACTCCTGCGGCCGAGGAGAACATCACAAAAGCGGACAGGTCTTTTCCTGCGGTCAGTTCATGCAAATACCAGGCAGTGTCGGCCTTGGCGGCCAAGACCCTATCAACTTGGGCCGTGGTCAACTCGCTGATCACCGCGTCGTCAACAACGCCGGCAGTGTGGATCACAGCCCCAAGTGGATGAGCCGCCTCGATACCATCTAGCACCGCACTGAGCTCGGCGGGATCGGTCAGATCACAAGCGGTGATAGTGACCCGCGCACCCAACTGGGTCAACCGTTGATGCAGTTCAACAGCGCCAGGAGCGCCCAGCCCGCGGCGAGACACCAACAGCAGATGCCCTACCCCGTAATGACTGACCAAATGCTCAGCAAAAACCCCACCCAACATCCCGGTTCCCCCCGTGATCAACACCGTCCGCTCAGCATCAAAGGCCATCGGATTAGACG
>NZ_MVIF01000269.1 GCF_002086675.1 Mycobacterium persicum
CTCTCTGCCAACCTTGGGTGAGGCACTCGCCCCCTGATAATTAGTGACCCGAGGGCGGGGATGGAGAGTTTCCCCGAGATGACGAGCAAGGTGACCGTATTGGCCCCCCCGGTAGGGATCGATGATCCTGGTCGGGTGGATGGCGATAGTACCCAGCGGCCCGATCCGCAGGTGCCCGAGCGGGCGAAACGGCGGACGTTCACCGCCAAGTACAAGTTGGAGATCTTGGCGGCCTATGAGGCTGCGGCCGAGGGTGAGAAGGGCGCGTTGCTGCGCCGTGAGGGCCTGTATTCCAGCCACATCGTTGAGTGGCGGCGGGCCCGCGACGCGGGCGCGTTGGCGGGGTTGGCTGCCCCGCGTGGACGCAAGCGGCGCGACCCACAAGGTGAGCGGATCGCCCAGCTGGAGGCCGAGAAACGCCAACTGGAGCAGGAGCTGGCCAAGGCCCGCTTCGTGGTGGATGTCCAGGCAAAACTGCACGCGCTCTTGGAGACGCTCTCCGAGAGCGCGGAGCCCGAGAACGGGTCGAGGAAGTGAGCGACGCCATGATCGCCGAGCTGGCGCCGGAGATCGGCGTGCGGGGCGCCTGCGATGCCGTGGGTGTGGCCCAGGCCAGCTACTACCGCCGGCACCGGCAAAGCCCGCCTGCGCAGCGGCCGCGGCCGGTCCCGCACAAAGATCGGCCGCAGCCGCGGGCGTTGTCGGCCGCCGAGCGGGCCGCGATCCTCGATGAGTTGCACAGCGAGCGGTTCGTGGACATCTCGCCGACCGAGGTGTGGGCCACCTTGCTCGATGAAGGCCGCTACCTCGGCTCGATATCGACCTTCTACCGGCTGCTACGCCAAGCCGGT
>NZ_MVIF01000026.1 GCF_002086675.1 Mycobacterium persicum
CGACGACGAACCCCCACCCTTTTAAGCGCGAGGGCCTACACCTCGTCCAACGGCCGGCGCAGCGATGTCTCACCGGCCTGCCACGACCGCATCAGGCAGTCGGCCAACCGGTTTTCGAGGAGCTCGAACGCCCGCATCCCGAACACGATGTCCTGCTCGAGGTGTGGTTCTCGCTCGGCGAGATCGCCCACCACGTCGATGCGGACCACCTGTTCGTGTACCGCGTCCGCTTCCACGTGTTCGTGGTAGAAGGCGACACATTCCTCGGGTGCCTCCATCCGGCGCAGCGCCTCGACCATCCGCCGAGAACCCGGTGGCGAGGTGATCTCCGTCGCCGCGAAGTGTCCGATTGCGGCGCCCCGCAACCGCCGGTGCAGCCCGAACAACGACATGATGTTGACCACCGCCAGTGATTCGGCGGGAACCACGTCGAGATACCCCAGGTAGGTCGAATCGAGTCCGGCCGCGTCCAGGAGGTCGGCGAAAAGCTGCTGGTGCACCCGCGGGCCATAACCGGCACCGTATTCGTCGAACTCGACGGCGACGAATGCCGCCTTGGCCTGACCGGTCAGGCGTGGAATTGCCCAGGCATGCGGATCACCCTCTTTGAGGTGATACAGCGATCGGTGTGCAAAATATTCACGCATCTGCCGCCATGTTCCGGTGTCGCGCAGGTAATACGACGGCCCAGTGCCGTCGACGGGCTCTATCGAGAGCTTGTCCATTTCGGCCACGGCGGTGTCGTGCGGCTCGATGGGGCCGACATCACGACGCACGCCCGTCAGGAAAGCCCGCTCGAATTCGGCACGTAGGTGCAGCAGCGCGGGATTCCACTCCCAAGTCGGATCCACTCCGGAAAAGCCGCGGTAGTGCAGCTCATAGCACATATACAAGGCCAGCTGCAGATCGTGGCCGTAGGGATCGACGTCGCCCACCGAGGCGCCGATGCGGGTGAACTGGTCGCGGGGCGCCGGCCCGGTCAACGCGCGGCGCACGGCGATCGACAGTGGTCCGTGTCCGGCCGGTAGGGACGGCTCGACGTCAGATGAGCGTCGCTGCTTGACGGGCCTGAAGGTGGTACGGGTCACGCCCTTGAATACCCCGGATCCGGTAACTCAACCTGCCGCGGTTCAACCGAGGATCGGCCGTAGCCGCCGCGGGCGGCTAATGCGATTTGACGACCCGGACAGATTTGCCGCGATGCCGCCACGTGAATTGTGCTCCGGCAAGCCGTGATCTGAGCGAGATCGCCTGGATAATTTTCGTCCAACCCCATGTCTTCTATTGCCGATATGTAAGGACTAAACTCCTTGCATGCGCTGCGGGGGCGGCGCCGGCCAGGGTCTAACACAAGGCCCACTTCACATCCATTCCAGACACTCAGAGTGCCGGGGGGTTCGTCTATGCCCGCGAGGACCAATGTCATTGCATTGCAACCGAATCGACAACGTTTAGCGACACGGAATCAGGCTGGCCGCCAAAGCAGCCGGCACACGGCATTGCGGCCCACGCTTGCGCCGCCCAATTCCAAGGCCACTCAACGGCGGGCGGCCGCCGTCATCCGAGACCTCGATCAGAAGCGCGCCTTCGGAGCCAGGGTGCCCGGGGCCCAGGCGCCGGCCAACGAGCTCGCCCAACGGGTCGCCGCCGTTGCCCAATTCCTGCGCAAGCGACTGACCGGGGACTATCGCGTCGACGAGTTCGGCTTCGACCCCCACTTCACCGACGCACTGGTACGGCCGTTGTTGCGGTTCTTTTCGCGGTCGTGGTTCCGGGTCGAGGTCAGCGGGATCGAAAATCTGCCCGACAAGGGCCCGGCACTGGTGGTCTCCAACCACGGCGGGGTGTTGCCGGTCGATGCGCTGATGATCTCGACGGCGGTGCACGAACACCATCCCGCGCACCGAAACCTGCGAGCGTTGGCCGCCGATTTGTGTTTCGACGTGCCGGTCATCGGCGAGGTTGCCCGCAAGGCCGGTCACACGCTGGCCTGTCCCACCGATGCTCATCGGCTGCTGGCGGCCGGCGAACTCGCCGTGGTGTTTCCCGAGGGATACAAGGGCTTGGGCAAGTGCTTCAAGGACCGCTACAAGCTGCGCCGTTTCGGCCGCGGCGGCTTCGTGTCGGCCGCGGTGCGCGCCAAAGCGCCGATCATCCCGTGCGCGGTGGTGGGTTCGGAGGAGATCTATCCAATGCTGGGCGATGTCAAGCCCTTGGCGAGGCTGTTGGGCCTGCCGTACTTCCCGATCACCCCGTTGTTCCCGTGGGCCGGAACGGCCGGGCTGATACCGCTGCCGTCCAAGTGGCACATCGCATTCGGCCGGCCGATCGGCACCGCCGACTACGACCGCGCCGATGCCGACGACCCCACCGTCACATTCGAACTGACCGACCACGTACGGGAGACCATCCAGCAGATGCTGTACAGCCTGTTGATCCGCCGCCGCAACGTCTTCTTCGGCTAGCGAGGCAGCCGAAACAGCATCTCGATGGCAGTCCCGCCCGGGCTGTTGTCGATTTCCACGGCGTCACACAGGGCGTTGATCAGCGTCAGGCCCCGCCCGCCGTTGCCCGGATCGGCCGCCGGTGTCTTCCACGACCCGGAGTCGACGACCCGCGCCTGCACCGCTTCGTCGACGGCTCTCACATCGACCAGCATGGTCCCGACGCGGTGCCCGCGGTATGCGTGCTCGATGCAATTGGTACAGGCCTCGCTGATCACGAGCACGATGTCGCCGGCCCGTTCGTCGGAGACGTCGGCGGCTCGCAGCCACCACGCCAGCTGGCGCCGGATGCCCGCCAATTGATCTGGGGTAGCACTGGTTTCGATGCGTAGCGGCCCGTGTGGATGCCGGTATGCCACCATTGCGACGTCGTCGTCGTATCCTGCGGCCGGCGCCAATCGGCCCAGCACGGCATCGGCGACGGCATCGACCGGCAACATCATCGACGCTGCCAACACGTCGGCGACGCGTCCCAGGCCTTCGTCGATCGACTCGTACTTGCGCTCGACCAGGCCGTCGGTGAACAGCATCAGCGTCGAGCCGGGCAGCAATTCCTGGGAAGCCTCCGGGCGCGGCTGCGTTCGCCGGACCGCCAACGGCACCGAGCGGGCGTCGGTCAACAACGTGGTCCCGCGGCCGGGCTCGGCAAGCACCGCGGGCATGTGCCCGGCGTTGCTGTAGTCGAGGATCCCGGATTTGGTGTCCAGGATCGCCAGAAACACAGTGGTGCAGTAGGCATCCGGAATCAGCGACGCGGCCGCGTCGAGTTGTTCGAGCAACAGTGCGGGTTGCGCGCCGGTGAGTAACAGCGCGCGCGCCGAGCTGCGCAGCTGGCCCATGATCGCGGCGGCTGGCAACCCGCGGCCCACGCAGTCGCCGACGACAATGCCGATGCGGTGGTCGTCCAGTGCCAGCACGTCGTACCAGTCGCCGCCGATCTCCAACGGCGGCACGGCGGGTTCGTAGCGGACCGCGAAGCCCGGCGGCGGCTTTACCGGGGGCAGCATGGCCCGCTGCAGGGTCAACGATGTCTCACGGGCGCTCTCGAATTGCCGGACATGGCCGATGGCCAGGCTCAGGTGACCGATGAGCACCGTGACCAGCAGCCGATCCTCGGCGGTCACCCAGCGCGGCACCCGCAACTCGAGCCACAGCGCGACGTCGGCGGCACCCGACAGCACCGCGACCAGTCCCCGGGCTTTGCCCGGAGTGTCGGGCCACTCGATAGTTCTCGCCGTCAGCGGCAGTTGTTGGCGTGCCTCCTCAAACGTCTGGCGCAGCATCGGATCCATTCTGCGCCAAGACTTTTCGGATGGCTCCCCGGCGACCTGGACGGTCGGTTCACCGTCGCCGGGAGGCCATATGACGGCAACCACGCGTTGCACGTCGACCGCGCTGCGGCATTCGTCGAGGGTGATGGACAGCACCTCGGCCATGCTCTTGGCCACACCGACCGACGTGGCCAGCCGCAGCACCGCGCTTTCCCTTGCGGCGAAAGCTCGTTCGGCGGTGATGTCGCGCACCGTGCCCACGTACACGTCGCGGTCCGCGACCGCGCCCCGAACGGCGTTGATACTGACTGTCACCCAGACCAGATGGCCGTCGCGGTGCCGGATCGGCGTCTCGTACTCGGCAAAGCCGTCCCGCCGGACCCGCTGCTGTTGCTGGGCCGCGCTTTTCTTGTCGAGCAGCCACGGATGCGGCCACCGGTACGGCAAACCTTCCGGGGGATAGCCGATGATCTCGGCGAACGCGCTGTTCATCTCGATCACGGCGCCGTCGTGGTCGGCGACGAAGAATCCTTCCTGCAACGAGTTCACCAGCGCGTTGCGGAAGGTGTCGCGGTGGGCGAGATCCTCGGCCCGGGCCCGCTGCTGCTCGTAACGCCTGGTGCCGTCAAGGAATCCGCGGGTGGCGATGTCGAGGGCTGCCAGGGTCTGCAGCAGGAACTCCAGCGCGATCGGCCGGCCCGACGCGGCGTCTGCCGAGAGCTCGTCGAGCAACCGGAAGTGGTTCTCGATGATGTCGAGCATGCTGATGCGTTCCGCTAAGGCCCGGCGTCCGAGCTCATGGCCGACGGCCAGGCTGTCCTCGTCGCGCTTGTCCAGGTAGGTACGCAGCGCGGCGAAATAACGGGCGCGAAAGTCGTCGGTGTAGGTCATGTCGAGATGCCCCGGTGACGCGCGGCGAGCACCATCGCGTCGTCAGTGTCCTTGGCGTGCTTGACCAGTATCTGCTCGGCGATGGCGGTGGCGGAAGCAGCGAAGTCGATGTGGTCCAGGTGGTCGTCGGTGATGCCGTCGCTGGCGACGACCAGCAGGTCACCGGCGCGGATCGGCACCACCTTGGCCGGCGTGACCTCCGGTACCCGGTAGCCGACGATGCCGGCGGTCAGCCGCACGCTGGAACTGATCCGGACCCCGCTGATCGCCTTGGCGACCAGGTTGGCGGCCACGTTTCCCACGCCCGTCCAGCACAGCCCGCCGGCGGAGAAGTCGATTCTGGCCAGGGTCATCGCGACCCCCCGGGTGCCGTACAGCATGCGGTGGCAGAGCTGGATCAGCACCTCGAGACGTTCGTCGCGGGCGTCGTCGAGCACCTTGACGGCGATCCGTGCGGCCCGGGCGGCCTCCGGGCCGTGTCCAAGTCCGTCGAGGACACCGAACAGCGCCGCGTCACCGCCGATCTGGACCGCGATCGGCAGGTCGCCGCAGGTGTGCTCGCCCGGCCGCGGCCGGCCCGCGACCGCCCACTCGATCGGCCCGAACCGGCCGTTATCGCGCACGGGGCGGAACCCATTTCCACATTTCGACGATCGTTCCGCGACCCACCGCCGACTCGACGATCAGCCGGTCCATCAGGCGCCGCGCGCCCGGCAAGCCCATGCCCAGCCCGCGGCCGGTGGAGTAGCCGTCCTCCATCGCACGATCGACGTCCGCGATGCCCGGCCCCTCGTCCTCGGCGCGCACCACCAGCGCCTTGCGGCCCTCGCGCTCGGCCACCGCGACCCGGACCTCGCCCCGGCCGGCGTAGCTGGTGATGTTGCGGGCGATTTCGGAGATCGCGGTGGCGATCATGGTGACATCGGTCAGCGAGAACCCCAGCTCACTGGCGAGCTGATGTCCCGCGTGGCGAGCAGCGACGATGTCGTCGGGGTGGTCCACCTCGACGACGATGTCATCCGTCACTGCCGGGCCCGATCATCGGCTTTTCCAGGCCCAACTTGCGGTTCAGCAGCGCCAGGCCTTCCTCCAAGTCGAGCGCGGTGTGCATATCGTCGAAGGCCAGCCCCAGCTGCACCATCGCGAAGGCCACCTCCGGGCGCAGGCCCACGATCACCGTCTCGGCGCCACGCAGCCGGATCATCCGGGCGATCGTCTGCAGGGACCGGGCGGCAAACGAATCCAGCACCTCCACGGCGGTGACGTCGACGATGATGCCCTGGGCGCGGAATTCGGTGACGCGGTCCATCAGACGCTGCCGGAAGAGCTCGGTTTCGGAGTCGGTGAGCGCCGAGCGCACCGTCGCAATGAGAATCGGTCCCAGCTTCAGAATGGGTACCGGCATGGGCTGACCTTTGATGAGTGCCTACCCGGTCTAGTCGCCGGTGCGGGTGACTTCGTAGCCCAGCAGCCGCTCGGCTTCCTCGATACCGCCCTGTAGGTCGCCGACGGCGTTCATCTTCGACAGGTCCAGCCCGATTGTGACCAGGGTCAAAGCGATTTCGGAGGACAGGCCGGTGATGATCACGCTGGCGCCCATCAACCCGGAGGCGTCCACCGTTTGCACCAGGTGGTTGGCCACCGTCGAATCGATGGTCGGTACCCCGGTGATGTCGATGACCACGACCTTGGCGCGGTTGGCCCGGATGGCGCGCAGCAGCTGCTCGGTGACCTGGCGGGCGCGCTGGCTGTCCAGCACGCCGATGATCGGCAGAATCAGCAGCTGCTCGCGCACCTGCAGCACCGGCGTCGACAGCTCGCGGATGGCCTCCTGCTGCTGGCGGATGATGCGTTCACGTTCCTGCACGAAGCTGACCGCCACGGTGTTGGCGATCCGGTTGGCCGCCGGCTCGTAGGCGTCCAGCACCTGGTTGAGCATCTCGAAGTCGGTCTGGTACTTCTCGAACAGTGACCGGGCGAGCACATCGCGCAGCAGCAGCACGATGCCAACGACCTCGTCGGTCTCCACGCCCCGGGGAATGATGCGTTCCGACAGGTCGCGGGCATAATCCTGCAGCGCCTCGACGCTGCCGGTCTCGAGCACCTCGACGTAGTTGTCGTAGACGGCGGTCGCCTCGGAGAAAATCTCCTCCGGCGTCATCGCGGTGAGCAGCTCGGCCGCGGTGATCCGGCGCGCCCACTCCTCGCGCAACCCGGTCCGGTTCTGCCGCAGATGCTGCACCAGCTGTGGCAGCAAACCATCGCTGGAGACCGTCTGCGGGACGGTATTGGTGTTCGAAGTGTTCGAAGTAGTCGTGAGCTCCATCGGCAAGTCTGACATCTGGCCTCCCCAAGTGCCATGTCGCGCCCCGAAGGGCGCAGCTCATATGGGGAGACTAGCCTGGGGCGCGCCGCATAACGCGTCAAGGTCTTCTTCTTCTCGCAGTTCGGGAGGCGGGTTAGGCTTGCAGTACCCCCACGGCTTTGGACAAAGGACCGCCATTGTCAGCTCCTGATTCGATCACCGCCGAGGTCACGGACCACGACGGGGTCGCTGTGCTCAGTATCGGTGGCGAAATCGACCTGGTCACCGCTCCGGCCATGGAAGAAGCCATCGGCGGCGTGGTCGCCGAAAATCCGACGGCATTGATCATCGATCTGTCCGGCGTGGAGTTCCTCGGCTCGGTGGGGCTCAAGATCCTCGCGGCGACCTACGAGAAACTCGGCGGTGCGGCCGAATTCGGAGTGGTCGCGCGAGGCCCGGCGACCAGACGGCCGATCCACCTGACCGGCCTGGACAAAACCTTCCCGCTATATCCGACGCTGGACGAGGCATTGACCGGCGTGCGGGACGGCAGGCTGAACCGCTAACACATCACGTTTTCGTCACGATCGAGATAACGATCGTCTAAGAACTCGTCTTCACTTCTGAGAATTTGGCCGTTCCTTAACACAACGGGTCACACCAGTGCGCAACCGTCACGGCAACGACGGTTGCCGCCGCAGGCGCATGTTCGTCCTGGGCGAACGGCGCCCGGCGGCTGCTTTTCCTTCCGCTACTTTGGCTTTCGGGGATTCGGGAGCCTCCATGATCGGTTTGCTCATGCGAATCATGTGAAGGAATACGTCATGAAATTCAGCAGTATCGTCGCGCGTCGGCGCGTCGCCGGGGTCAGCGTCGGTTGCCTGCTCGGGGGGCTGGCCATCGGGGTCGTGGCCGCGCCGTCGGCGGTGGCCGCACCCGACTGCAGTCCGGAAGGCGTCCACGCCACCATTTCGTCGGTGACCGGCTCGGCGCAGCAGTACCTCGCCGCGCATCCGGGTGCCAACCAGGTCGTCATGGCCGCCTACGGGCAGCCGCGAGGCGAGGCGGCCGCCAACATTCGCAACTACTTCACCGCGCACCCCAACGAGTACTACGACCTGCGCGGGATTCTGGCGCCGATCGGCGACACCGAGCGCCAGTGCAATGTGACGGCCCTGCCCTCGCATCTGGAGTCGGCCTACCACGAGTTCATGGCGGGCTGACGCGGCGCCGGCAGCCGGAACGACCCGCCCCGACGATGTGGCGGGTCGTTCGGCTTCGGCCGGGCAAGCCGGTGGAAAATCGCCGTCCGGGTCTCGTCGAATGCGATGATCACCGGCATGGATGTCGACCATCCGGACCGGGACCAGCGCTTGGATCAGCGCAGACGCGGGGAGACCGAACTCCAACGGCTCGACCGCAATTGGAACAGCCTGCTGCAGGAGCTGCGGGTGGTCCAGACCGGTGTTCAGCTGCTCACCGGCTTCCTGCTGACGCTGCCGTTCCAGCAGCGCTTCGACACCTTGACGCTGCACGGTGTGTATCTGGCCACGGTGGGATGTTCGGTGGCCGCGACGGTGCTGCTGATCGCCCCGGTGGGCATGCACCGGCTGCTGTTTCGGCGGCACCGCCTGGTGGTTCTGGTGTCGGCGGCGCCCCGGTGCGCCTACGCCGGTTTGGTGCTGCTAGGCCTGGCGTTGACCGGGGTGACGGTCATCATCTTCGACGCGGTGTCCGGGGTGACCGCCGGCATCGTCGCCGGGGCCTGCGCGTTGGCGCTGTTCGCGGTTTTCTGGGTGCTGGTTCCGCTGTTGCTGCGCACCCGCGACGTGCACCCGCCGGACTACTGACCCGCCGAGCCCCGGTGTGAGCCGCTGTCGCGGTGGGTAATTCCTCTGGGGACATGAGAGGAGCGCCGATGCGGCTGCGTCGCAGCGTCCTGAGCAAGCCCGGGATCGCCCGTAAACGGCGGGGTAAGGGCTTCGCCTACTACGGCCCGGACGGCGAGTTGCTGACCGACGGCCAGACCCTGCAGCGAATCAAGGATCTGGTGATCCCGCCGGCGTGGCAGCAGGTGTGGATCGCGCCGTATCCCAACGCGCACATTCAGGCGGTCGGCACGGACGCGGCCGGACGCCGTCAGTACCTCTACCACCAGGCCTGGCAGCAGGAGCGTGCCGAGGAGAAGTTCGACCGCGTGCTGGATTTGTCCAAGGAGCTGCCGGCGCTGCGGCGCCGGATCGCGGAGGACCTCGGCGGCCGGGGTCTGACCCGCGACCGGGTGCTGGCCTTGGCTCTGCACCTGCTCGATCTGGGCTACTTCCGGGCCGGTGGTGAGCAGTATGCGGACGACAACGACTCCTACGGGATCGCCACCCTGCGCTGTGAGCACGTGACGGTGCGCCGCGACGCTGTGGCCTTCGACTACCCCGCCAAGAGCGGGGTGCGGCGCACCCTGGAGATCGACGACCCCGAAGTCGTCCGCGCGGTGCGTTCGCTGACCCGCCGAAAGCCGGCTTCGGAGCGATTCCTGGTGTGCCGCAACGGTTCTGGATGGGAAGAGATACGTGCTGACGACCTCAATGCGCGCTTCAAGGAGTTGGTCGGCAACGACTACAGCGTCAAGGACTTGCGGACCTGGCACGGCACCGTGCTGGCGGCCGCGGCGTTCGCCGACGCGGACCCGCCGGTGTCGCAACGGGTGACCAAGCGGGTCGAGGCGGCCGTGATGCGCGAGGTCGCCGAGGAACTGGGCAACACCGCGGCGGTGGCGCGCGGCTCCTATGTCGATCCCCGGGTGGTCGCCGGTTACGAGCAGGGCGCGACGATTGCCGCGGCGGCCCGGCGCGCGCGCCGCGCCCGCCGGGCCGCTGCCGCGCAGCAGATCCTGGAAAAGGCCACCCGGATGCTGGTGCAACGAATCGCTAAGGGGCAGAACGCATCCGGATTGCGGAAGTTGGCCAGAACGGCGTGATCCGGCGGCGCTACCCGGCGGCGGTGCGCTTGAGCGCGGTGTGCGGACTTTCGCCGTAGGTCTGGCGATAGAGTACGGCGAACCGGCCGGTGTGGGCGAAGCCCCAGCGCTGCGCGATTTCGCTGACCGTGGTGGCCGATCGATCGCCGGAGATCAGATCTTGATGGGCTCGATGCAGCCGGACCCGGCGAAGGTACTCAGTGGGAGTGGTGTCGAGCTGCTGGCGGAACAGGTACTGCACCGCCCGCGGCGTCAGATGCACCACGGCCGCCACATCCTTGACCCCGATGTTCATCGCGGCGTGGCGGTGAATGAACGACATCGCGGTTTGCAGGGCCTTGGGGACCGATGGGTCGTTGGGCGACGACGTTCCCGCGGTGACGTTGGACGGAAAGCACTCGAGTAGCGCGGCGGCCAGCAGGCGACCGGCCGCGGTGACCAGGAGCGGGTGCCGGGCGGTGTCGGCGGAGGCGAAGCTGGTGGTGACGTAGTCGAATGCGTCCCGCCACATGCGGGCCGCCGCGGGGGTACGCGGCCGGGAACCGAGGAACTCGACCTGCTGCGGCATCGGCGTGTGTGACCCCGCGGCGACCTGCCGCAGCAGGTCGGCGTCGATGCTGGCAATGGTGAACCGGACGCTGTTCAGCCGCAACAGCCGCGGAAATCCGTCGACGGCCAGCATCGGAGTGTCCGCGTTCGGAGAGCCGTCGCCGACCGCGATCAACGAGCCCGAGCGCGGCTGGATCACCTCGAAGCCGTCGCTGGTGCGGATTTCGCAGTCGACTCGGCCCTGGATCGTCACGTCGTCGACGGTGAGGTGTTCGGTTGCACACCGGCGGTGGGTGATCGTCGCTCCCCTGGCGAACTCGGTGATTCGCCAGCCCGGGTGATAGGCGTTGCCGAAGAATCTCTGGGCGGCGACCGGGTCGGCGGTGTGGAAGTGGGCGTAGCGCACCGCGGCCGGGCCGTCCGGTTGTTGCGGGCGATCCTTGCCGTCAAGGCTGACCGCGTCGCGCAGCTGCGGACGGGCACGGCACCGTGTGTCCTCGGTAACACTTGTCATTGTTGACAATAATGGTAGTGGATCTGCGCCACTATCGGGCGCTCGCCACGGCTTGCTGTTCGACCTGCGAGCTCACCTGACGATAGATGTTTAGCGCATCGAGCGCGATGCGCTCCCAGGTGAACCGCGACTCTGCGCGCAACCGCCCCGCGGCTCCCATTCCCGCACACTGGAAGCTTTGTCCTTGAAGAGTTTTCAATGCGATTGCCAATTCCCGGTGGTCGTTCGGCGATACCAGGAGTCCGGTGACCGAGTGCACCACGGTGTCGACCAGGGCGCCGGTGGACACCGCCACCACGGCGACGCCGCTGGCCATGGCCTGCAACGCGGCGCCGGCGCGCGGCGCCTGCCGCGGCGCGCACGCTACCACGTCCGCCGACCGCAGCAGCGCCGGCAGTTCGTGGGCCGCAACCGGGCCGGCGACGCGGACCCGGTTACTCACCCGCAGCTCGGCGGCGAGGTTTTCCAGGGCGCGCCGAGCTTCACGGTGCCGGGAGCCGGCCGGGGCGCTTTCGGCGATGACCAGTTCCGCCGCGGGGATCTTAGGCAGGGCGCGGATCGTCGCGTCGAAGCCGCTGTCCGGCGAGGGATCTGGGGCGACGCAGACAATGCGATGCTGGTCGCCACGGGCGAGCGCGGGACCCACGGGAGTAAAGCGGTCGACATCGACACCTGCCGACAAGACCGACAACCGCGCACGGGTGCGGCGCAGCCTGGCCAGCGCGCTGACGTCGTCAGTGCTGCCGGCGGTGACCCAGGTCGCGTTGCGGGCCAACAGCGGTTCGAGCCGGGCGCGTTCGGAGCCGTCGGGATGGCGACCGGCTCGGTGCGGCTGCGTGGTCAGGCCATAGAAGCTCTGCACGGTCGGCAGGCGTTGACGTTTCGCCGCCAGCTGGGCGGCCATGCCCCCCAGCCATCCGAGGGCATGAACGACGTCGGGAGGATCCGACGCCCACACAGCGGCAAGTTCGGCGGCCCAGTCGCCCACATAGGGCAACACCTGCACCGCAGGAATCGCCGCCACCGGGCCGGCGGTCACCGCAACGATCCGATAGCCGTGACCGGTCTCGGCACCCGCGGCATCCGAGAAGGTCGCCCGGCGGCGTACGAAGGCGGTGACGTCGTGCCCCTGGGTAGCCAACGCGGCGCACAGCTGCCCGCAGTCCTCGGTGACGGCCCCACCGTACTCGGGGTCGTACTCCTGAGCGACGTCGTCACCGCAGACGATCGCGATCTTCATTCGGCCATCCTCCGAACCTCGCGACTCCCTTCCCGCGTTTCTTGGGGCGTTCCGCGACGCGCGGAGACTACCCGCTATGCCGGAAGTGAAACCGCCGCAGAGGTTGTTTTCGCATTCCGGACCGATCGCCCGGTGCGGCTGTCAGCCGACGACCTCCATGAGCAGCAGCGCCCCGCCGATGAGGTCCCCGGCCGAGCGAAACGATGTGCAGGTGACGCGCACCTGAGCCGGGCGGCCGCGGCGGTTGACCGCATCGAGCACCGTTTCACCGAAACTGTCGGGGTCCACGAAGGCATTGCCGATCAACGGCCGCAGGTTCTCCATCGGCAGTCCGATATCCAGCGAGGTCAACGCCGAACCCGTCGCCTCGTCGGCTCGCAGCCCCCACAGGTCCTCGCTGCCGCTGTTCCACACCACCACCCGCATCTCCCGGTCCACCACGACCATGCCCAGCCGGACCGAGTTGACCAGCGAGTCCAGCAGATCCTTCAGGTCGTCCAGCTCGAGGGTGCGTTCCCGCAGAGCGTCGTTGATGGTGTGCAGCTCGTCGTTGGTGGAGTGCAGTTCCTCGTTCATGGTTTCGAGTTCTTCGTTGGTGGACTGCAGTTCCTCGTTGGTGGTCTCGAGCTCTTCCACCGTCGACTGCAGTTCCTCGTTGGTGGTCTCCAGCTCCTCGTTGGTGGACTGCAACTCCTCGTAGGCCGTCTCCAGCGCCCGGTTGGTCGCGACGACCTTGTCGAGCAGCGCGCGGGTCGCGGTGACGTCGAAGAACACGATCGAGACCCCGAGCAGGCCGTTCTGGGCGTCGATGAGCGGGTTGACGTGGATCTCGAACCACACCGTGTCGGCGCCCGGCCGCTGCCATTTGACGTCCTGAATCCGCGCCGGACGGCGCTCCACCTTGGCCTGCTCCAGGTAGGCGCGCAGCTCGACGGGCCGGTAGGACACTTCCAGATCACGCAGCAGCCGTCCGATGTCGCGGGCCGAAAGGCCGAACACCGTCTCGGCCTGCTGGTTGATCATGGCGACGGTGTCCTCCCGGGTGACCACGATCTGGGCCACCGGGCCGGCGCGAAAAGCCAAGTCCCGCAATGTTGTCAGGCCCGGCGAGTCGCCCTGGCGGTCATACAGCGCCGCCGCCGGGTCGTAGCGGTTGACGTTGGCGTGCGGTCCGGCGGCCTTGCGGAAGATTCGGTTCTTGAGGTTCAGCGGGGTGAATCGATCGCCGTGACTGAGCAGCATCTCGGCGTGCCCGAGGAATAGGGTGCCCTGTGGTGCCAGCGCGAAATGCAAGCGGCTCAACACGTTTCGCTGAGTTTCGGCGTTGAGGTACATCAGCGTGTTGCGGCACACCAGTAGGTCGACGCGGGAGATCGGCGCATCCTTGACCAGGTCGTTGCGGCCGAAGATGACGGTGCGACGCAGATCTTTGCGAAACACGTAGCGGCCGTTGAGCTGTTCGAAGTAGCGGGCCAACAGATCCGGCGGCACCGGCTCGACCGCCTTGGCATCGTAGGCGGCGATGCGTGCCTCGGCGAGCGCGTCTTCGTCGATGTCGGTGGCGTAGATCTTGACCCGTTGCCGGAACGCGTCGGCGCCCAGCGCCTCGGCCAACAGCATGGCCAGGGTGTAGGCCTCCGGGCCGGAGGCGCATCCGGCGCTCCAGACCCGGACCGGGTCGTCGGGACCGCGCTCGGCCAGCATCCGCGGAATCACGTCGGCCCTGACGAAATCCCAGGTCTCCTGGTCGCGGAAGAAGGCGGTCACGTTGATCAGGATGGTGTTGAACAGGGCGGCGAATTCGTCGGAGCTGGCCTGCAGGACGTCCAGGTAGTCGTCGAAGCCGGAGTAGCCGGCCTGATCCATCCGGTGCCGGACCCGGCGCATCAGCGACGCGCGCTTGTACCCGGTGAAGTCGAAGCCGCGGGAATCCCGCATGTAGCGCAACAAGGCCTCGAAGGACTCGTCGGTTGTGGCGTTCATGGCTGTGACGTCCGCATTCGGTGAGGGGGTCCGACGGACTGGAACACTACTCGCGACGTCACAGCCCGTTTTCGGGACCGACGAGCGCCCACACCGTCTTGCCCGAGGAGGTCGGTGTGCTGCCCCACGCGCGGCAGAGGGCGGCGACGATGGACAGGCCGGACAGCATTTCGGCGCCGTGCCCGGCGTCTTCGTGTCGCACCGCGGGTCGATAGCTGTGGTCCTCCACCGCCACGGTGACGGTGTCTCGGTAGCTCTCCAGCACCAGTACCGGCGCGCTGTCGGTGTGCGCGAGCACGTTTTCTACCAGCACCGTGGCCACCGTGGCGGCTACGGCAGCGAGATCGCTTCTGGCCCATGCGGTTAGCCACGCCTGGATCAGTGAACGGGCCACCCGGACGCTGACCGCGGTCGGCGGAAGCTGGGCCCGGGTACGCCGCCGGACGTGTAGCGACGGTTCCGCCACCGCGGCGAGCGCGGACTCCCGGGTCGGGTGCGCCGGCACGTATCGCGCCACCCCGACCCTGGTGATCAGCCGCCGCGTCTTTGGGTCCTCGCAGGCAAGCAGCATGGGCACATCCGGCCAGGTGCTGACGTGCCAGCGGGCACTGGTGAACACCGACCAGGCCGAGGCCGATGGCACCGACAGGCGGTTCACGTCGACGATCACCGCGCGCGGTTCTTCCAGCGCCGCCTTAATGACGGCGTCGCGCAGCTCGCGGTAGGTCAGGCTGTCGAGCACGCCCTCGACCACCAGGACCGCTGTGTCGTCCTGGTGCTCGGTGTCGACCACCACGTGCCGGTTGTGCTCAGTCATCGTCATCGCCCGGGTGGCCCCGGTGGGGAACGCCGGCCGACAGCCGCTGGCTTAGCACGGCCAGCGCCCGCTCGGTCTCCTCGGCCCGGGCCGAGTAGCGCCGAAAAACCGGACCGTGACCGGCCTTGTCGGCCAGGTGCCGCGCCAGTCGGGCTTTCTCCTGCAGGCTGCGCAGCGCCACCCACAGTGCGCCCTCGATCTCGTCGTCGCGGGCGGTCAGCAGGGCGTCGGCCGTCCAGGCATGGCCGACGCGGCAGCGATAGTGGCCCTCGCCGATGGATACCAGCGAACCGTGGCAGTCCGGGCAGGTGTACCCCGAAGCCGTCCCCAGTTGCTGGGTGTCGAAGTCGGTCGAGAAAGGTGACGCCATGGCGATGCGGTTCTCCAGCTCCAGCGCGATATCGGGTTCCATGGTGAGCTCCTTGATTTCCCGGTGCGACAGCTCCTTGAGGACTGCCCCGATGTCGGCGGCGGCCGCCTCCCGGTCCAGCACGCCGGCGTGTCGGGCATTGGTCGGCATCGACGGAAACAGGGCATCCTCGGCTGTTTGGCCGATGGTGGTGCCGCCGCGGGCGCGGATTGCCGCGAGCCCCAGCACGCCGTCGTCGAGCACGCCGGACAACAACACCCCGATCGCGCGCGGCCCGAAGGCCAGCGCCGCCGACCGAAACAATGCGTTGATCGCGGGACGATGCCCGTTTTCGGTCGGCCCTTGCGACAGCACCACCCGGTGGTCGCTCACCAGCAGATGACGATCCGGCGTGGCCACATAGATGCGTCCCTGCTGCAGCGCGGCGCCGTGCTCGGCGGGCACGGCCGGCAGCGGCCCACTGCGATCGAGGATCTGCGACAGCACGCTGGGTGCGCCCGGCGGCAGATGCAGGGTCACCAGGTAGGCGTAGGGCAGGTCGGGTGACAGGCCGGACGCCAGACAGCGCAGCGCTTGGACACCGCCCGCCGAGGCGCCCACCACCACGCCGCGCAGCTTGCTGAATTCGCTTTCCTGCATGACAACCCTGAATACCCAGTTCAAGGTTAGGCAACCGCCTTGTCGGTGGGTAGGTCCGACGCGGAAGGGGGACCGCAAATCGTCGCGAAAAAGCCGTTTAGCGAATCACCTTAAGGGTACTTGGCTCGCCATGTCGCAGCGTGACGTCAAGACGGTCCTGGTGTGGCACGTGCACGGGTCCTGGACGCAGGCGTTCGTGGCGGGCCGGCATCGGTATCTGGTCCCGCTGGCCGGCGATGGTGGTGCCGAAGGCCGGGGCCTGGCGGGCCGGTCGTGGCGCAACGCGCGCGAGGTCGCGCTCGAGGAACTGGGCCGGCACGACATCGACGTCGTGGTGCTGCAGAACCCGCACGAGGCGGCGCTGTGTGCCCGGTGGACGGGCCGCCGTGCCGGCCGCGACGTGCCCGCGGTGTACGTCGAGCACAACGCACCGCGGCCGCACGCCGAGCGCAGCCGCCATCCGGTTGCCGACCGCAGCGACATCCCGCTGGTCCACGTCACCGAGTTCAACCGGCTGATGTGGGACAACGGGTCGGCGCCGACCCGGGTGATCGAACACGGCGTCGCCGATCCCGGCCCGCGCTACACCGGCGACATCCTGCGCGCGGCCACGATGATCAACGAGCCACTGCGGCGGTGGCGCACGGTCGGCGCCGACCTGCTGGAACCGTTGTCGGCATACGCGGCCGTCGACGTGTGGGGCATCGGCAGCGAGGCGCTCTCCGTCAACCGCGGTGCCGTGATGGGCCGCGGCGATGTTGCCGCTCCGCGGTTGTGGGAGCAGGTCGCTCGCAGGAGGGTGTACCTGCATACCGCGCGCTGGACGTCGCTGGGTCTGTCGCTGGTCGAGGCGATGTTCCTGGGGATGCCGGTAGTGGTGGCCGGCACCACGATGGTCCCGCTGCTGATGCCCGCCGAGGCGGGCGTGGTCAGCGCCGACGTGGACGCGTTGGGGCGCGGCCTGCGCGAGTTTATGAACGACCATGCCAGCGCGGTCGCCGCCGGCAAGGCGGCGCGGGAATTCGCCACCAGCCACTTCTCGCTGGGGCGCTTTCTCGCTGAGTGGGACCAGCTCATCGAGGAGCAGTGCAGTCGATCCCGAAAGGAGCCGGCATGAGGATCGCGATGATCTCCGAACACGCCAGTCCCCTCGCCCATCTGGGCGGCGTGGACGCGGGTGGTCAGAACGTGCACGTCGCCGAGCTATCGGCCGCGCTGGCCCGGCGTGGCCACGAGGTGGTGGTCTATACCCGGCGCGACGACTCCGCGCTGCCCGACTCCGTCGAGACCGGATCCGGCTACACCGTCGCGCATGTGGCCGCGGGCCCGGCTCGCCCGTTACCCAAAGACGAACTGCTGCAATACATGTACGGGTTCGCGCGGTACCTGGACGCGGACTGGCTGGGCGCACCGCCCGACGTGGCGCACGCCCACTTCTGGATGTCGGGCCTGGCCACGCAGCGGGCCGCCCGGCCGCACCGCATCCCGACCGTGCAGACCTTCCACGCGCTGGGCTTGGTCAAACGAGCGCACCAGGGCGTCGACGACACCAGCCCCGGCTGCCGGATCGGGGTGGAGGCCGTCGTCGCCCGCGACGCCGACTGGGTGGCGGCCACCAGCACCGACGAAGTGTTCGAGCTGGTCCGGATGGGCCGCGCCCGGTCCCGGACGTCGGTGGTGCCGTGCGGAGTCGACGTCGACGCCTTCACCCCGGACGGTCCGGTGGCCGGCCGCGGCGATCGGCCGCGCATCGTGTCGGTCGGACGATTGGTGCCGCGCAAGGGATTCGACACGCTGATCCGGGCACTGGCCCGAGTTCCGGATGCCGAGTTGGTGATCGTCGGCGGCCCCGACCGCAGCCCACTGGCCGACGAGCCGGAGGCGCGCCGATTGCAGGAGCTGGCCGGGTGGCTGGGGGTATCCGATCGCGTACAACTGGCCGGGGCGATCACCCGCGACGAGATGCCGGCCATGCTGCGGTCCGCGGATGTGGTGGCCTGCACCCCGTGGTACGAACCGTTCGGCATCGTGCCGCTGGAGGCGATGGCCTGTGGAGTGCCAGTGGTCGCCACGGCCGTAGGCGGAATGCGCGACACCGTCGTCGACGGCGTGACGGGCCGGCTGGTACCGCCACGGGATCCAGAAGCGCTGGCCCAGGCGTTGTCGTCGCTGCTACCGGATCGGCGCTGGCGCGCAGCGTTGGGCACGTCCGGCCGGGAGCGGGCCCGGACCCGCTACAGCTGGGACCGGATAGCGGCCGACACCGAACGCATCTACGACAAGGTGGTGCCGTCCCGGCGCATGGCCGCCAGGTCGGGGTGATTCGGATGACGTTGCCGTTCAACGACTTTCGATTAGCCGCAATGACCGCTCAACCGGCTCGGGTAGCCGGCGCCGCTGCCGCAGCGCCTTCGGCAGGGCGCTGAGCGCCTCGAATAACGCTGCGGCGTGGGCGGTGTCGTGTGTCGCGGCCCAGGCCAGCTCGGCGGAGGCGCGGATGCACCGGTCTACCGGCCGGCGCAGGCACGCGGTGAGCATTTCGTTGCGCAGCACCCGGGCATGCTGGACGCGGTCCGGTTTTCGCGCCGGAGACGGTCGGTGGTATGCCACCAGCGCCCGGCAAAAGCACAGATCCCAGCCCCTTGCGGCCAGATCCCAGGCCAATAACGTCTCTTCGCCCCGGAAGTGCAGGATCGGGCTGAATCCGCCGACGGTCTGGAATGCCGCCTTGCGCACCAGCGCCGAGCAGGCCTGGAACCCCAGGATGGACGGCCCGGGCAAGGCCGTGTGTCGACCGAGCGGACTGTTGGCGAGTTCGTCGACCACCGGGTCGTCACGGTGCTGCGGCCAGACGACGGTTCGGCCTGCCAGTAGCGCCACGGTGGGATACGCGTCGAACAGCACCTCGGCAAACTCGACGGCCCCGGGCGCCCACCAGGAATCGTCGTCGCAGAACGCGACAAAAGGTGTGCTGCATTGTGCCACACCGATATTGCGGGCTACGCCGCCTTGGTTGCGGGTCAGGGGTATGACGGTCAACCGGCCGCCGGAGCGGGCCGCGAGCCGGTCGGCGGCCGCCACCGAGTGGTCGTGGGATGCGTTGTCCACCACCACGATCGGGCAGCCGGTGGTGTCCAGCAGACGTTCCAGGACGGTGCACAGCTCGCTGGCACGGTCACGCGTCGCGATCACGAAGGACGTTCGGGGCCGGCATGCAGAGTTTGCAGAGGGGACCGCCATATCCGAGTCCACTACCCCGGAATTACGCTGGCAAAACACGTTTCATCATCGAATTCCCGGGTACCAGACGCGGGTGCCTGGAATGTCGCGTGTTTTGGTCACTGGGGGCGCCGGCTTCCTCGGTGTTCACCTGTGCAAACAGCTGTTGGGGGCCGGCGTCGAGGTGGTTAGCCTGGACGACCTGTCTACCAGCTCCCCGGCCGCGGCGGCGCGGCTGCGGGGGCGGCCGGGTTATCGCTTCGTGCCCGGTGATGTCTGTGATCCCGCAGTCATCGGCATGGTGGGCGTCGCCTTCGACACCGTCTTCCATTTGGCGTCACCGG
This sequence comes from Mycobacterium persicum, assembly GCF_002086675.1. Classification (GTDB taxonomy): domain Bacteria; phylum Actinomycetota; class Actinomycetes; order Mycobacteriales; family Mycobacteriaceae; genus Mycobacterium; species Mycobacterium persicum. The sequence goes on from NZ_MVIF01000026.1 coordinate 19,621, forward strand.
CTTCACCGCTGGACTACCAACGGTTGCCGATTGCGACGCTGCGGGCCGGATCCGAGGGCACGGCCACTGCTTTGGAGATCGTCCAGCGTGGCGGTGGCCGGCTGGTGCTGGCATCCACCAGCGAGGTCTACGGCGACCCCCAGCAGCATCCGCAGCCGGAAAAATATTGGGGCAATGTCAATCCCGTTGGCCCGCGGAGCGTCTATGACGAAGCCAAGCGCTATGCGGAGGCGCTGGCCTTCGCCCACCATCGAAAGCACGGAACCAACGTCGGAGTGGTCCGCATCTTCAACACCTACGGGCCGGGTATGCGCGCCGACGACGGCCGGATGGTTCCGACTTTCTGCCGGCAGGCGCTGCGTGGTGAGCCGCTGACCGTATCGGGCGCCGGAACCCAGACCAGGTCATTGTGCTACGTCGACGACACCGTGGCCGGTCTGATCGCGTTGGCCCGCAGCGACTTCAGCGGCCCGGTCAACATCGGCAACCCCACCGAGCTGACCGTGCTCGAGGTCGCCGAGCTGATTCGTGCGTTGGCCGACAGCGGCTCGATCATCGAATTCGGCCCGCCGGCCGTCGACGACCCGCAGCGCCGCTGCCCCGACATCACGCTGGCCCGCCAACGGCTGGACTGGTGGCCGCGGGTCGACCACCGCACCGGGCTGAGCCGGACGCTGCAGTGGTTCCGGATGACGCTCGACCAGTCGCGGCGGACCCCGGCCCGCGAACCGCTGGCGACATAGGAGGTCCGGTGCGAATCCTGGGCGTCAATGCCGTATTTCACGATCCGGCCGCGGCTCTGGTGGTCGACGGGCAGGTGGTCGCGGCCGCCGAGGAGGAGCGGTTCTCCCGGCGCAAACACGGCAAGCCGGCGGTGCCCTTCTCGACCTGGGAGCTGCCCGTGGCGGCGATCCGGTGGTGCCTGGATCACGCCGGTCTGCACCCGGCGCAGATCGACGCGGTCGGCTATTCCTACGACCCGGCACTGATGTACGAGGAACCGCTCGACCCGGCCGGCCTGGACCGGGACTGGGAGCACTTGCGCACGCTGTATGCACTGCGCGCGCCGCGATTCCTGGCATCCGCCGTACCCGGACTCAATCCCGAAGTCGTGCAACACGTTCGCCACCATATCGCGCACGCGGCATCGACAGCGCTGGCCTCGCCGCACCCCGACACCGCGGTGCTGGTGGTGGACGGTCGCGGCGAACGAACCTCGATGCTAGCCGGGGTGTACCGCGACCACAAGCTCGACGTGCTGGCATCGCAGCGGCTGCCCGACTCGCTGGGGCTGCTCTACGAAAGTCTCACCGAGCACCTGGGTTTCGCGCGTTCCAGCGACGAGTACAAGGTGATGGCGATGGCCTCCTACGGCCGCCCTAGGTTCCTCGGAGAGCTGCGCGACCGGGTGTACGCCTGCGCCGACGGCGGGTTCCGCACCAAGCCCATCGAGTGGGAGGAGTTGGCGCCGCGGCGCGCCCCGGAGTCGCACGACCTCGATCCGGTGCACGCCGACCTGGCCTGCAGCGTGCAGCGCGTCATCGAAGAGGTGTTGCTGGACCTGGTCGGCTGGCTGCGCGACCGCACCGACGGCGACGCACTATGCCTTGCCGGCGGCGTGGCGCTCAATTGCGTTGCCAATACCCGCATCTACGCGGAATCCGGCTTCGACCGGGTATGGGTGCAGCCCGCCGCCGGCGACTCCGGCACCGCGCTGGGCGCCGCGCTGGCGCTGGCGGCAGCCTATGGCGAGCCGATCGCCCCGATGCCGACCGCGCGACTGGGCCGCGGCTGGTCCGACCGGCAGATTCGGGCCGCACTGGACAGCGCGGCAATCAGTTACGAAGAGCCACAGGATATTTCGTCTGCCATTGGTGACGCGCTGGCGGACGACCGGTTGGTCGGCTGGTTTCAGGGCCGCGCCGAGTTCGGTCCCCGGGCCCTGGGCGGACGCTCATTGCTGGCCGATCCCCGTGATCCCGCCAACCTGGAACGGCTCAATTCGGTCAAGGGCCGCGAACAGTTCCGGCCGGTGGCGCCAATGGTTCTCGCCGAACGTGCCGCCGAAATCTTCTGCCGCGGCCCGCTGCCCAGTCCCTACATGCTGTTCGTGCACGACGTCGCCGAGGCGTGGCGCGAGCGCATCCCCGCGGCCACCCACGTCGACGGCACCGCACGCATCCAGACCGTCGACAAGGACGCCGAGCCGCGGCTGCACGCGACGATCAGCCGGTTCGCCCAGCGGACCGGGGTGCCGGTGCTGGTCAACACCAGCTTCAACACCGCCGGACGGCCGATGGTGGACTCCCCGCGGGATGCGCTCGAGGTGTTCGGCAGTTCCCCGATCGACGTACTCGCCATCGGCCGCTACCTGGTCAGGCGCCGCCGATGAGTTCCGGCTACGCGATCGTGGTGCCCACTGTCGGCCGAGAATCATTGTGCCGCTTGGTGACCGCGCTAGACCAAGGTTCGGGCCCGGCCCCCGAAGAGGTGGTGGTGGTCGACGACCGGAAAGCCCCCGACGCCGCCCTCGACCTGGTCGCCGGCTTTCCGGTGCGGGTGCTGGCCAGCGGCGGGCGCGGCCCGGCGGCCGCACGCAACGTGGGATGGCGGGCCACCAACACCCGGTGGGTGTGCTTCCTGGACGACGACGTGGTGCCCGGGCCGCGGTGGCGCTCGGAGCTGTCCGCCGACCTGGCGGCCGCCGGCGCGGCCGGTGCGGACGGCTCCCAGGCGGTCATCGAGGTTCCGGCGTCCCGGTCCGGCCGGCCGACCGACGACGATCGCCGGACCCTGCGGCTGGCGTCGGCGCGCTGGATCACCGCCGACATGGCATACCGCCGCGCCGCACTGGTCACCGTCGGCGGCTTCGACGAGCGGTTCCCCCGCGCCTACCGCGAGGACTCCGACCTGGCCGTGCGGATCATCGCGGCCGGAGGCCGGATAGTGCGCGGCGGCCGGCGTAGCCGGCACCCCGTGGCCCCCGCCACCTGGTGGTCCAGCGTGCGTGCGCAGGCCGGAAACCGCGACGACGCATTGCTGCGCCGCAAGTACGGCCGGTCCTGGCGAACCATGGTCGGCGAGGGGCCGGGTCGGCTGCCGGCGCACCTGGCCACCACCGCGGCCGGCAGCGTAACCGTGCTCGCTGGACTACTACGCCGGAATTCGGCGCGCCGCATCGCGGTGACGCTCTGGCTGCTGCTGAGCGCGGAGTTCACCGCCCGGCGCTGGCTGGCCGGCCCGCGTTCTGCCGTTGAGGCTCTTCGACTTTCGGTGACCAGCGCGCTGATTCCACCGGCCGCGGTGGCGCACCGGCTGGCCGGCGAATGGGTGTTTCGCCGGACCCGGCGCGACCCGCCGCTGGCGGTGCTGCTCGACCGCGACGACACGCTCATCGTCGATCGGCCCTACCTGAACGACCCCGACGGTGTTCGGCCCACTCCCGACGCCGTGCGTGCGCTGCGGCGGCTGCGCGAACGCGGGCTGTTGCTGGCGGTCGTCACCAACCAGTCCGGGGTGGCCCGCGGGCTGATCAGCAGCGACCAGCTGACCGCCGTCAACGCCCGGGTCGACGAACTGCTCGGCCCGTTCGACTCCTGGCAGGTGTGCGTGCACGCCGAACTGGACGGCTGCGGCTGCCGCAAGCCGCGGCCGGGCATGGTGCTGGCCGCCGCCGAGGCGCTGGCGGTACCGCCCAGCCGCTGCGTCATGATCGGCGACACCGGCGGCGATGTGGAGGCGGCCCTGGCCGCCGACGCCGACGCGGTGCTGGTGCCCACCGCGCGCACCCTGCCGGACGAAATCGATCGCGCGCAGGCTCGCGCGCGGGTGGCCGCGACCCTGGACGAGGCCGCATCGCTGGTGTTGCGGGAGTGCCGATGAAGACCGCCTCGAGTACCGCGATGGTGGCGCGGCTCGACAGTGCCGGCGACGTGCTGATCACCGGCCCCGCGGCGCGGGCGGTGGCCGCGTACCACGACCGGGTCGTCATGCTGGTCGGGCCACGCGGCCGCGATGCGGCCGAACTGCTGGTCGGCGTCGACGAGATCGTGGAATGGCAGGCGCCTTGGGTGGATTTCGACTCGCCCGAGCTGACCGCCGCCCACGCGGAAGGGTTGGTCAAGCAGCTGCGCGACATCGCGCCGGCACGCTTGTACATCTTCACGTCGTTCCACCAGTCGCCGCTGCCGCTGGCGTTGCTGGCCAAGATGGCGTCGGTGCCCTGGGTCGGCGCGATCAGCACCGACTACCCCGGCGCGCTGCTGGATCTGCGATACCAGGCGCCCAGCGGAGTCCCCGAGCCGGAGCGGGCGCTGTCGCTGACCGCCGCGGCCGGTTGTCCGCTGCCACCCGGCGACGACGGCGCGCTGCGGATCCGGGCGCTCGATCCGCTGCCGAGCCGGCTGTCGACCCGGATCGGCCGGGACCCGTTCGTGGCATTCCATCCCGGCGCCGCCGTGCCGGCGCGGCAACCGAGCCAGGACCGCAGCGCGGCCATGGTGGCGGCGCTGGCCGGCGCCGGCTACCGCGTGGTCGTCACAGGTGGTCCCGGCGAGGCCGCGCTGGCCGCCGCGGTGGCCGGCGATGCGGCCGTCGACCTGGGCGGCCGGACCAGCCTGGCGGAATTGGCGGCGGTGTTCGCGGCGGCGCGCGTGGTCGTGGCGCCCAACACCGGGCCGGCGCACCTAGCCGCCGCCGTCGGAACCCCGGTGGTGTCGTTGTTCGCGCCCGTCGTCCCGGCCGCACAGTGGCGTCCCTACGGCCGGCGGGTCAGTGTGCTCGGCGACCAGTCCGCGCCGTGTCGCGCCAGCCGGGCCCGGGTCTGCTCGGTGCCCGGCCATCCCTGCCTGGACGGAATCAAAGACGCCGAACTGCTGGCTGCGGTGCGGTGGAGAGGAGGACCGCCATGATCGAAGTGCACTTCGACGCGTTGCGGGATGCGGTCGGCCGGACCAGTGCGCAGGCGCCGCGCCTGCGCAGGTGGGGCCGGCAGCTGGCGGGGGTGCTGAGCGGCGGCGGCCGGCTACTGGCATGCGGCAACGGCGGCAGCGCCGCCGAGGCCCAGCACCTGACGGCCGAACTCGTCGGACGGTTTCGCGACGAGCGGATCCCGTTGTCGGCCATAGCCTTACACGCGGACACCTCGGCGCTGACGGCCATCGCCAACGACTACGGCGAAGAGGAGGTGTTCGCCCGGGGAGTGCGTGCCCACGGCCGGCGGGGCGACGTGCTGGTGGCGCTGTCGACCAGCGGCAGCAGCCGAAATGTGCTGGCAGCCGTCAAGGCCGCACACGACCTCGACATGCTCACCTGGGGCCTGACCGGGCCGGCCCCCAACGTGCTGGCGTCGATGTGCCATGACGCGGTCACCGTGGACGCCCCGACGACGGCGACCGTGCAGGAGATCCACCTGCTGTTGGTACATGCGCTATGCATGGCGGTCGACGACGTGCTGCTGAGTTCGGAGAGAGCATGAAACCGCTTGTGATCATTGGTGATTCGATGCTCGACATCGATATAGACGGGTCGGCCACCAGGCTGAGCCCGGAGGCCCCGGTCCCGGTGGTCGACGCCGGGCAGCTGAGGCAACGGCCGGGCGGGGCCGGGCTGGCCGCCCTGCTGGCGGCGCGCACCGAAACGGGAGTGGTGCTGGTCACCGGGATCGTCGACGATGACGCCGGCCGGCAGTTGCAGGGCCTGCTGGCCGCTGCCGGGGTGCGGGTGCTGGGGCTGCCGATGCGCGGAACCACCGTGACCAAGACCAGGATTCGGGCGCGGGGACAGTCGCTGCTGCGCCTCGACGGCGGCGACGGTTCCCCGGTCAGCCGGCCGCTGGCCGACGAGGTCACCGAGGCGCTGGCCGGTGCCGGAGCGATCTGTGTGGCCGACTACGGCGGCGGTGTCACCGCGCTGCCGGAGATACGAGGAGTGCTGAGCCGGCTGGCACCGCGGATCCCGGTGGTCTGGGACCCGCATCCGCGTGGCGCCGCACCGGTGCCGGGATGTGTCCTGGTGACTCCGAATCAGCAAGAGGCACAGCACTTCTGCGGCGACAGCAGGGCCGGAGAACTGCTCCGCAGCAGATGGTGTGCGCAACTGGTGTGCATCACCCACGGCGAGCACGGCGCCTGGGTGTACGGAGCCGACGGCGACGCCGAGCACGTCAGGGTCCCGCAGCCGGCAGCGGCCGCCGGCGATGTCTGTGGAGCGGGCGATCGCTTCGCCGTCGCCGCGGCCACCGCCTTGGGAGCCGGGGCGGGGCCGATCGCCGCCGTGGTCGCCGCCGTCGCCGACGCCGCCCGCTTCGTGGCCACCGGCGGTGCGGCCGCGGTATCGACCCCCGTCCCGCGCGCTGTGTTGCCAACCGGCGCCCGGATCGAAGACCCCGCCGGCCTGGATCCGGCGGCGCTGGCCGAGCGGTTGCGCCGGGACGGCCGCACCGTGGTGGCCACCGGCGGCTGCTTCGACCTGCTGCACACCGGGCACATCAGGTTGCTGCGGCAGGCCCGCGAACTCGGTGACGCCCTGATCGTCCTGGTCAACTCCGACAAGTCGGTGCGCGCGCTGAAAGGCGACGGGCGTCCGGTGATGCGCGACGTCGACCGGGCGCGGGTACTGGGCGCCCTGGCCTGCGTCGACGCGGTGGCGATCTTCGACGAGCCGACTCCGGAGCGGCTGCTGGAAAACCTGCGTCCCGACATCTGGGTCAAGGGCGGCGACTATGCGCCGGCCGACCTCCCCGAAGCCGCCGTGGTGCGCCGCCACGGCGGTGAGGTGGTGATCCTGCCCACCGTGGCCGGCTACTCCTCGTCCCGGTTAATCGCCGCCGCGAGTTCGGGCGCTGGCCGTAACGAAAGGACCTGACATGACCGACGTGACGAATCCCCTTGGAGCCGTGCTGATCTCGGGAGGTTCCTCCGGACTGGGCGCGGCCACCGTCGCCGCGGTGGCTCGTCGCGGCGGCACGCCGCTGGTCATCGACAAGAAACCCCCGGCGGCCGACGTGCCGTACGCGGCCGCCGACCTGGCCGACACCGGCGCGGTCGCGGCGGCCGTCGAGTCACTGGCCGACCGGGTGGGCGGCCGGATCGCCGGGGTGTTCACCGCGGCCGGCATCGACTCCTGCGGCACCCTCGGGCAGGTACCCGCCAAGGAGTGGGAACAGGTGATCGCGGTCAACCTGGTCGGCACCGCGGCCGTCGTCCGCGCCACACTTCCCTACGTCAGGGCCAGCCACGGCCGCATCGTCACCTGTGCCTCCACCCTGGGCATCAAAGCGGTCAGTGACGCCACCGCCTACTGCGCCTCCAAGTTCGGTGTCGTCGGGTTCACCCGGGCCTTGGCGGCCGAACTGGCCGGGCAGGTCGGGGTGACGCTGCTGATTCCCGGCGGCATGTACACGCCGTTCTTCGACGGCCGCACCGAACAGTACAAGCCGCCGGCCGACGCCAAGCTCAACAAACCCGAAGACGTCGCGGCGACGGTGGTTTTCGCGTTATCCCAGCCACCCGGGTGTGAAGTGCGCGAGCTCGTGGTCTGCTCATCCACGGAGTCCTCGTGGCCGTAGCGTCGCCGGGCGCCACGGTCGTGGTGCTGCGGGCCCTCGGCCTCGGAGACCTGCTGACGGCGGTGCCCGCGCTGCGCGGGCTGCGCCGGCACTATCCCGGCGCCCGGATCACCCTCGCGGCGCCCGACGGCTATCGGGACCTGGCGCTGCTTACCGGTGCCGTCGACGACGTGTTGCCGACGGCGGGCCTGGGGGATGTGCGTCCGTTGCCGAAACCGCCCGCGCTGGCGGTCAATCTGCACGGCAGCGGGCCGGAAAGCATCGACCACCTCCTGAGATGGCGACCCGAGGCGGTGATCACCCATCGGCACCGTCGTCATCCCGAGCTGGCGGGACCGCCCTGGCGACGCGGCGCGCACGAGGTGGACCGCTGGTGCTCGCTGCTGCAATGGGCTGGAATCGCTTGTGAGCCAAGCGATGTGACCGTCCAGCGGCCACCGATCAGACACGGCCCCACCGGTGCGGTGGTGATCCATCCGGGGGCCTCGGCGGCGGCGAGACGGTGGCCGGCGGGGCGCTTCGCGGCCGTGGCCGCGGCACTGGCCGGCGACGGTCACCCCGTCGTGGTCACCGGATCGGCCGGCGAATCCGACCTGGCGCACGACGTCGCCCGGCGCGCGGGCCTGCCGTCGAACGCCGTCCTGGCCGGGGCGCTGGACCTGCCGAGGCTGGCCGCGCTGGTCGCCGACAGCCGGCTGGTGATCTGCGGCGACACCGGCGTCGGGCACCTGGCCGCCGCGACCGGCACCGCGTCCGTGGTGCTCTTCGGGCCCACCGCTCCAGCCCGCTGGGGTCCGCGTGGACCCGCGCCGCACGTCGCGCTGTGGGCCGGCGGCCTCGGCGATCCGCACGGTGACATGCCCGACCCGGGGCTGTTGCGCATCGATGTGGCCACGGTGCTCGAGGCCGGCCGGCGACTGCTGAAGGCGGCCGCATGAGTGCCCCGCCGCGAGTCGGCGTGGTCGGGGTCGGCTACGTCGGTCTGACCACCGCGGTCTGCATGGCCGCACGCGGGTTACCCACGATCGCCGTCGACATCGACGACGACAAGGTGCGGAAACTCTCGGCAGGAACACCGGTGATCGACGAACCCGAATTGCCGAAGTTACTGCGGGCCGGGCTTTCTCGTCGGTTGTTGAGCTTCAGCGCGAGTTTCGAAGTATTGGCCGACCGCGACGTCGTCTTCGTCTGCGCACCGACGCCAAGCGCTGGCGACGGACAGGCGGATCTGGGCGCGGTGCACTCGGTGGTCGACCGGCTCGCAGCTGTCCTTCGATGCGGCGCCATCGTCGCGCTGAAGTCGACGGTGCCCGTCGGGACTACCTCGACAGTGGCTAATCGACTGCGCGGCACCGGTATTCGAGTCGTATCGACACCGGAGTTCTTGCGCGAGGGACATGCCGTGCACGATTTCCGGAATCCGGACCGGCTGGTCATCGGCACCCTGGACGACGTTGCGGCGCAACGTGTTCGGGAGACATACGGCCCGGAGACCGAGCCGGTGTTGCGGATGACGCCGGAGAGCGCCGAGCTGGCCAAGTACGCCAGCAACGCCTTTCTGGCGGTGAAACTTTCCTACGCGAACTCGCTGGCGGCGCTGTGCACTCGGGTCGGCGCCGATATCGAGGACGTCACCGGCTGCATGGGCGCCGACCCCCGGATCGGAGCCGAATTCCTGCGGCCGGGCCCCGGGTGGGGGGGCTCATGTCTGCCCAAGGACACCGCGGCGCTGGTGCACACCGCACGCGGTCACGGCGTGTCCTTGGCCGAAGTCGAGGCGGCCCGGGTCACCAACGCCGTGCAGGCCGACCGGATTGCCGGCGCCCTGCGCCGCGCGCTGGGCCGTCCGTTGTCCGGCTGCCGGATCACCGCACTCGGATTGACCTTCAAGGCCAGGACCAGCGACACCCGGGATTCTCCCGCGTTGACAGCGTGCGCCGAGCTGGCCCGGGCGGGCGCACAGGTGATGGCTTACGACCCGCAGCTGGCCAACATCGACCCGGTGATCCTGCAACGGGCCGAGGTCACCGCCGTCGACGAACCTTACCGGGCCGCCAAGGCGGCCGACGGCATCCTGGTACTCACCGAGTGGCCGCAATTTCGCGATCTGGACTGGTATTCCATTGCCCGGGAGGCGCCCGCGGCCGTCGTCCTGGACACCAGAAACCTGCTGGATCCAGCAGGAATCCGCGCCGCCGGGCTGAGGTATCTGGGAAACGGCACGCCGCGGGGGTTCTGAACCGATGTTTAACCGCGGTTTCACCGGGTAGGACCTGGGCTGGGGGATGCCGGCGCTCGGGACCGGCAAGCGTGGAGGACGTGTCATTGACTGATAACAGGGTCATACCCATTCGCCCGGCCGCACACAGTAGTGACCCACACTGGCGTGACCGAAGACCGCACCAGCGCGGCGAAAACTCGCCCGGCGGGTTGGCCCTGGTCACCGGTGCCAGCAGCGGCGTGGGTTTCGCCTTTGCGAGCCAGTTCGCCCGGCGCGGATACGACCTCATCGTCGTCGACTCCGTCGATGAGATCCACACGGCGGCGGACGCTCTCAGCGGTCTGGGCACCAACGTTCAGCCGATCCAGGTCGACGCGCGGCTCGCCGAGCGGCCCGACATGTTGTACCGGCGGGTGCGGGCGGCGCGGCAACCCGTGGTGGCGGCCGCGCTGAACTCACCGGTCGACGGCTATGACCCCGACGACAGCTTGGAAAACGTGCTGCAGGAGATGGTGGCCGGCATCGGGCAGACCATGAGACTGGCTCGGCTGCTGGCCGAGGAGATGGTTGTGCACGGCCGCGGCGGCATCATCTTGACCGTGTCGCCGGCCAGAGCCGCATCGCCCCACCCGGCTCGCTGGGATCACTCGGACCACTATGTGGCGCTGTACCGGGCCAGCGCGGCTTTTCTCAGAGACTTCGCCCAGACGCTGCAAGGCGAGTTGGGCCAGAGCGGGGTGCGGGTTACCACGATGCTGCCGGAACCGGTTGGCGCCGGCAGTTCCCGGATGCACCGCGCACTGGCCAGGGTGGATGTGGCTCTCGACCACCTCAGCCAGCTGGCCGGCGCCGCGTGGCATCCGCGGATCCTGGCGGAACTGGCGCGCCGGCTAATCCGCGATGACGCGAAATGGCTGGTACGCCAGATCATCTCGCCGTCGGGGGACGCGGTGTGACGCGGTGGGTGCTGTGGGGTGATGGGGCACATTGGGCGCACCCACCGCGTCACCGGGTGGAACGGGCAGCCGTGAGTCAGTTGCCGAAGCCGCCGCCCGGAGACGCGACGGTCATGGGTCCGCCGGGACCTGCGCCCAGGCGGCTGGCGGCGAAGTCGACGCCCTTGCCGATCATGCCGCCGTCGTCGGCGTAGGTGTTGTGCGCGGCGAAGTTCATGCCGTCGGAGCACACCGGGTCTTCGGGGGCGCAGACCTTGATGGTCTTGCCCTGGTAGGCCGGGCCGATGGTGACCGGCGGCTCACCGAGGAAGTTCATGGCCCGAACGTTGGGTGGTCCGAACAGCACGACGGCGGCGACGTGGTTGGCGACGTCGGGTGCCAGCGGTTTGGGCACGGTCGCCGGGTCGACGCCGTCCGGCACCGCCGGGGACGTGACGAAGCCCATCACCGCCGCGCCCTGAGAGTAACCGCCGAGCACCATTTTGGTGTTGGGGCAGCTGCCGGCGGTGGAGACGACGTGTGCGCCGGCGTCGCGGACGCCGTCGACGCCGGTGTCCCACTGGTCGCTGGCGGGGTAGTTGACCGCGTAGACGCCCATCGAGCGGGCGACCAGACGGGAGCGCAGGCCGTCGACGAAGGCCTGTCCGGTAGGGCCGACACCGGGTGGTTCGCCGGTGCCGCGGGCGAACACCACCTCGACGTCGGGGCACGATTGGGCGGAGGCGGTGGGGATGGCAGTAGCCGGCAGGACGGTAGCGCTGAGGACCCCTGCGGCGGCTGCCGCGGGACCGACGAGACGGACAATACGAGAGGCATTCATGCCGCAGGAAGTGCCCACCCATCCGCATACCCAAACCCTGAATTTTTCGGCGCCTCGGATCGGCCCCGAATCGACCCGGCCGTCGTCACTTCCGGCGGTTGAAACCCTGCGGGCCGGGGTACCCGCAACCCGGTTTGGTCGGTAGGGCGCGGCTTGGCCCGGCACCTGAGCGAGCGAACACCAATCCTGCGATGAAAGGAGCCGGGAATGGGCACCCAGAACAATCGGGACAATCGTTGGAAGCGTCGATTAACCGTCGCCGCAGTCACGGCCGCCGCGCTGCCGTGGCTGGTGGGTGTGGTCGGGGGCGAACCGAAGGCGCGGGCGGCCGCGCCGGAGTTTCTGCAAGTGCCGTCGGCGGGCATGGGCCACAACATCACCGTGGAGTTCCAATCCGGCGGAGCCCCGGCCGTTTATCTGCTCGACGGCCTGCGCGCCCGCGACGACCGCAGCGGCTGGGACATCGAGACCAACGCCTTCGACGAATATGCGGGTTCCGGCATATCGGTGGTGGCGCCGGTCGGCGGGCGGTCCAGCTTCTACTCCGACTGGTACGGATCGGCCAACGGCCAGACCTACAAGTGGGAAACCTTCTTGACCAGCGAATTGCCCGCTTACCTGGCGAGCAGGGGGGTGCGGTCGACCCGCAACGCCGTGGTCGGCGTCTCGATGTCCGGGTCGTCGGCGATGATCTTGGCGGCCTATCACCCGCAGCAGTTCGCCTATGCCGCCTCGCTGTCGGCCTATATGACGCCGTCCAGCGGAAACGGCCCGACGCTGATCGGATTGGCGATGAACAACGAAGGCGGGTTCAACCCGCAAGATATGTGGGGACCGACGGGCGGTCCCGGGTGGCAGCGCAACGACCCCACCGTGCAGGCCGGACGATTGGCCGCCAACAACACCCGGCTGTGGGTCTACAGCGGTAATGGCACCCCCTCCGAAATCGGCCAGGGCAGTATCCCGGGACAGGTCATCGAACAGGTGGTGCTGCAAAGCAATTTCGCGTTCAAAGATGCCTATACCGCTGCCGGCGGCCACAACGCCGTGTTCAACCTCGACAACAACGGCGTGCACAGCTGGGGCTACTGGGGAGCCCAGCTGGCGGCGATGAAGCCGGACATGCAGCGGACGCTGGGCGCCAGTGGCGGCGGGCAGACGTGACGCTCTCAGCCGCGTAGGCCGAGCCGGCCGGCCAGCATCAGGAATGCGGCCGCGAAATCGTTGTCGTCGGTGGCCTTCTCGAGGTGGTCCCAGTCCAGCTGTTCGCGCACCGCGCGGGCGGCCGGTATCAGGTCGGCGAAGTTGCAGTGATGTTCGGTCATGGCGCGCAACTTCTGGGTGAAGACCGTCGTGGGCGGCAAAACCGGCATCGAAATGGCAAGCACCACACGCTCTTCGGCGCCGTCGAGGTCCGCCGGCCGCACCGGCTCACCGTTGACCCGGTGTAGCACGTCGACAACCCACTCGCCGTTGCGCGCCTTGAGCAGCCAGTCTTCCGGTGGGCGTTCGATACAGAAACCGGCGTCGGCGAGCGTGGCGGCCGCAGCCGCCACGTCGGCCTCGGCGACCACGATGTCGACGTCGTGACTGGGTTCCGGTGCGCCATAAGCCCATAACGCGTAGCTGCCGGCCAACGCGAAGTGCGGCCCGTGTTCCTTGAGGGCTGACGCGGCGTGGCGTAACGATTCCCGCAGCCCCGGGTACTCGGCACCGCCGGTGCGGCTGGTGGGCTCAGTCATTGTGGGTAGTGCATACCCTGCCGGAGTCGTCGGCAACCCGGCCGACCGTGACTGCCGGGGACTATCGGGCAGCCGTTTAATCACCCGCCGAAATCGGGTATCAGCAACGTATGTCACCCATAGCGCCGAGTTGCTACGCACGGGCCGCGGTGGTGACTTTCGTTCGCGACGGGCGGGTGCGCCCGTGACGGCTGGGCTGGTGGAGCATTGGCTGGAGTCGGGGCGGCTGGACTTGCCGCTGCCGGCCTCGGGGCGCACCGCCGAACGCTGGCAGCGCCTGGCGCAGTTGGCCGAGGAGGACATCGCGGCGGCCCGCATCGCCGAAGCCCATGTCGACGCCGGCGCCATTCTCAACGAGTTGGGCGGTAAGCCGCCGCAACCAGGTCAGCTGTGGGGCGTGTGGGTGGCCGAGTCCGCCGACGCGGTGCTGCGGGCCAGCCGCATCGCCGGCGACGAATATGTCCTCAACGGCATTAAGCTGTGGTGTTCGGGCGCCGGGTTCTGCACGCACGCGCTGGTTACCGCGGTGCTGGACGATGGCAAGCGGGGCCTGTTCGCGGTGACCGTCACCGACCCCGTCGTCAAACCCTTGCCGAGCACCTGGTGGAACCCCGGGATGGCCGGCAGCGACACCCGATCGGTGCAGTTCAGCAACGTCCATGCGATGGCGGTGGGGGAACCCGACGCCTACCCGAACCGGCCCGGTTTCTGGCACGCCGCGATCGGAGTGGCGGCGTGCTGGCTGGGCGGCGCCCGCCGGGTCGCCGACCCCTTGTACCGCTGCGCCGGAAGCCAGTCGGCCGACGCCTACGCGCTGGCGCATCTCGGCGCGGTCGACGCCGCGCTCGCCGCCGGAGAAGCGGTCCTGGCCAGCGCCGCGGAGCGGATCGACAGTGATCCGTTTGACCGGTCCGACACCGCGCAATTGCTGGCTCGTCGTGCCCGCGCCATCGTGGAACACGCGGTTGACGAGGCCATCACCCGGACTGGCCGCGCCCTGGGGCCGGGACCGCTGTGTGAGGACGGTCGCCATGCGCAGCGGGTCGCCGACCTGACCATCTACATCCGACAAAGCCACGCCGAGCGGGACCTTGCCGAACTAGGGCGCCTGGCCGGGCGACAACATTGCGGGCCGCGGCACCGGGCAAAGGCGCCCGAGCCGCGGCCATGCCGTTAGCCGACCGGTAGCCATGCGGGTGGCGACCTTCAACATCCTGCACGGCCGCACGGTCGGCGACGGGGTGGCGGTGCAGCGGTTGTGCGACTGCGTGCGCCGTCTCGACCCCGACGTGTTGGCGTTGCAGGAAGTGGACTGCGACCAGCCGCGATCGGGCCGGGCCGACCTCACCGCGGCGGCCGCCGAAGCCATGGGCGCGGTGGCGCATCGGTTTGTGGCCGCGATCTCGGGCACGCCCGGTGCGACGTGGATGGCCGCAACCGGCGATGAACAACCTGGGACCGCGGCGTACGGCATCGCGCTGCTGTCGCGCTTTCCTGCGGCCAGCTGGCAGGTGGTGCGATTGCCCCGCATTCCGGCGCGCTTCCCGATGTATCTGCCCGGGCCGGACAAGGTGATGATCGTTGACGAGGAGCCGCGGGCGGCCGTCATCGCTCGCCTGCATACGCCCTTGGGGCCGATCACGGTGGCCAATACCCACTTGTCGTTCGTGCCCGGCTGGAACCGGTGGCAGCTACGCCGCCTGGTTCACGACGTGCGCGGCTTCCCCGGACCGCGGCTGCTGACCGGGGACCTCAACCTGACTCCGGCCGCGGTGCGCCGATGGTCGCGGATGCGGCCGTTGGCAACGGCCGCGACGTTTCCGGCGTCCGCCCCCGACCGGCAACTCGACCACATCCTGACCGACGATCCCGGTCTTCGTGCCGGCGCGGCGGCGGCCGAGCTGATGCCGATCTCGGATCATCGGGCGCTGCTGGTGGACCTGGACCGGGCCTCGAAAACGGTGTTGCTCTAGTCAACGCGGGTCCCTGCGCCCGCCGCAATCACATCGTTCACATCGGGCCCAGGCCTAGGCGGTGCTCAGTTTGCCCACCTCATAGCGACAACTTTGGTGTGACGCCGCACCGATTTTGTCGCTCACAGTGGTCGTGGGGCTGCGTACCGGTGTGGGCAGATGGAAACCGCGTGCCGGTGCGGGTGGGTCGGCGGCTGGCGGGTACGACTGTGCGGTGGTGCCGCCGACCGTGCCGTCACGGCGGCCGATCGCGGGCGGTTACCGCCCTCCGTACACTCTCAAAGCCGTCATTGCACACTCGACACGGCAGTGCCGAAAACAGAGCCACGGTATGCGCAGGCGGCCAAGGCCGCGCAAGAGGACATCGTTGCCCAGCAGCTTCTACAGCCCCGACGGGTCACTCCTCTTGACTGCGCGCCTCCGCGCCGGTTTCTCCGCTGCCGAAGTCGTCGTCGGCGGAGCCGCGTCCGACGTAGCTGCCCTCGGCGTCGCGGCCGGCTCGCGACTTGGCGACATGTGGGTCGAACTCCACGTCGGACTCGGTTTTCTCGGACTGACGTCGTGTCATCTGGTTACCTCTCGGCTAATAGCTAAGCTAGAGCGCCCGCATTCCCCGGTTGGGCCGATCGCAAACGCTCACCGCAGACAGCGCTCCGCGGGCAGCAACGTGGCGCTCATGTTGCGTTCCATCATCTTCAGCGCGGCGGCGCCGAGCTCCTCGTCGATGTGCGCGACGGCATCGGCCGGGACCACGACGTCGTAGTGGCGCAGGTAGCCGTCGAGCGCGCTATAGAGGATGCACTGCTCAGTGACTTGACCGGCAAGCACGATGCGCCGGGTCTTCAGCCGATCCAGCAGATACTCCAGTGCGGTGGCATAGAACACGCTGTGGCGCACCTTGGTGATGATTCGGCAGCCGGCCTTCGGCACCAGCGGTTTGACCAGGTCAGGACGCTCGCCATCCAGCGCGGCCGAAATGATGGCACGATGGTCGGCGGTGAAGTCGCCGTGGTTGTCGTTGACATAGATCAGATCGACGCCGCGGTTGTGTTCGGCGTCGCCCACCAGCCCCACGAGCGGATCGATGATGGCCGCGACGTTGGTCGCCAGCTGTTCGGCGTCGGGATGGCGGTAGTCGTTGAACATGTCGATGACCAGCAAGGCGGTATCACTCACCGACCAGTGATACCCCGGTATGTGGCCGGCCACCCGGTTTGAGGGCCACAGGACGCTGGGTAGTCATTGGCAGCGACCTCACAGCCATCCGGCAGAACGATTACAGATTAGACGATGTGGAAATAGTTTCCATAGGCTATGGTGGTGGCCACACCGATATAGCTGGGGAGTTGACCATGCTTGACACCGAAAGTAGCGCCGTTTGTGCTGGCCGCACGCCGCGGTCGATGGCCGGCGAGCGCGGCGCCAACGTGCCCGGTTTGGTGGCCGCGGGCATCTGGGCAGTCGGACTCGTCGCCGGCCTGGTGCTGCTGGCAACTGGGCATGAGGTGGTGGCCGCGGTGATCCTGGTGGTGGCCGTCATGTCGCCCTGGTTCGGGCTGGCAGTCTCACGCAGCCGAATCCCGGCTTATGGATCCGGGGAGCCCCAAACCATGCCCAACGGCTGGCACGGGATGGAAATCCCGGCCCGCTGAGTCGGCCTCTTTGGAGAGTTGACTATCGATCGACGCGCCTTGCAAGCGTCGGCAATTTCTTTCTGTTGACAGGTGTGGCCGATATCCGAATGGGGTATTGACTCTGCCACGGGGTGACCACAGCAGGTGAAACCCGGTCACTGCGCAGGAAGGAACGCACCATGCCGACCGCTAGCGATTACGATGCACGCCGTGTGTCCGACGCCGAGACCGCGGACGGTTCGGTTCTGCGCGAACTGACACCAGTCCTGCCCAAATTGTCCACTGCCGTCGCCGACGACGATCCGAACGAGGCGCCATTCTTCGAACTGCCGGGTGCGGATCTTTCCGGTGAAGAACTATCGGTAGCGGTGATTCCCCAGCGTGCCGACGAATTCACATGCTCACGTTGTTTCCTGGTGCAGCACCGCAGCCGGTTGCGCAGTTCGGCCGGCGAGCTTCCGGTGTGCGCCGACTGTGTGTGACCGGCTCGGCCGGTCTTGACCTGGCCGGCGGCGCCGTGTTGTGTCGTGGGCGTGGCTGCTTCACCAGATTTGGAGCCCGATTCGGAGCGTGATTTGGCCGGCCCACCGGACGTGAACCGCCGGCCACCGGGGCTGCCGGCCCCGCGCCCGTTTCGTACGGCTTGTGCGGCGGCGTATGCGGTTGCCTATCTGGTGGGCGGGGAACGCCGGATGCTGCGGCTGATCCGCCGCTACGGCCCGATCATGACGATGCCGATCCTCACCTTGGGAGACGTCGCGATCGTGTCCGATCCGGCGCTGGTGAAAGAGGTTTTCACCGCTCCCGCCGACGTCCTGCTCGGCGGCGAGGGCGTGGGCCCCGCGGCGGCGATCTACGGGTCCGGGTCGATGTTTGTGCAGGAGGAGCCGGAGCATCTGCGGCGCCGCAAACTCCTGACACCCCCGTTACATGGAGCCGCCCTCAACGGTTACGTGCCGATCATCGAAGACTCCACCCGCGCGGCTATGCGCAGTTGGCCCGTCGACCGTCCGTTCGCGCTGCTGCCGGCGGCGCGGGCGCTGATGCTGGACGTGATCGTCAAGGTGGTTTTCGGTGTGCGCGATCCCGACGAGGTGCGGCGATTGGGCCGGCCGTTCGAACGTCTGCTGAACCTCGGTGTCTCGGAGCAGTTGACGGTTCGCTACGCACTTCGGCGCTTGGGCACATTACGCGTGTGGCCATCGCGGGCCCGGGCCTTTCGGGAGATCGACGACGTCGTCATGCCGCTGATCGCCCGACGGCGCGACGACCCGAGCTTGACCGAGCAACGCGACATCCTGGCATTGCTGATGTGCGCGCGCGGCGAGGATGGTAAAGGATTGTCCGACAACGAGATTCGCGACGATTTGATCACCTTGATGCTGGCCGGCCACGAAACCACCGCGACCACGCTGGCCTGGGTATTCGATCTCTTGCTGCACCATCCCGAGGCGCTGCGGCGAGTGCGAGACGAAGCCGTCAGCGGTGCGGACGCGTTCACCACGGCGGTGATCAACGAGACGTTGCGGATACGGCCGCCCGCGCCAGTCACGGCACGCGTTGCCGCCCAACCATTTCGCATCGGCGACTACCTCGTGGATGCCGGGACGCGCATCGTCGTCCACATCATCGCCATCAACCGCAATCCCGATGTCTATGACCATCCCAACGAGTTCCGGCCCGACCGATTCCTCGGGGTGCACCCGCAAACCTACGCCTGGGTGCCGTTCGGTGGTGGCGTGAAACGTTGTCTGGGAGCGGCTTTTTCGATTCGAGAGCTGGTCACCGTGGTGCACCTACTGTTGCGCGAGGGCGACTTCAGTGCCGTCGACGACCTGCCCGAGCGCATCGTGCGCCGCTCCATCATGCTGGCGCCCCGCCATGGAACCAGAGTGCGGTTCCGGCCACGGCTCCAAGAATCCGTTGAGAATCTTCCAAGCGCCGGCTCGGATGCTCGTCGGCAGTGACACGCGGCGACGAAGGGATACAGCCGAGATGACAACCACCCGCCCACTGTCGGTTGCCGGCGCCGCGCCGGAGCGTGCCACCAACGGCTATGCGTCGGCGGCGTTCGCGTTCAGCGTCGTGGGGGCGCTGGTGTTGAGCGTCGTTTGCGCCGTCACCGCATTGGTTCAGATCAAGAATCCCGAAGAGGGCCGGGGACTGGCGATCGCCGGGCTGGCGATCTCCGCGGGCTGGGTCGCGCTACTGTTCGCGCTGGCCCATGCGCACGTCATCTAAACGGTATCGGCATCTTTGGAAAAGGGGGAAGCGATGCAGGTCGTGGTGATTGGTGGCACGGGCATCCTGGGGTCGCAAGTGGTCGAGAAGCTGCGGGAACACGGTCACCAGACGGTGGCGGCATCGCCCAGCACCGGTGTCAACACGCTGACCGGAGCGGGCCTCGCCGACGCTCTGAGCGGGGCCGACGTCGTTGTCGACGTGTCGAACTCACCCTCCTTCGACGACGATCCGGTGATGGAGTTCTTCACGAAGTCGACCACCAACCTGGTGGCCGCCGCGCGGGCGGCCGGCGTCGGGCACTACGTCGCGGTGTCGATCGTCGGCTGCGATCAGCTGCCCGACAGCGGTTACCTGCGGGCGAAGGTCGCCCAGGAGAAGCTCATCGAAGAAGCGCGGCTGCCCTACTCGATCGTGCGGGCCACCCAGTTCGCGGAGTTCACCGACGCCATCGTGGCGTCGATGACGGTCGGCGACGAAGTGCGCGTCCCGGACGCGCTGATCCAGCCGATCGCCGCCGCCGACCTCGCGGCTGCGGTGGCCAGGGTGGCGGAAGGCAAGCCGCTGGGTGGCATCGAGAATGTCGGCGGGCCGGAGAAGATCTCGTTCGAGCAGATGGCCCTCGACGTCCTGGCGCGCCAAGGCCAAGCCAAGACTGTCGTCGTCGATCCCGATGTCGGTTACTTCGGAACACCGCTCGCCACGAATAGCCTGGTTACCGCATAGGCGCCGGAACGCCGTTGTCGAGTCGGGGTGGCGGGATTTGAACCCACGGCCTCTTCGTCCCGAACGAAGCGCGCTACCAAGCTGCGCCACACCCCGCTTGAAGCCACGACAGCCTATCGCACCCGCCCGTCGACTCGCCAAACCGCCGGCTCAGGGTCCCAGGTGCAGGAGCGTTCGAACTCGACCAAGGCCCGGGCCGGACCGCTCGGATCGAGCCCCTGCGCACCGACCCAGTCGTCGTCGAAGTAGGTGTCGGCGTAGCGGTCGCCGCTGTCGGCGAGCAGGGTGACCACCGAGCCGCTGCCGCCGTCGGCGACCATCTCGGCGAGCAAGCCGAACGCTCCCCACAGGTTGGTGCCCGTGGACGGCCCCACCCGGCGTCCCAGCACGCTACTGACGTGGCGGGCGGCCGCGATCGACGCGGCGTCGGGGACCGACACCATGCGGTCGACCACGCTGGGCAGAAACGACGGCTCGACCCGCGGCCGGCCGATGCCCTCGATCCGCGACGACGCGGACATCACGACGTCGGACCGACCTTCGGCGTATGCGGGGAAGAACGCCGAATTTTCCGGGTCCACGACACACAACCGGGTCGCGTGCCGCCGATAGCGGATGTAGCGCCCGATCGTCGCGCAGGTTCCGCCGGTTCCGGCACCGACCACGATCCAGTCCGGGACGGGGTGCTTCTCCTCGAGCATCTGCGCGAAGATCGACTCGGCGATGTTGTTGTTGCCGCGCCAGTCGGTGGCGCGCTCGGCATTGGTGAACTGGTCCAAATAATGACCGCCGGTTTCGGCTGCGACGCGTTCCGCCTCGGCGTAGACCTGACTGGAATTCTCCACGAAATGGCAACGGCCGCCTTGCGATTCGATGAGTGCTACCTTGGCGGCGCTGGTCGCCGCCGGCATCACCGCGACGAACGGCAGGCCCAGCAGCGACGCGAAGTAGGCCTCCGATACCGCTGTCGAACCCGACGACGCCTCGACCACCGTGGTGTTCTCCCCGATCCAGCCGTTGCACAGCGCATACAGAAACAACGACCGCGCCAGCCGGTG
Organism: Mycobacterium persicum; assembly: GCF_002086675.1. Lineage (GTDB taxonomy): Bacteria > Actinomycetota > Actinomycetes > Mycobacteriales > Mycobacteriaceae > Mycobacterium > Mycobacterium persicum. The sequence continues at coordinate 40,559 of NZ_MVIF01000026.1, forward strand.
TTTGAGGCTGCCGGTGATGTGTGTGGTCTCGTCCTTCAGATACAGCGCGACGTCAGCATCGGCGCACCAGGCCGACGGCAGGGGGTAGCGCAGCAGGTGGGTGTCGGCGCTGCGCCGGGCATCAGCCTCGATCAGCCTGATCGCGTTGTCTGTCCAATCGCGGGACAGGCTGCGGACGGCGATGCGGGTCCGGTCGTTCAACGCACCGAGACCTTGGGCTGCGAACGGCCCAGGTTCCTGTTCGAGTCCCGGCCGCCCATGGGGCTGGCGATCAATGTCAACAGGGTCGCTTCCGGCCGGCAGCAGAACCGCGCCGGCGCGAACGGCGAAGTCCCGATGCCGGCGGAGACATGCAGCCGCATGGTCGCGCCCCACTGGGATGCCCCTTTGGCCCGCGTCCGGTCCAGCCCACAGTTGGTGACCAGGGCCCCGTAGAACGGCAGGCACAGCTGTCCGCCGTGGGTGTGGCCGGCCATCACCAGCTGATAGCCGTCGGCGGCGAAGCGGTCCAGCACCCGAGGCTCCGGTGAGTGGGTCAGTCCCAGCCGCAGGTTGGCGACCGGGCTCGCCGGGCCCGCGATCGTGTCATAGCGGTCCCGATCGATGTGGGGGTCGTCCACGCCGGCTGCGGTGATATGCAGCCCCGCCACCTCGAATTCGCGACGGTTATGGGTGAGGTCGAGCCAGCCGCGCTCGGTGAACGCCGCTCGCAGATCCTGCCACGGCAGCGGTTCGCCGTGGACGCGGTGGCCCGGGTTGATCAGGTAATTGGCCGGGTTCTTCAGGCGCGGCCCGAAGTAGTCGTTGCTACCGAAGACGAAGACGCCCGGCCGGTGCAGCAGGTCGCCCAGGGCCTGCACCACTGCCGGCACCGCCTTGGGATGCGCCAGATTGTCGCCGGTGTTGACCACCAGGTCGGGTTCCCAGCTGGACAGCTCGCGCAGCCAGGCCTGTTTACGGCGCTGGCCGGGCAGCATATGCAGGTCGCTGATATGTAGGACCCGCAGCGGTGTGGACCCAGGACTCAGCACGGGCATGGTGATCTCGCGCAGCACGAACGCGTTGCGTTCGATGAGCGCCGCGTAACCGATCCCGGCGACGATCGAGCCGAGCGCGACGGCACCGGTGCGTAACAGGACGGGCGAAACAGCCATGCAGGCAGCCTACTGCCGGTCGCCGACTGATCGCTTGTGTCTAGCGCAACAACCCTACGGAGGCGGCGGCGGAGCCAGCAGTGGAATGGTGATCGGCGGCAGCCCGGGGATCTCGATAACCTGCGAACCGATCGGAGCCGGCGGCCCGTCCTCCGGCGGCGGCGGCGGTGGCGGCGGGATGCCGTTACTGATTTGGATCGTGACGATCGAACCCGGAATGGTCTGGCCGCTGGGCGAGGTTCCGACCACTTCGCCGTACTTGGCGCTGCTGTTGACCGAGTTGGGTTGGTCGGCGACCTGGAAACCGGCGTCCCGTAGGCGCTGGCGCGCCTGGTCCACATCCAGCCCGGCCACGCTCGGCACCCGGGAGGCCGCCGATCCTTCGACATACCGCGGATCGGTGGGCGGCAGGTGCACCTCGCCGAAGTTGTTGGCGATCGGCTTCATGGCGGTGAACCACGTCCGGGCCGGCTCGTTGCCGCCGTAGAGGTCACCGTTGCCGCAATGGCGCAGTGGGCCGGAACACAGATCCGTCGGCGACGTCGAGTCGTCGTAGATGTAGTTCGCCGCCGCGTAGCGATTGGTGAAACCCACGAACCCGGCGGAGCGGTGCGCCTCGGTGGTGCCGGTCTTACCCGACATCGGCAGGTCCCAGCCCGCGGCGCCGGCCGAGCCGGCTGCCGTGCCGCTACCCACGGCGTCCTTGCTCATCGCGTTGGCCAGGGTGTTGGCCAGACCCTCGGGCACCACTTGTTCGCAGGTCTCGGTGGTGACGGAAACCTGGTTGCCGTTGCGGTCGATCAGCTTGTCGATCGGGTTCGGCGGGCACCACACGCCGCCGGAGGCCAGCGTGGCCGCGACGTTGGACAGTTCCAGTGCGTTGACCTCGATCGGACCCAGGGTGAACGACCCGATGTTCTGGCGTTTGACGAAGTCGGCCAGGCTCTCGTTGCTGTCGGGGTTGTAGTCACGCGCGGTGCCGGGATTGGCGTAGGACCGCAGGCCGAGCTTGATGGCCATGTCGACCGTGCGGCTCACCCCGACCTGCGAGATCAGCTTGGCAAAGGCGGTGTTGGGGGAGGTGGCCAGCGCGTCGGTCACGTTCATCGATCCGCGGTAATTGCCGGCGTTGATCACGCACCAGGTGTCCTTGGGACAGCCTTTGGCTCCGCCGCTGCCCAGCCCTTTGGCCTGGAATCGGGGTGGCACGTCGAGTTGGGCGTTGATGCCCATACCCATGTCGAGCGCTGCGGCCGTGGTGAAGATCTTGAAAATGGAACCCGCGCCATCCCCGACGAGTGAGAACGGCTGGGGCCGCATGGTTTCACCGGCTTCGGTGTCCAGGCCGTACTTGCGGTTGCTGGCCATCGCCAGCACCTTGTGTGAATCCTTGCCCGGTGCGATGACGCTCATCACGCTGGAGATGCCGGCCAGGTTCGGGGGAGCGAATTTGTCGACCGCCGCCTTGACCGGGACCTGGACGTCGGGGTCCAGTGTGGTGCGGATGAGGTAGCCGCCCTTGGCCAGCTGGTCCTTGCTGATCCCGGCGCGGGACAGGTACTCCTGGACGTAGTCGCAGAAGAAGGCACGGTCACCGGCGGCAATGCAGCCGCGGGGCAATTCGTTGGGTTGCGGCAACACTCCCAGCGGCTGCGCCTTGGCGGCACGCAATGCGTCGGCCTCTTGCGGGATGTTCTCGATCATGGTGTCGAGGACCAGGTTGCGCCGGGCCAGCGCGCCCTCGGGGTTGGTGTAGGGATTCAGCGCGCTGGTCGATTGCACCATGCCCGCCAGCAGCGCTGCCTGTTGCCAGTTCAGATCCGAGGCGTTGATGCCGAAGTACGTCTGCGCCGCGTCCTGCACACCGAAGGAGTTGTTGCCGAACGACACCAGGTTCAGGTACCGGGTCAGAATCTCGGGTTTGGTGAAGGTCTTGTCCAGGGTGAGCGCCATCCGGATCTCGCGCAGCTTGCGCGCCGGAGTGGTCTCGACGGCTGCCCGCTTCTCGGCGTCGGTTTGGGCGGTGACCAAGAGTTGGTAGTTCTTGACGTACTGCTGCTCGATGGTGGAACCGCCGCGAGTGTCGAGATCCCCGGAGGCATAGCCGGCGAGTCCGGTGAGGGTGCCTTTCCAGTCGACGCCGTTGTGGTCGGCGAAGCGCTTGTCCTCGATGGAGACGATCGCCAACTTCATGGTGTTGGCGATCTTGTCGGAAGGCACCTCGAACCGGCGCTGCGAGTACAGCCACGCGATGGTGTTGCCCTTGGCGTCGACCATGGTCGACACGGCCGGAACCTCGCCCTGAAGGAGCTGAGCCGAGCCGTTCGCCACTACCTCAGAAGCGCGATTGGACATCAGCCCCAGCCCGCCTGCGAAGGGGAACATCAGTGCCGTGGCCACGACGCTGGCCAACACACAACAGCCCGCGAGCTTGAGCAGGGTAAGCGCCACCGGGGGGCGATCGGACATGCGTACTACAGTAGCGGCCCCTTGTCACGCCCCCGCGCCGTGAGACTGAAAAAAATTCTTAGGAAAGCGGTGACGGCGGCGCCCGCGCCGCCCCGGCGCTTATTTTGCGCGTGCGTCACAGGTCAGGGACCTAATCGGGGACCGAGGGGGTGCTTTTCCCCCGGCCGATCGCCAGAAGTCGGGACGCGCGTCCCAAAAAAAGCGTTATCAGACTGTTGCGCAATTGCCACCTGACCACCTAACTTATAAGCGCAGTGAGATTCAGGTAACACCGATGTGCACAGTGTGTCTTAGGTCGCAACATCGGCTGGTACCCGAGGAGGGCGGTCGCGGCTAGCGGCCGGGAGGAAGGGATCAGCTCGTGTCAGGAACACGTCCGGCCGCTCGAAGGACAAACCTCACGTCGGCGCAAAACCTCCTCCGCAGCGCCGATGCGGAGGAACGGATCAACTGGGTGTCAAAAGCGCTGTGCAGGGCGACGGACCCGGACGAACTCTTCGTCCGTGGCGCCGCGCAGCGCAAAGCCGCGGTGATCTGCCGTCACTGTCCGGTAATGCAGGAATGCGCGGCCGACGCACTTGACAACAAGGTCGAGTTCGGGGTGTGGGGCGGCATGACCGAGCGTCAGCGCCGAGCACTGCTCAAGCAGCATCCTGAGGTGGTCTCGTGGTCGGACTACCTCGACAAGCGCAAGCGTCGCAGCGTCGGTTAAGGCTCTCGGATAGGGGGTGCAGGCGAGCCGGCCGGCCCCTTGTTCCCCATTACGATTTTGTTACTGAGTCGGCGTCCCTGGCTCTAATTGTCTTGTGCCCAATAGGAACTGGCGCGTGCGTAATAGCGCGGTTTTCTCACTGTAGCGTTGTTCGGCGCGGTGGGGGCCGGTTTCGCGAATCTGCTGGGAGTCGTAGGCGTCGACTGTGAGTCGTAGGCGTCCAGTGTGCGGCAGGGGCGGAAATATCCGGCTCAGACTCAACTGGCCGCGCCCCGGATTCACGGTCGACGCCCTCGGCACACACTCGATGCCGCGGGCCGGCTTCTCAGCGGCCTGTGGCGCGGGCCGCTTCGTCGCCGACGGGAGCGATCTGGTCGGCGAGGGCACGCAGCGCATCCAGGTCGGAGACGTCGAACGGCAGCGACGGGACCCCGACGACGGGCACGTGTGGATTGGCCCCGGTGAACCGGGACAGCAGCCGGATCTCTCGCTTGGCCGTCTGCCCGCGGTCGGCATGGATCCGCAGCACCGCTGCCGCCAGCGACGCCACCTCCGACTCGCCGTGCTGCTCCTCCAACGTTTCGGTCGCGTCGATGGCCCGCTCGACGGGTAACGCGCACAGCATCGGGTGAGTGCGGTTCAACACCAGCCCCGCCAGCGGCATGCCTTCTTCGGTCAGCCGGTCGACGAAGAACGACGCCTCACGCAGCGCATCGGGCTCGGCCGCAGACACCACCACGAACTGGGTACCGCGCCGTTTGAGCAACGCATAAGTTCGGTCGGCCTTCTCCCGGAAACCCCCGAATGTGGCGTCCAGCGATTGCACGAATGCGGCGGCATCGCTCAGCATCTTCGAACCGAGCACCGTAGACATCGCCTTCATAGCCAAACCCATAACACCCGTCACCAGCCGGCCGATACCTCTGCCCGGCGCCAGCAGCAGCCGCCACAACCGGCTATCCATGAAGCTGCCCAAGCGTTTTGGCGCGTCCAGGAAGTCCAGCGCGTTGCGCGACGGCGGGGTGTCCACCACGACCAGATCCCAGCGATCCTGCGCCAGGAGCTGGCCCAGCTTCTCCATGGCCATGTACTCCTGGGTGCCGGCAAGTGATGTGGCGACGGTCTGGTAGAACTGGTTGTCCAGAATCGATTGTGCGCGTTCGGATCCGGAGTATTGGACCACCATCTCGTCGAAGGTGCGCCGCATGTCGAGCATCATCCCGTGCAACTCGCCGGGCACCTCCGGGGCCAATGGCACCCGTTGCGGTGTGTTACCCAGGTCGTCGATACCCAGGGCCTGGGCCAGCCGCTTGGCCGGGTCGATCGTCAGGACGACGACGGTGCGGCCATATTCGGCTGCGCGCAAGGCAATTGCCGCGGCAGTTGTGGTCTTGCCCACACCGCCGGCTCCGCAGCATACGATAACCCGATTGGACGTATCGGCCAGGATCGCGGCCATATCAAGGGTTTTCGGTACAGTGCTCATCGAACTCCCTGCTGCGCAAGCGATTCCGAAAGCTCATACAAGCTGCCCAAGTCGACACCATCGGAAATCGTCGGTAATTCCAGCCGCGGAACATGCAAGGCGTCAAGTTGCTGCGCGGTTTCGGCGCGTGCACTGATTCGGCTGGCGTGCTGGATCGTCTCAGTCAGCAGACCGGCGAAATCCGGTGCCGCCAGCTCGATTCCGGCCATTGCCAAACCGGACCGCACCGCGTCGGCGTCGACATCGCCCTCGGCGGCCTTCGCGAGGTCCTCGGCACTCAGGTAGGCCGGAATATTGCGGTTGACGATGACGCTGCCGATCGGCAATTGCATCTCGGCAAGCTCCTCGATCGCCTCCAGGGTCTCCTGCACCGGCAGCGCTTCCAGCAGCGTCACCAGATGGATAGCGGTCTGATCGGAGTGCAGCAACCTCACCACCCCTTCGGCCTGCGAATGCACCGGCCCGCCCTTGGCCAGATCGGAGACCGCCTTGGTGACGTCCAGAAAGCGCGCGATGCGGCCCGTCGGCGGTGCGTCGACGACGATCGCGTCGTAGGCCGGGTTCTTGGTCCCCTTGTTGAGGCGGACCACCGTTTCCTTGATCTTGCCCGTCAGCAGCACATCGCGAAGGCCGGGCGCGATCGTCGTCGCGAACTCGATGGCACCGACACGTCGCATTGCCCGGCCCGCGATGCCCAGGTTGTAGAACATGTCGAGGTATTCCAGGAACGCGGCCTCGATATCGATTGCCAGTGCGTTCACCTGCCCGCCGCGCTCGGCGGTCGCGATCTTGACCTCTTGATAGGGCAGCGGCGGGACATCGAAGAGCTGCGCAATCCCTTGGCGCCCTTCGACTTCGATGAGCAGCACCTTGCGGCCTCCGGCTGCCAGTGTCAGCGCCAGTGCGGCCGCGATGGTGGATTTCCCGGTGCCGCCTTTGCCGGTGACAAAGTGCAAGCGGGCCTTCGACAGGCGCGACGGCCAGCCGACGGAAGGACCGTCGTGAGGTGTGTTCGCCACCATCGCATGCTAGCCCCACCACTTCGCTCGGCCGCCGGGCTGGCCGGAGCTCGTCAACGGGGGCGGATAAGCTGCCGTCATGACCCAACCCTCCGCATGGGAGTACGCGACGGTTCCGCTGCTCACGCACGCCACCAAACAGATCCTCGACCAGTGGGGAGCCGACGGCTGGGAGCTCGTCGCGGTGTTGCCGGGGCCAACCGGCGAGCAGCACGTCGCCTACCTGAAGCGCCCGAAGTAATGGACGCAAAATCCCGGCTCGCGCAACTGGGCATCACGCTCCCGGAGATGGTGGCGCCGCTGGCGGCCTACGTGCCGGCGGTGCGCACCGGCAACCTCGTCTACACCTCGGGGCAGTTGCCCTTCGAGGCCGGAAAGCTGGCCTGCACGGGCAAGGTGGGTGCCGACATCACGCCGGAGGAAGCCAAGGCCGCGGCGCGCATGTGTGCGCTCAACGCGCTGGCGGCGGTGAATTCACTGGTGGGTCTGGACGCGGTGACGAGGGTGGTCAAGGTGGTCGGGTTCGTCGCCTCCGCGCCGGGCTTCCACGGTCAGCCCAGCATCATCAACGGAGCCTCGGACCTGCTTGCCGAGGTGTTCGGCGACAACGGCGCGCACGCGCGTTCGGCTGTCGGCGTATCCGAGTTGCCGCTGGGCGCACCCGTCGAAGTCGAGCTGATCGTGGAGGTCGGCCAGCGGCCGTGACCGCGCCGCTGACCCATCCCGCCTACGGCCGGCTGCGGCCGGTCACCGGCACGGCATCGGTGCTGGTAGCCGACAATCCCGGGCTGATGACGCTGGAGGGCACCAACACCTGGGTGCTGTGCGGACCGGGCAGTGACGAGTTGGTCATCGTCGACCCTGGGCCGGGCGACGACGAGCACCTCGCCCGGATCGCCGCGCTGGGCCGTATCGCGCTGGTGCTGATCAGCCATCGCCACGGCGACCATACCGACGGCATCGACAAGCTGGTCGAGCTGACTGGGGCGCCGGTACGCGCCGCGGACCCGCAATTTCTGCGCGGCGATCACGGGGTGCTGGGCGATCGCGAAGTGATCGAGGCCGCCGGGCTGGAGATCACGGTGCTGGCGACCCCGGGTCACACCGCCGACTCGCTGTCGTTCCTCCTCGACGATGCGGTGCTGACGGCCGACAGCGTGCTGGGCCGCGGCACCACTGTTCTGGACAAGGACGACGGCAGCCTGACCGACTACCTGGAATCGCTGCATCGGCTGCGCGGTCTGGGTCAGCGGACCGTCCTGCCCGGGCACGGGCCGGAATTGACCGATGTCGCGGCCGTCGCGCAGGGGTACCTCGCGCACCGGCAGGAGCGGCTCGCGCAGGTGCGCTCGGCGCTGCGGGACCTCGGCGACGATGCCACCACCCGCCAGGTCGTCGAACACGTCTATGTCGACGTCGACGAGAAGCTCTGGGATGCCGCAGAATGGTCGGTGCAAGTGCAACTGGACTATCTGCGAGCTCCGTAGCGCGAGAAGACGCAGAATCGCACACGAATCGCGGCGGTGATGCGAGTCTGCGTCTGCTCGGCGGAGCTAGCGAGCGCGGCGCGCCAGGCGTTCGGAGTCGGAGATCAGCACGCTCTTGCCCTCCAACCGGATCCAGCCGCGGTGCGCGAAGTCGGCCAGCGCCTTGTTCACCGTCTCCCGCGAAGCCCCGACCAGCTGGGCGATCTCCTCCTGAGTGAGGTCGTGGGTGACCCGCATCGCGCCGCCCTCCTGGGTGCCGAAACGCTGGGCGAGCTGCAGCAGCTGCTTGGCCACCCGGCCGGGCACGTCGGTGAAGATGAGGTCGGCCAGATTGTTGTTGGTGCGCCGCAACCGGCGGGCCAACACCCGCAGCAGTTGCTCGGCGATTTCCGGACGATCGGCGATCCACGCCCGCAGCGCGTCGCGGTCCATCGAGACCGCCCGCACTTCGGTGATGGTGGTCGCGCTGGATGTTCGCGGCCCGGGGTCGAAGATCGACAACTCGCCGAACATGTCGGACGGGCCCATGATGGTCAGCAGGTTCTCCCGGCCATCCGGCGAGCGGCGCCCGATCTTCACCTTGCCCGCGACGATGATGTACAGCCGATCGCCCGGCTCACCTTCAGCGAAAACCGTGTGTCCGCGGGGGAAGTCAACGGGCTGCAGCTGCTTGGTCAGTGCCGCGACCGCGCTGGGCTCAACCCCTTGGAAGATTCCTGCCCTTGCCAGGATCTCGTCCACGTTGCCTCTTCAGCTTTCCAACGAAGTGATACGGGCAGGCCGTCCCTCTTGACCAGCGCCGGTGTACAGGTTAGGCCAATCGGTACGACGTGCCAACGCTACACACGATTGACGTGTCGAGTCGCCTGAACCCGGGAATGGATGTGTCGGGGGGCAGCGCGGTACGGATCGGCGTGATGCTTGCCGGTGAGGGCCCTGGTTGTGGGGGCCTCGGTCAGGGCCGGCGCCTGGCGTCGATGCAGATAAGCCAGCGCCTCCGGCATGCCCTCGCGGGCCAGCCGGTGCACATCGACGGCCTGAGCTTGTTCGAGAAACTCGGCAACGTCCGAAGCGGTCACGGTATCGCAGGAAAGCGCTTGCTCTAGCCGACCAAGGCCGAGGGTGGTCAGCATCAGCAACGCCGGAACGCACGCCACCAGCAACCACGACACAAGGAGAGTAAACATGGCCTTGCATCAACACGAGGTCTCGGTCAGATCACGAAATCAGTACTCTGTCGTAGGTGACAGCGGCAAAGTCGTCCGGGCCTACCCGGCCTACACCAGCCACGCCCGCCGCCGACGTCGCCGAGCGTTGGTCCTCTGAAACCCGCACCGCCTTGGTGCGCCGCGCCCGGCGGATGAATCGTCAACTGGCACAAGCCTTTCCGCATGTGTACTGCGAATTGGACTTCACCAATCCGCTCCAGCTCGCGGTGGCGACCATCCTCTCGGCGCAAAGCACCGACAAACGGGTGAACCTGACGACGCCGGCGTTGTTCGCGAAATATCGGACGGCGCTCGACTACGCCAAAGCGGACCGCACCGAGCTGGAAAACCTCATTCGCCCCACTGGTTTCTTCCGTAACAAGGCGAACGCGTTGATCGGCCTCGGGCAAGCTCTGGTCGAGCGGTTCGACGGCGAGGTGCCCGCCACCATGGTCGAACTGGTGACGCTGCCGGGGATTGGACGCAAGACCGCCAACGTGATCCTCGGGAACGCCTTCGGCGTCCCCGGGATCACCGTCGACACCCATTTCGGGCGATTGGTGCGGCGCTGGCGCTGGACCGCCGAAACCGACCCGGTAAAGGTCGAACACGCGGTCGGCGAACTGATCGAACGCAAGGAGTGGACCGTGCTCAGCCACCGGGTGATCTTTCACGGCCGCCGGGTGTGCCATGCCCGTAAGCCCGCGTGCGGTGTCTGCGTGCTCGCCAAAGACTGCCCTTCCTTCGGACTCGGCCCCACCGAGCCGCTGCTGGCCGCAGCTCTTGTCCAGGGCCCCGAAACCGAGCATCTGCTGGCCCTTGCCGGCCTGTGACCTCGCGACTGACCTCAACCCGCTGGACCATCGCGGTCCTGGCGGTGGTCGCCACCCTCATCGTGGCGCTGGTCGCCCAACTGCGCGACGACTCCCCAAGCACCGCAACCCAACAGGCGCCCGCGGCGCGAGACCACCGCGATGCCGACACCGCCGCGGCACTGGCCGGGCCGCGGCGACGCGCCAACCTGCCGCCCTGCCCGGTCGCCGGTGACGGCCCGGGCTCACCGGCACTGAGCGGCGTGGCGGTGGAATGCGCGGCCGACGGTTCGGCAGTCGACGTGGCCCGGGCGCTGGCCGGGCGGCGGGTGCTGCTCAATCTCTGGGCGTACTGGTGTGCGGAGTGCATCGCCGAACTGCCCGCGATGGCCGAATATCAACAACGGGTCGGGCCCGACGTCATGGTGGTGACGGTGCATCAGGACGAGAATGAGGCGGCCGCGTTGCTGCGGTTGGCCGATCTGGGTGTTCGATTGCCGACCCTGCAGGACGGCCGCCGTAAGGTGGCGGCAGCATTGCGGGTGGCGAATGTGATGCCCGCGACAGTGCTGTTGCGGCCGGACGGTAGCGTGGCCCAGACCCTGCCGCGCGCTTTCGCCAGCGCCGAGGAGATAGCGGCCGCGGTCGGAGATAAGGCGTGGTGAGCGGTTGGAGAGATGGCGGGCAGGTGCACCCGTCCAGCCCGACAAGGAGGCGCCGGTGAACGCTGGGGTTGCCCTGACGCCCGAGGTCGGCCCGTCCTGGCTGCGCCCGTTGGTCGACAACGTGGACCGGGTGCCCGACGCGGTCCGGCGGCGGCTGCCGGCCGACATGCTGGCCATGGTGGCGGCGTCCCGGGCTACCGCATCCCTGCGTCGCAATCAACGCGAAGCGGCCGTTCTGGTGCTGTTCTCCGGTCCCGAGTCCGGACGGGCCGACGGCGGCGTTCCCGACGACGCGGACCTGCTGCTGACGGTGCGGGCGTCGACCTTGCGTCACCATGCCGGTCAGGCGGCCTTCCCCGGCGGTGCATCCGATCCCGGAGACCAGGGTCCGGTGGCCACCGCCTTCCGGGAAGCCCATGAGGAGACCGGACTCGACCCGGCCAGGCTGCACCCACTGGCCACCATGGAACGCACCTTCATCGCTCCGTCGCGATTCCACGTCGTCCCGGTGCTGGCGTATTCGCCCGATCCCGGACCGGTGCACGTCGTCAACGAGGCGGAAACGGCCATGGTGACCCGGGTTCCGGTGCGCGCCTTCGTCAATCCGGAAAACCGGCTGATGGTGTACCGGCGGACCCTGAGCCGGCGCTGGGCCGGGCCGGCGTTTCTGCTCAACCACATGCTGGTGTGGGGATTCACCGGACAGGTGATCTCGGCGGTGCTCGACGTCGCGGGGTGGGCCAGGCCCTGGGACACCAGCGATGTCCGCGAACTGGACGACGCGATGGCGCTGGTCGGCGAGCAGGGTGGACTGCGATGAACTCGATGAATGCCATGACCCCGTCACAATGGCTCGACATCGCGGTGTTGGCGGTCGCTTTCATCGCGGCGATCTCGGGCTGGCGCTCCGGTGCGCTGGGCTCGACGCTGTCGTTTGCCGGCGTGCTTTTGGGCGCGATCGCCGGAGTGCTGCTGGCGCCCCACATCGTCACCCACATCGCGGCCCCCCGGGCCAAGCTGTTCACCGCGCTGTTTCTGATCCTGGGACTGGTCGTCGTCGGCGAAGTCGCAGGTGTGGTGCTGGGACGGGCGGTGCGCGGCGCGATCCGCAACCGGCCGGTCCGGGTGATCGACTCGGTCATCGGGGTGGCGGTGCAGCTGGTCGTGGTGCTGACGGCGGCGTGGCTGCTGGCGACGCCGCTGACCCAGTCGAAGGATCAGCCGGAGTTGGCGGCGGCGGTTCGCGGGTCACGGGTGCTCGCCGAGGTCAACGAGGTGGCGCCCACCTGGCTCAAGACGGTGCCCAAGCGGCTTTCGGCGCTGCTGAACACCTCGGGCCTGCCGCAGGTGCTGGAGCCGTTCAGCCGCACCCCGGTCATTCCGGTTGCCTCGCCCGACCCGGCGCTGAGCGATAACCCGGTGGTGACGGCCACCGCGCCGAGCGTGCTCAAGATCCGCAGCCTGGCGCCCAGTTGCCAGAAGGTGCTGGAGGGCAGCGGCTTCGTGGTCGCGCCCGAGCGCGTGATGACCAACGCGCACGTGGTCGCCGGGTCCAACAGCGTGCAGGTGTACGCCAGCGGCAAACCCCTGGACGCGACCGTGGTGTCCTATGACCCTTCGGTCGACATCGCGATCCTGGCCGTCCCGCACCTGCCGCCGCCGCCACTGGTGTTCGCCCAAGAAGAAGCCAGAACGGGCACCAGCGTTGTGGTGCTGGGCTACCCCGGCGGTGGCAACTTCACCGCGACGCCGGCCCGGATTCGCGAGGCCATCAAACTCAGTGGTCCCGACATCTACCGCAACCCGCAGCCGGTCACCCGCGACGTCTACACCATCAGGGCCAACGTGGAGCAGGGTGACTCGGGCGGGCCGTTGATCGACCTCAACGGTCAGGTGCTCGGCGTGGTGTTCGGCGCGGCCGTCGACGACCCGGACACCGGGTTCGTGCTGACCGCCGGTGAGGTGGCCAGTCAGCTGGAAAAGATCGGGGCCACCCAGCGCGTCGGCACCGGGGCCTGCGTCAGCTGAGCCGGTGCACCTGATCGAGGAACCGCGCCAGCTGCCGGTTGACCTCCTCGGGCGCTTCTTCATGGCAGAAATGTCCGGCGCCGGAAACGGATACGTAGCGCCCGTGCGGTGCGTAACGCTGAGTGCGCTCGACCGGATCGGCCAGCACGTAGGGATCGGCGTCGCCGCGTAGGTGCAGCAACGGCACGCCGAGCTGCCGGCGCATCGACTTCATGAAGCGCCGGCCTTCGCCGCGCAGCTGACTGCGCACCGCCCAACGCTGATACTCCAGTGCCGAGTGCGCGGCAGCCGGTATCCGGATGGCCTGCCGCAGATAGCCGATGGTCTGCGAAAAGTCTTCAGAGGCAACCCATTTGGCGCTGCTGCGAATGCGCATCAGGCGCTCGATTTCGGCCGCGTCATGTCGGGTCAGTAGGCGCTCGGGCCACAGCGGCACCTGGTAGCGCAGCAATGTCGGCAACAGCGCGCGGCCCTGGTCTCGCCTGGTCAGGGTCGACCGTCGCAGCGCGGCCGGGTGCGGTGAGCTGATCAGCGCGATGGACCGCACCAGCCGGGAGTGCAGCAGCGCGGTGGTCCAGCAGGCGAGCCCGCCGTCGGCGTGACCGACCAGCGTCGCCGAGGAGTGTCCCAGCGCGCGGATCAATCCGGCCGTGTCACCGGCCAGGGTCCAGCCGTCGTAGCCGCGGGGCGGTTTGTCGCTGCCGCCGTAGCCGCGCAGGTCGACCGCGACCACCCGGGCACTCGTGAGCCCGCGCAACTGGTGACGCCACGACCACCAGAACGAACCGAACCCGTGCAGCAGCATCACCAGGGGCCGTGCCATGGCCGGTATGACCGGGTCCGTCGCGTCGGGGTCGGTCGGAATGGCCTCGACGACATGGAACCGGATGCCGTTGGCGTGCACGTCCAGATGCCGCCATGGCCCGTCGATGCGGGTCATCGACGGATCTGGCGCCGGCACTTACCAACCCGACGGATCGGTGGGCGTGTTGCCCTCGGGTACCGCCGCAGGGCGGGTCACGGCCGGGGTCTTCTCATGGCCCGGCATGAGCGCGGTGCGAGTCTCCTTCACCGACTCGATGGTCTGCCGCGGTCCCCGGATCCGGCGGACCTTCAGGAAACCCAACAGGGCGAGCACCACGGTGGTCACCACCATGAGGGCGAACACGATCAGGAACGCCACCCAGCGCCACAGCCAGGAGTCGAGCAGCTCGGCGAGGAAGAAGAACAGGAAAAAGGTCGAGTAGAACAGCACCACCAGCGCGGCGATGAAGAACACGCTGCCGGTCAGACCCTTCTTGACGTCGCGAGTGATCTCGGCGCGTGCCAGTTCGACCTCGGCCCGCACTAGCGTCGACATCTGGGCGGTCGCGTCTTTGATCAGGTCGCCGATCGACGGTTCACCGGGCCGGGCGTGCGGATCGGCCAACGGAATCGTGGTCAGCGTGCTGGGCACACCGGTCTGGCGATCAGGTTTGCTCACAGACGATCCTCTCGCGTTGACGGGCCACGGTTTCGCGGTAGTCGCGGTTTATGTTGCCATGCGCTCCGGGTGCCGGACGAGGCCAGCCAAAGACCGTGAGTCACCGGGCGGTTTCAACCTATTAAATTGACGGTCAGCGGCCACAACTAACCGCATCGGACGTAGTCTGACGATCATCTACACTGGCGCATCTGTCCTTGATGTCCGGTGATGTCCGGAAGATGTCCAACCACCGACGGGAGTACCACTTTGCAGACGGCGCACCGCCGCGTCACCGCGGCGACCGTGGCCGTGTTCCTGGCTGTTGGGTTTCTTCCCGCGGGCACCGCGGCCGCTGACGACAAGGTTGCGTTGGGCGGCGGCGCGGGCATCGTCGTCAACGGGGGGACGTTGTGCACGTTGACGACCATCGGTCACGACAAGAACGGCGACCTCATCGGATTCAGCTCCGCGCACTGCGGTGGTCCGGGCGCGCCCGTCGCAGCCGAGGGTGCGGAGGCGAAAGGCATCGTGGGCACCATGGTGGCCGGCAACGACACCCTCGACTACGCGGTGATCAAGTTCGATCCGGCCAAGGTGACGCCGGTGGCCGACTTCAACGGCTTTGCGATCAACGGCATCGGCCCCGATCCGACGTTCGGCCAGATCGCCTGCAAACAAGGACGATCCACGGGCAACTCGTGTGGGGTCACCTGGGGTCCGGGGCAGGACCCGGGCAGCATCGTGATGCAGGTCTGCGGCGGCCCCGGGGACTCCGGGGCGCCGGTCACGGTCGACAACCTGCTGGTCGGGATGATCCACGGAGCCTTCAGCGAGAGCCTGCCCAGCTGCGTCACCAAATACATTCCGCTGCATACGCCGGCGGTGGTGATGTCGATCAACGCGGACCTGGCCGACATCAACGCCAAGAACCGGCCGGGCTCGGACTTCGTCCCCATCGGGGGCTGAGCTATTTCGCGGCTGTTTCGCGAGCTGAACGCCGCTGATTTGGTGACTCGGATTCCGCCGCTTCCGAACGGGTTTGGTGGGTCCAGGAACAACAGTAGGGTCTTATCCACCTGACTTCAGGCGGATAAGACCCTACTGGTTTGTCGACGAGGTCAGTCGATAACAGTGTCGGCGTGGAACGCGGGGGCCGTGTAGGCGCCCTCGGTTTCGCAGAACAGCAGTTCATGTGCCATGTGGTTCTCTCCTTCAGCCAAAGTGAAGAACTGTCTGTGGCTCTTCCCATCCTCTGGCGTAAGAGCTTGCCAGTTGTCGGGAAACGGAACATCCCCTGAATGGTTGCCGATTAGGGGGAATTTAGGGGGAATGTCTACCCCACGGTCTGGGGGATGCGATGTCCCCCGATCGGGGGACATGGATAGGGCCGCGACTGCTTTTGGCCCGGCCGCTGAGCACCTCCGCCGAGCCCGTAGTCATCGCCGGTCCCGAGAAAGCCGGAACCCACCCCCGGCGCTCGCCCGAGCCGTCGATGCGAATGAAGCGGTTCGGCGGCTAAACTCTATCGCGGCGATGTCGGGCGTGCTGAGCACACGTGTTGTATGTCGGTTGCGATGATCTAGGTGGAAAGCAAATGGCATGGGTCCGGATCATTGCCGGGGCTCTTCGTTGGACATGCCCCGCGTTGATTTGTCGAAGCAGTCGGACGCCATTCTCCCGACATGCCGGTACCTAATGCCTGAGTCCACCAACCTGCAGAACGGCATGCCGGGTGGTGAGCAGTCGCTCGCGCTGACCCGTGGGCAGCTTGATATATGGCTTTCGCAGGAGACGAATGGCTCGGGAAAGCCTTGGCAGGCAAGCCTTATCGTGGTGATCGGTGGCGTCGTCGAGCCAAGCCTGATCGAGCGCGCGGTCAGACAGGCGGTCGCCGAGTGCGAGCCGCTGCGAGCCGGAATTTTCGAGGTGGACGGACATGTGTATCAGAAGCTTGCGGACTATCCAGCTGCCGCGGTCCCGTTCTTCGACCTGAGTAGTTCGCGGGACCCGGTTCAGGAAACGTACCAGCTGGCCTCGTCCATGCAGCGCCAGCCCATGGCCTGGACTGGGCCATTATTCCGATTTGCGTTATTCCGTACAAGCCCGAATCAATTTTACTTGTTTGTCTGTCTACATCATATCGTTGTTGACGGATTTAGTTCTGTCATGTTCGTCAGTCGAATTGCGACGATCTACTCGGCCATCGTGTCCGGGCTAGCGGCTCCGGAATGCTCTTTCGGCACGCTGCGCGATCTTGTCAGTACCGAATTAGCGTACGAGGCTTCCAGAAGGTATCGAGAAGACCTGCGGTTTTGGAAAGAGAACCTTCCGCCACACCGCGGGCCGGTGAACTATCGGTACGTGGATGCCGGTGACGGGGACGATGATTACTTCGCGTCGGCGCCGGTGGCACTGGACGCTCAGGCCGTGCAGAGAATCGACGATCTGTCGCAGACGTTAGGCGTCAGCCGACGATCGGTGATCGCGGCGGTGTGCGGACTCTTGGTACAGAGCTGGGACCACAGCGGACCCGAGGTAGTGCTCGATTTCCCGGTAGCCAGACGCACCAGTGAAAGGTTGAAGACGATTCCGGGGATGGTTGCCGGGGTGGTTCCGCTGAGGTTGACGACACCGCCAACCTCTTCCGTTGGCGAACTGTGCATCCAGGCGGATTCACAGATACGCCAGGTCGTTCGGCATCAACGGTTCCCGGTGCAAACTCTCAGCGGCCCGCTTCGTGGAGTTGCGCTGAATTTCTTTCCGTCCACGACGGTTCCGCAATTCGGCAATGCGCCGGCTTCGCTGGTGTATACGAACTTCGGCCGTGGGGATCGGTTCGGGTTGTTCTTCATGAACGAGGACAACCGGCTGTTTCTCAGCACCGCAGGTCCCGGCGCGCCGTCGGCAGATTTCGAGGGCGCCGCTCTGGCCGCCAGACTGGCGCGGCTTTTCACCTTCATCACCGCCGACCCGGGACGGCGGTTGTCATCGATAGACCTGCTCGACCAATGCGCGGACCGCCACATTCATGCCTGGAGCAATCGTGCTGCGCTGACAATCCCGGCTGCTCCCAGTCCCTCGATCCCGGCGTTGTTCGCCGCCCAAGCGGCGCGGACAGCTGATGCCGTCGCCGTGACATCCGCGGACTGTGTATTGACCTACCGGCAACTCGACACGGCCAGCAACCGACTTGCGTCCCGGTTAGCCGACCGCGGAATAGGCCCCGGTGATGTGGTGGCGGTGCTGTTGCCACGCAGCGGCCGCGCCATCGTGGCAATCCTGGCGGTCCTCAAAGTGGGAGCCGCCTACCTGCCGATCGACCCGGATCACCCCCGCTCCCGCATCGCTTTCCTGCTCGGGGACACCGCACCACTGGCCGTTCTGACCACTGGTGACCTGACCGCGCTCGTGGACGGCCACGACGTTGCGCTCATCGACGTCGACGCCCCCGCTATCGCCGCCGCCGACACCCCGCCAGCGCCCGACGCTGACGAAATCGCCTATGTGCTTTACACTTCCGGCACCACGGGGACGCCCAAAGGGGTGGCGATCACCCATCGCAACATCGTCCAGCTCGTCACCTCGGCACCACTCAGCGCCCAAGCCGAACCCACGGTGACGCAATGCCATTCCTATGCTTTCGATTTTTCCGTATGGGAAGTCTAGAGCGCACTGTTACACGGCGGGCGCCTGCTGGTGGTAGGTGAAGACGTAACCATATCCCCCAACGATTTTCACGCTCTGCTGGTGGCGGAAAATGTTACCGTACTGACCCAGACGCCCTCAGCCGTCGCGGCCTTGTCGACGGATGGGCTGAGCGGTACAACACTCGTGGTTGGCGGTGAACCGTGCACCGCCGAAGTGGTGGACCGCTGGGCGCCCGACCGGGTGATGGTCAATGCCTACGGCCCAACCGAATCCGGCGTCTGTGTCTCCATCAGCACACCACTGACTGCCGGTTCCGGGGTGGCGCCCATCGGACGGCCGCTGCCGGGGACCGCGCTGTTTGTATTGGACCCGTGGTTACGGCAAGTGCCCACCGGGGTGGTGGGGGAAATATACGTTGCGGGAAGCCAAGTGGGGCTTGGTTATTGGCGACGCCCCGGGTTGACGGCGTCACGGTTTGTGGCGTGCCCGTTCGGCGGGACGGCAGCGACGGGAATTCGTATGTACCGCACCGGCGATCTGGCTTGTTGGGGCGCCGATGGTCAACTGCACTACAAGGGTCGCTCCGACGAACAGGTGAAGATCCGCGGCTATCGCATCGAGCCTGCCGAGATCGCCACTGTGCTAGCGCAGTCACCCGGAGTGGAGCATGCGGTCGTCATCGCACGCGAAGATCGTGTCGGCGAGAAACGGCTGGTGGGGTACATCACCGGCGCTGCCGACCCGAACGTGGTCCGCGCCGGGCTGAAAGACCGCCTGCCCCATTACATGGTTCCGGCAGCCATCGTGACGCTCGGGCAGTTGCCGGTGACAGTCAACGGGAAACTCGACGTTGCCGCGCTGCCCATTCCGGACTACACCGCTGACCGATACCAGGCGCCGACGACACCGGTGGCCGAAATCGTGGCCGGAATCTATGCGGGGGTCCTCGGCATGGAACGCGTCGGCGCCGACCAATCATTCTTCGACCTGGGCGGTGATTCGCTGTTGGCGATGCGAGTGGTGGCAGCAGTCAACACCACTGTGGGCGCGGACCTGTCCGTGCGGGTGTTGTTCGATGCCCCGACCGTCGCCGAACTGACGCCGCATATCAGGGCCGGATCGGCTGCGTCGCTGCCTCTGGCGGCGGTTGAGCGGCCCGAGAAGGTGCCGTTATCCCTTGCCCAGCACCGCATGTGGACCGTCATCCAGTCGCAGGGCCCGTCGGCCGTGTTCAACATCCCCTGGGTGTCCGAGTTGCATGGCCCGCTCAACGCGGAGGCGTTGCGACAAGCCTTGGCCGACGTGGTGAGTCGTCACGAACCCTTGCGCACCGTTTATCCGGCCGTAGACGGCATACCGCATCAAGTCGTATTGCCGGTCGAGCACGCGCGCTTGTGCTGGGAAGTCGTCGATGCCACCGCGTGGACGCCCGATCGGCTCCGCGACGTTGTCGCCGCTCAAGCCCGCCACCACTTTGACATCGCCGCCGAGATGCCGCTGCGAACCCGGTTGTATCGCGTGGCCGACGACCAGCACGTGTTGGTTCTCGTGCTGCACCACATCGCCGCTGACGGCTGGTCGCTGGCCCCGCTGACTGCCGATCTCGGCCTGGCCTATCGCAGTCGATGCGCCGGGCAGATCCCCTCCTGGGAACCGTTGCCCATCCAATACATCGATTTCGCCCTGTGGCAACGCGCATACCTGGGTGATCCGCAGGATCCCGACAGCAGGATCGCCGCGGACCTCCGCTACTCCGAAGTTACGACGGGTTCTGACTGGGGATTAGTGTTCTGAGCTGGCGATATGGGCTGCTGTCTCGTCCTGATGTGT
>NZ_MVIF01000270.1 GCF_002086675.1 Mycobacterium persicum
CCGACTCAGGCTTGCGCCAACCCGCACGAGGCATACCCTACAAACTACACCCATGTAGTCTTAACTGAACGGTATTGGGACTAACCCGACTAATAATGTGCACCAATGATGTCCGGGGTGTTTATGCGGCTGGTAGGCCAGGACGCGGTGAAAAACGAGCTGATCGCCGCCGCCAGGTCGGCTCGTGGTGACGACCGTCACAGCCTTGCCGGCGACGGAAATATGACACACGCGTGGCTGATCACCGGTCCACCGGGTTCTGGCCGGTCGGTGGCGGCATTGTGCTTCGCGGCGGCGCTGCAATGCACTGGCGATGCCGAGGACGGGGGTCCCGGATGTGGTCGCTGCCGGGCGTGCACGACGACGATGGCCGGCACTCACGCCGACGTCCGACGCGTCATCCCCGAGGGCCTGTCCATCGGCGTCGACGAGATGCGGGCCATCGTGCAGATCGCGTCGCGGAAGCCGACCACCGGACACCGCCAGATCGTGCTGATCGAGGACGCCGATCGGCTGACCGAAGGTGCCGCCAACGCGCTGCTCAAGGTGGTGGAGGAACCGCCGGCCTCGACGGTGTTTCTGCTGTGCGCGCCCTCGGTGGACCCCGAAGACATCGCGGTGACGCTGCGATCTCGATGTCGGCATGTCGCGCTGGTGACGCCGTCGACCGCGGCGATCGCCCAGGTGCTGGCCGACAGCGACGGTCTGGACACCGAGACTGCGGCCTGGGCGGCCTCGGTCAGCGGAGGTCATGTGGGACGGGCCCGGCGGCTGGCCACCGACCCGGAGGCCCGGCAGCGACGGGAGCAGGCGCTGGGGCTGGCGCGCGGCGCCCGGGC
>NZ_MVIF01000271.1 GCF_002086675.1 Mycobacterium persicum
TCACGAAAAGTGCCCGCGAAACACCCTCGGTGCCTCACATAAGAATGCCCGCGAAACGGTGACCGTCGTCAGGCATGGAATGTGGGTTGTCGATGACGTCTCGTGCCGAGATCACCACCAGGTACGCCAAGGCGTATGTGAAGGCCTCGAAGAAGAACAGGGGGCAGATTCTGGACCAGGTGGTCGAGGTGACGGGGTGGTCGCGCGACAACGCCCGCCGCAGGCTCACAGCAGCGGCGAAGCGGCCACCGGGGCCGGGGCGCAGTGTGACGAAGCGGCCCCGCAAGCCCAGGGCCCCGAAGTATTCCTATGACGCGCTCAAGGTGCTGCAAAGGGTTTGGGCCGCCTCGGGTGGACAGTGCGGGAAGTATCTGGCTGCTTCGATGCGGCTGCAGCTCGACGGGCTGCAACGCCACGACGAGCTGGCCTTTGGTCGTGACCGCTACAGCCCGGCCGTGCGGGCAGAGCTGCTGGAGATGAGCGCGGCCACGATTGACCGCTATCTGGCGCCGGCGAGGGCCAAGGACCAGATCAGTGGTGTATCGACGACGAAACCCTCACCGCTGCTGCGGAATTCGGTCAAGGTCCGCAAGGCAGGCGATGAGGTAGAAGCCGAACCCGGCTTCTTCGAGGGCGATACGGTCGCGCATTGCGGCCCCACACTGAAGGGCGAGTTCGCCCGGACCCTCAACCTCACCGATGTACATATCGGCTGGGTCTTCACCCGCACCGTGCGCAACAACGCCAACACCCACATCCTGGGCGCCCTGAAAGCAGGGATTCATGAAATACCTTATGAAGTAACCGGTTTGGATTTCGACAACGGCACCGAGTT
>NZ_MVIF01000272.1 GCF_002086675.1 Mycobacterium persicum
CGCCGACACCAAGCGCGTTGGCGCCGTCACCACCGTCGCCGCCGACTCCGCCTGCGAGGGTGAATGGATCATCGCGTTGGAAAGCCAACGCAGTGGCCGAGTCACCGCCGGTGCCGCCGGCCCCGCCCGCAGCGCCCGCGCCGCCGGTGCCACCCACACCTCCGGCGCCACCGGCACCGCCGTTGCCGTACAGCAGACCGCCGGAGCCGCCGGCGCCGCCGGTCCCGCCGGTGCTCCCGGCACCGCCGGATAACGCGCTGCTTGCCCCGTCGCCGCCGTTACCGCCAGCGCCGCTGCCGGCAAAACCATTCGGGAGTTTGCCGCCGACCAGGGTGGCCGCTCCGCCGTTGCCACCGTTACCGCCGGCGCTGCCGGGCGCGACGCCGTTGCTGCCGGCACCACCCAGGCCGCCCGCGGCGAAGACGTTGCCGTCGCCGCCTTGGATCGTCGCGTTGCCGCCGTTGCCGCCGTTGCCACCAGCCCCGCCGGCAGCCGCGATACCCGCGTCTCCGCCGGCGCCGCCGAAGGCCCTCCCGACAAAGTCAGAGTTGCTTGTGGCGCTGGCGCCGTTGCCGCCGGAACCGCCGGTGGGCGTGGCTGCCGTGCCCGGGAAGCCGGTGCCACCGGCCTGCCCGGTTTGAGTGCCAGGGCCGAATACATTGGCTGGCGTCACCCCTGCCGTGGCCGCGGGTCCGGGCGTGGGGTTGACCGCGTCGAGCCCGGCCGCGCCGACGCCACCCTGGCCGCCCGCCCCACCATCGCCGACCAGACCGGCGTTGCCACCGATACCGCCGGTTCCCCCCATGCCGCCGTTAAGGCCCGCCACACCAACGC
>NZ_MVIF01000273.1 GCF_002086675.1 Mycobacterium persicum
CACCCACACTCCCAAACCCAACATTGCCCACCCCCACATTCGCCAACCCCGCATTAAAAATACTCATCCGGTCGGCGCCCTGGAAGAACAACCCCGACACGTTGTCCCCGACATTACCCACACCCGAGGTCGACAGACCCAACATATTGCTGTTGTTGATCCCCGACAGCAACTCACCCTTGTTGATGAAACCCGACACCAGATTACCCAAATTCTGATAACCCGAACTCAGCGACCCAACATTCCACCAACCCGACACACCACTACCACTATTGCCGAAACCCGAGCCGCCACCCACACCCGAATTAAAGAAACCCGACGACGGCACACCCGTCGCGTTCCCAAAACCCGGAGCCGCCGCCAACTGGAACACCGGAATCGTCACCGGCCCAATACCACCCGCCACAACCGCCGACAACGACGTCGTATCACCACCCACCACAACATCATTAAACGTAATCGGATTGATGGTGATTGGCGGGACGAGGATTGCACCTATCTGATTGTCGACGGTTATGCCCAAACTGATCGGCAGGGGCGGTAGTGGGATGGTGACGTTCTTGTCGATCACCGGGATGTGAACGTGGACGCCGACCTCATCGGTCTGTTGTCCGAGCACATTGAGCTGAAGGTTCAGCGGTATGCCAGTATTGCTGTCGCCGATCCCGTGCACCATGAATGACTGCACGGTCAGGCCGGTGATCTGGCCGGTGATGGGCAATTCGAATACGCCGCCGCCGCCGAGGGTGAGCGGGATGTTGGGGATGGTGAGGGTGTAGTCGGCGGCGATGAGGCCCTGGCCGGTGCCGCGCCAGAA
>NZ_MVIF01000274.1 GCF_002086675.1 Mycobacterium persicum
GCTGCCGCCGGTGCCCCATAGCGACCCGGCCGCTCCGCCAGCACCGCCGGCCCCGCCGGCCGTTACGTTTGAGCTCTCGCCGGCACCGCCGGCGCCGCCAGCACCGAACAGACCAGCGGCTCCGCCGGGGCCACCCGGCAGACCGGGAGCTGCCGACCCGCCGGCCCCGCCGTTGCCCATCAAGATTCCACCGGCCCCGCCGGGCGCCCCGCTGCCCGGGGCCCCGTTGGCGCCGTTACCGATCAGCGGACGTCCCAGTAGCGCCTGGAAGGGCACGTTGATCAGGTCGAATGCCGGTTGCAGCGGTCCCGGCGCGCCATTGGTGCCGGTGCTTCCGAGGGCCAGCCCCATCCCGCCGTTGCCGCCATTGCCGGCGGGGCCGAACAGCACGGTGCTGCCGCCGGCACCGCCGGCACCGCCCTTACTGCCCACGCCCGTGGTGGTGCTCGCAACGCCGGCGCCACCGTCACCGCCGACCCCGATCAGCCCGGCCTTGCCGCCGGCTCCGCCGGCCCCACCGGTGAGGGTGCCGAGGCCGCCGAGCGGTGCGGTGGCGCCGCCAGCACCGCCGGCCCCGCCGGAGCCGAAGACCAGGCCCGCGCTGCCGCCGGCCCCGCCTTCCCCTCCGGTGGCGCCCGGCCCGCCGGCGCCACCGGTCCCGCCGGCGCCGAAGAGAAAGCCACCCTGGCCGCCCGGTCCGCCGGCCCCGCCGGTGGTGAAGGCTTGAGCACCGGCGCCGCCGCTGCCGCCCGCGCCCAGTACTCCATTACCGCCGGCCCCGCCGCCCCCACCGGGGAGGGGGCCCCCCCCGCCCGG
>NZ_MVIF01000275.1 GCF_002086675.1 Mycobacterium persicum
GGTCACCGACCCAAACGCCGACGCCGCCGCCAACATCGGCGCCGAACCCGCACCCCCAAACATCCGCAACGAGTTGATCTCCGGCGGCAACACGGCAAAATTCATCGGACCCGTCCTTCCAGACAGACCCCCACCACAAAACGGTAGAACGAACGGAGCAACTTCTCCGGCTTTTCACCGATCGAATTGATTAACGCAGCCCGCTCACCTCGACCCGACGGACATTTCGGCATCTGGTCAAAGCGCACCAGACGGCTCCGGTGTTTGCGACTGGGCGTTTGCGACGGCGGTGCCTGTGGATCCCCTTGGTCGAACACTGCCAGCCGTTTGTTGCATCCGATCCGTCGTCAGCACAAGCTGCGCACATCAGGGTCGATCGAGCGCGCACGATCCAAGTACAAGGTCTGGGCCGCGCGGCCGCGGCCCGCCGGGCTAGGTCAACCCGTCCAAACCGAATAGCAGCCCCCCCGCGCCGGGGGTGCCACCGGTGCCGGGCGGGGCGCCGGTCCCGCCCTCACCGCCGTTACCGCCGTTGCCAATGAGCACGGCGTTGCCGCCGGTCCCACCGGCACCGCCGGTCCCGAAGCCCTGCCCGCCGTCGCCGCCGCCACCGCCGTCGCCGAACAGCCCGGCCTTGCCTCCGGTGCCGCCGGCCCCGCCGGTAGCGACGCCGAACCCGCCGGTGCCGCCGGCCCCGCCATCGCCGGAGAGCATCCCGGCGGTGCCGCCGACACCGCCGGCCCCGCCGATGGACCCCCGGCCGGCGCCGGCCCCGCCGGCCCCGCCGGCGCCGCCGGCGCCGAAGAGGATGC
>NZ_MVIF01000276.1 GCF_002086675.1 Mycobacterium persicum
CTGCTGTCGGGCGACGGCGGTGCCGGTGGCGCCGGGGGAGCCGGCGGTAACGGCGGCAACGGCGGTGACGGCGGTGACGCCGTTGACGGCACCGGTCAAAACGGCGGTAACGGTGGGCACGGAGCTGCGGGCGGCAAAGGCGGGGACGGCGGACAAGGTGGGTTTGCTGCGCGAGGGATGGGGGGTCGCGGTGGTGACGGCGGCATCGGCGGTAACGCCGGAAACGGCGGAGTGGGTGGCGACGGCGGCGATGGGCCCAACGGCGGCCACGGCGGCAGCGGCGGTGACGGCGGCGATCGCGGTTACGGCGGGGCGGCCGGCCGCGGTGGCGGCAGTGGCCTCGGGACCAGCGGTGGTGACGGTCTCGAGGGCGCTAGCGGCCAGGCCGGGGGTAACGGCGGTGCCGGTGGTCATGGCGGTGACGCCGCCCCGGCTGCCGTCGGCAAGACGGGCGGCAGCGGCGGGTGGGGCGGTCGCGGCGGCAATGCCGGGCGGATCGGCGAGGGTGGCGCTGGCGGCGATGGTGGGTCCGGCGCCGACGGCGCGGACGGTGTCAACCCGAGCGCACTCCCCAAGGCCGGACAGGCCGACAGCGGGCTTCCTGGGCCTTCCGGAGGGGGCGACGGCTTCGACGGCAAAGACGCTGTCCAATTCACGGGCGGAACCGGAATAGGCATCTGGGGCGGCGACGGCGGCGACGGTGCGGGCAACTCCGGCTTCGGCGAGCGTCAGGGAGGCGACGGCGGCAACGGCGGAGAGGGTGGTCTCGGCGCCAAGGGTGGTGGGGGCGGCGACGGCGGCAAGGGTGATG
>NZ_MVIF01000277.1 GCF_002086675.1 Mycobacterium persicum
CGGTCAAGGCGCTCAATACCCGGCCATGGCCGCCCAGCTCTACCAACACCACCACGACTTCGCCGCCGCCCTAGACCATATATGGCAGGCCTTTGATGCCCACCTTGAAGTCTCGCTGAAGCAGGTGATGCTCTCTGAGCCACACACTGCTGCAGCCGAGCTCTTACACCAAACCGCCTACACACAACCCGCCTTGTTTGCCTTCGGCGCTGCCATGTCTACCGTGCTAACTCAAGCCGGTATCAGCGCCGACTACCTGCTGGGCCATTCCATCGGCGAAATAACCGCCGCATATGTCGCGGGGGTGCTGTCTTTAGAGCAGGCCGCGCTGCTCGTTAGCGCCCGCGGTCGACTCATGCAATCGTGTGCCCCCGGAGCGATGCTGGCCATCCAAGCCACCCACCACGACATCGCCGCCATACTTCACGACTATCCCCAAACCGCTATCGCCGCGATCAACAGCCCCACCTCACTAGTGGTATCCGGGCCTGCTGACCAACTCCAGCGCATCCGCTGCTACTGCACCGACCACCACTACAACGTCACCGACCTTACGGTTAGCCACGCGTTTCACTCCCCCGCTATGGAGCCTGTACTGGCCGAATTCGAGGCCATCGCCGCCGGCCTGAGTTACACCACTCCCCAACTGCCCATCATTTCCAACCTCACCGGAGCATTAGCTACCGCCGAACAACTCAGCTCGGCTCATTACTGGACCCGACACCTGCGTGAACCGGTTCGTTTTGCTGATTGTGTAGCGGGTTTGCTGGCTCAGGGCCCCCATGTTTTTGTGGAGTTA
>NZ_MVIF01000278.1 GCF_002086675.1 Mycobacterium persicum
GCGCCGACTACGCCCACTGGCTCCAACCCGAGCATTCACCAAACATCACCATCCACCGTCTTAACTGAACGGTATTGGGCTTAGACCGGTGTGGATCACGGCCGGTCGACACCCGATGTTCCCGGGTCCGAGCGACTGATCAATACGTCGGCCATATCGCGCCTACTGATTTTCCAGGATTTCTCTATTCCGGTGTTGCCGAACCAGTACGCTCGCGGTTCGAGGGTCGATCGGGTAAACCGCGGAGATGGGCCGGCCGTCGCACAGATGTCGCAACAATTCCGCGAAGCGCCGAAGCCAGTAACGGCCGGACACGAGAATGGGGCCATCCATGAACGCTCCCCACAATGTGAAGAGGCTCATCGGCGGGGCGTTGCTGTCGGGGGGCGTCGCGATAGCCGGCCTGGGTCTGGCCGCCGGGACCGCTCAGGGCCAGCCCGGTCTTGTTCCGCTCCGTCCCGGCCCGCTCCCCACCGACGACAACGGTTGGGGTCCACCCAAGCAGTGGTGCCCAGGGGATCCCCTGCCGGCGACCGGCAATCACGTGACCGACCCTTTTCGCGGTTGGGACATGACGGTATGTCACACCTACTACTACCTGTGGCCAGGGATGGGCAATGTGTCCAACATGATTTGGGATGGTGACGACCCGCCACCGAAGCCCCCCGGCTCGGGGTACCAGCCTCCACCGCCGCTTCCGCCCGGGTTGTGCTGGCCTAAGGGCTCGCGCAGTAATTAGGTAGGTGGTGTCGGGCGTGTCGGGGTGTGGTGGGCGGTGAGTGTGTAGTTCCAGTCG
>NZ_MVIF01000279.1 GCF_002086675.1 Mycobacterium persicum
CCGGCCAGGGCCGCACACACGCCCGGGCTGGTGACCGCGCCGCCGCCCAGCGACAACACTCCGTCGTGGTCGGCAAGTGCCGCGCGCACCACGTCTTCCTCGATGCGCCGGAACTCCTGCTCCCCGTCGGCGGCGAAGATGTCGGCGATGCTGCGCCCGGTCTGCTGCTCGATGGCTGCGTCGGTGTCGAGCAGACCGACCCCGAGGGCTTTGGCCAGCCGCCGGCCGATGGTGGACTTGCCGGATCCGGGCAGTCCCACGAGTACTGCTATTGGTGCCATCTGATTACCTACCTGGCTATCCCGACACTCGGGCGGCCGGTAACTGGCGGTCGGCGACCGCGCGCTGGTAGGCCTCGATGTTGCGGCGGGTTTCGGTCAGCGAATCGCCGCCGAATTTCTCCAGGGCCGCGCGCGCCAGCACCAGCGCCACCATCGCCTCGGCCACCACTCCGGCGGCCGGTACGGCGCACACGTCGGAGCGCTGGTGAATGGCGACCGCCTCGTCGCCGGTGGCCAGGTCGACGGTGGCCAGTGCCCGCGGCACGGTGGAGATGGGCTTCATCGCGGCGCGCACCCGCAGCGGCTGGCCGTTGGTCATCCCGCCTTCCAGCCCGCCGGCCCGGTTGGTAGAGCGGA
>NZ_MVIF01000027.1 GCF_002086675.1 Mycobacterium persicum
GGTTGTTTGGTGAGGATGGGCGGGCGAGTTTGCGTGGGGCGTTGGTGGCGCAGTTGTCGCAGTTGTGTGCGCCGGCGTTGTATGCGTTGTTCGATACTGCGCGTGCGGGGTCGTTGAGTTATGGCCAGTTCGTGGTGGAGATGCGGGGGCAGGGGTTTCGGCGGTTGTTTGAGGCCAAGCCGGTGTTGTTGCGGCTGATGGCGGTTGTGGTTCGGCAGTGGATCGATGCCAGCGCGGAGTTGGTGGTGCGCTTGGGTGCGGATGTGGCGGTGATCGGTGCTCAGTTGTTGGGTGCGCCGGTGGCCGGTCGGGTGGTCGGTGTCCAGGGTGGGCTTGGTGATTTGCACAATGGTGGTCGTTCGGTGCAGGTCGTGGTGTTCGCGGATGGTTCTCGAATTGTGTATAAGCCCAAGGATTTACGGGTCGACGTCGCGTGGTGTGCGGTGGTGGGGCGGCTCAACGCGGTGGCGCCGGTCAGGTTGCGGGCGGTGCGGGCGCTGGCCCGCGACGGTTACGGGTGGACCGAGTTTATCGAGCATGGGCCCTGCGCCGATGATCGCGACGTCGAGGCCTACTTCACCCGGGCCGGTGCCTGGCTGGCGCTGTTCTACTGCTTTGCCGCCGGCGACATGCACCAGGAGAACATCATCGCAGCCGGCGCCCACCCGGTACCCATCGACATCGAAACCATCCTGCAGGCCACCATCGATCGGCCCGATGCCGGCGACCCGGAGAGCGACGCCCACCGGGCCGCCGTGGAGACCATCGCCAACTCCGTCATGATGGTCCGCCTGATCCCGTCCTACCTGCGTTATCCCGACAACGAGGTCGGGGCCATCGGCGGGTTGCTGTCGGATTGGGCGCCCGCTGACGGGATCCGCTGGACCGACGTCAACACCGACGCGATGCGCCCGGCCAGACCTCGTCAAACCGACAGCAGCACACCGAACTTGCCGCACGTGGGCGGCCGCTACGCCAAGTTCGCCGACCACGTCGAGGCTTTCATCGAGGGCTTCCGAGCCTATGCGGGGTTCCTGGCCGAGTGGCGCGCCGACGCCGCGACAGGCGGGCTCTTCGATGGTTTCGCCGGCCTGCCGGTACGAAAACTACTGCGTCCCACGAGGTTCTATGCCATGCTGCTGCAGCGGCTGAAGGATCCACGGCGCATGGACGACGGCGTCATCTGGTCTGCGCAGGCCGACTTTGTTGCCCGGCTGTCCGACTGGGACAAGGACATCGATCCGCAGTCGCCGCTGGTGCGGGCGGAACGGGCAGCGCTGCTGGCGTTGAACATTCCGTATTTTGTGATGACCAGTGACACCACCGACATTCGCGACGTCACCGGCACTTCGGTCCATGCCGCCGGCGTTTCCGGCCTGGGCCACGCGCTGGCCCTGGCCGGTGGCCTCGACGGCGCGGGGACCGAGTGGCAGGTCACCATCATCCGGCAGAACATGGAATCGTTTGCGCGGGGACGCATATCCGCGGAAGCGGTCGGGCTGGAACCGACAGCAAGCCCCGACGTAACCGGTGTGCCGGTGACAGAGATGTTCCGCTGCGAGGCGGACCGGATCGCCGCGGACTTGTCGCGGTACGCGATTCGCCGTGGACGCAGCGCAGCATGGATCGCGCTCGACTGGCTGGGTGATTCCGAACTCTTCCAACTGATCTGTCTGGGCCCCGGCCTCTACAACGGCGTGTCGGGTATCGGGGTCTTCCTGGCTGCGCACGCGGCGGTGACGGGTTGCGCCCGCTCGGCGGAACTGGCGCTGGCCGGATTGGCCCACGTTCGCAAGGAACTCAACAGCGGCAACGCGGCCCGCTTCGCCCGCTCGCTGGGAGTGGGCGCCGGTGGCGGCCTGGGGTCGGTCATCTACGCGTTTGCCGTGATGTCGGCATGCCTGCGAGACGATGGCCTGCTCGCCGATGCGCAGGTTGCGGCGGCACTGCTCACCGACGACCTGATCGCGGCGGACAATCAACTCGACGTCATCGGCGGCAGCGCCGGTGCCATCCTCGGGTTGCTTCGTCTGCACCGCGACACCGGATCTCGCGATCTGCTCGACCGTGCAACCCGCTGCGGCGAGCACCTATTGCGTCAACCGCGTATCGGATCGGCGGGGCGCCGCAGTTGGAGCGGGCAGGGATCGGGGTCACTGGACCTCAACGGCATTTCGCACGGCGCAGCGGGTTACGCCTACGCCCTCGCCTCGTTGGCCGAGGCAACCGGAATCGACGAATTCGCCGGCGCCGCCGCGGAATGCATTGCGTTCGAAAACGCCAACTTCGACCCGCACCGCCACGCCTGGGCCGATCTGGACAGCAACGGAGAAAAGGTGTGGCCGTGTAAGTGGTGTCACGGATCTCCCGGCATCGGTGTGGCGCGGATCGCCATGACCGGATTGCAATGCGCCGATAACGCGTTGCTGTACAACGACATAACACACGCTCTGACCGCCGTGGAAGACAGCTGGGCCGGTATACGTCGGGACACCTTGTGCTGCGGCACCCTCGGCAGCATCGAATTTCTCAGCGAAGCCGGAGCCGTCCTGGGACGAGACAATTTGCGTGAACTGGCAGCACGGCACCTGACCGAGGTCATCTCGACCGCCGCCAGCCGCGGCGATTACCGATGGAGCGGCGGTACCAGACGGTTCAACCCCGGAATGTTCCAGGGGCTGGCCGGCGTCGGCTACACGCTGCTGCGCCGGATCGATGGCTCGCTTCCCAACGTCTTGGTCTGGGAATAGCCGCAGCTGCGTGAGGTGCCAACTAGCCTCCGCAGGTGTGCAGAATCGTCTCGTCCCCGCAACACCACGCCGAACCCGCATCGGTCTTCTTCGAACCGATCCACCTACTGCCCGCCGCGGCTTCCAACGCGTCATCGGTAACAGCTTGCACGAAAACATCGTCCGCAAGCCGCATGTCGGTCCTGACGTCGTCCATGGTTCTACCCCTTCTGATTCAGCCTTGCTGCTCGGGTATCGCGCGGATCTGACATAGAGGTTTACTGTCGGCCGCAGCCGCAAATCCCTACAAGGGCCTTTGGTCCCCGATAGGCCGCACGTTTCGGTTCAGGCCCGGGACATCGCATAATAGGCGCCGCCGCGCGCCAGCAACTCGGCATGGGTGCCGCGTTCGATGATCTCCCCGCCCTGCATCACCAGGATCATATCGGCAGCGCGGATAGTTGAAAGGCGATGAGCGATAATAAAATTCGTACGTCCACGGCGCAGCTCAGACATCGCCCGCCGAATCAGCACCTCGGTGTGGGTGTCCACCGAACTGGTGGCTTCATCGAAGATCAGCAGCTGAGGGCGGGCCAGGAATGCCCGAGCGATCGTGATCAGTTGCTTTTCGCCGACGCTGACGTCACCACCCTCGTCGCTGATCCGGGTGTCGTAGCCGTCGGGCAGCGTCTCGACGAAGCGGTCCACGCAGGCCGCTTTCGCGGCCGCGATGATTTCGTCGCGGCCGGCGTGTGGACGCCCGTAGCCGATGTTGTCGGCGATCGTCCCCTCGAACAGCCAGGTGTCCTGTAGCACCATCCCGATCCGGGAACGCAACGACGGCCGGCTCACGGTCGCGATGTCCACGCCGTCGATCAGGATTCGACCCGAATCGACTTCGTAGAACCGCATCAGCAGGTTCATCAGCGTGGTTTTACCTGATCCGTTACGTCCGACGATCGCCACCGTGGTTCCCGGTTCGGCGACCAGCGACACGTCCTTGATCACCGGGATGCCCGGACGGTAGCTGAAATTCACCTGCCGAAACTCCACCCGCCCGGATGGTCCCGGCTCGACGGCCGATGGCAGCGTCGCCGCGGGGTCGGGCTCCTGCTCGGGGGCGTCCAGCAACTCGAAGACCCGCTCGGCGCTGGCCACCCCCGACTGAGCGACGTAATACATCGAGGCGATCTGGATGACTGGTTGGTTGAACTGGCGCACATATTGAATGAACGCCTGCACGCTGCCCAGCGTGATGTGTCCCGACGCCACCTGCATACCGCCGAGCACGGCAACGGCAACGTAGTTGAGGTTCGCGATGAACTCGGCCGCCGGCGAGATCAGCCCGGACAGGAATTCGGCGCCGAAGCTGGCACGGTAGACCCCGGCGTTGAGGTCGCGAAACCGCTCCTGGGCACGCGTGCGCTGACCGAAGGTCTTGACCAATGGCAACCCGCTGTAGGTCTCCTCGACGTGGGCGTTGAGCCGCCCGATAACGGCCCACTGCTCCACGAACAGCCGCCGTGCACGTGGCGCGACCACCCGGGTGACCCAGATGGACAGCGGCACGGTCAGGACCGTAATCGCGGTCAGCAACAAGGAAATCGACAGCATCATCGACAAGACCGCCACCACCGTCAGCACCGCGGTCAGCAACGGGCTGATCGTCATCCACAGTGAGGTCTCGATGTTGTCGATGTCATTGGTGACCCGGCTCAGCAACTCGCCGCGCTGATGCGAGTCGAAATACGACAGCCGCAGCCGGTAGAGCTTGTCCTCGACGTCGGCGCGCAGCACCAGGATCGTGCGCTGCACGATGACGTTGAGCAGGCGTCCCTTGGCCCACAGCAGCAGCGCCGACGCCAGATAGAGGCCGGACGCGACCATCAGCGTGCGTGCCACCGCGCCGAAGTCGATGCCCTGGCCCGGCACGACATTCATCCCCGATACCAGGTCGGCGAAACCGTTGTCACCGCGGGCCCGCAGGGCCGCGATCGCCTGCTCCTTGGTGAGCCCGGGCGGCAGCTGCTTGCCGATCACACCGTTGAACAACAGGTCGGTGGCGTGACCGAGAACACGGGGGCCGACCACCGCCAACGCGATACCGGCGACAGCGGCGGCAAGCACCGCCGCGATCAATCGGGCGTGCGGCGTGAGGCGCTGCGCGAGCCGTATCGCCGAGGCGGTGAAGCTTTGCGGCTTCTCGCGGGAATCCTCGAGCTGTCCTTGGACGGGAGCCGATGTCGACGTCATTGCCAGCCCACCGCATCGGCGCGCAGCGACTGCAGTTCGGAGAGTTGGGCATAGGCCGGGCAGGTCGCCAGCAGCCGATCATGCGTGCCGGCGCCGATCACCTCGCCAGCGTCGAGCACCACGATCTGGTCAACCGCGGCCACTGTCGAAATACGCTGTGCCACAATGATCACCGTCGAGTCCGGGGCCACCTCACGCAAGGCGGTGCGCACCTGGGCGTCGGTCTGCACGTCAAGGGCGGAGAATGCGTCGTCGAACAGATAGACGGCGGGCCGGTTGATCACCGCGCGTGCGATCGCCAGCATCTGCCGCTGCCCGCCGGACAGATTGATGCCGCCCTGAGCCAGCTGCATGTGTAAGCCATCGGCATGCTCGCGGACGAAATCGTCGGCGGCGGCCACCCGCAACGCCTCCCACATCTCGGCTTCACTGGCGCCCGGCCTGCCGAAGCGCAGGTTGTCTGCGACGGTGCCGGAAAACAGATAACCGCGCTGGGGCACCAGACCGATCGCCGACCAAAGCTCTTCGGTGTCGTAGTCGCGAACGTCGATGCCGTCCACCAGCACCGCGCCGTCGGCGACGTCGTAGAACCGGCAGATCAGCGATACCAGCGTCGACTTGCCCGAACCACTCTTACCGATGATCGCCGTCACGGTCCCCGGCGACGCGGTCAACGAAACATTCTGTAGCGCCGGGCGATCAGCGCCCGGATAGCGAAACGTCGCCCGATCGAGCCGCACCGCCCCTTCGATGCCGTATGCCGGCCGCTTTCGGTCCGGCGGGCTGGTGATAGCCGGAGTCGTCGACAGCACTTCGCCCAGGCGCCCGGCACAGACCGACGCACGTGGCAACAGCTCGAGAAATTCCATCAATATCAGCACGGACATCAGGATCAGCAGGAAGTACGACAAGAATGCGATCAGCGACCCGACTTGCATCTGCCCGGCTTCGATGCGCAGGCCGCCGAACCACGTCAGTGCCACGCTGGACAGATTGATCACCAGCATCGTCACCGGCGCCATCAGCACCTGCCACCGACCGACCGCCAGCGCGGTCACGAACACGTCGCGGTTGGCCTTGGTGAACCGCCGCTGCTCGAAACGCTCCCGGGCGAAGGCTCGGATCACCCTGATACCCGAAAGCTGTTCTCGCATGACGCGATTGATGTTGTCGATCAGGCTCTGCAGGCGGTGGAACAGCGGCAGCATTCGGGAGATCATCAGGTAGCTCGCCACCGTCAACACCGGAACACTGACAATCAACAGCCGCGACAAGCCGACATCCTGGTGGATCGACATAACCACGCCGCCGACACACATGATCGGAGCGGTGATCAGCACGGTGCTCGTCATCTGCACCACCACCTCGATCTGCCGGACGTCGTTGGTGGTGCGGGTCAGCAGTGACGGTGTTCCGATGCGCGCCGTGTCCGGCTCCGAGAGCTCGGTGACGTGATCGAACATCGCCGACCGTAGATCCCGCCCGAACCCGATGCTGGCCCGTGACCCGGCGTAGAGCGCGCCCAGCGCGCACACCACCTGCAGGCCGGTCACCGCCAGCATCAGCCCACCGAGCCGAATGATCGTGTGGGTGTCACCCGTGGCGACGCCGTCGTCGACGATCGACGCATTGACCGTCGGCAAGTACAGCGACGCAAGGGTACTGATCAGCTGGAGGCCGGCAACGACCGCGATCAGCCATCGATACGGCCAGGCATAGTGCCGTAGTAGTCCCGCCAGCATCCGGTTACTGTCGCACAACACCGTAGTGGGGTGCAGGGGGTTATGGCGCCGCGATCGGCCCGGCGCAACGCTGTTGCGACATGAGCCGATCGGTCGGGATCAGGTCGGCCAGGAAGGTCGTGCGCCGAAGAATCTCGGCGAGTGCTAGGAGTTCCTGGTCCGTGGTGGTGCCACTTGGCTTGTCCGCGAACGACGATCGGATCTGGTCCAGGCTCCAGCCATCGATCAGCCTGGATATCACGTCGTGCAGCAGCGTTGCCGCCGGAGGGTCTTCGACCTCCTTGAATGGCCCCTTGACCAGTAGCTCGGTGATTGCCGACGCCATCCTCGCGACCGGGTCGGCGAAACCCTTGCGAGCAAAGAGCCCGATGGCGGTAGCGGCATCGAGGTGGTTCATGATGATGGCAAGCGCCAACCGCTGGGCCGGATCCTGACTGCGGCTGCGCAGGGACATCAACATGCTTTCCCGGCGCCGTTCGTCGACGACCGACTGGATCCATGGCGCGCTCGCGGCGGGCGCCGGGGTCGCCGCGTTGGCACTCGGGAACCAGCGGCGAAACGGGCCGGTCGTGATTGCCGCCGAGAGCAATTCGAGTTCGGACAGCGGGTCGGCACCGGTCAACGACGCGTCGATGAGCGCACCGAGGCGCTGCGGGTAGTAGGACGCGATCAGCTTGACCAGCTGGCATTTCTTGACGAGCGTCGGGTCCCGATATTCGGGATTGATGGCCACACCGGGCGCCAGGTAGTTGTACTGAAGGTGATGACGGGGGTCCGCGCAGGTGCGAATCACCACCGTCGCCGACGGCGTATCCAGATGCACGAGGGAGTGCGCGCCGGACGGTCCCGCCAGTATCGGGCGGATCGCACCAATCTCCAGCAGCTCGGTCGAGTTACGGCGCACCGTGCCCAGCTTGAGGTTGGTGCTGATCGGCAGCGTCTGTTCGAAAGTCCAGCTCGAGTGGATGCTGGAGCCGTCGAGGACGCCGAACGCGCCTTCAAAGCCGTGCTCGTGAATGGACACGGTCGCAGACAGCCAGAAGAGCACCGACACGTGAAAGCGCTCGGTCCGGTACATGGTCAACGGCGGCTGCCCGAAAGATGCTGCGATGTCGTGTTGCGCGGGTAGCTGACGCGCCGCCATGGCCCAGTCGAGGATGTCTTGCGACCCGATCGAGCCGACGATCTCAGCGGACGCGAGCATCTCGACCGCGATCGCGCTGAAGGCGTCCTGGTCATAGTCCAGACTGCGCCATTGTCTTTCGATGCCCTGGCCAAGCTTGCCGAAAACGGCCTCAACAGACGCGGCTTTCATCGCGAGCATCACCCGCCCAACGGTTGTTCTCGAGCAGTCCCAAGCGCAGCTTTCGCGGCCTCGAGGTCAGGTTTGAGCTGCAGTGCGCTTTCGAAGGCGGCGATCGCAGCAGTTGTGTTGCCCAGGTCTTGGTGGGTCTTGCCCAAGTTCAGATAGAACGCCGGGTCCTCCGGGTAAATCTCGATTGCTTGTGAAATCAACTCCAGCGCGCGCTCTGGCTGCCCGGCTTCGCGTGCAATCACACCTAAGGCGTGCAGGGCATCAAACTGACGCGGCTCGATGCGCAGGGCTTCTTCGCACGTGGCTCGAGCGTCATCCGAACGGCCCTGCCGGTGCGCGGCCAGCGCTCGCCGGACAAGGTCAAGGGTGCGGATTTCGGCGGCCTTCGTGTCGAAGCCCAGCGTGGGCCGTTTGTCCAAGGCCCACGCCGCGTGTTGGTCGTTCTTGTCGACGTAATGCAAGAAGACCTGGATCTGCTGATGGCCGGTGTAGGCCTTGCGCCAGTGCACCACGTCGATGCCTCGGTAACAGACCAAATCGCCGGGGTTCAAGACTAGTTCGGTGTCTGCCAGGTAAAGAGGCCACGGCTCGGGGTCAACGTCAACACACAGCGATGCGCTGTATTGGCAACTCGCACCGTCGGTGTGCTTTTCGAGCACCGCGCCGTTCCAATAGATCCGGCAATAGCTATAGGTGGGCACCAGTTCCTTGTCGCTGACCCGCGCTACCACCGGCGCGACCGCGAGCAGCAGTGCCTCGCAAACCGGGTGGCTATAACGCGCCCAGCTGTCCGGGCATTGACGGTCCCCGAAGTGCTGGGTGTCGGACAACGGCACGCCGTTCATGGCGTAGTCAGCATCTTTGGAGATGACCAGTGAATCTTTGATGAGTTGCAGCATCTGCGGGTTCACCGCATCTCTGACAACTTCGTAGAGTTCCATGTGGGGCACGCGAAAGTTCAGCCGACGGATTCTCGCGTGTCGGTGAACTGTAGTGCGAAGCCGGACGGCAGCGACTTGCCGCTGATCTCACGAATCGCTGCGGCGGGATCGGACAGGCACAGTTGCCGGAATTCCCAGTCGGTCTGGGCGCGCTTGAACACCTGGCGAACCGCGGACCGCAATTCGTCCTCGGTCAGGGTCGGGTGATCGTCCATTTTCGCTCCTCCGGTCTGGGCGCTCTTGGTCTCGGGGTGCTCCGGTGGTGACCGGCCGGTGATCACGCCAGCAGCAGAACCGCCGGCAAATCGTCGGGATAGGCAACGCGCAGCAGCTCATAGCCGACTCCGGCCGCGCCCATGAACAAGTTCGGGCTTCGGAAGCCATGGCGGAAAGTGATCGCGAAATCCCCGATGCGCCCGGCCCGTGCTACCACGCGCGAGCTGATCCGCAGCGCTTCCCGGGTCCACGATGGGTCGCCGAGCACCTGACCAGCGGTCAGCAGTGTCTCCACCAAACCCATGTTG
Organism: Mycobacterium persicum; assembly: GCF_002086675.1. GTDB lineage: Bacteria > Actinomycetota > Actinomycetes > Mycobacteriales > Mycobacteriaceae > Mycobacterium > Mycobacterium persicum. Next base: position 9,505 of record NZ_MVIF01000027.1, read on the forward strand.
CCGCAACAAATGTGATCGCGAGGCAACAGACCGCAAGCGCCGGTGGTTGCCAACGCGGCCGCGATGTCACGACGGATCTCAGGGGAGTCGAGTGCGGGCAGGCCACCCAGTCGTGCCAAGCCGATCCCGGGGGCGCCGTGGCACCAGAACATGCCAAACCCGGGCTGGTCCATCGTCATTCCCGAGTAGCGGACCTCCCGGCGGTCGTGCCAATTGTTCACTTCGGGAGAAAACTCCGAAGCTTCGAAGCGCACCGCTTCCCTGGCTGCTTCCAGGAATTCCCGTTCGTCCGTTGCGCTGAACAGTGCAGCCAGGGCGTAGGCGATGCCCGCCGCTCCGTGCGACATGCCGGTCAGGTGTTTGCCGGCAAGGGTGGCCCAGGTCCGGTGCCCGGAGGGCGTCAGGCTGCGCGCGTCGAGCAAATGTCGGCCGCAGGCGTCGGCGATGGCAAGCAATTGCGGATCGCTGCCGGCACGCCAGCACGCGAGCAGGCACAAGATCGCTCCGGCCCCACCCCCGAGGACATCGAATGCCTTGTCCCCGTTCACCATCTCCGGGCCGATCCGGCGGGCCGCGCCGACGGCTTCGTCGACCAGCCCGCCATCCTCGAGCAGGACCCCGACGCGCGCCAGGGCGTAGGTCACCGAGGGAAATCCCAGCAGTCCGCCGATCCCCAGCGATGCGATGTCGTGGCTGTCGGCCTTGGCGAGCCAGCGGCGCACGATCGCCAGGGCGGCCCGCGCCGACTCGCCGAATCCGAGATCCGGGGCCACCTTCTCGAGCGCGGCGAAGAACAACGCTACCCCGCACCGGCCGTTGTAGAGTTCCAATTCCATTGCCCGCAAGGCGAATTCGTCGCCCTGCGGCAGGCTCTTCAGGACCAGCCACCCCGGCTCACCATTGGCTTGGCGAATTGCCGCGCGCTCCAGACCGCGCCCCAACGCGACCGCTTGTTCCACCAGTTGCGCTCGGTCCAAAGGCTCCATCTGCTCGTCGTCGTACTCGCCGGGCGGGGCATACCAGATGAATCTCTTGGCATCGCGGGCATCCATCGACCCCCTGATCAGCTTGACCTGCCAGCAGAGGTCATCGTCGCCGAAGTGCGATAAATTCTGCTGCGACTGGTTGACTGCGGAATCGGTGAAACACGCATGCGCCGTTTCGCCCGACGGCAGTACCAGCGAATCGCTGTCTCCCGGCGCGGTGAATTTCGGTACATCGGTTCGCCAGCATGCCGCCACCTCCTCGCGGACCAGCGGCCAAAGCTCAAGCCGCCGTTTGTCATGCAGGAACGGCCGCGACAGCACGTCCAGCTGGATGTCAAAGTCGATGCCTTCACGCAGGCAGTCGGGATGGCAGGCGCTGTTGAGGACGGACATGTAATGCATGGTGTTACGAAGGATGAAACGTGCCGGGTAAGTGAAGATCTCGTGAAATGGGCTGTCCGGCGCCAGAAGTTGTTCCCGATGGTTTGTCAACAGCTCGTAGACCGACTGGAAACCGTCGACAATTTCCTCCACATTGCTGTCCGGGGACAGGTATTGCTCTTCGAAACGCGGCAGGTTGTCCCCCTGCTTGGCCTTGACCTTTCCGTATCGATATCCCAATCCGTCGGTGTTGATGTGTTGCCAGGTCAAGACTTCATATTCGCCTTCTTCATCCGCAGATCGCGCGATCGCCGAGATGTCGTAATGGCGGTGTTGGCCCTTGACCGGATTCGGGAGGAAGTGGGTGGCCAAGACGGATCGGCCCAGCCGCCGCGCGACTTCATCCGTGAGTTCAGAATCGTCGGTGGCCATCGGATGGCTGTAGATGGTCTCGAGGTCCACCGGCACCGGATATTCCCCGCAGGCGATCAGGTTCTCGAAGTGAAAGTCGGTGCCGTTGAAAGCATAGAGCAAGCACAGGAGTGCGCCTGACCTGCGGTAGAAGCGCCTAACCTGGTCGTCGCACTCGCAAGCCCGGTTGTCGATGAATTCCACCCACCCGTATCCGTCGCGCTCGAGCATTTTCAGCACCGGAAAGGTGGGATCCGCACCGAGTGTGTTCAGCCACGTGGTGAAGCGGAAGTACGCCGCTTCCAGTGCCAGATCCTTCGGCTTGTAGATCAGCATTTCCCCACCGGCGAACTCAATGGCGACCACCGACTTGCCGCCGAAGTGGGGATCTGACAAATCCATTTTGATGGCCGCGAGATCACCAGGATCACAGACACCGAAGATCCGGCCGATGTCTGCTCGGTCGGCTCGCAGCCGGGTGAGGAATTCGGCGCTGTTGGCCACCCACTGCAGCACCGCGACCGCCATCAGCCTTGCCATCACGCAATACTCTGCGAACAAGGGCCGCCAGCCGGTTCTGCGGATGTCCGCGACAAACTCCAGATACGCCGTCCGTGACTCGTGTGCCCGTGCCGGGTCCGGACAGGGCAGCCCGTCGAGTTGACGGCACGCCAGAAAAGTGCGGAACTCCAACTCCAGCACCCGCGAGGAAATTCGCGAGAGGGCTTGCAGCAGAGAATGTTCCATGCTGCCGCGAACCTGGACCGGCAGCGCGCGGTAGTCGCTGGCGGCTTCGTCCAAGCGGTTTTCGGCAACGGCGAGGAACGGCAACAGCAGTTCCTCGAACGGCACCGGCGCATCCGTGTGCAGGAAGGGCAACTCGCGATCGCCTCCGCTACCGGTCCCACCGGCAGCGCCCGCCCGCAACACCTCGTCCAGCACCTCAGTCCATGTCGGCAGGCCAAAGACTTCCGGCCTCGCCACGTCTCCGAGCAATGCCCGTACCCGTTCTAGTTCGATCGAGTCGAGCGACAACCGGCGGCGAAACTGGTCCGCGTCGCCGTCGGCGACGATCTCGCACCACTTCTTCAGCCGTGCCGCTGCCTTGCGCGAAACCCCTTCCGGGTCGAAGGCATCTGGGTGCGAAATCCGCTCGCGCAGGGAACTCGCTCGGGACACCAATGCGACGCGCTCCGCATGGTTCAATTCCGCCGCGGGCCGCGTCGCCGGCCCTATCACTTGCACGTGTTGATCACCCCCGACGGCAGCAGCCCCGAGCCTTCTGGGCTAACCCGCTTCAACAACCCGCTGCCTGGACGGCATCGCCTGGGCAACGTTTGAACTCGGTGCCGTCGAGCCTAGTAACGGGACTTCGAGAACGTACAGGGAAATTGGCTGCAGCAGTTGTAGATAATGGAGCTTTGGAAGTTGCTGTCAGCCCGTTCCTCATCGCCAGGATCTTCCTGAAGTTTCTCCACCATCAGGAAAGGCGGCAATTCCAGAATCAGCTTGCCGGTCACGTTAACTCCCTCCAACTTTCCGTTCCTTGAGCCGCGGGGTTCAGGATGCGAATCTCACCGTGTGCAGGCGAAATCCAGCGTGGAACAGTCTCCCTGCTGCTAACGATAGCCGCCCGCAAACCGGCGCGGTAGGGCCAAAGGTCCCCGGGATGCCGAGGCTCGTGCCCGTGCCGACGACGTCGTCGATCTCTGCCGTTTCCCGGCCCATGATGGGCGGTAGACCCGGATGAGAGTCGAAAGGCCCTGTCGCCACATCGCTGGAAAGGCCAGAGTCGACGCATCGAAGTTCTCGCAGGCACGCCGGGCAAGGACAGCCCTCGGCTGAATTGCTTTGATCTGGAATGATTTAGCGGGAAGAAGGAGATGAGTCGGTGGGAGAACGGGTCGGCGTCCGGGCCGTCCGCAAGGACCACGTCATCGGCGTGCGACCTGCGGCCGGCAGACGTATTGGTTGGCCCGGCGTCCCGATGACCGGCTGCCACGCGGCGGAGAGTGTGGTTTTCAGTCGCGACGGTAAGCAGATCGTTTCTGCCGGTGATGATTTCAGGTGGCACTCGGGGGATGTGTTGCGACCGGGCGCAGCTGGGCTGGAGGCCCACGCGGGGGCGGTGAAAAACGTCGCTTTCAGCGTCCTGGGTAGCTCCGAACATCTCGGACGTCGCCGCGTGTCCGCGCTTGGCAATGGCCGGTCAGGTTTCGCGATCAGATTGGTCGCATGTGCGGCCGCAGCCCTTCTTGCCGCGTTGACGTGTACGGTCCGCGCGGCCGCCGATAGCGGCCCGCTGCGCGGCTGCGATGTCGGTTGCATCGCCGCGTCGGCCAGTCGCACCGCGTCGGGTGGACAGGCGCGTCTGCCGGGCACGGTGCCGTTGGACGAGCCCGCCGTTCCGGAAGTGGTGGGGACAACGTGGCGATTCGTCGAAGTTATGGGTGCGGCCACGCCGATGACGACCGCGGCCACCTTGGGGCTGTTGTCAAATGGCGCGGCGGTGGGGTTCTCGGGGTGCAACCACTTTGTCGGGCGGTACGAATTGGATGGAGCCATCCTCACCTTTACGGAGCTCTCATACACCAAGAAGATGTGCGATCCGGACGTCATGCGGGTCGAGTTCGGAGTGCAGGCCGCCCTGGATCGCACTCGTAGCGTGACCGGCCCACCAGGTCAGCTCTACCTGCTGGCCTCCGAGGGCACCACGCTTGCGCGTTTGGTCGCCCCATGAGGCCCGTCAAAGCTCGGGCGATTGCCACCGCAGAGCAAAGATTGAAGTTGGTCCGCACAAATGAACATCAAGCCGCCCATCGCACGAATCGGCGTATCGGCGGCACGATGATGGCGCCAGCCGCCGTCTGTGAACCCGGACGAGAAATGGGAGAATCCGGGTGTCGCCCGCAGACGGCAATTCAGTGTCGTGTGGGATGGCGGCTCGCCGGCGCGGTAAAACCTCCGGTGTCGTCGAAGAACGCCCACGCCCCGGCGTCGTTGACCTCCATACGCCATCCCAGCTCGGACTTGTCCGTGACGGAGTCGACAAACCAGGCGTGCGCGGCTTCGGCACTGGCAAGATTTTTCGTTGCGACAATCGCGCCGTGTGGGTCGATCACTCGAAACTCAACCATGCGACCTGATTATCCTTTTCGCTCCGCCTTCAATCGTTGGTAATGGGCAGCGACCAAGGCCCTTCCATCGCGAGCCGCCGCGCTCGGCTCGGCCACCTCGGGCCGGACGCGCTCACCGAGATTGACGTCAGCGCGACCTGCTCCGGCGTGTCGTCGCGGTGGTGTAGGTGGCGCGGCACGGGCTGGATGGTGGTGAGCTGCTGCGCCCCGCTTCGCGGGGCTGGCACTCACCACGGGGCTGGATGGTGGTGAGCTGCTGCGCCCCGCTTCGCGGGGCTGGCACTCACCACGGGGCTGGATGGTGGTGAGCTGCTGCGCCCCGCTTCGCGGGGCTGGCACTCACCACGGGGCTGGATGGTGAGGCCCGTATCGTCGCCCGGCTAGGCTGGCAGGCGTGTTTGAATCGCTGTCCGACCGGTTGACCAGTGCCCTTCAGGGGCTACGCGGCAAGGGTCGCCTGACCGACGCCGATATCGATGCCACGACGCGTGAAATCCGGTTGGCGCTGCTGGAAGCCGACGTTTCGCTGCCCGTGGTCAGGGCGTTCGTCCACCGGATCAAAGAACGCGCCCGCGGCGCCGAAGTATCCGGGGCACTCAATCCGGCCCAACAGGTCGTCAAGATCGTCAACGACGAACTCATCGGCATCCTCGGTGGCCAGACCCGCGAACTGGTGTTCGCCAAGACGCCGCCAACCGTCATCATGCTCGCCGGCCTGCAGGGCTCCGGTAAGACGACGCTGGCCGGCAAGCTCGCCGCGCGCCTCAAGAGCCAAGGACACACCCCGCTGTTGGTGGCCTGCGACCTGCAGCGCCCGGCCGCGGTCAATCAGCTGCAGGTCGTCGGCCAGCGCGCCGGGGTGACGGTGTTCGCTCCGCACCCGGGCGCATCACCGGAGTCCGGTCCCGGCGACCCGGTGGCCGTCGCCGCTGCGGGGCTGGTCGAAGCCCGGGCCAAACACTTCGACGTCGTGATCGTCGACACCGCCGGTCGGCTGGGCATCGACGAGGAGCTGATGGCCCAGGCCGCCGCCATCCGGGACACCATCGACCCCGATGAGGTGCTGTTCGTCCTGGACGCGATGATCGGTCAAGATGCGGTAGCGACCGCTCAGGCGTTCGGCGAGGGCGTCGGCTTCAGCGGTGTGGTGTTGACCAAGCTGGACGGCGACGCCCGCGGCGGGGCGGCGCTGTCGGTCCGCGAAGTGACCGGTGTGCCAATCCTTTTCGCCTCCACCGGGGAGAAGCTGGAGGATTTCGACGTCTTCCACCCGGACCGGATGGCCAGCCGCATCCTGGGAATGGGCGATGTGCTGAGCCTGATCGAACAGGCCGAGCAGGTCTTCGACGCGCAGCGAGCCGAGGAAGCCGCGGTCAAGATCGGGGCCGGCGAGCTGACCCTGGAAGACTTCCTCGAGCAAATGCTCGCCGTCCGCAAGATGGGCCCCATCGGCAACCTGCTGGGCATGCTGCCCGGCGCGGGTCAGATGAAGGAAGCGCTGGCCGAGATCGACGACAAGCAACTCGACCGGGTGCAGGCCATCATTCGCGGGATGACCCCCGAAGAGCGGGCCGACCCCAAGATCATTAACGCGTCGCGGCGGCTGCGCATCGCCAACGGCTCGGGCGTGACGGTCTCCGAGGTCAACCAGCTCGTCGACCGCTTCTTTGAAGCCCGCAAGATGATGTCCTCGATGCTCGGCGGCATGGGCATCCCCGGTCTGGGACGCAAATCCGCGACGCGCAAATCCAAGGCTGCCCGCGGAAAAGCCGGCAAGAAGGGCAAGAAGGGCGCCCGCGGACCGACACCGCCGAAGGTCAAGAGCCCCTTCGGCATGCCGGGCATGCCGGGTATGCCGGGTATGCCGGGTATGCCGGCAGGATTCCCGGACCTGTCGCACATGCCTGAAGGCCTCGACGAGCTGCCGCCCGGGCTGGCCGACTTCGACCTTTCCAAGCTCAAGTTCCCGGGCAACCCCGGCAAGAAGTAGCCGCGCCGTGCCCCTGCACGTGCGAGGCCTGGCGCTGCCCGACGAGACCACGATCGACCTGTGGGTCGTCGACGGCCACCTCAGCATCGAGCCCGTGAGGGGCGCCGACACCGTCTTGGAGGGCGGCTGGATCTTGCCGGGGCTGGTAGACGCGCACTGCCACGTCGGGCTGGGTCAACACGGCGCCATTGCCCTCGACGAGGCGGCAGCCCAGGCGCAGACCGAACGTGACGTGGGCGCACTGCTGCTGCGTGATTGCGGCTCACCAACCGATACCCGCAGTCTTGACGACCGCCACGACCTGCCGCGCATCATCCGCGCCGGCAGGCATCTGGCCAGGCCCAAGCGCTACATCCCCGGTTTCGCCGTCGAACTCGAGGACGAATCGCAGCTGCCGGCCGCGGTGGCCGAGCAGGCTCGCCGCGGCGACGGTTGGGTCAAGCTGGTCGGCGACTGGATTGACCGCCAAGTCGGCGATCTCGCGCCGTTGTGGTCCGACGACGTCCTCAAGGCGGCCATCGCTGCCGCACACGCCCACGGGGCCCGGGTCACCGCCCACGTCTTCGGCGAGGATGCGCTGCCGGGTCTGATCAACGCCGGAATCGACTGCATCGAGCATGGCACGGGGTTGACCGACGACACCATCGCGCTGATGGTCGAACACCGCACCGCGTTGGTACCCACGCTGATCAACGTCGAAAACTTCCCCGGTATCGCGGATTCGGCGACCCGCTATCCGATCTATGCCGCCCACATGCGTGACCTCTATGCCCGCACCTACCCTCGGGTCGCCGCGGCGCGGGAGGCCGGAGTTGCGGTGTATGCCGGTAGCGATGCCGGTAGCACGGTCCGACATGGACGTATCGCCGACGAGGTTGAGGCCCTCACGAAGATCGGGATGAGTCCCACCGATGCATTGGGCGCGGCGTGCTGGGACGCTCGGCGCTGGTTGGGCCGGCCTGGCCTGGACCACGGCGCATCGGCTGACTTGTTGTGCTACGTCGAAGACCCGCGGCAGGGACCGGGTGTGCTGAACCGGCCCGATGTGATAATCCTGCGCGGCAGAATGTTTCGGGCCGAGTGTTAACCGACTGTTAGCCCGACGCTTGCCGGGCGTGCTGTCGCGGCGGCGGTTACCATCGCGGAATGGCGTTGGCCGGCGGCACGACCTTTGCCGCCTACACAATCGTGCGACTTCTTGGGTCGGGCCCGACGGGCGAGGTCTATCTCGTCGAGGACCCGCGCTCGGCGCAGTGGGCGGCGCTGAAAGTTCTCTCGCCGGCACTGTCCTCGGACCCCGAGTTCCATCGGCGATTCCACCGGGAGACCGTCGCCGCCGCGAACCTCTATCACCCGAACATTGTCGAGGTCCACGACCGTGGCGAGTTCCAAGACCGGCTGTGGATCGCGATGGACTACATCGACGGCATCAGCGCCGGGCAGCTGATGCGCAAGCGGTTTCCGGCGGTGTTAGCGGTCGGCGAGGTGCTCGCCATAGTCAGTGCCGTGGCCGCCGCACTCGACTACGCCCATCAGCGTGGCGTGCTGCATGGCGACGTCAAGCCCGCCAACATCCTGGTGACCGACGTGGGGCCGGGTGAGCCGCGGATTCTGTTGAGCGACTTCGGGATAGCGGGGCGCGCGCCGGCTCAGCTGGGAGCCGAGGCCGACGGGCGCGCTGACCAGTACGCCCTGGCGGCTACGGCTTTTGAGCTGTTCACCGGCACGTCGCCGGTCGACGTGCCGGCCAGACTCAGCGACCTGCGACCGGACTTGGCGCGACTCGATACCGCCTTGTCCAGGGCGCTCAACGCCGATCCCGCCGGCCGTTTCGGGAGCTGCCGGGAGTTCGCCGATGCGCTCCACGAGCAGGCCGGGGTCAGGCCGGTCGACCAGCGCCCCGAAGTTTTAGATGCAGCGACGGCCTGGTCGGCCGCCACCGTTGCCGAACCCGCCTATGTCGTCGACTACCCGGTCTACGACTGGCCGCAGAGCCCACCAGCACCACCGACCCCCGAACCGGTGACATTGCAACGGCGTGGCACCCCGCTGCAGTCGGCCGCCGCGGTGCTGGCCCGGCGCCTCGACGCGTTCTCCCAATCAACGCAAGAACCGGGCAGGCGCAGATCGCGCCGGATCCTGCTCGGCTCGGCCCTGGTGGTCGTGCTCGTTGGCCTGCTCGCCGTCGGCATCACGATCGGCCGCAAGACGACCGGCGACCATCCTCAGGCGGCCGGACCGCAGACCAGTTCATCCGCTGCGTCCAGCGTGCCGGCGACCAGCGACCCGGCCGCCCCGCCGGCCCCCCTCGACGGCACCTATCAAATCGAGGTCCAACGCTCGAAGCAGACCTACGACTACACCCCGAGCCCGCAGCCTCCCGACGTCAACACCTGGTGGGCGATCCGGTCTTCGTGCACCCCGACGGGCTGTCTGGCCGCGGCCACCATGCTCGACGACAACGACCACACCCAGACAAAGTCAAGCGTTCGCCCGCTGGTGTTGGAGTTCGGCCAAGGCCAGTGGAAGTCCCGGCCCGAGGAGGTGCAGTTCGGGTGTATAGGTCCTAATGGCGCGGCCAGCACCCAGGCCACCACCCAGGTGCTGTCGTTGCGGCCCCAACCGGTCGGGGATCTCGTGGGCGAGATGGTGGTCACCGTGCACAGCAACGAATGCGGCCAACAGGGAGCGGTCATCCGCATTCCCGCGGTGGCCAGCCGCAGCGGTGATCTGCCGCCCGCCGTCAGCGTGCCGGATCCCGTGACCATTCCCGCGAACCCGCCGGCAACCACAACGCCAACCACGTCGCCGTCCGGCCCGGGCCGCTGAGTCCGCCGCCGCTTCGGTGGGAGAATCGCGCGCCTAGAAAAAAGATTGCGAGTGATCACTATCTATGTTAGGCTGGTGGCAACTCGACGACCCGGAGGAACTGTGAGCTACGACGTAATCATTCGCAACGGACTGTGGTTCGACGGCACCGGCGCCGCGCCGCAGACCCGAAGCCTGGGCATTCGCGACGGAGTAGTGGCCACGGTGTCCCACAGGCCGCTGGACGAAACCGGCTGCCCGGAGGTGATCGACGCGGCGGGGAAGTGGGTGGTGCCCGGATTCATCGACGTGCACACGCACTACGACGCCGAGGTGCTGCTCGATCCGGGACTGCGCGAATCGGTGCGCCACGGCGTCACCACGGTGCTGCTCGGCAACTGTTCGCTGTCGACGGTGTACGCCAACTCCGAGGACGCCGCCGACCTTTTCAGCCGCGTCGAAGCGGTGCCGCGCGAGTTCGTCTACCGTGCGCTGGACACCAACCGGACGTGGTCCACGGCGGCCGAATACATCAAGGCCATCGACAGCCTGCCGCTGGGCCCGAATGTGGGCTCGCTGCTTGGCCATTCGGATTTGCGGGCGGCGGTGCTCGGGCTTGACCGCGCCACCGATGCCACCGTCCGGCCCACCGATGCCGAGCTGGAGACGATGGCGAGACTGCTCGACGAGGCGCTCGACGCCGGAATGCTCGGCATGTCCGGGATGGACGCGGCGATCGACAAGCTCGACGGCGACCGTTTCCGGTCCCGCGCGCTGCCGTCCACCTTCGCGACCTGGCGTGAACGGCGCAAGCTCATCTCGGTGCTGCGCAAGCGCGGCCGCATCCTGCAGAGCGCGCCCGACCTCGACAGGCCGGCGACCGGACTGCTCTTTTTCTTGGCCAGCAGCCGAATCCTCAATCGCCGCAAGGGGGTTCGGATGAGCATGCTGGTTTCGGCCGACGCCAAATCGATGCCGCTGGCCGTGCACACCTTCGGCCTCGGCACCCGCGTGCTCAACAAGCTGCTGCGTGCCAGTGTGCGCTTTCAGCATCTGCCGGTCCCGTTCGAGCTGTACTCCGACGGAATCGATCTGCCGGTCTTCGAAGAATTCGGCGCCGGCACGGCGGCGCTGCATCTGCGTGAACAACTGGAACGCAACGAATTGCTGGCCGACGAGTCCTACCGCCGGCGGTTCCGGCGCGAGTTCGACCGCATCAAGCTCGGACCCACGTTGTGGCATCGCGACTTCCACGACGCGGTGATCGTCGAGTGCCCTGATAAATCGTTGATCGGCAAGAGCTTTGGGCAAATCGCCGACCAGCGTGGACTACACCCACTCGACGCGTTTCTCGACGTGCTGGTGGACAACGGTGAACGCAACGTGCGCTGGACCACCACCGTCGCCAACCACCGGCCTAACGAGCTCAACAAGCTCGCCGCCGACCCGAGCGTCCACATGGGCTTCTCCGACGCCGGTGCGCACCTGCGCAACATGGCCTTCTACAACTTCCCGCTTCGGTTGCTCAAGCGGACGCGCGACGCCGACCGGGCCGGCAAGCCATTCCTGTCCATCCAGCGTGCGGTGCATCGCCTGACCGGTGAAGTGGCCGAGTGGTTCGGCATCAACGCCGGCACGCTGCGCCAAGGCGACCGCGCCGACTTCGTGGTGATAGACCCGGTCCATCTCGACGAATCGGTGGACGGTTACCACGAGGCGGAGGCCTCCTTCTACGGCGGCTTGCGGCGCATGGTCAATCGCAACGACGCGACCGTCGTCGCAACCGGGGTCAATGGCGCCGTCGTGTTCCGCGAGGGTCAGTTCCGGGACGGTTACGGGCTGACCGTGCCGTCGGGACGGTACTTACGAGCCGGTGAGCGCCAAGCCCTGAGGGTCGGCGCCTGAGATGGCGCGCACCCAGCAGCAACGCCGCGAGGAAACCGTCGGACGGCTTCTCGACGCCGGTATCGCCACCATCATCGAAGTGGGCTATGCCCGGGCGTCCGCGGCCATGATCACCAAGCGCGCCGGGGTGTCGGTAGGCGCACTGTTCCGCCACTTCGACACGATGGGCGACTTCATGGCGGCCACGGCTTCGGAGGTGTTGCGCCGTCAGCTCGAGACATTCACCAAGCGCGTCGCCGAGATACCGGCCGACCGGCCGGCGCTGGAATCGGCGCTGGCAATCCTGCGGGACATCACCATTGGTCCGACCAACGCCGTGCTGTACGAACTGCTGATCGCCGCGCGCACCGACGACAAGCTCAGAGACACATTGCAGCAGGAACTCGGTCAGTATTCAGCGAAGATCTACGATGCGGCCCGGTCGCTGCCGGGTGCCGAGAGCTTCCCGGAGGAGACGTTTCCGGTCATCGTGGCACTGCTGACAAACGTGTTCGACGGAGCCGCCGTGGTACAGGGGATACTGCCACAGCCGGAGATCGAGGAGCGGCGGATCCCGGTGCTCACCGCCCTGCTGACCGGCGCCTTGTGAGCGCGAGAAGACGCAAAATCGCGCCATTTCGCTGAAATGGCGACGATTTTTCGTCTTCTCGCGGTGCCGGAGGTATTAGAGGGAGCCGATGCTGGCTTGCGGGCTGAGGGCAAATCCCCAGTCGAACAGGCTGGCGGCCTGATCCCAATAGGTGGGGCCGCCCTCTTTGACCGTCCCGTACATCATGGCGATCACCAGCCGGCGGCCGCTTCGTGCGGCGGCGCCGACAAATGTCTTGCGCGCGGCGTTGGTGAACCCGGTCTTGCCGCCGATCGCGCCCGGATAGCGCTGTAGCAGCTCATCCTGGTTGACGATCGGTTGGTCACCGTTATCGCCGGGGAACATCGCCGTGGGTTCGGCCGTGATATGAGCAAACACCGGGTTGGCCATGGCGGCACGGAAGATGACCGCGAGGTCGTGCGCCGTCGAGGCGCCGGAACCGCCGGGTCCGTCCAGGCCGGACGGGGTAGCCGCATGGGTGCTTCCCGCACCCAGGGCAGCGGCTTTGGCGTTCATCTTGGCCACGGCGACGTCCTGACCGCCAAGCATTTGCGCCAATGTGTTGGCGGCGTCATTACCGGAAACCAGCAGCAGCGCGTCGAGCAGCTGCCGCGCGGTATAGGTGCGGCCCGGCTTGATGCCGACACAATTGCATTCGACCTGAGTGTCGGCGACGTCGGCGACGACCGTCGAATTCAGGTCGAGTTCGTCCAGTGCAACCAATGCCAGCAGCACCTTGATCGTGCTCGCGGGCGGATGGGCGACATTCTGGTCGCGTTCGGCCAGTACCTGGCCGCTGTCGAGATCGGCCACGATCCAGGTCTGGGCCGGACCGTCAGGGATCGGTACCGAGCCGGCAGGCTGGACGTCGGTATCTGCTCTCGAGATCGGGGAGGTGGCGGCCGCGTTGACGCTGGCGACCGCGAGCAACGCTGCGGCCGCAGCCATAAGCTTCCGCATGAGCGCAGAGTTTATCGTCCAGCGTTACGTGACGCCCAATTCGGTGGGCGCCCGGCGCGTCAGCGGGAATGCCTACGGCCACGGCATGCCACGCCGGGAGTAGAAGGCTCTGGTGCCACCGTCATGGACGGCGTAGGAGCCCCAGCAGGAGTCGTGGCAGACATTCCCATCCCAAGGCACGGGTCTGCGGTGTTGAATCAAACCGTGTTGAGCCTGGCCGAAATTTCTGACCGGTTGGAGATCCAGCAACTATTGGTGGACTACTCCACAGCGATCGACCTGCGCCGATTCGACGATCTCGACACGGTGTTCACGCCCGACGCGTACATCGACTACCGCGCGCTGGGCGGTATCGACGGCCGCTATCCCGAAGTCAAGAAGTGGTTGGCCGAGGTGTTGCCGAACTTTCCCGTGTACGCGCACATGCTCGGCAACTTCTCGGTGCGAATCCACGGCGATACCGCGTCGTCGCGGGTGATCTGCTTCAACCCGATGGTGCTGCCGGGCGACCAGCAGCAGGTGCTGTTCTGCGGATTGTGGTACGACGACGAGTTCCTGCGCACCACCGAGGGCTGGCGGATGACGCGCCGCGTCGAATCGAAGGTGTTCCAGAGGGTGCTGTGAGCGTGGCGACCCGCTGCGCCCGGCTGGACACACCGAGCCGCGCTTGCGATCGCCACGGATTTCCCGGGGTCAGCGCCTTCTGGCACAATAGGCGGCTGTCCGGCGCGCGACCCACTTCTGTGGAAGTGCTCGCACGGCGGTTAGACACGCGAGGCAAAACCGGACCCCGGCATCCCGCCCTGGTCGCTGAATTGCAGCGTGACACACAGGAGAAGTCGCTTAATCATGGCTGTGAAGATCAAGCTCACCCGGCTTGGCAAGATCCGCAATCCGCAGTACCGCATCGCCGTCGCCGATGCCCGCACCCGCCGCGACGGCCGCTCGATCGAGGTCATCGGCCGCTACCACCCCAAAGAAGAGCCGAGCCTGATCGAGATCAACTCCGAGCGCGCCCAATACTGGCTGTCGGTGGGTGCTCAGCCCACGGAACCCGTCCTCAAGCTGCTCAAGATCACCGGCGACTGGCAGAAGTTCAAGGGACTTCCGGGTGCGGAGGGACGGCTGAAGGTTGCCCCGCCCAAGCCCAGCAAGCTCGAGTTGTTCAACGCCGCGCTGGCTGCCGCAGAGGGCGGTCCCACCACCGAGGCCGCCAAACCGAAGAAGAAGTCGCCGGCCAAGAAGGCCGTCAAGGGTGCCCAAGAAGCCGGCGCCACCCCTGAGGCCGGTTCCGCGGCCGAGAAGACAGAAGCGCCTGCCGAGGGTGCCGAACAATCCGAGCCGACCGAAAGTTGACCGGCGCCATGAGCACCGTGGTAGTCGACGCTGTCGAACACCTGGTCCGCGGGATCGTGGACAATCCCGACGATGTGCGGGTGGATATGGTGACCAGCCGTCGTGGACGAACGGTGGAGGTTCACGTGCATCCCGACGACCTGGGCAAGGTGATCGGCCGCGGGGGGCGTACCGCGACCGCGCTGCGCACGCTGGTTGCCGGTATCGGCGGCCGGGGCATCCGCGTCGACGTGGTGGACACCGACCAGTAGCTGAGTCCATGCTCATGGAGCGCCCATGGAGCTGGTAGTCGGGCGTGTGGTGAAGGCGCACGGTATCAGCGGCGAACTCGTCGTCGAAGTCCGCACCGACGATCCGGACATCCGGTTCGCCCCCGGAACGCTGTTGCGCGCCAAGAGTTCCCGCGACCCGGGCCAGGGGCGCAGCTATGTGATCGACAGCGTGCGCGACCATGGCGTGCGGCTCCTCGTGCGTTTGGCCGGTGTCACCGACCGTGATGCGGCCGACGCGTTGCGCGGCAGCGTGTTCGTCATCGACTCCGCCGATCTGCCGCCGATCGGGGAGGCCGACACCTACTACGACCACCAGCTGGAGGGTCTGCGAGTCCGCACGTCGACGGGCCAGGACGTCGGCGTCGTCGCCGAGGTGCTACACACCGCTGCCGGCGAGCTATTGGCGGTGCGGCGTGCGGCAGGCAGCCAGAAGGGCGAGGTATTGGTGCCGTTCGTCCGCGCCATCGTCACTTCGGTGTCGCTGGAGGACGGTGTGCTGCAGATCGATCCACCAGACGGCTTGTTGGATCTGGGCTAGCAAGAGGCCTATCGATATGAAAATCGACATAGTCACCATCTTCCCCGGCTACCTGGATCCGCTGCGGCAGTCGTTGCCGGGCAAGGCAATTGCGTCAGGGCTGGTCGACTTGCAGGTGCACGACCTACGGCGGTGGACGCACGACGTGCACCGCTCGGTGGACGATACGCCGTACGGCGGCGGCCCGGGAATGGTGATGAAGGCGCCGGTATGGGGGGCGGCGCTCGACGAAATATGTTCTGCCGGAACGCTTTTAGTAGTTCCCACGCCCGCTGGTGCGCTGTTCGACCAGGCTACCGCGCAGCGTTGGAGCGCTGAGCAGCACCTGGTGTTCGCCTGCGGCCGTTACGAGGGCATCGACCAACGAGTCATCGAGGATGCCGCCCGGCGGATGCGCGTGGCAGAGGTCTCGATCGGCGACTACGTACTACCCGGTGGCGAGTCGGCGGCCGTGGTCATGATCGAAACCGTACTGCGGCTGCTGGCCGGAGTCCTGGGCAATCCCGATTCCGTCCAGCTTGATTCGCACTCGCCAGGTCTGGAGGGGCTGCTGGAGGGCCCCAGCTACACCAGGCCACCGAGTTGGCGTGGTCTGGACGTGCCTGAGGTCCTGCTCTCCGGTGACCACGCCCGCATTGCCGCCTGGCGACGGCAGGTCGCGCTGCAGCGCACTCGCGAGCGGCGACCCGAACTGGCCCCACCAGACTGAGACCCCACCGAGCTGAGGCTGCCGAGCAGCCGCAGACTCGCACACGGGAAGCCGCAGCTATGCGATTGTGTGTCTGCTCGCGCCCCCAGCGAATGCCCGAGCGCCGGAGCGGATCAGATACGGCCGTTGGGGAAGATCGTCCTGACGGCTTGGGTGATGGTTTCGCGCGCGGTGGCCTCGTCGGAAGCTTGCAGCGACTCGATCACCATGATGTAGCGGCGGTCAGAGCCCACCACACCGGTCGACAGGTGCATCCAGCTCGCCCCGATACAGCACATCCAGCCTTGTTTGACCGCGACCGGCTCCGCGTACAACCCGTCGGGAATGCCGAACCGCTGGGGGTAGCCGTCGACTCCGGTCGGGGTGGACCGGGCCAGGTCGTTCACGATGAAGCCGGCGCGGTCCAGCGGCAGTCCACCCGTGCCGTCGAGCAGCATCTCATAGTAACGGATCAAGTCGGGTGAGGTACTGATCGTGTTCCACCAGCGCCCGTCGCTGGGCGGCATGGTCGACGTCAGGCCATATCGGGCGGCGACTTGGGTGATGGTGGCGTCGCCGCCGAGCTGATTCCAGAACCTCTCGGCGGCGCCGTCGTCGGATGACCGCAGCATGAGGTCCAGGGCCTGGTGATCGTCTGCGGTGAGGGTGAGTTTGCCCTGTGATTCCTGCAGCAGCAGCTGGTCGGCGATGAACAGCTTGGACACCGAGGCGGTCGCGATGATCGAGTTGTTGCCGTTGGAGACCAGTTGCCGGGTCGCGCGATCGAGAACGGCGACCGACAACGTGGCGCCCTTAGCCGCGGCCTCGTCGGTCGCCTGCTGGATGCGTTCCTGCACTCCGCTCAACCCGGCGCCGGGCAGCAGCGCATCCGGTGCGCCGGGCGGGGCGATCGCCCGCAACAACAGCTCGACGAGCTGCTGTTGCGGCTGGGCGGGGTAATGCGACGCGCTGTGATCAGGCGTGCTGTATGCCTTCGCCTGTACCTTTGCCTCACACGCCGCAACCACGACCAATGCCACCGCCGCCGCGGCGGTCAGCATCGTAAGCGGCCGTGCTCGCATCCTTCTCCTCTTGCATCTTCCGGCATCGCGAAGACGTGCAGGTGGGCGGCCGCATTGCCATGTGCCCGGGCATCACGCAAAAGTGCGGGTCCGACTCATGCGGTTTGACCCCGTTCATATGTACCATTCGCCGGTGCTTGCTGGCGGGCGTGAACCGCGCGGATTTCCTGTGATTTTCATGGCACGCACGGCGTCTGGCACAATTGACCAGTTGTCCGCGCAGGCCGAGTGTCCTCGCTTGCTGCGGTATACAGCCATAAGCCCGTATCCATCGGCTTGATAAGCGCCTCACGCCCGCGTGTCGGCGGTTCACCAGGCCGCGAACCGGAGGAAGTGTCTTTCCATGAACAGGCTGGACTTCGTCGACAAGGCGTCGCTGCGCGACGACATCCCGGCCTTCAGCCCGGGTGACACCATCAACGTGCACGTCAAGGTCATCGAGGGCGCCAAGGAGCGTATCCAGGTGTTCAAGGGCGTGGTGATCCGCCGGCAGGGCGGAGGTATCCGCGAGACGTTCACGGTGCGTAAGGAAAGCTACGGTGTCGGCGTCGAACGGACTTTCCCGGTGCATTCGCCGACCATCGACCACATCGAGGTGGTGACGCGCGGCGACGTTCGCCGCGCCAAGCTGTACTACCTGCGGGAGCTTCGCGGCAAGAAGGCCAAGATCAAGGAGAAGCGCTGACCGGCGCTGCCGTGGTGACCGGGCGGCCCCGACACGCCAGTCGCAAAGGACGCGGCGTGTGCTGGCTACGCTGATCCCGTGACCGAAACCACGGACTCCCCGTCTGAGCGCGAGCCCGGCGCTGGTCAGCCGGAATCGAAGGCGTCTGGCCCCGAATCTGACACCACCGGCGCGACAGCCCCGCCGGCCGGCGCGGCCGAGTCCGCAGAAGCCGACAACGGTCAAGCCAAGCCGGCCAAGAAGTCGACGCTGCGGGAACTTGCCACGCTGACGGTGATCGCGGTGGTGCTCTACTACGTCATGTTGACGTTCGTGGCGCGTCCTTATCTGATTCCTTCGGAATCGATGGAGCCCACCCTGCACGGGTGTTCGACCTGCGTCGGTGACCGCATTCTGGTGGATAAGCTCACCTACCGCTTCAGCTCGCCCAAACCCGGCGACGTCATCGTCTTCAGAGGACCGCCCTCGTGGAACGTTGGTTACAAGTCGATTCGCTCGAGCAATACGCTGGTGCGCTGGATGCAGAACGCGCTGTCGTTCATCGGTTTCGTGCCTCCTGACGAAAACGACCTGGTGAAACGCGTCATCGCGGTCGGTGGACAAACGGTCCAGTGCCGCTCCGACACCGGCCTGACAGTCAACGGCAAACCCCTCAAGGAGCCGTACCTCGATCCCTCCACCATGATGGCCGACCCGTCGGTCTACCCCTGCCTGGGCAGCGAGTTCGGCCCGGTGACCGTTCCGCCCGGGCGAGTGTGGGTGATGGGCGACAACCGGACCCATTCGGCGGATTCCCGCGCGCACTGTCCGATGATGTGCACCGGGGATCCCATGGCGGGCACGGTGCCGATATCCAACGTGATCGGCAAGGCCCGCTTCATCGTGTGGCCGCCGTCGCGATGGGGTGTGGTGCGGTCGGTGAACCCGCAACAAGGGCAGTAGCCATGGCTGGACTATGAATAGAACCTGGCCACCACGGACGGTGATCCGCAAAGCTGGGGGTTTGCGCACCCTGGAATCCGCACTGCACCGCAGCGGGCTGGGTCCGGTCGCAGGGGTGGACGAGGTGGGGCGCGGCGCCTGCGCCGGTCCGCTGGTGGTGGCAGCGTGCGTGCTGGGCCCGAATCGCTTGGAAAGCCTTGCCGCCCTGGATGATTCGAAGAAGCTTACCGAGAAGGCGCGGGAGAAGCTGTTTCCATTGATCTGCCGCTATGCCCTGGCCTACCACGTGGTGTTCATCCCGTCGGTCGAGGTCGACCGGCGCGGTGTGCACGTGGCCAACATCGAAGGCATGCGGCGCGCGGTCGCCGGGCTGGCGGTGCGACCCGGCTACGTGCTCAGCGACGGCTTCCGAGTGCCCGGGTTGCCCATGCCATCGCTGCCGGTGATCGGGGGCGACGCGGCGGCCGCGTGCATTGCCGCGGCCAGCGTGCTGGCGAAGGTCAGCAGAGACCGATTGATGGTCACGATGGACGCGCAGTACCCGGGATACGGTTTCGCCGAGCATAAGGGCTACAGCACACCCGCGCACACCCTCGCGCTGGCCCGGCTGGGTCCCTGCCCGGAGCATCGTTACTCCTTTATCAACGTCCGCCGGGTTGCGGACGGATCGGACGTCCGGGTGGTGGCCGAGTGCGATCCGGACCCTCCGGAAGAGCGTGGCGAAGTCCGGTGAGGAAAGATGGTGCGCGAGTTCTCGACGCGGCGACGTTTCGCGCCGTGTAGCGCTCAGGGCTCGGCGGGACCCTGGGCCGGGAAGTCAGGCATATTGGCTGGGAGAAGGACGTCTGAGCAGATGAGTGGCAGATGAGTGCAGAGGATCTCGAAAAGTACGAAACCGAGATGGAGCTCTCGCTGTACCGCGAATACAAGGACATCGTCGGCCAGTTCAGCTATGTCGTGGAAACGGAGCGACGCTTTTACCTGGCGAACAGTGTGGAGATGGTGCCGCGTAACGCCGACGGCGAGGTGTATTTCGAGCTGCGGCTGGCCGACGCCTGGGTATGGGATATGTACCGGCCCGCTCGGTTCGTCAAGCAGGTGCGGGTGGTCACCTTCAAGGACGTCAACATCGAGGAAGTCGAGAAGCCTGAGCTGCGGCTGCCTGAATAACCGCTGAATAACCGCGGTGTGGCCGCGCGGCTCTTCGGCAGAGACCGCGGATTACTGATCGTGGGGCGGCAGCTGGCCCCGGTTCTCGATTACCTTGCGCGCCACGTCCGCCAATTTGATATTCAGGCCCTGGGAATGGCGCCGTAGCACGTCGAACGCGTGGTCCTCGGTCATGTCGTGCAGCAACATCAGCATGCCGACCGCCTTGCCGATTTCGCGGTTGCTGAGCAGCCCCCGGCGCAGGCTGGCGGCGTCTTCCCCGTGGGCGATGGCGTTGACGGCCACGCTGGCGAACGACGCCAGCACCGCCGCCCGCCCGGCGGATTCGGTGTCGAAGCGGTTGGGGGCATCGGCGAACAGGTTGAGTGCGGCGGCCTTGCGTTTGTCGATTTGCAGCCGGAAGCCCATGGCGCCGCGCACCGGCGTATCGGCGACCAGGGCGGCCGCGAACTTGGGCCACTGGCTGGGCGTGGTCAGGTCCGTTTCGATCTGCGGGGTTTCTTCCTCGATCGCGTCGATGCACGGGCCGTCGCCGGCGCGCCGTTCGATTTCGTCGATGCGCTGTGCCAACCGGTCGCTGGCGCCGACAGTGACGTAGCGGTCATTGGTCTTGACCAGCATGCTGGCGTGGTCGCAGCCGGGAACGATCAATGTCGCCGCGACACAGATGGCGGCGTAGATTTCGGACGGATTTGCCCCTTGATAGATGATCTCGGCCAAGGCGGAAAAGACGGTGGCCGGATCGGCCATCGTCGCGCCCGATGTCGAGCCCTGGGAGCTGCGCTTCGGTGCGCCCGCCACGTCCCTCCCTCACATCAGCCGCCGAGACCCCCGCCCCGGCGTGCTGGCCGTAGACTACCGGCCGCGGTTATCTGCTCAGGCTCCGACAGCACGTTCCAACTCTTTCAGCGATGTCTCCAGGTGGCCCAGCATGCGCTGCAGATGTGGCACGCTGCGTCTGCACCCGACGAGCCCGAAGTCCAGATTACCGGCGTTGTTGGTGACCGTGATGTTCATTGCCTGACCGTCGAGGGCGATGGACAGCGGATAATTGCCGACCAGCTGTGCGCCCCGCCAATACAGTGGTTCGGCGGCACCCGGCACATTCGAGATGACGATGTTGAATGGTGGCGGAGCGGTGGCAACGAACCCGGGAATCAGGCCGAAGACCAGACCGCCGGTGAGGAAAACCGACAATGCCAGCTGCTGGACGCGGGGCAGCTGGCTGAACACTTCCTTGTTGTCGCGCATCGACTGGTTGATGGCGTACAGACGCACCGCGGGGTCCTCGACATGGGTACTGAGGTTGCACAAGACCGTGCCCACCATGTTTCCGCCGCGCTCGGCGTCGCCTTCCTTTCGCAGGCTCACCGGGACCATGGCGATCAGCGGCGTGTCGGGCAGTGCGTGCTGGTCGATCAGATAGGCGCGCAGGGCGCCGGCCGACATGGCCAGCACGACGTCGTTGACGGTCACGTCGGCGGCGTTCTTGACCGCCTTGATTCGATCCAGCGACCATGACTGTGCCGCGACCCGCCGCGCGCCGCCGATCCGGACGTTGAACATGGTCTTGGGAGCCCGGAACGGCAGCGTGAGTTGCTGCTCCAGCAAGCCGGCACGTGCCAATGACAGCGTCGACGGCGCCAGGGCCGCCGCCGATCCGACCGTCTGGGTGAGCAGCTTAAGCGGTGAAGATTTCCGGCCGGTGTTGGTGCGTTCTCGCGGCTTCAGCGTCCACGGCACCCGGATCTCGTCGTCGTCGGGGTCTGTGGTCAATGCCCGCTGCATCAACTTCTGCGCCGACACACCGTCTTGCAGGGAATGGTGGAACTTGACGTAGACCGCGTAGCGGCCGTCGTTGAGGCCTTCCACCAGATGTGCTTCCCACAGCGGCCGGTGCCGGTCGAGCAGGCTGCCGTGCAGCCGCGAGGCCAGCTCCAGCAGCTCGCGTACCCGGCCCGGCCGAGGCAACGCGGACCGGCGAAAGTGGTAGTCGAGTTCGACGTTCTTGTCGAAAGTCCACGCAAGATTGGTGACAGCGCTGAAGAACGCCGGATGCTTGCGGAACATCGGCTGGATATCGGTGCACTGAAGCATGGCTTCGTAGGCTTCGGTGACGAAGTTTTCGTCAGCATGCTCGGGCGGCTGGAAGAGTTGCAGGGCCCCGACGTGCATCGGATGTTCGCGCGATTCGCCGAGCAGGAACATCGAATCGGTCGGTGTTATCAGCTTCATATCCGTCTCCCGCGGTAGGCCTGTACACGCGGGATAGCCACCCGCAGCGTGTGGCACACATTAGTCGGACATCAGCCGGACCGGTCGAGCGTTTGGGCGCCGGCGTCACGGGGGAATCCGAGGTCATGGGAGTTACCGTCGCCGTTACCGGGCCGACCGGAGAGATCGGCATCTCGGCGGTGACGGCGCTCGAGCGAGAACCCGCGGTGGAGAAGATTGTCGGGATGGCGCGCCGGCCGTTCGACCCGGCAGTGCACGGATGGACGAAAACCGTTTATCAGCAGGGCGACATCCTAGATCGCGACATGGTGGACGCGTTGGTCGCACGGGCCGATGTGGTAGTCCACCTGGCGTTCATCATCATGGGCTCACGCGCGGAGAGTGCCCGGGTCAACCTGGAGGGCACCCGAAACGTGTTCGAGGCCACGGTTGCCGCGCGACGGCCGCGGCGGCTGGTCTATACGTCCTCGGTGGCCGCATATGGCTACCACTCCGACAACCCGGTACCACTGACCGAGGACACGCCCGCCCGCGGATCGCCCGAGCACTACTACTCCGAGCAGAAGGCGGCCTGCGAGGCTGAACTGGCCGAAATCACCAAAGGCTCGTCACTGCAGGTGTTCGTCCTGCGGCCATGCATCGTCGCCGGACCCGAGGCTCACGCGTTGGCCGAGGCGATGCCATGCAACCAGCTGCCGGCCCCGGTGCGGGCGTTGAGCAAGGCGCTACCGATGTTGAAGCCGATCGTGCCCGATCCCGGTTTTCCGCTGCAGCTGGTGCACCACGACGACGTCGCGGCCGCTATTGCGTTGGCTGCCACCGCTCCGGTACCGCCGGGGGCATACAACATCGCGGCCGACGGCACGGTGACGGTGACGGACGTGGCCAAGGCGCTGGGCGGGCGCCCGGTACGGGTGCCCGCCGCCGCGGCCTCGGCGGCTTCGGCGGCAATCTCGCGATTGCCGTTGGTCCCTTCGCTGTTCGAATGGCTGCATGTCGCACGAACCTCGGTGGTGATGGACACCACCAAGGCCAAACGCGACCTCGGTTGGCGCCCGACGCACTCCTCGGCGGAGACCTTGGCGGCGCTGGCGTCCGCCGTCTGACGCCGGTTGGCGGGGGCGACGGCCGTGGATCGGGTACGTTGAGGCCGTGTTTGCGCGCTCGGCCGCGGCGTCAGCGGAACCTGAAATGGCCCGGTGAGGCGCGTAACGGCACGCCGGCGGGTTAAGCGCTTCGCCGCCGATCAAGTGGGCACCCGACCGGAAACCCTGGTGGTCGAGGAGCCGCTGGAGATTCGCGTCGATGGTGTGCCGGTGACCGTGACCATGCGCACGCCTGGCTCGGATTTCGAACTGGCGCAAGGGTTTTTGCTTACCGAAGGCGTGATTGCCGGTCGCGCCGATGTGCTGACGGTTCGGTACTGCGATGGCCGCGGTGCGGATCGGGTGAACACCTACAACGTTCTCGACGTGACGCTGGCACCCGGGGTGCGCCGGCCCGACCTCGACGTCACCCGCAACTTCTACACCACCTCGTCGTGCGGCGTATGCGGCAAGGCTTCTCTGGAAGCGGTGCGGCTGATCAGCCAGTTCTCGCCGGGTGACGATCCCGCCACCGTCACCGTCGCGACCCTGAAGGCGATGCCCGGCCGACTTCGCGCTGCCCAAAAAGTGTTCGCCCGCACCGGCGGGCTGCACGCCGCGGCGTTATTCGGCGTGGACGGCACCATGTTTGCCGTGCGCGAAGACATCGGCCGGCACAACGCGGTCGACAAGGTCATCGGCTGGGCATTGCAACAGGACCGGGTGCCGCTGGCGGCGTCGGCGCTGCTGGTCAGCGGCCGGGCATCGTTCGAGCTGACCCAGAAGGCGCTGATGGCCGGGATTCCGGTGTTGGCCGCGGTTTCCGCGCCGTCGTCGCTGGCGGTTTCGCTGGCCGAGGAGTCCGGGATCACGCTGGTGGCCTTCCTGCGGGAGGACTCGATGAACGTCTATACCCGGCCCGACCGCATCACTTAGCTGGATGTGATCGGCGTTCTTGGGGATGAACGCGCGACTGTGGATAACTGCGCCATTCCGGGGTGCCGCGGGGTCCGGTGGTGCCTTGGCTGTCGGGAGTGGCATGCAGATTGACCGGCATGACGACGCAGAGGACTTTGACGAGGGCCCAGCTTGGGGCGCTGGGTGAGCAACTGGCCGTGGACCATCTGACCGGTCTGGGGTTGCGGATCTTGAATCGCAACTGGCGCTGCCGGTACGGCGAACTCGATGTGATCGCCTGCGATCCGGGCGCCCGGTCGGTGGTGTTTGTCGAGGTCAAGACCCGCACCGGCGACGGCTATGGCGGGTTGGCGCACGCGGTGACCCAGCCGAAGGTTCGCCGACTCCGTCGGCTGGCCGGGCTGTGGTTGGCCGGGCAGGACCAACGCTGGGCCGCGGTCCGCATCGATGTGATCGGGGTGCGGATCGGCCGGCGGCGGGTACCGGAGCTCACCCACCTCAAGGGGATCGGCTGATGGCGCTGGGACGTGCGTTTTCGGTGGCGGTGTGCGCGCTGGACGGCCAAATCGTGGAGATCGAAGCCGACATCACGTCAGGACTGCCGGGTACACATCTGGTGGGTTTGCCCGACGCGGCCCTGCAGGAGTCGCGCGACCGGGTCCGTGCCGCGGTGACCAATTGCGGAAAAAGCTGGCCCCAGGCGCGGCTGACGCTCGCGCTGTCGCCTGCGACGCTGCCGAAGATGGGATCGGTCTACGACCTGGCCCTGGCGGCCGCGGTGCTGTCGGCGCAGCGCAAGAATCCGTGGCACCGCCTGGAGAAGACCGTGCTGTTGGGGGAGTTGTCGTTGGACGGTCGGGTCCGGGCGGTGCGTGGCGTGCTGCCTGCCGTGCTGGCCGCCAAGCGCGACGGCTGGCCGGCCGTCGTTGTTCCGGCGGACAACCTCGCTGAAGCCTGCCTGGTGGATGGTATCGACGTGCGGGGTGTCCATAGCCTGGGCCAATTGAAGAGCTGGCTGAACGGTTCAGGCGGTTTGGGCGAAAGGGTCGCGCCGGCAGCCATTGTCGAGCAGCGGTCGGCTGATCTGGCCGATGTCGTGGGCCAATCGCAAGCGCGGTTCGCGGTCGAGGTGGCCGCGGCCGGCGGCCACCACGTCATGTTGACCGGCCCGCCTGGTGTGGGCAAAACCATGCTGGCGCAACGTCTTCCGGGATTGCTGCCGCCGTTGTCGGACAGCGAGTCGCTGGAGGTCACCGCGATCCACTCGGTGGCCGGCCTGCTGTCGGGGAACACGCCGTTGATCACCCGGCCGCCGTTCGTGGCGCCGCATCACAGTTCCAGCGTGGCGGCCCTGGTCGGCGGGGGTTCGGGGATGGCCCGTCCGGGAGCGGTCAGCCGGGCCCATCGCGGCGTGTTGTTCTTGGACGAGTGCGCCGAGATCAGCGTGAGCGCGCTGGAGGCACTGCGAACTCCCTTGGAGGACGGCGAGATTCGCCTCGCCCGGCGCGACGGCGTGGCGTGCTACCCGGCCCGGTTTCAACTCGTGCTGGCCGCCAACCCGTGCCCGTGTGCGCCGGCGGATCCGGCGGACTGCATCTGCGCGGCCGCCGTCAAGAGGCGTTATCTGGGGAAGCTGTCCGGACCATTGCTGGACCGGGAGGACCTGAGGGTGCAGATGCATCCGGTGCGGGCGGGGGCGATGTCGGCCGTCGACGGGGAGCCGACCTCGCAGGTTCGCGGTCGCGTGGCGGCCGCTCGAGACGCCGCCGCGCAGCGGTGGCGACCGCATGGCTTCGCCACCAACGCCGAGGTCAGCGGACCGTTGCTGCGGCGCAAATTCCGGCCCGGCAATGCGGCGATGGAGCCGCTGCGCAAGGCCCTGGACCGTGGATTGCTGAGCATTCGCGGCGTGGATCGCACGTTGCGGGTCGCGTGGAGTTTGGCCGACTTGGCCGGGCGAGTCTCGCCGAGCCTCGAGGATGTCGCCACCGCGCTGAGCTTTCGGCAACCGGGAGTCTTGCGATGACTGCAGTGGCCGACGTGCTGGGGGCCTGGGCCTACCTGTCCCGAGTGGCAGAGCCGCCCTGTGCGGAACTCGCCGCCCTGGTGCGCTGTGTCGGCCCGTTGGAGGCGGCAGATCGGGTGCGGCGCGGGCACGTCGACGGCGACTTGGCGCGCCACACCCAGGCCAGGCGCGGAATCGACCGCGCGGCAGCAGACCTCGAACTGCTCATGCGCCGCGGCGGACGACTGATCACGCCCGACGACGACGAGTGGCCGGTGCTCGCCTTTGCCGCGTTCGGTGGCTCTGCAGCGCGCGCCAAGCCGTACAGCGGAGCGCCGATGGTGTTGTGGGCACGGGGCCCCGCGCGTCTTGACGAGGTGGTGTCGCGCGCCGCCGCTATCGTCGGAACCCGGGCCGCGACTGCCTACGGCGAGCACATCGCGGCAGATCTGGCCGCTGGCTTAACCGAGCGTGACGTTGCCGTCATCTCCGGCGGCGCGTACGGCATCGACGGCGCGGCCCACCGCGCGGCGCTCAATTGCGACGGCACCACCGTCGCCGTGCTGGCCGCTGGGATCGACGTCCCGTATCCGGCTGGGCATTCGTCGCTGTTGCACCGCATCGGCGAGCACGGGCTGCTGATCACCGAATACCCGCCCGGTGCGCGTCCGGCCCGCTACCGGTTTCTGACCCGCAACCGGCTGGTGGCCGCCGTCGCGGGAGCGGCGGTGGTGGTGGAAGCGGGCCTGCGCAGCGGTGCGGCCAACACCGCGGCCTGGGCCCGGGCGTTGGGCCGTGCGGTGGGGGCGGTCCCCGGGCCGGTAACGTCGTCGGCTTCGGCCGGCTGCCATGTGCTGCTGCACGACGGCGCGGAGTTGATCACCCGAGTCGACGACATTGTCGAGCTGGTCGGTCACATGGGTGAGCTGGCCGCCGAACAGCCGCGGCCCAGCACTCTCTTCGACGGCCTGAGCGAGGCCGAACGGCGGGTATACGAAGCGTTGCCCGGCCGCGGCGCCGCGACTGTCGACGAGATCGCCGCCGCATCGGGGCTGCTGGCCGAGCAGGTTCTGGGACAGCTGGCGATCCTCGAGGTGACTGGGCTGGCTCGGCGCGACGAGGGCCGGTGGCGCATCGTCCGTGGCGATCGGTCCCGGGCGGGTTCCTCGGGCCGGCTCGTATAGTCGACGAAGGGTCGGGTTTGGACAGGAGGATACGTGGCAGGTCGACCACTGCACACCTTCGATGTCGTTGGCACCCGGCAACTCGCGCCGCATCTGGTCCGGGTGCGGCTGGGCGGCAGCGGCTTCGACACATTCGTTCCCAACGATTTCACCGACTCCTACGTCAAGCTGGTGTTCGTCGCCGACGATGTCGATGTTGCGGAACTGCCCCGGCCGCTGACCCTGGACAGCTTTGCCGGTCTTCCGCCCGCCAAGCAGCCCTCGGTACGCACCATCACCGTCCGCCGAGTTGACACCGCGGCGCGCGAAATCGCGATCGACATCGTGGTGCACGGCGAACACGGGGTGGCCGGTCCGTGGGCGGCTGCGGTTGCACCCGGTCAGCCGATGTACCTGATGGGGCCGGGCGGAGCTTACGCACCTGATCCGGCCGCCGACTGGCATCTGCTGGCCGGCGACGAATCCGCGCTGCCGGCCATCGCCGCCGCGCTGGAAGCGTTGCCCGCCAAAGCAATTGGCCAGGCCTTCATCGAAGTGGCCGGCCCCGACGACGAGATCGAATTGATTTCACCGCAGTCGGTCGACGTGCACTGGGTCTACCGCGGCGGTCGTGCGGATCTGGTTCCCGAGGACCGTGCGGGCGATCACGCACCACTGATCGAGGCGGTTACCACCGCGCAGTGGCTGCCAGGTCAGGTACAGGTGTTCATCCATGGTGAGGCGCAAGCCGTTATGCACAACTTGCGGCCCTACATTCGCAAAGAGCGCGGCGTGGAAGCCAAATGGGCGTCATCGATCTCCGGTTACTGGCGGCGCGGACGTACCGAAGAGACCTTCCGGCAATGGAAGAAGGAACTGGCTGAGGCCGAAGCCGGCGGATGAACGCCGGCTGGCATTCTCATCCCATGGCATACCGGCCCCACTTCGGTGACTACCAGAACGAGATCTATTTCCAGGGCCTGGCCGGGGTGGTGCCGCCGCTGCCGATGGTGTTCGCGGAGTTGGAGGCCAAGGCCGGGGTGGCACTACCGCCGTCGGTGTGGTCCTACGTCGCCGGGGGAGCGGGCGACGAGCGTACCCAGCGGGCTAACCGCGAGGCCTTCGATCGCTGGGGTTTGGTGCCGCGGATGTTCGTCGGCGCCGCCAAGCGCGACCTGTCCGTCGAGATGTTCGGCCTGACCTTGCCGTCGCCGCTGTTCATGGCGCCGATCGGGGTCATCGGGTTGTGCGCCCAGGATGGGCACGGCGACTTGGCCGCCGCACGCGCGGCGGCCCGCACCGGCGTCCCGATGGTCGCATCGACACTCACGGTCGACCCCATGGAAGACGTCGCTGCCGCGTTCGGTGATACGCCCGGGTTCTTTCAGCTGTACACGCCGACCGACCGCGAGTTGGCCGCCAGCTTGGTACGCCGCGCCGAAGCGGCCGGCTTCAAAGGCATCGTCGTCACCCTCGACACCTGGGTCACCGGCTGGCGGCCGCGCGACCTCAGCACGGCGAATTTCCCGCAGCTGCGTGGTTACTGCCTGGCCAACTACACCAGCGACCCGGTTTTTCGCGCCGGCCTGCCGCGCCCGCCGGAAGAGGACCGGCAGGGTGCGGTGCTGCGCTGGGCGCAGGTCTTCGGGCAGCCGCTTTGCTGGGACGACCTCAGCTGGCTGCGTTCGCTGACCGAACTTCCGCTGATCGTCAAGGGCATCTGCCACCCCGATGACGCCCGGCGTGCCAGGGACGGCGGCGTCGACGGCATCTACTGCTCCAACCACGGCGGTCGGCAAGCCAACGGCGGGCTGCCCGCGCTGGACTGTTTGCCGGCCGTTGTCGAGGCCGCCGACGGGCTGCCGGTGCTGTTCGACTCGGGGATTCGCAGCGGCGCCGACGTCATCAAGGCGCTCGCGATGGGCGCGACTGCCGTCGGCGTCGGCCGCCCCTACGCCTACGGTCTGGCGCTGGGCGGAGCCGACGGCATTGTGCACGTGTTGCGCATGATGCTTGCCGAAGCCGACCTGATCATGGCCGTCGACGGTTACCCGACGCGCAAAGATCTCACCCCGGACACACTGCGGCGCGTCAACTGAAACGCCGCGCCGGGTCTGCGACGGTGGGGGCGTGTCGGATAAGCACCACGCAATCCTCGAGGAGTTCGACGACTACCTGGCGCTGCAATGCGGACGGTCGGCGCACACCCGCCGGGCATACCTGAGCGACCTGCGGTCGCTGTTCGCCTTTCTGGCCGACCGCGGATCGGCGCTGGAATCACTGAGCCTGCCGCTGTTGCGGGCATGGTTGGCCAGCGCATCCGGCGCCGGAGCCGCACGCACCACGCTGGCCCGGCGCACCTCGGCGGTCAAGGCATTCACGGCATGGGCGCTCCGGCGCGGATTGTTGACCGGCGACCCGGCCGCCCGGTTGCAGGTTCCGAAAGCCCACCGCACGTTGCCCGCCGTGCTGCGTCAGGATCAGGCGCTGGCGGCGATGACGGCCGCGAAATCCGGCGCCAAGCAGGGTGATCCGCTGGCCCTGCGGGACCGGTTGATCGTCGAATTGCTCTATGCCACCGGAATTCGGGTGAGCGAGCTGTGCGGCCTGGACATCGACGACGTCGACACCGGGCATCGGGTGGTGCGGGTGCTCGGTAAGGGCAACAAGCAGCGCACCGTGCCCTACGGGCGGCCCGCCGCTGAGTCGTTGCAAGCCTGGCTGGCCAACGGCCGTCCCGCGCTCGTCACGGCCGAGTCTGGGCCGGCCCTACTGCTGGGAGCGCGGGGACGGCGGCTCGACGTGCGGCAGGCGCGCACTGTGGTGCACCAGACCGTCGCCGCGGTGAACGGCGCGCCTGATATCGGGCCGCACGGGCTGCGGCACAGTGCAGCCACACACCTCCTCGAAGGCGGTGCCGACCTGCGGGTTGTCCAGGAGTTGCTGGGCCATTCCAGTCTGGCCACCACGCAGCTGTATACCCATGTCGCGGTAAACCGGCTGCGGGCGGTGCACGATCAGGCCCATCCCCGGGCCTAACCCGGCTCCTCGGCGGGCGCGACAGTCCGTATGTCGGTCCCAGGTCACGCTGATCACACCCGCCTCAACAGCCTCTAGGTCCGGTGGGGTGTCCGAGGTGCCCACCTCACTCGGAAATTCATGGTGACCACGAATGCGGCTGGTCAACGATGTCCTCTTGCGCAGCCTTGGATGCCTGGCTCTGTTTTCGGCACACCTTGGCGGCGTTTTCGGCATGCCGATACCGCACCTTGGCTCAAACCGCTCGTGATGGCAGGCGTTCGGGAGAGGCCTCAGGTGCTCACCGTTATCGGCTGGCATGCCGCCCTATCGAGTGAGCAGTGACGGCTTTGACTGTCCATGTAGGGCGGGCACATCCCACGATCGGCCGCCGTGACGGCACACTCGACGCCATCAGTGCACAGTCGGCGCCGCCAGCGCACAGTCGACGCCGTCGGCCACCGACCCCACCGCACCAGCATGCGACCTCCATCTCCCCCACACCGGGGCACAGCCCCACGACCGACCGCTAATAGCGACAAGAGACACCACCCCGCTCTCTTGGCCAGGCACGGCAGTCGACCTCGATCCGCTAAAGCCACAAACAGTGCCGCCCAAGCCGGAGACTCCTGTGGCTACCGCTACGGGTGTGGCGCTTGCTGACCGCTAGCCGCCAACACAAGAACTCAGCCCGTCAGCGGCTTGAGCCTTATCGGTGTTGATGCCACCAAACCCAGTGGGTCGACATAGTCGGCACGCGAAGCCGGGCCCCACATGGCACCCCAATGCAGGCACGCCAGAGCAGCGCAGCCGGGATGGCCGGCCTGCACGGTCCCCAGCACCGTCTGCGCCGTCACCAGCTGACCGGCCCGGACCATCGCGCGCACCGGTTCGTAGCTGGTACGCAAGCCGCCCGGATGAGCTAAAGAAACGACCGGCCGCCCCGCCAGCAATCCGGCGAAGACAACCGTCGCGCTGCCGGGTGCGTACACGGGCTGACCCGGAGCAGCGGCCAGGTCCACACCGCGGTGTCCGGGATGCCAGTTCGGCGCGGGCGCGTCATAGCCGCGCACCACGGCGGGACGCGGCCGCAACGGCCACTCCAGCCGAAAATCGTCTGCAACCGCCGGCGAGGCACTGGCCAGCGTCCAGCACAGGATCAGCACCAACCGTCGCACCGGCTCAGTGAAGCGCCACGCCAACCGGGGTACCAGTCACCGCTGACGGTTCTGGGGAGTACGCCCCGGCTGGGGAAAGCCATCAGCGCGCGCGGTGTAAACTGCTGCACGCAGCTCGCATCAGTGGGCTGACTTCGCGCGTCTGCACGGCGACTCCCGTTGTTCAGGAATTCGCCCCGCGTGCTGGGCGGTCCCGTAACAGGGTCCGGCATCGCAGCAGCCGCCAGGGCCCGGCGTCACCCGATGCCGAGCAAGCAACCGACAACAAAGGAATACCGGCAATGGCCGTAGTCACCATGAAGCAGCTGCTTGACAGCGGCACCCACTTCGGGCACCAGACCCGTCGCTGGAATCCCAAGATGAAGCGGTTCATCTTCACCGACCGCAACGGCATCTACATCATCGACCTACAGCAGACCCTGACGTTCATCGACAAGGCGTACGAGTTCGTCAAAGAAACCGTCGCCCACGGCGGCACGGTGCTGTTCGTCGGGACCAAAAAGCAGGCGCAGGAGTCCGTCGCCGCCGAAGCCACCCGCGTCGGCATGCCGTACGTGAACCAGCGCTGGCTGGGCGGCATGCTCACCAACTTCTCCACCGTGCACAAGCGGTTGCAGCGCCTCAAAGAGCTCGAGGCGATGGAGCAGACCGGCGGCTTCGAGGGCCGAACCAAAAAGGAAATCCTGGGCCTGACCCGGGAGAAGAACAAGCTGGAGCGGTCCCTGGGCGGGATCAGGGACATGGCCAAGGTGCCCTCGGCGGTCTGGGTCGTCGACACCAACAAGGAACACATCGCCGTCGGCGAGGCCCGCAAACTCGGAATCCCGGTGATCGCGATCCTGGACACCAACTGCGACCCCGACGAGGTCGACTACCCGATCCCGGGCAACGACGACGCGATCCGTTCGGCCGCGCTGCTGACCAAGGTGATCGCCTCCGCGGTTGCCGAGGGCCTGCAAGCCCGTGCCGGGCTGGGCCGCGGCGACGGCAAGCCCGAGGCTTCGGACTCGCTGGCCGCCGAGCCGCTCGCCGAATGGGAGCAGGAGCTGCTGGCCTCGGCAACGACTCCGGTGACCGCCGGGGCTGGCGACCCGACGCCCGAAACCTCCACCGAATCAACGACTGATCCCTCATAGGAAGGCTGATCATTGGCGAACTTCACCGCGGCCGACGTCAAGCGGCTTCGTGAGCTCACCGGTTCCGGCATGCTGGACTGCAAGAACGCGCTGGCCGAAGCCGACGGCGACTTCGACAAGGCCGTCGAGGCGCTCCGGATCAAGGGCGCCAAGGACGTCGGCAAGCGAGCCGAGCGCGCCACCGCCGAGGGCCTGGTCGCGGCCAAGGAGGGCGTGCTCATCGAACTGAATTGCGAGACCGACTTCGTCGCCAAGAACGCGGAATTCCAGGCGCTGGCCGATCAGATCGTGGCGGCGGCCGTGTCGTCGAAAGCCGCCGACGTCGACGCGCTCAAGGCGGCTCAAGCGGGTGACAAGAACGTCGAGCAGGCAATCGGCGAGCTGTCGGCCAAGATCGGCGAGAAGCTCGAATTGCGCCGGGTGGCGAACTTCGACGGCACCGTCGAGACCTACCTGCACCGGCGTTCGGCCGATCTGCCGCCGGCGGTGGGTGTGCTGGTCGAGTACCAGGGTGGCGACAAAGATGCCGCTCACGCCGTTGCGCTGCAGATAGCCGCGCTCAAGGCGCGCTACCTGTCGCGCGACGATGTGCCCGAGGACGTCGTGGCTACCGAACGCCGCATCGCCGAGGAGACCGCGAAAGCGGAGGGCAAGCCGGAGCAAGCGCTGCCCAAGATCGTCGAAGGCCGGCTGACCGGTTTCTTCAAGGACGCCGTCCTGCTCGAGCAGCCATCGGTGTCCGACAACAAGAAGTCGATCAAGGCCCTGCTGGAGGAAGCCGGGGTCACGGTGACCCGATTCGTCCGGTTCGAGGTAGGCCAGGCTTAGCAACAGCCCATGACCCGCATCCACGCTTTCGGTGACGACGCGCTGGGCGATCTCGACGCCGTCGCTCTTGCCGAGGCCATCCGGTCCGGTCAGGTCGACCGGGCCGAGCTGGCCGAGGCTGCGATCGCGCGAAGCCAAGCCGTCAACCCCAAGCTCAACGCGGTGGCATATGAGGCCTTCGACAGGGCGCGCGACGCGGCCCGGCGGGGGACGACCAACGGCTTTTTCGGCGGCGTACCCAGCTATATCAAGGACAATGTCGACGTCAGCGGGCTGCCGACGATGCGGGGCACCGATGCGTGGACACCGCACCGGGCGGGCGCCGACAGTGAGATCACCCGAGTGCTGCTGTCCACAGGTCTCATCTCGCTGGGCAAGACCCAGATGTCGGAGTTCGGGTTCAGCGCTGCCGCCGAACACCCGCGGCTGGGACCCGTCCGCAACCCTTGGCATACCGACCACACGGCGGGCGCCTCGTCATCGGGCTCGGGAGCATTGGTCGCCGCCGGGGTGGTGCCCATCGCGCACGCCAACGACGGCGGCGGCTCCATCCGCATACCAGCCTCCTGCAACGGCCTGGTGGGGCTCAAGCCGTCGCGCGGCCGGCTACCCATCGATCCACAGTTGCGGCGGCTGCCCATCCGGATCGTTGCCAACGGTGTGCTGACCCGCTCGGTGCGCGACACGGCCGTCTTCTATCGAGAGGCCGAGCGCCTCTGGCGGTCCAAGCTGCCTCCGGTGGGAGATGTGAGCAGCCCGGGTAAGCGACGACTGAAGATTGCCGTGATCACGCGCTCGGTGCATGTGGAGGCCAGTCCCGAAGTCCGCGACCTGACGCTGAAGGCGGCCGGGTTGCTCGAAGAGCTCGGTCACCATGTCGAACACGTCGACCAACCGCCGGTGCCGTCCAGTTTCACCGAGGACTTTGTGCTGTATTGGGGTCTGATGGCGCTGGGGCAGGTGCGCACCGGACGGCTCACGTTCGGCAAGACGTTCGACCCGACCCGGCTGGACAGCCTGACTCTGGGTCTGGCCCGTAATGCCCGCCGCAATTTTCATCTGCTCCCGGCCGCGATCCTCCGGCTGCGCGGAGTCCGGCGGCACACCGCGCAATTCTTCGGTACCTACGATGCCGTGCTCACGCCTACCGTCGCCGATGCGCCGCCGCGCATCGGCTATCTCGCTCCCACCGACTATCAGCAGGTCATGGACCGGATGGCCGATTGGGTGGCATTCACGCCGCTACAGAACGTCACCGGGGAGCCGGCGATTTCGCTGCCGGTGGCGCAGTCCGCGAACGGGCTGCCGGTGGGAATGATGCTGGCGGCCGACCTGGGGCGAGAGGACCGGCTGTTGGAGCTGGCCTATGAACTCGAAGAGGCTCGTCCCTGGGCGCGGATCCAAGCCCCCAACTAGCCGAGCAACCAGGACAGATCGAAGCCGAGCCCTTATCGGTCCGGCGAATGTGTGGATCCGGCTTCGGATGATCGGCGCGGCCGAAAGCGCGCTTTGGCACCCATCGGTGGGATTGCCAGGGCCTGACTCGGGGTAATCGACGTCCAGATCCGAACCGTTGAGGAGCGATCGTGGGCGATGCGACCGAAGTCAGCAGCGGCGTGGCCGAGCGGGCCCGGCGGGAAGCCGACACCTATCGCGGCGACAATCCGCGTCCACTGGGCGGTTACCTGATGGTCCTCGCCATCTACGGTGCGGTGGTCGGGCTTACCGCCGTCGTCGCCGCGGCCACCGGTAAAAGGCTGCCGGAGCGCTGGCGGGCGCAGGATCTTTTCACGGTCACCGTCGGTACCCACAAGTTGTCCCGCTCGCTGACCAAGGATGCGGTCACCAGCCCGTTGCGGGCGCCGTTCGCCCACCACGCCGGCACCGGTGGTCCCGCCGAGGTGAACGAGGAAGTCCGGGAAGATAGCGCGCTGCGCCACAGCCTCGGGGAGCTCCTGACCTGCCCCTTCTGTCTGGACATGTGGGTCGCCACTGCCCTGGTGATCGGGCTGATTTTCGCGCCGAGGTTCACCCGTTTAGTCGCGGGCACCTTCACCGCGCTGGCCGGCGCCGACTTCCTGCAGCTGGCCTACGCGACGGCCCAGCAGGCAGCCGAGGGCTGAGAAAAGGAGGAGATCCAATGCCGAAGACGACCAAGGGCGGCAAGCCGAAGAAGAGCGAGCTGCCCAGCACGCTGCAGCGCTCCAACGCCAAGGCGCAACGCACCTTCACCAAAGCCCATGATGCCGCCGCTGAGGAGTACGGCAGCGAGCAACGTGCGCACCGGGTGGCCTACGCCGCACTCAAGCACAGCTTCGAAAAAGTCGGCGACCATTGGGAGCCCAAGAAAAAGAAGGGCCCGTCGGACGAACTTGCCAAAGGCGGTGGTCCGCGCAACACCGGCCGCTCAGCGGAGGGCGTCGATGCCAACGCCAGCAAAAAGCACCTACTCGACGTCGCGCGGCGCCTTGATGTGCACGGCAGGTCGACGATGACCAAATCGGAGCTGGTCGACGCGATCAAGAAGCACAATCGCCGTGTCCGGGGCAAGTAAGCGGTTACCTCAGTTTGTCGGTGAAACCGGTCTCTGGTGGGTGCTGAGCGCCGGGGTTTGGCTGGCCACGCTGAGCGCGCGCACGCCAGCGGAACTGACGGTGATGGCCGGGTGCACGCTGCCGGTCGCGGTGCTGGCGCGGTCGGCTCGACGCGCCAACGCCGGCCGCTGGCAGTTCCGGATCGGCTGGCTGGGGTGGTTGGCGACGGCGGCGCGCGACGTCGTGCCACAGGCTGTTGGCGTGTGGGCACATCGGTTCACCAAGCGCTCCGCGACCATCAGGGCATTGCGCTTGCCCGACGAGACCCGGCCGGTGGCCGCGGCACGGCGGGCGACGGCGGTTCTGACACTTGCGACGACACCGGAAACCGTCGTGCTGCAATGTGATCCAAGCAAACAGTCGGTGCTTGTGCATTGCACACGGGTGCACCCGGGCCGGCTCGAGATGGCGGTGCAGCGGTGAACGCGGGGGAACTGGCGGTGCTGCTGTTACTGGTCGGGGCTTTCGTGCCGGGTGTGTTGATGTCCTCTCGCGGCCTGCCGCACCACAGGCTGGTGGGACTCGAGTTCGCCAGTCTGGCCGCGGTGATGGCGCTGACAGTGTATTGCGTTGCTTGGCAACGAGATTCGACTCTTATCGTCCCACTGGCGTTGGCTCTGGTATCGCTGCCGAGCGCGCTGGTCTACACCCGGCTTCTTGCCCGCAAGAGATGAACGCCCAGTCGATCGGTTGGGCCGTGGTGTTCGCCGGCGTTGCGGCGGTGGCGTTCAGCGCGGTTGCCGCAGCGCTGCGGGCTCGGGTGCTCGACCGTCTGCACCTGCTGACCGCCGCGACGTCGGTCGGCGTGCCGCTCATCGGCGCGGGACTGATCATTGTGCGGGGCTGGACTCAGGCCTCGGCGATGCTCGTCGCAATCAGCGTCGTGGTCCTGCTGACCGCGCCGGTGGTCTCGGCCGCGACGGCCCGACTTGCGGCCGAGCATGACGGCCTGATTGACGAGACCTCACCGCGATGACCGCGCTTGTCGTGGTGGTCGTGACGCTGGTCGGCGTCACCGGAACCGTCGTCGCGCTGACCGGGGCACCCGACCGCCAGGCCATCGGATTGTCGGTGTTCGGCCTGGCTCTCACGCTGATGTTCGTGGTGCTGCAGGCCCCCGATGTCGCGTTGTCGCAGCTGGCGATCGGCGGAGTCGTGGTGCCGCTGATGGTGATGCTCACCATCCGGGCGGTACACCGGCAGGCCGACAAGCGCGATGGCGAGGAGGCCGGGCAGTGACCCGCGGCATCCGGACGGTGGTTTTCGTCGTCGGTGCGATGGGCCTGGCGGCGTGGCTGTGGATCGGCTTGGCGAAGTTACCGGGTTTCGGGCACAACCACCATCCGTACCGGGATTTGGCTGTGGCAGCCGCACTTTCACGGGCCACCGGCAACGCGGTCGCCTCGGTCAACTTCGACCAACGGGCGTTGGACACCCTGGTAGAGGAAACCATCCTGCTGGCGTCGGTCACCGGCGTGATGACCCTGCTGCGCCCGGCCGTCGAAGAACGCGAATACCGGCCGCCGCAACACGACACTGTGTTGGACGCGACGCGGCTGGTCGGCTATCTGATGCTGCCGGTGACCCTGGCGCTCGGTCTCGACCTGATTGTGCATGGTCACCTCACCCCGGGCGGCGGGTTCCAGGGCGGTGTGGTGTTGGCTGCCGGTTTGCACCTGCTCTATGTCACCGGAAGTTTCCGGGCGCTGGATCGGCTGCGGCCGGTCAACGTCTTCGACATCGGGGAAGCGTTGGGAGCGGCCGGATTTGTGGTGATCGGGCTGGTCGGCTTACTGGTCGGTGGGGTGTTCCTGCGCAACCTGTTGCCGACCGGCACGCTGGGCAACCTGTTTTCCGGGGGTTCGGTGGCGCCGCTCAACGTCGCCGTGGGTGTCGAGGTGGCCTGCGGGATGACGGTCCTGCTGGCACAATTCCTGGCCCAGGAGATCACCATCGTCACCAAGGATTCTGGCCGGTGAGCGTCTACCCCTATTGTGTCGCCGGCTGGCTGGTGTTGATCGGTGCGTTCGGTATTGTTCGCAGTCGCAACCTGATTCACGCGGTGGTGTGCCTGTCGGTGGCCCAGTCAGGCACCTATGTGCTGCTCTTGGCGGTCGGATTCCAGCGCGGCGCCGCCCCGCCGATCTTCACCGGGTCCAACGTGCCGCCGCCGGCACAGGTGGTAGACCCCGTGGTGCAGGCGATGACGCTGACCGACATCGTCATCCAGGCGACCGTCACCGCCTTGCTGTTGGCGCTTGCCATCCAGATCCACAAGCGGCACGGCACGCTGAACCCCGATGAGCTCTCCGCGCTGAGGGGCTGAGCGACAGTGCAGGCCATCGCGGCCCAGCTGCTGCCGCTGCTGGTCGCGATGCCGATCCTGGCCGGCTGCCTGCTACTCGCATTGAGCCACCGGCTTTCAGGTGCGGCGGCCAGCTGGCTGACCGCGTCGGTGTCCGTCGGCGCGACAGCCGCCGGCGGGTGGGTGGCGGTGGCCGCGCGGGAACAGCCGGTGTTCACCTGGATCGGCGGCTGGTCCATGCAAGGGCGAACCACGGTCGGTATCGCGCTGGCGGCCGACCCGATCTCGGCCGGTTTGGCCATGCTCGCCGGCTTCTTGATGGCCTGTGCCGCGCTGTATAGCCGCCGCGGCCTTGACGAGGCCGGTCCCCGCTTCGACGCACTGATGCTCGTCTTCCTGGCGGCCATGAATGGTTTCGTGTTCGCCAGCGACGTGTTCAACCTGTTCGTGTTCCTCGAGTTGATGGGTGCGGTGGCCTACGCGCTGACCGGCATCAAGATCGAAGACAAGTCGGCGATCCAGGGTGCGCTCAACTTCGGCATCATCCAGTCGCTCGGCGCCTGCCTCACCCTGGTGGGGATCGCGATGCTCTACGCGCAGACGGGTCAGCTCGGCATGGCTCAGCTCGGTATCGCACTGGCGCACCGCTCGCCGGACGCCACCACCGTCGCAGCCTTCGTCTTGATTATGGCCGCCCTGTTGGTGAAGGCCGCGATCGTGCCGCTGCATTTCTGGTTGGCCGACGCACACGCGGTCGCCCCCGCGGGGGTCTGCGTGCTGTTCTCCGGGGTCATGGTTGAACTCGGCCTGTACGGCGGGTGGCGGGTGTATTGGGTGGTGTTCGCCGACGCGTTGCCGCACGCCGCGGTATCGCGGACCTTCCTGGCGGTCGGCGCGCTGACCGCGGTCGTCGGCGCGGTGATGTGCCTGCTGCAGCGGCACCTCAAGCGGCTGCTGGCTTACTCGACGATCGGCCATATGGGCTTGTTCTTGGCGGCCACGGCGACGCTGCGCCCCGAGGGGGTCACCGGGACGGCCGTCTACGTGCTGGCTCATGCCGGCGCCAAGTCGGCATTGTTCTTGACCGTCGGGATTCTGCTGGACCGTCACCAGACGGTGGACGAGTTCGAGTTGTCCGGACGTGGCCGCGGCCAGTGGCAGCTGGCCGGGCTGTACCTGCTCGCCGCGCTGGCGCTGGCCGGGTTGCCGCCGTTCGGCACCGCGTTGGGAAAGTCGTTGTGCGAGGAAGCGATCGGCTCCGGATGGGCGTCGGCGTTGTTCCTGCTGACCTCGGCGGCGACCGGCGGTGCGGTGCTGCGCGCCGGGGTGCGCTGCTTCACGAGATGGGGGAGCGGCGCGCAGCCGGCCGCCGACACGTCGCGGGCCAGCAAAGGCGAGGAGGAACCGGACACGGTCCTGCGCCGGACGCCGCCGAGTATGCATCTTCCCGTCGCCGCCCTGCTGTTGGGCTGCCTGGCGGTCGGGGTGCTGCCCGGACTTGTCCAGGCCGCCGATGGCGCCGGGCGACGATTCGTGGACACGGCCGGGTATGTCGCCGCAGTTCTGGGACGGACGGTAGCCGGCCCGACGACCGGCCCGGCGCACAGCTGGTCGGCGAGTGGGGTAAGCCTGGCCCTCATCGGTGTGCTGGCCGCCGGTTGCCTGGCGATGCTGGCGTTGCGGCGAACCGACGACAGCGCGCCGCTGCCACGACGGGTGTCGAGGGTGATCCGACCGGCTGTCGCGGCGCTGCAAGCGGCTCACTCCGGCCATGTTGGCGACTACGTTGCCTGGATGTTCGCCGCCGTGACCCTGCTCGGCGCCGTCTTGGGCCTGCAGGTGCTGTGACGCGTCAGTTCATCCGATCGACTGAGGACATGATCTGAATTTCGCCGTCCTGGTATGGACGTCCGTCGGGATACAGCAAGTCGTGGAACCACAGTTTGGGGACCGTCGGATAGGGGTGTTCCCAGGAGTCCCACGGCAGGTAGGTCTGGGTCTTGCCGGCAACCAACCCCCAATTGAAAGCTGCGACGTTGTAGCGCTTGGCAATTGGCAGGATTCCGGCGATGGTGCTGC
The DNA here is from genome assembly GCF_002086675.1 of Mycobacterium persicum. Lineage (GTDB taxonomy): Bacteria > Actinomycetota > Actinomycetes > Mycobacteriales > Mycobacteriaceae > Mycobacterium > Mycobacterium persicum. Next base: position 49,949 of record NZ_MVIF01000027.1, read on the forward strand.
CCAGCGGACGAGCCAGATATTCGGTGCACAGGATGGGCCGGCGCAGCGGCAAAAGCTCAGCGATGCGGGCTTCGAAGACAGCCGGCGCTCCATAACAATGGAAGGTGACCACGTCGGCGTTGTTCAATTGAATGGCACAGATTGGGCTGCGACGCCGCGGATTTGCCCACTGGCCGTGCCACACGCCGCTCGTCAGCGGTTGACTTGGGTCCACTGAGCGTGCCCACTGGAACACCTCCGGGAGCAGTTCTGCCACTCGTTCCTGCTTATCCGCGCGTTCTACGGAACGATATGGGCGGGCGGGATTGTCGGGCTCATTCCACAGGTCCCAACCCAATACCCGGTCATCGCTGCGGAATTGGCTCAACACCCCGGTGACGTAGTCGTGCAGGACAGGACGGTAGCTGCGGTCGTCGAGGTGCTCAGCGCCCGGGCTTTGCACCCAACCCGAGTTGTGCACCCCGGGCCTGGGCTCGGGTTGCGGACCCGGATGGGGAAGCGGATCCCAGCAGGAGTCGAAGAAGACGAAAAGCGGCTTGATGTGATGGCGGGCGGCGATGGCGACGAACTGTGCGAGACGGCGCTGAAAGCCCCGATTGTCTTGGGCCCAAAGCTGATCGTGGAGAAACACGCGCACACTGTTGAGCCCGCACAACCGCGCCCAGCGCAACTCGGTATCGATTTGTCGGGGGTCAAAAGTCTCGGCCTGGAACATCTCGAGCTGATTGACTGCGTTCGAGGTGATGTAATTCGCGCCGATGAGCCGCTCTTGTGCCTGGTGCCAGGTGTTGGCGCGGTCCGGTGACCACTGCCCGGCGCCCGCCGCGGATGCCCGGGGCACATGAGCCAGGGCGAGACCCGCCAGCGATACCAGCGGCACTTTGAGCACGGTTCGGCGCGGGATGACGTCACCTCGACTTCTTGCAGAATTCACACTATTGGGCCCTTCATCGGATGACGGTGGAGACTGCCGCGTCGAACATCACTTGCCAGATCCGGGTCAGTCGGTCGTTCCCAGTGGCACGCCCAGTCGAGCACCGACCGAGGGTTGTCCGCCGGTCGATCGATGCCAGTTCATCAGCCGTTGCGTTGGCGCCGTTAGCATTTCCAGGTTAGCGGGTCGGCGCCGCCTGCGGTGCCGAATGCCACCAGCTCGCGGGTGCTAGGCAGACAACCTGGGTCGCGGTCGTGACCGGCAGACCGGACAACGTCGTGGGCGGTTGGTCGTTGCGTACCTCCGATGGACTGACGTGGTAGCTGACTGGCGCCGGCCAAGGGGAGCGTTCCCGAATCCCTTTGCGGCCAAACATGATTGAATGCGCAGGCGTCGGACGCGCGTTGAATAGCAGTCGAGTATCCAACGCGATCCATGCGGGCAGCCCAGCAAGAGCCCGGCTCCGGGGATCCGCCTCGGCCGGGCGGTCCGGCCCACACCCTGCTCGACGCGGTTGTGGAGGCCAAGCGCCGAAGCGACCGCGGCACAGACATTCTCGCCCAACCGGCATCAGCGAGGTGGAAGTGCCGGGCCGGCCCCGTTCTGCCACTGCGCACCGCACCGCCCAGACGGGTCGGTCATCAACGTGGCCGCGACTCTTCCGGAGTCCAGGCCGGCGGCTGCCCGGGCTGGCCGGGGAACAAGAAATCGACGAAAGCCGCAACCGTGGGTTGCGGTTCGTGGTTGGCCAAGCCGGGGCGCTCGTTGGCTTCGATAAAGGTGTAGTCGGTGCCCGTGACATCGGGCACGAGTAAGTCGATTCCGGTCACCGGGATAGCGATCGCCTCGGCGGCTTCGATCGCGATTCGACAAAGTTCCGGGTTCACCTTGTCGGTGACGTCGCGAATCGTGCCGCCCTGATGCACGTTGGCGGTGGACCGAACCTGAAGCCGAATACCTTCGGGAAGAACATCATCGAGCTGCCAGCCGGCTTTGGCGACGGCGTTGCGGGTGATGTCGTCGAAAGGAATGTGCGATTCGCCGCCGGTAGCGGCTGATCGTCGCCGGCTCTCGGCCTCGATCAAGTCGCGCACGGTGTGCTCGCCCGTGCCGACGACCTCCGGCGGCATCCGCAGTGCGGCGGCAACCACCCGGCCGTCGATGACCACCAAGCGCAGGTCGTCGCCCGGCGCTCGTTGCTCAAGCATCACCTCGGGGTATTCCTCACGAGCTCGCGCCAAAGCCGCGGTCAGCTCGTCGGGACCGTTGTCGGCAGTCACCCCCACGGTGATGCCGTTGCCTTGCTCGCCGCGGGTCGGTTTGACGACGACCTCGCCGACCTCGGTCACAAACGCGTAGTCGTCGCCGTCGAAGGTGGCCAGGCGCACCCGAGGAACGTTGATGCCTGCCTCCTTGACCAGGCGTCGAGTCAAACGCTTGTCGTCGCACCGGCACATGGCGATCGCCGAAGTGCATTCGGACAGCGACTCGCGGGTGATCACGCTGCGCCCGCCGTGGGTGAGCCGCATCTCGCCAGTCTCGGCATCCAATACCTCAACGAAGATTCCGCGCCGCAGCGCCTCATCGGCGATGACCCGCGCGTAGGGATTGAGGTCATCGACCGTCTCCGGCGGTGACGTGAACAGCGGCTCGTTGATGGCGTTGCGACGCTTGATCGCCATCACCGGGACGCGGCGAAATCCGAGCTTCTCATACAGGGCGATGGCGGCACCGTTGTCGTGCGTGACCGACAGGTCCAGGTAGGCGCGCCCCGCCTGGCGAAAGCGGTCCACCATGGCCCTGGTCAGAGCCTCCCCGATGCCGGGCAGCCCGGCGGCCGGGTCGACCGCCAGAGTCCACATACTCGATCCGCGCTCCGGGTCTGCGAAGAGCACCTCGTGGTCGACCCCGGTCACGGTACCCACCACCGCGCCGTCGTCGTCGCGCACGGCGATCAGGTAGGTCACCGCATCGGCATGCAGATGGTTGTGCCAGATGGTCTCGACCGGCGCGGGAACCATTGCACACCGGACAAATACCCGATTCATGGCATCGGCATCTGCGGGGACGGTCAGGGTGCGTACTGTCACGCCCACCGGAGCGGACGCCGGATCCTGGTTCTCCGAATCGTCGGTGAAACGCAGCCGATAGGTGTGGCTGGGGTCGATGAACAACTCATTAGGTGCTCCGGCGACGATCACGTGCGGCTCTCGTGCATAGATGCAGATGTCGCGTCGTCCGGGGGCCTCCTGCCGCAGCACCTCGGCCAGTGCGGCGGAATCGGCAAAGGTTTGGCCGAATATCAGCCGACCCCAACCCAAATCGAGCTCTACATCGTTGGCCATCGATTCCATCAGGTCCGGCGGCGAGGCGTCGTGCAGGCTCAGCGTGATGGGCTCGGAATGGTCCTGCGAGGGATCAACGGCGGTCATGCCGCCCCGCCCTGACAACCCGGTCCGTGCTCGTAAAATACGGCCAGACCCGCCACTGAATGTGCCATCGCCGTGTTGGTTACCCATCTTGGGGCGAGTAACAACATTCAGCCGAACCGACGGCCCTGCGATGGATGTAGATGCGCGCGAAGGCGCCGGCCCCTCCACGGATCGAGGCTTAGCCCACTGGGGATCGTGTGGTTTACTCACGAGACGACTACCCGGATCGCGTCGGCTAAGGACCGATTCGCCCCCGGCAGCCCGGTCGTGGTGGCCGAGCTCGACAAGGATCAACGTCAGAGGTGAGCTTTGCCCAACAAGAGTGGTGAAAACGACGGCCTAGAGCCGCATTTCGACGATGTGCAGGCCCACTACGACCTGTCCGACGACTTCTTCAGGCTGTTCCTGGATGCGACGCAGACCTACAGTTGCGCCTACTTCGAACGCGAGGACATGACCCTCGAGCAGGCGCAGCTGGCCAAGATCGACCTAGCGCTGGGCAAGCTGGGGCTGCAACCGGGCATGACGCTGCTCGACATCGGATGCGGCTGGGGCGCCACGATCGTCCGAGCCCTCGAGTGTTACGACGTCAGCGTCGTAGGTCTGACGCTGAGCCGCAATCAGCATGCCCACGTGCAGCAACTGCTCGACGAGCATCCCAGCGCCCGAAACAAGCGCGTGCTGCTGCGCGGCTGGGAGCAGTTCGACGAAAAGGTGGACCGCATAGTCTCGATCGGCGCCTTCGAGCACTTCGGCCGCAAGCGCTACTCCGACTTCTTCGCGATGGCTTACCAGGCGCTGCCACACGACGGCATGATGCTGCTGCACACCATCATCAAGCCCAGCGATGAGGAGTTCGCCGAACGTGGACTGCCCATCACCATGACCAAGCTGCGGTTCATGAAGTTCATCATGGACGAGATCTTTCCGGGGGGCGACCTGCCCAGCGCCAAGGTCGTCGAGGAGCATGCGCGACAGGCCGGCTTTGCCGTCAAACTGGTCCAGCCGTTGCGACTGCACTACGCCCGTACCCTCGACACCTGGGCCGCCGCGCTGCAGGCGCACCGGGACGAGGCCATCGCGATTCAGTCCCAAGAGGTCTACGACCGCTACATGAAGTACTTGACCGGTTGCGCCGAGCTGTTTCGCGAGGGCTATACCGACGTTGCGCAGTTCACCCTGTCCAAGGGCTGAGCACGTCGCCAAGTCACCGAGAAGAGTTGTGCCGCACGCTACCCGGGCTCGTCCTCGTCGTTGCTGTCTCGCAGGAGTTTCTCGGGGTGGAAGTAGCTGTTGGTTCGTGGTCGGCTCGTTGATCCAGATGAGTCGAGATGGGCCGGTGGGATCCACTCGGATGCGCATGACGGGCGAGGCGGATGACATCGCTCATCGGCAACGAGGCGCCGCCGCCGGTGGTTGCCTTGCCGGCCGCGGCTTCGAGGTCTTTGAGTGTGGTGGTCACAATGATCGATGCCGGTAATCCGTTGTGCTGGACCAGATCTCCGCTGGCCAGCAGTCCACGCAGGCCGGCCAGCACACCGTCATGGTTGCGCTGACTTTCCGAGCGGGTGTCGCCACTTGAACTCCCCATGTCCGAAACACTATGCAGACCCACCGACAAGAAAGCCGCAGAAAACGACTATCCGGCAAGAGATTTCATGTTTCGCTCACAGCGAACGTCCTGCCGCCACCCGTAATTCGGCCAATGACTCGTCGGCGGCGCCTTCGACCATCGCTCCCTGGGCGGCTTGGCACTGCAGATAGTCGACGATCGCATCGGTGAGTAGCTCACCCGGGGCGACCACCGGAATGCCCGGCGGATAAGGGCAGATCATCTCCGCAGAAACGCGACCGGCCGCCTGCTGCCACGGCACCATCTCGGTCGCGCCCAGGAAGGCGTCGCGCGGCAACATGACGGTTTCGGTGCGCAGGTCCGACCACGCCGGCACATCGTCGACGGTGCGCGGCTGGGCGCCGGCGTGTTCCTCGGCCAACGCCGCCATGGCGTCGACCAGTCGTTGCGCGGTGGCGTCGGTGTCTGCGTAGCTGATCAAGGCCATCACCCGGCGGTGATCGGACAGTTCCATATGGATGCCGCAGCGTTCCCGCAACCAGTCAGCGGCCTGGAACCCGGTCAGACCCAGCCCGACGACGTCGACGGTGACATGGGTCGGATCGAACGCGAAAGCACCTGGGCTGCCAAGGATTTCATCACCCATGAGGCTCAGCCCCGGCATCCGCGCGAGTTCCGATCTGACCCGCAGCGCCAAATCGATCGCGTCGCCCAGCAGCCCCTCGCCATCTTGTTGAAACTCGCGCCGGGCCGCGTCGATGGACGACAACAACAGCGACGACGCGCTCGTCGATTGCTCGAGTTCGAACACCAGCGACAACCGCGTCGGATCGATCCGATCGCCCTGCCTGCTGAGCACCGAGGTCTGCAGCAACCCGTTGAGTGTCTTGTGGACGCTGCCGATGCACAAGTCGGCGCCGCACTCCAGCGCCGAGGGCGGAAGCCGGCTGCAGAAGCTGTAGTCCAGTCCCCAGGCGTCGTCGGTGATCAGCGGGATGTCTTGGGCGTGGGCCACTTCCGCGAGCCGGCGAATGTCGGCGCTGACGCCGTAGTAGGTCGGGGTGAACACCATGGCGGCGACCGCCTCGGGATGTTCCCGCAGGACCTGCTCCAGCCGCGCGGGGTCCACGCCGTGGGCGAGTTGCCAACGCTGGTCGTATTCGGGTTCCACGTAGGCCGGCATGGCGCCGGACAGCACCAGTGCAGAAAACGCCGACTTGTGGCCGTTGCGGGCCATGACCAGGGTCTCGCCCGGGCGCACCGCCGCCATCATCGCGACGTGGACGTTCTCCGTGCTGCCGTTGGCGGAGAACAAGGTCTCGTCGGCGCCCACGGCCGCGGCGAACAGTTTCATGGCGGTCGGCTCCACCTGCCAGGACTGGTGCCGGTTGTCGACGCCCTTGTTCATCGCCACGTCGGCGCGAAATGCCTCGGAACCCATCCAGCGGGCCGCGAGCGGTGGCATCCGGCCGGTACCCGATCGGTGGGCCGGGATGCCGAAGGCGATGTCGCCGCGCTGCTGGAACGCCTGAATCGCGTCGCCGATCGGGGTGGCGTCGGGCTGGGCGCGGGCCGGCCCCGCCTGCGCCTCCGCTTGCGCTCTCGCGATGTTCTTGCGGCGCTGATGATCGATGCGTTTGGAGAACGACTTTGCGGTTGTCACTTTCGTGGCCTCCCTCAGGGTGCGGCGCGCTGCCCGGCGCCGGTGGCCCACTCTTGTTGGCGGAGGCGAGCGCGCTTGGAATCCCTCATGACCACCGCCACTTCGTTTCGTGGCCATGAGTACCCACTGTTGGCTGCTGGTATGCGGGGTTAGCCCCAATACCGTTCAGTTAAGACGGTGGATGGTGATGTTTGGTGAATGCTCGGGTTGGAGCCAGTGGGCGTAGTCGGCGC
>NZ_MVIF01000280.1 GCF_002086675.1 Mycobacterium persicum
GCTGGAGGCCGAGAACGCGCGTCTGGCCGCTGAGCTGGCCAAGGCCAAGCAGGCCCACGAGGTCCTGGGAAAACTATCCGAGCTGTTGTCGCTGCTGTCCAACAGCTCGGACGGCGAGACCAGGCAGAACCCTTGATCGACGGCGCTGTGAACGAGTTGGTGCCGCTGGTCGGTGTGGTGGCCGCGTGCCGGCTGACCGGAAAGTCCCGCGCCACGCTGCACCGGCAACGCAACCCGAAACCGCCTGTGCAGGGCCCGAAACGGCCGCAAGCGCAGCATCCTGGGGCGCTGACCGAGCTGGAGCGCGCCAGGGTGCTGGAAGTGCTGCGCAGCGACCGATTCGTCGACAAGTCGCCTGCGCAGGTGGGGGCGGTGCTGCTTGACGAGGGCACCTACCTGTGCAGCATTTCCACGATGTACCGGCTGCTGCGCGAGAACGGCGAGGTGTCCGAGCGTCGCCGCCAGGCCAGCCATCCGCCGCGGGCGAAGCCGGAGCTAGTCGCGACCGGGCCCAACCAGGTGTGGAGTTGGGATGTGACGAAGCTGAAAGGCCCGGTCAGGGGCGAGTATTACGACCTGTTCGTGATGCTCGACATCTTCTCCCGCAAGGCGGTCAATCACCTGCTTGTGCCCACCGAGGACGCCGAAGCGGCCAAAGCGTTCATCGAGGAAGCGTTCGCCAAAAACGGCGGCGTCGTGCCAGATCACCTGCATTCAGATAACGGGACGTCGATGACCAGCAAGAACGTCCACCAGCTGCTGGTTGATCTGGGTGTGACAAGGAGCTTGTC
>NZ_MVIF01000281.1 GCF_002086675.1 Mycobacterium persicum
CACTGACACCTTCCAACTGCACGCCACCGACCCCACCGGCGCCCCAGTCATCACCATCAACGCGCTAACCCGGCGGGCGTTGCCGACCACCTTCGACTCCCACCGCCTAACCCACGCCGGTCTGCGGAACAGTTTGTTACAACTGGACTGGCCAACACTGACACCACACCATTTCCCGGTAGCCCCAAGCCCACCGACCTGGACGTTGATCAGCGATCAGCGCGACCCGTTACGCGCGAGCCTGCCCGCTAGCACCCTCGGCACCGATCTAGCTCAGGCTGATCCCACCCATAGCGCTGTGGTGATCTGGGCACTGCCGCTGCTCAAGCCCACCGATAATCAGGACCTGCCCCAGCAGGTCCACGCTCTGATCGGCCATATTTTGACCAGACTGCAACACTGGCTGGCTCGCCCTGACACCCTGCACACTCCCCTGGTCGTCGTGACCCATCACGGCGTAGCCACCAGCTCTAGCGATGCCCCACCCGAGCTGGCCCACGCCGCGGCATGGGCACTTGTCCACACGGCCCAAAACGAACATCCAGGACGCATCAGCCTCATCGATACCGACCACAGCCCGGCCAGTGAACACACCCTGAGCAATGTCTTTGCCGCCCTGACCCATCAACCCCACATCGAACCCCAATTGGCCCTACGCGACGGTCAAGCCCACATCCCCCGGCTGACCCCGACCACCTTGATGCCAGCGTCTAATCCGATGGCCTTTGATGCTGAGCGGACGGTGTTGATCACGGGGGAGACGGGGATGTTG
>NZ_MVIF01000282.1 GCF_002086675.1 Mycobacterium persicum
ACCTGGGAGGGGTCGATGCCCAAGGGGTTGTCGTCCGCAGCCATGGCGGGGTTGGGTGGTATGCCCAATGCGGCGGAGCTGGCGCAGGCGGCCGGGACCGGTAGTGGGATGGGGATGATGCCGATGCCGATGGGGATGGGCGGTGCCGGCGCGGGGATGCCCGGCGGAATGATGGGCCGTGGGGGGGCTAATCCGCATGTGGTGCAGGCGCGCCCGAGTGTGATCCCGCGGACCGGTGTCGGGTAGGGCCGGGACTTCGGGGCCAGAGTGGGGCACGGCCCGCCAGGACTTCACCACCGCGTTAGGCCCCAGCTTCCAGGCGATCTACGAACCAGCCAACGACCACGCCCAAGCCGACTCCGCCGTCGGCGCCAGCTGGGCCTGACCAACACCGAGCCGGCCTCACCAGCCAGCTCTACAGGGCGCGGGTAACACCAGCCAACCAGTGTTACCCGCGCCCTGACCCTGCGAACATCCCGTCAGCCGCCTAGTCGCAATGCAGCGCTTCGGTGCAGGCGTAGCTCATGGAGACCACCCAATGCCGCTGCGGTTTCCGCGTTTGGCGAATCTGGAGTTTTCGGCTGTGGGTTGGCTTACGATCCGCCGATGGGTTGGTGAGTGTTCGGGTTCGGTTGGTTGTCGGTGCCGTTGGCGCGGCTGGTTGGTTTGGGGTTGGAATGGTTCCTGAGTTTGCGTGGTTGCCGCCGGAGATCAATTCGGCGCGGATTTTTGCTGGTGCTGGCGCGGGGCCGTTGTTTGCGGCGGC
>NZ_MVIF01000283.1 GCF_002086675.1 Mycobacterium persicum
ATCGATAAGCGGGAAGGCGGCGCGACGTTCGTGCTGAACAAACAACAGCAGTAACACCATTGCCACCACTAGCAATGTGATGATCAACCCGGGTTGCCGATCCAGCCTCGGGGCCTCGATGATCGCGTACGCGATCACCGCGATCGCGGGGGCAAACAACAGCTGCCCCGGCCAGTCGAGCTGAGTCGGATCAGGGTCTTTGGATTCGCTGACACTCAGTACCGTCAGTAGCCACACGATTGCGCCAAGAGGCACATTGACCGCGAAGACGCTGCGCCAGCCGAACTCCTCAACCAGGACCCCGCCCAATGCCGGGGCGGAACCCGCACCAATACAGCCAATGGCCATCCAGCCCGCTATCGCGCGTGCTTTCATACCCGGGTCGGGAAAAGCGTGGCTGAGCAACGCCAGCGAAAGCACCGAAATGAAAGCCGCACCCACACCCTGGACCACCCGGGCCACCGTGAGTATTCCGAGGCTGACCGGTACCGCGCAGATCACCGAAGCGGCCGCGAACACCGCTAGCCCAACGAAAAATCCGCGCCGGCGGCCATACCGATCGCCGATCAAAGCGCAGCTCATCAGTACCGCAGCCATACCGAGGCTGTAGCCGGCGACCGCCCACTGAAGACCCTGCTCACCGGTCTTATACACGGCTTGGATGCTGGGCAACGCCACGTTCACGATGTTGACGTCCACAAACACCATGAAGATTCCCAGACCGGTCGCCACAATCGTCAGCCGCTGGCGCGGCGTCATT
>NZ_MVIF01000284.1 GCF_002086675.1 Mycobacterium persicum
GGGTGGGGGTGCGCACCGTAATGGTCGCGGTGCAGGTCGCGTCGGGATATATCGTCACGTTCTGGACGACCTCGTCAGCCCGCAGGGTCCATGCCTGGGTAAGAGCTCGTGACGAAATCGCCTCGGCCGGATAGGCATATGTGGTCATCCAGCCCAATTCTCCACGGATGGCTTTCCACCGCTGCGCGCTGCCGGCTACCGCGTCCGACCCCAGCCGGCGATCCAGCTCGACCAGGTCGGTGGCCGTCGCCACCTTGGCGCGCAGACCTTGGCACCGCAGCGAGCCGGCGATGCGCTGAGCGACCGAAATTGCCGCAGCCCCAACACTGGTGCGCCACCGCAACGCCTGGGCGTTGTCGATGATCGGCAGTCGCATGATCAGCCAGGTTTCGCGCCGACCCGCGTAAGGTGGGGTGCCGATCTCTGAGTCGTACACCCGCGGGTAGTCCCCGACGGTGCCGGTTCGCGAGCCGACTGTGATGATGCTGATCGAATCGAGCTGCAGGTCCAGGGGATGCTGCAACAGCGGCAGCAGGTCGACGATATCGATGATGTTGTCGGATTCGACGGTCACCGAACCGGTCACCGTGGTTGCGCGATGTGCTCGGCCAAGCAGTTGCACCGCCACCACCGCGGTACCCTCTTGGACCCGGACCCCACCACCAGACCGGTTGTTGGCCACCGTAATTGGCGCGTCCCAACTGATCGGGCGCCGGCCTCGCAACCCCAGCACGGCCCATGAC
>NZ_MVIF01000285.1 GCF_002086675.1 Mycobacterium persicum
GCCACCGGCACCCCCGTTCCCGGCTACCGCATCCCCGCCCTTCCCGCCGATCCCGCCGTTGCCGAGCAACCCCGCGGCTCCGCCAGCACCACCGACCTGACCCGGCGCGCCGGAACCGCCGTTACCGCCGTTGCCGAGCAGGAGCCCGCCCGGCCCACCGGGAGCGCCGGTGCCGTCGGCGCCGTTGGTGCCATTGCCGATCAGTGGGCGGCCGAGCAGCGCCTGGGTGGGCGCATTGATCAATCCCAGCAACTGTGCCAAGGGTGACGTGCTGGCCGCCTCGGTGGCCGCATACGCGCCGGCACCCGCCGTCAACGCCGCCACGAACTGCTCATGGAACGCCGACATCTGGGCACTGAGGGCCTGATACCCCTGTGCGTGCGATCCGAACATGGCCGCTATCGCAGCGGACACCTCATCCTCGGCCGCCGCAACGATCGCCGTCGTCGGTAAAGCTGCAGCCGCATTGGCGGCCGTGAGCGCAGAGCCGATACCCGCCACATCCGACGCCGTTGTCGCTATCCATTCCGGCGCCGCCACAACAAACGACATGTGCAACCTCCCGACAAGAACAACGCAACGGTTGCCAGGGACTATCGAGCACTCTGCAGCAACAGATCCTATCCCCGCAGCGAACACCTCGAGGCGACTTCAGCGTGTACGTTGTGGTGGCCGCCGGCGGCTCCGGCGTGCACCAGCTGCCAGGTGTCGCGGGCATACA
>NZ_MVIF01000286.1 GCF_002086675.1 Mycobacterium persicum
GCCCGCACCGCCGTTACCACCGGCGCCCGCGGCCACGCCGCTTGGGGCACCGTCGCCGCCGTTACCTCCGACACCGGCGTAAGCGGCTCCTTGGGACCCCACGCTGGAGCCACCGGCACCACCGGCACCACCGGCACCGCCCGGTCCGCTGCCGTTGCCTCCATTACCACCGTTGCCACCGTTGCCGTACGAGCCGATCCCGTCGGTGCTCCCGGTGCCACCGGCCCCTCCGGCGCCGCCGTTGCCACCGCCAGGACCACCAGGACCGCCGTCGCCCCCATTACCGCCTTGGGTGCCCGGAGCGCCGTAGCCCGGTGCGGACACGTCGCCACCCGCGCCGCCGTTGCCGCCGTCTTGGCCGTTACCGCCCTGAGGTCCTGCCGCGCCGTTGCCGCCGACGGCCGGATTGGGCGGGGGCGGCTGACCGGTGCCGCCGTAGCTTTGCCCGGCCGGTCCGGTCGCCGGGTTGGCGACGGCCGCGGGGTTAACGGCGTTCGCCCCGACGATGCCGGCGCCGCCCTGACCGCCGTTGCCGCCCGAGCCGATCAGACCGGCGGCATTGCCGCCGTCGCCACCCCGCCCGGGGCTATCGCCATGGACGCCCGCCATGGCCGACCCGCCCTGGCCGCCGTCGCCTCCGTTGCCGATCAGCCCGCCACCGGCGCCGCCGTGACCACCACCTGCGCCGGCCCCACCGGCCCCGCCAACACCACCAT
>NZ_MVIF01000287.1 GCF_002086675.1 Mycobacterium persicum
GGCGACTTCAGCGTGTACGTTGTGGTGGCCGCCGGCGGCTCCGGCGTGCACCAGCTGCCAGGTGTCGCGGGCATACAGATCTGAGCACGATGGGCACACGGCGGCGCGGCGGTTGTTGCAGCGCGTCCACACCGTATGCTGACGCCCGCCGTGGTCGTCACCGACCAGTTGGATCGGGTGGGCGCAGTACCCGACCGATTCCACCCGCCGCCACCATGTTTCGAAGCGTGGTGAGGAAGCGCGTCGGCACATCTGGGTGATCACCGCATCGGCATCGATGGTGAACGGCCGGCCCGGCAGCACGAACATCGGCTGCCCGCCAGTGACGGCGAGGGTGTTCACCGGTTTCCCTGGTCGCCCGGGCGTGGTGCCCGGAAGGTACGGGCCAACGCGGCGATGTCGCGGTCGGTGACGTGGAAGGCCCTCACCCGTAACGGGTCGGCGGTGCCGTCGATCATCACGTACCCGACCCCGGGGGTGCCATCAGGGATGAGGTCGCATTCGGCACCGCCATCGCGGGCGCCGTGGCCGAGCACCATTGCGGTCTGGGTGGCTTCGGTCATGCGCAGTCCGATGCGCACGGTGAACAACTGCCGCACCGGCAGGGTCTCTTTGGCCGGGTCTTGTACCGCGGCCACCACCGAAATCCCGACGGCACGCCCCTGCGACAGGAGCAGGCCGAGCAGGTGTTCGA
>NZ_MVIF01000288.1 GCF_002086675.1 Mycobacterium persicum
TTGTCAACCTGAATGAGGCACCGTCGAGCGGTATTTACTGAGTGGCCTCCTCGGTGTCGTCGGGCTTGTTAATCCACGAGCCGCTGGGCAGTTTCGGTGGCTCGGGCGGCTTGCTGACGAACCGTTCCGGGTGTGCGTCGTAAGCGGCGTTTAGCACGCCGGCGCGCTTGGCGCGGATGATGACAGCGGTGCCGTAGTGCACGTCGGCGGGAACGTGTAAGCCCAGCCCGGTATGGCGATGTTCGTCGTTGTACCAGCCGAAGAAGACCTGGCAGTGCCTGCGGGCGGCCTCGATCGAGTCGAACCGGTCTGGAAAGTCGGGCCGGTACTTCAGCGTCTTGAACTGCGCTTCGCTGAACGGGTTGTCATCAGAGACATGCGGACGCGAATGCGACTGTGTGACACCAAGGTCGGCGAGCAGCAACGCTACCGGCTTGGAGGTCATCGACGAGCCCCTGTCGGCGTGGATGGTCAACTGGTCACGGCCGATGCCCTGCTTGGTGCATGTCTGGCGGATCAAAACCTCTGCAAGCGCGGCACTTTCGCGGCTGGCGACCATCCATCCGACCACGTAGCGCGAGAAGATGTCCAAGATCACGTACAGGTAGTACCAGCTCCATTTGGCCGGGCCACGCAGTTTGGTGATATCCCAGCTCCACACCTGGTTGGGCGCCAAGG
>NZ_MVIF01000289.1 GCF_002086675.1 Mycobacterium persicum
CCCCCCCCCGCGGCGGCCGCCGGCGCCGCCGTTGCCGCCGGTACCGCCGGCGCCGCCGGTACCGCCGGCGCCGCCGGCGCCGCCCGGGGTGCTCCCGTTGCCGTCGACCCCGGTCTGGGCGCCGCCGCCGTTGCCGCCACTACCGCCGCTGCCGGCGTTGCCGCCGTTGCCGAACAGTCCCGCGTTACCGCCGCTGCCGCCGTGTCCGCCGTTGCCTCCGGCGCCGCCACTATTGCCGTTGTGGGTGCCGCCGGGGGCCGCGGTGTTGCTGCCGGCCATTCCGCCGTTGCCACCCGGCCCGGCGTCGCCGGCCAGCCACCCGCCGTTCCCGCCGGTTCCGCCGTTCCCGCCGGCACCGCCGATCGCACCCGACTGCCTGCCGAGGGTGCTCCCACCGACGCCGCCCTGGCCACCGTGGCCGCCGGCGCCCATCAACCTGGCGCTCCCGCCGGCACCCCCGTCACCAGCGGCGCCACCAGCGGAGTTATTGCCGCCAGCACCATTCTTCCCACCGGCACCGCCGTCTCCGCCGTCCCCGCCGTTGCCGTACAGCCATCCGCCGGTTCCGCCGGATCCGCCGTTACCGGCGGCGCCGCCGTTGCCTTGGCCACCGGCTTGGTTCCCGCCGGCGCCGCCGGCCCCGCCGGGCCCGCCGTTGCCAATCAGGCCGGCGC
>NZ_MVIF01000028.1 GCF_002086675.1 Mycobacterium persicum
CAGCGTGATCCTGCGCCGCCTCAACGGAGAACAGGCCGCGGCCGCGGCAGCCAACATGTGCGGCCCGCGCCCGTACCTGCGCGGGCTGCGTCACAGCGCGTTGCCCGCGCAGCTGGTCAGCGAGATCGGCCCGTCTGGTGTGCTGGTGGGCAAGTTGCCCAACGGCGACCGGCTGATGATCCCGGTTACCGATGCCGGTGAGCTGTCGCGGGTGTTCGTGGCCGCTGACGACTCCATCGCCAAGCGGATCGTGATTCGTACGGCCGGTGCCGGCGAGCGGGTCTGTGTACACACGCGCGACCACGAGCGGTGGGCCAGCGTTCGGATGCCAGAAGTCAGCATCGTCGGAACGTCACGGCCGGCGCCGCGCACCACAGTCAGCGTCGTGGAATACGTGGGACGGCGGAAGAGGTACGGCGACAGCACATCCGAAGTCGCTGGCAACGATATCGGCGATGTCGCAATTGCGCCCACACCGCGGCCGGCCAGTGTGATCACCGTCGCGCCGGCCGGGACCGCGCTGCCCGAGGGGCATCGACACGGATTCGAGGTCACCATCGAGCAAGTCGACCGCGCCATGGTCAAAGTCACTGCGGCAGATCAGAATTGGCTGGTGGAGATGGAGATGTTCCGCGCCGAAAATCGTTACGTCAGTCTCGAGCCGGTCACCATGTCGATTGCTACGAAGTGACTCGATCAACGTTGCGCCACAACGTGATGAGGCAGACTTCCCCGTTGCGGAACGATTACCGCCACGCTGTCCAGGATGGTGGATACAATGGCTGATTTGCTCACTGCCCGTAGGCATTTCGATCGAGCGATGGCGATCAAGAGCAGCCAGGGACCAGAACCCGCGTTACCCGAGTTCGTCGCCGCCACCGACGCCGACCCGTCGATGGCTGACGCATGGCTGGGCCGCATCGCCTGTGGCGACCATGACCTGACGTCGCTCAGACAGCTCCACGCCAACAGCGAATGGCTGCACCGCGAAACCACGCGGATCGGCCGGACGCTTTCGGCCGACATCCAGCTGGGTCCCTACGTAGGGATCACGGTGACCGACGCGTCGCAGGTGGGGCTTGCCCTGTCGTCCGCACTGACCATCGCCGGGGAGTACGCCGAGGCCGACGCGCTGTTGGCCAACCGCGAGCTCTTGGATTCGTGGCGCAACTATCAGTGGCATCAGCTGGCCCGCGCGTTCCTGATGTTCGTCACGCAGCGTTGGCCCGATGTGTTGTTGACCGCCGCCGAGGATTTGCCCCCGCAGGCGATCGTCATGTCGGCGGTAACGGCATCGATTTGTGCGCTGGCCGCTCACGCCGCAGCCCACTTGGGGCAGGGCCACGTCGCCCTGGACTGGTTGGACCGTGTCGATGTGATCGGGCACAACAAGTCGTCGGCCCGCTTCGATTCCCATGTGCTGACCGCTTCGATTGGCCCGGCCGACATTCCGCTGCTGGTCGCGGATCTGGCCTATGTGCGCGGAATGGTGTACCGCCAGCTGCACGAGGACGAAAAAGCGCGGATCTGGCTGTCCAAAGCGACCATCAACGGTGTGCTGACCGAACCAGCCAAGGAAGCGCTGGCGGACCCGAAGCTCCGCCTGGTCGTCACCGACGAGCAGACCATCGCCAGCCGCACCGACAAGTGGGATCCGGCTACGGCGAAAAGCCGCGACCAACTCGACGACGACGACGCGGCCGAGCGTAGGGCCGAGTTGCTGGCCGAGGGCCGCGAACTGCTGGCCAGGCAGGTCGGTCTGGCCGCGGTGAAGCAGGCGGTGGCGGCGCTGGAAGACCAGCTTGAAGTGCGCACGATGCGGCTGGAACACGGCCTGCCCGTCGAGGGGCAGACCAACCATATGTTGCTGGTCGGGCCGCCGGGCACCGGTAAGACCACCACCGCTGAAGCGTTGGGAAAGATTTATGCCGGCATGGGAATCGTGCGGCACCCCGAAATTCGGGAGGTCCGCCGCTCGGACTTCTGTGGCCACTACATCGGTGAGTCCGGGCCGAAAACCAACGAACTGATCGAAAAGTCGCTTGGCCGAATAATTTTCATGGACGAGTTTTACTCCTTGGTGGAACGCCACCAGGACGGCACCCCGGACATGATCGGCATGGAGGCCGTCAACCAACTGCTGGTGGCGTTGGAAGCGCACCGTTTCGACTTCTGTTTCATCGGGGCCGGCTACGAGGACCAAGTCGACGAATTCCTGTCCGTCAACCCGGGTTTGGCCGGCCGGTTCAACCGCAAGCTGCGGTTCGAGTCCTATTCGCCGGCCGAGATCGTCGAGATCGGGCAGCGCTACGCCACACCGCGGGCCAGCCTGCTCGACGACGCCGCGCGCCAGACATTTCTGGACGCGGCCACCACCATCCGCAACTACACCACTCCCGGTGGACAGCAGGGTATCGACGCCATGCAAAACGGCCGGTTTGCCCGCAACGTCATCGAACGGGCCGAAGGGCTCCGCGACACTCGAGTGGTCGCCCAAAAACGGGCTGGCCAACCGGTGTCGGTTGAGGATCTGCAGGTCATCACCGCCGCCGACATCCAGGCCGCGGTGCGCAGCGTGTGTTCGGACAACCGCGACATGTCCGCCATCGTCTGGTAGCAAACCGTGACCCGGCCCCGGCGGGAAAAGCGTTGTTTACGCAGCCGTTACGTCTAAAATGCACGCAGACCTGACACGCAGATGCCAGGTCGGCAACGCGGCTCAATGAACGGAGTGATTCCGGGGTGCACCGGATCTTGCTGATGGCGATGGTGCTGGCGTTGCTCAACGCGCCGCCCGCGTTGGCAATCAATCCACCGTCGATCGACCCGGGCGCAGTACCGCCCGACGTGACCGGTCCCGACCAGCCCACCGAACAGCGCGTCCTGTGTTCGAGTCCTACCACCTTGCCGGATTCGAGCTTCCACGATCCACCGTGGAGCAACGCCTATCTCGGCGTCTCGGAGGCGCACAAGTTCGCAACCGGAGCCGGGGTGACGGTGGCCGTGATCGACACCGGTGTCGACGCCTCGCCACGAGTGCCGGCGGAACCGGGCGGCGACTTCGTCGACCAGGCCGGCGACGGCCTGTCCGACTGCGACGCGCACGGGACGCTGACCGCCTCCATCATCGCCGGCCGGCCGGCGCCGACCGACGGGTTCGTCGGCGTCGCACCCGATGCCCGGCTGCTTTCGTTGCGCCAGACGTCCGAGGCCTTCGAACCAGTTGGCACCCAACCCAATCCCAATGATCCCAACGCCACCCCGGCGGCGGGGTCCATCCGCAGCCTGGCTCGCGCGGTAGTGCACGCGGCCAATCTGGGCGCCGGTGTGATCAACATCAGTGAGGCGGCCTGTTACAAGGTGACCCGGCCCATCGACGAGATCAGCCTGGGCGCGGCAATCAATTACGCGGTCAACGTCAAGAACGCCGTGGTGGTCGTCGCGGCCGGCAACACCGGTGGCGACTGCGCGCAGAACCCGCTGCCGGACGCGTCGACCCCCGGCGACGCACGGGGCTGGAGCAAGGTGCAGACGGTCGTCACGCCCGCGTGGTACGCGCCCTTGGTGCTGACCGTCGGCGGTATCGGCGAAAGCGGTGTGCCCAGCTCCTTCTCGATGCATGGACCGTGGGTGGGCGTGGCGGCCCCAGCGGAGAACATCGTCGCCCTCGGCGACCGTGGCGAGCCGGTGAATGCCCTACCGGGCCGGGAGGGGCCGGTCCCGATCGCCGGCACCTCGTTTGCCGCGGCGTACGTCTCGGGTCTGGCGGCGCTGGTGCGGCAGCGGTTCCCGGAGCTCACCCCGGTACAGGTGATCAACCGGATCACCGCCACCGCGCGACATCCGGGAGGCGGAGTCGACAACCTCGTCGGCGCCGGCGTGATCAACGCGGTGGCGGCGTTGACGTGGGACATCCCGCCGGGACCCGCATCGGCCCCTTTCAATGTCAGACGAATTCCGCCGCCCGTGGTGGAACCCGGCCCCGATCGCCGGCCGATCACCATCGTGGCGCTGTCGGTTCTGGGCCTGACGCTGGCGCTGGCACTCGGCGGACTGAGCGCGCGGGCGCTGAGGCGCCGATGAGGAATCCATTCAGTCCGATACGGTTACGATTCAGCACCGGTCACACCTTGGTCGTCGCGGTGCTGGGCCCGCCCTGCATCATGCTGTTCCTGCATACGCGCTACTGGTGGGCGGGCATAGCGATAGTCGCGGTGGCCACCATCGTGGCCACGGTCACCTTCTTCGGGCGTCGGGTAACCGGTTGGGTAGCAACGGTCTTCGCGTGGCTGCGCCGGCGCCGCAAGCCGCCGGACGTTCCTTCCGAGCCGGTCGTCGGTGCGACCGTCAAGCCCGGGGACCACGTCGCGGTGCGGTGGCGACGTGAGTGCTTGATCGCGGTCATCGAACTCAAGCCGCGACCGTTCACCCCAACGGTGATCGTCGACGGGCAAGCCCACACCGACGACGTCTTGGACACCCGACTGTTGGAGGAGCTGCTATCGGTGCACTGCCCCGACTTGGAAGCAGACGTCGTGTCGGCAGGTTACCGCGTCGGCAACACCGCCTCGCCGGATGTGGTGAACCTCTACCAGCAGGTGATCGGCGCCGACCCGGCGCCGGCGAACCGCCGGACGTGGATCATGTTGCGCGCCAACCCCGAACGTACCCACAAGTCGGCGCAGCGGCGTGACACCGGGGTCGCCGGACTGGCCCGGTATCTGGTGGCATCGGCCACTCGCATCGCCGACAGCCTGGCCAGCAATGGTGTCGACGCGGTGTGCGGACGCAGTTTCGACGATTACGACCACGCCATCGACATCGGCTATGTCCGGGAGAAGTGGTCGATGATCAAAGGCCGCGACGCCTACACCGCCGCCTACACCGCACCGGGTGGCCCGGACCTATGGTGGTCGGCACGCGCCGACCACACCGTCACCCGGGTCCGCATCGCTCCGGGGATGCCGCCGCAGTCCACGGTGCTGCTGACTACGGTGGGCAAGCCGAAGACGCCGCGCGGCTTCTCCCGCCTCTACGGCGGCCAGCGGCCTGCGTTGCAGGGGCAGAACCTCGTTCCCAACCATCACTGTCAGCTGCCGATCGGATCGGCCGGTGTGCTGGTCGGCCAAACCGTGAACAGGTACCCGGTATATATGCCGTTCGACGACGTGGACGTGAGTATCAACCTCGGCGACGCTCAAACCTTCACGCAATTCGCGGTGCGCTCGGCCGCCGCCGGCGGAATCGTGACGGTTGGCCCGCACTTCGAACAGTTCGCCAGCCTGATCGGTGCGCACGTCGGTCCGGTGGCCAAGATCGCGTGGCCGAACGCGACAACCTACCTCGGCCCGCATTCCGGCGTCGACAAGGTGATCCTGCGGCACAACCTCATCAGCACCCCGCGGCATCGGGAGTTGCCGATCCGGCGGGTTGCCCCGCCGGAGGAGAGTCGCTACCAGATGGCCCTGCCGAGGTAGAACAGTGTCGGCAAGCCCGGGGACGGCCGAAATTTTTGGTGCAGTAACCGCTCGCTTCAGCGACGATAATGGCTGTAGCACTAAGGAGGATGATCCGAGATGAGCCAGCCGCAAACCGTGACGGTGGATCAACAAGAAATTCTGATCAGGGCCAACGAGGTGGAGGCCCCATTGCCCCCGGGCAAGGTTCCGCCGACCGATGTGCCCAATCCACCATGTGCGCTGACGGCGGCCAAGAATGCGGCCCAACAGCTCGCGTTATCGGCGGAGAACATGCGGGAGTTCCTGGCGGCTGGTGCCAAGGAGCGGCAGAAGCTGGCGACCTCGCTGCGCAACGCGGCCAAGGCGTATGGCGAAGTCGATAGCGAGTCAGCGACCGCCCTGAACAGCGATGGCAGCGGAACTGTGGAGGCCCAGTCGGCCGGCGGCGCCGGCGGGGACAGCTCGGCTGGGCTGCAAGACACACCGACGGTCGCGGCCGCTGGAGATCCCGACTTCACCGATCTTAAGACTGCGGCAGTAAAGCTCGAATCCGGAGATCAAGGCCGATCGCTCATCGATTTCGCGAACGCGTGGAACGATTACAACTTTGCGTTGCAAGGGGATGTCAAACGATTCCGTGCGTTTGACAATTGGGAAGGTGACGCGGCTACGGCATGTGAGGCCTCGCTGGATCAACAACGGGAGTGGATACTCCACATGGCCAAATTGAGTGCTGCGCTGGCCAAGCAAGCTCAGTACGTCGCGCAGCTGCAAGTGTGGGCGATTCGGTCCCACCCTTCGTCAGCGGACATCGCAAAGCTCGAGGAGTTGTCCAAAGACCCCGCGTATAAGGATCAAGCCATCAAGCTGTACGCCGAATATCAGCAAAAGTCGGAGCAGGTGCTTTCCGAGTACAACACCAAGGCGACCCTGGAACCGGTGAATCCGCCCAAGCCTCCAGCCGCCATCAAGATTGATCCACCGCCCCCCGCTCAGCCGCAGGGATTGATCCCCAGCTTCTTGATGCCGCCCAGCGACGGCTCGGGCGGAACACCCTTGACCGGGATGCCGATGGCGCCGATGGCCCCGGCCGGCGGGGCTGGTGGCGGGATGCCGGCCGGGACCAGTGCAGAACTGACATCTGCCGCTCACCAGGCGGCAGCCAACCTGTCGAAGGACCCGGGGATGAAGCCGATGTCGCTGGGCGGCGGCGGAGGCGGCGGCGGAATCGGCGGCACCGGCGGTGGTGGCGGTTCCGCCACTAACGGCAATCCCGGTGGCGGCGTCGACGGCGGCGCCGGCGGCCCACGCGGTTCCGGCGGCAACGGCGGGCAGGGCGGCACCGGTCTGACCGGAGCGAATGGGGTCAACCCACCGCCGAGCGGCACGGCCGGCCCCGGTTCCAGCCCGGGTCCACTGTCGATCACGAATTCCGGCACCATCAGTGCTCACGTCATTTTCAACGGCATGAACGGCGGTCCCGGAGACCCCGGCGGTGCCGGCCAGACCGGCGGCACCGGCGGTACCGGCGGTGCCACGTCGGTGACGAACACCAATACCGGCTCGATCACGGGCGTCATCGACATGACCGCCGGCGGCGGCGGTGGCGGCGGCACTGCCGGTGCCGGCGGGAACGGCGGCGCGGGCGGGGCCGGCGGGAACGCCACGGTCACGAACAACGGCTCGATCACGGGATCCGTCAATGCCACCGGCGGGGCCGGAGGCGGTGGCAACACCGGCAGTGCCAGCGGTGGTGACGGTGGTTCCGGCGGCATGGGCGGCCTGGGTCAAACCGCGGGCAATGGTGTCGCACAGGGCGGCGCCGGCGGCAACGGCGGTGCCGCGAGCGTGGCATTGGGCGCAACCGGCGGCAACGGCGGTGCCGGCGGCATGGGCGGCAACGGCGGACATGGCGGGATGTTCATCGGCAACGGCGGTGCCGGAGGCGCGGGAGGGACCGGTGGTACCGGTGGAATCGGCGCAGCCGGCTTTGCCGGCGGTGACGGAGGCGCCGGCGGCCAGGGCCTCAACAACGGCACGGGCACAGCGACCGGCGGCAACGGCGGTCTCGGCGGCGCCGGCGGCGTTGGCGGCTCCGGCGGGACGGGTGGTGCCGGGGGTGTCGGCGGCAATGGCGGCGGCGCCGGGTTCATCGGTATCGGCGGCGCCGGCGGCACCGGCGGCGCGGGTGGTTTCGGCGGTATCGGCGGGATCGGCGGTGCCGGTGGTGAAGGTGGTTTCGGCGGGGCAGGCATCGCCACCAGCACCGCAGTGGCGTTTGGCGGTACCGGTAACAACGGTGCTCTCGGCGGCGACGGCGGCACCGGCGGCGCGGGAGGGGCCGGCGGTACGACCGGCGGCAGCGGGGGAGCCGGCGGCGTGATCGGTTGGGCCGGTGCCAACGGCGGTACGGGTGTCGGCGGCACCGGTGGCAACGGCGGTCAGGGCGGCGCCGGCGGCAATGGCGGCAACGGTGGAAATGCGTCGACGGGCGGCACCGTCGGCCAGGGCGGCAATCTGGCGCTCGGCGGGCAGGGCGGTACTGGTGGCGCTGCCGGTGGTCCGGGCGGCAACTCCGGGTTCACCGGCAACTTGGGTGTGCCCGGCAGCAACGGTTTGCCCGGGACGATTGTGTGACGGTGCGCTGATACCGTCACAGTCATGCCGAAGGAAAGGCAGCGTGCGACGGGCATGCCGGCCGCCGATTCGCTTGTGCCGCAATACCCGATCGAATCGGTCGACAATGCGCTGAAGCTGCTGTTGCTGCTCGGTGAACGTCCCGAGATCCGGTTGAGTGAGGCGACCCGGTATCTGGGTGTGGCGTCGTCCACCGCGCACCGGCTGCTGGCGATGCTGACCTATCGGGGCTTCGTGCGCCAAGACCCGGTGTCCAAGGCGTATCTACCCGGACCGGCGTTGACCAGCGTGGCGTTCTCGATCTTCAGCCGTATCGATATCCAGGGAGCCGCCATGCCCGTCATGCGCGGTCTCAGTGAGCGTCTGCGGGAAACGATTCACGTCGGCATGCTGGACGGCGCCAGCGTTCGGTTCGTGGCCGCGGTCGAGGGTCCGGCGGCGGTAAGAGTGGCTTCCCGGCTGGGCCGCACCATGCCGGCGCATTGCACGTCGACGGGCAAGGTGCTGCTGGCCCAACTCCCGGAACCTGAACTGCGACAACTACTTCCGCATGAGGTGCTGGAGCGCGTCACCGACCATTCGATCGGCAGCCGCACCGAGCTGGAGGCCGAGCTTTCCCGCGTCCGCGAGTCCGGTTATGCCGTCAACCGCGAGGAGAGTGAGGAGGGCGTGGCGTCGGTTGCGGTACCGATTCCCACCAAGGCGCCAGGTCTGCGGCTTGCGCTCAACGCCGCGGCTCCACACCATCGGCTGGACAAGACCCAGTACTCCTCGTTCGCCGCAGTACTTGCCCAAGCAGCCAAGGAGATTGGCGATCAGCTTGGTTGAACACCCAATCGCGCCACCTCATGTCGCCAGGCCGCCTCGACGTTGAAGTCAGATCCCAAGTCCGGCAAGTCATCCCAGTCGGCATCGGCGATGTCGCGCAGCGTTCCGCCGGCAGCACTGACCTGCAACGACATTCGGGCCAGCGCGTCGAGGCTGATCGCCTGTAAGACGGCCTGCTCGACACTGGCTGCCGCGCTGGTGATTCCGTGTCCGCGGCAGATCACCACCGGCTGACCGCGCATGGCGGCCACCATCTCCTTGCCCAGCTGTGCGGAGCGGATCAGGACGGCGCGTTCGTAGACGGGCACGCCGCCGCGCGCGAGCCGCGCTCCGGGAATGTCGTAGGCGCCGTAGATCGGCCGCAACGTGATGTCGGCAAAATCCGCGGCGACGACCGCCGGAGGGTGTAAGTGCGCGACTGCCCGATATGCCGGGTTGGCCAGCATGGTCTCGACGTGGATGGGTAGTTCGTTGGGGACCCGGTATCCGTCGAGTTCCCCTGCGGCACCGGCGGTTCCGTCTAATCGGACAAGCCGGATGTCGTTGGGCCGGGTGAATGCCGTCCCGGTATCGGTATCGCTGCGGCACCGGATCAGCAACCTATCGTCGTCGATTCGCAAACTCAGATGGCCGAGGATGCCGTCAGCCAGGCCGCGCGCCGCGGCCACCCGGCAGCCCAGGGCCAGCAGAGTGCGCTGCGGGTCAAGCATCATGGCCACCCCCCAGGCCAAATCCGCCGTCGGGGTGGACGGTTTCACCGGTGATGCCGCGGGAGCGGTCGGAGGCCAGGAACACGAAACTCCACGCATGGTCGTGACCGGTGAGTGCGACGTTGAGCGGCACTCGCGCGGCCAAATCGGTTGCCCTGTTGGGGGAGTCGAGGCGCACGCCATCCAGCCCCAGGCTGGCAGGACCGCGCAGGTCGGTGTCCAGCGTGCCGCCCGGCGCCACCCCGTTGACCCGGATCCGCGGTGCTAATTCGTGTGCCAGCGAGGCAACCAGCCCGCGCACGGCGAACTTCGACGACACGTACAGCACGCCGCCGCGTCCGGGGTAGAACGACGATGTCGACTCGGTCAGCACAATCGAGGACCCCGTTTGGGCCCGCAATGCCGACACCGCGGCCTTCACCGACTGCAGCTGGCTCAGCACATTGGTGCGAAACATCTCGTCGAAGGCCGCCGCAAGGACGTCGGCGTCGAGATCGTCGACACCCCGGTAGAAGTCGAAGACGCCGACGCAGTTGACCAGAGTGTCGAGACCGCCGAACGCGTCCACGGCCGTCGTCACCGCACGGTCATTGGCCGCCCGGGTGGTGGCGTCACCCTCGACCACCGGCACGTCCGGCAGTTCCTGACGTAACCTCGCGCACTTACTGCTATCGAGTTCCAGCACAGCGACTTTCGCGCCTTCGCTACAAAACGCGTCGACGACGGCGCGGCCGATTCCCGAGCCGGCGCCCACCACGAGCGCGCGCTTGCCGTCAAGCCAGCCCGTCATCGCGTCCCTCCGGCTCGTCGGGCAGCAGCGGAGCGCGGGAATTGCCGACCATGGCCGCCAGCGTACGGGGGTTCTGCCAGGTGAGCGCCTCTACTTCGAGCGCGTCCAGGCTGATCGACCGCCCGGTTCTGGGTGCGGTGATCAGCAGTCGGGAGCCGTTGCGCGTGTCGACGCGCTGCACCACAACCTCGGTGAATTCGTTTGCCACAGTGATGGGCTCACCGACGGGATTCACAGGAACACCGCCAGGTTCTGCATCCGCAACACCGACTCGTCGGCAATAATGGTGCGACGGGCCAACTTCCACCTGTTCTCCGGATCGCCGCACCAGCGCAGCACATCCTGCCGGCCGCAGGACAACAACGCGCTTTCGTTGACATCGCCGCGACTGCGGAATAGCAACTCGGCCGATTCGACGATGACATGCTCAGAGTCCGCGCCGGCGAAGGTGCGCACGTTGGTGATGAAATGCCGCAGCCGCGACGGGGGATCCTCGGTCCAGGCGTGCTCGGTGGCAAAACGTGCCACCCGTTGGCGCAGCGAGTACTTGTCCTCGTCGAAATGAGCCATCCCCGGTGACGTGTCGAATCCTGCGCCACGAGCAGTGGTGACGCGCACCGGCATGACGTAACGAATGTCGTCGGTCATGGTGTCCAGCCATTCCTGATACCGCTGGGCGTCCAGCAGGTAGGCCTCGTCCACCAGAAACCGGTGCGCCTGCAGATGACGAATATCGTTGAACGGCAGGGAGTTTCTCATGATAGGTACGCGGCCCAAAGCTTGAGCAGCTCGCGCTGGTTGTACTCGTTGTAGCCGACCTGAGCGCGTCCCGGCCCGTGAAAAGCCTCGGCCGGCAGCGCCTCGACGACGGGCCGGTCGTCGGACAGCAGGCCCATCCGGCTGTTCAGCAGCAGCCGCCGTGCCATCGTCCCGCCGGCGGTGGTGGTCAGCGAGACCCAGTTCTCCACGTCGTCCTGCTCGAACATGCCCGTCGACCCGAAGCACATCAAGTAGGCCCGGTAGGACCGCTTCTTGAATTCCGCGGGTGCGCCCGCGTCCACCGCGAACCATGAGCAGACCTCGGTTTCGTTCTCGCTGATGGGCTGCCACTGGCGGATCGAGATGAACGGCAGCGCCTCTTCATTTTCGGGATCGCCGCCGGGCAGCTTGGGCCAGTTGTGTACGAAACTCAGGTTGGGAAAGCAGGTGGCGGCCGAGAACATGAAGCCGTCGTCGCCGATGACCCGCTGTTGCCGGTCGGTCCAGGCGCCTTTCATCCGGTCGATCATGTCGTCGGGGTAGCCGACATGGCGCATGCGTTCCGCGAAGCTGCCGGGCGGGAGTTTGTAGGTGGTTCCGCCGCCGCGATGTGCCCAGTAGGTGGCGCCGTCCTTGCGCTGGTGCGCCTTGGGTTCGCGGAACAACCCGATCTCGACGATCGAGGCATGGGTGTGCGGGGTGTGGTACATGTCGCCGGCGAAATTCTCGGCGCCGATCTTCCAGTTGGCCTTGATCCGCCAGCGCTGCGGTCCGCGCACCTCCAACCCGCCGGCGCTCTGCTTGGTGTAGTAGTCCAGGTAGAACCGGAAGTCGCCGAGGTAGTCCTCGAGCGGTTCGGCGCGCGCGTCCAGGCTGACGAAGATCAAACCGTTGTAGCTGGCCAAATTCGGTGCGGGCAAAAGGGTTTGGCCCTTCGGGAACCCCGCGTCGCCGCCGTATGCCTCCCGATGGAACGGCAGTCCGGTGAGCCGGCCGTCGTTGCGGTATGTCCAGCCGTGGTAGGGGCAGCGGAAATTGGAGGCATTGCCCATCTCCGCACGGCACAGCTGCATGCCGCGGTGCAGGCACATATTGAACATCGCGCGCACCGCGCCATCGGAGTCGCGGGCGATGATGAACGAATCGTCGAGCACCCGGCGCACGACGTAGTCGCCTTCATGCGGGATCTCCGATTCATGGGCCATGAACATCCACGCCCGGCCGAACAGCCGCTCTTTTTCCACGTCGAACAGCTCTTTGTCGTTGTAGATGTGGGCGGGAATCATCCCCCGGCGTACGGCGCCGGTAACACCGTCGAGGGCAGCACCGTGAGCGGCCAAACCCAGCCCCATTCTCGCTTGCTCTGTATTGCAGAAATATATTCTGCTTATCAGAATCCCTGAGAATGCTGTGTCGGTCAATCGGTTTCGACGGCGTCAGCGACCGCACAGGCGCCCCGAGGCTGATTCACAGCCACTTCACATTTGCCTAAGCGTTGTGGAGATGTGCCGCGTGGATACGTTGGTAGCTGGTGTGTGCGGGGGCGGGTTCACTTGATGCGCGTCACCGCCTGGCTGAGTCTGTCTGAGTCTCTCAAAGGGGAAGGACTGGTGTCATGGTGGAGCGGCCTCGAGATCGGCAGCCGCATAAATTCGGATCGCGGGCGCTGGCCGCAATTGGGCGCCAAGCATGGCTGGATCGGCCCAGCTACCGGCTAGAGCACCTGATCAGCTTCGGTTTCAACGCGCTGGGCGGGGCACGCGACCGCGTCACCAACGCCTTGAACGGCGTATGGCTGGGGCACCCGGTGCATCCGCCACTGACCTCGTTTGCCAGTGGAGCGCTCGGCACCACGGTGGCCCTGGACGCCCTCAGCCTGCTGCCCGGTCGGCCTGCCTCGGAGGTGCTGGACGCATCACGGTTTGCTAGCCGCGCTCTGGGGTTGGGTATTGCGGCGAGCGTCGGCTCGGCTGTCACCGGGATTGCCGACTGGCAGCACACCCACGAAGAGGACCGCCGGGTGGGGCTGGTGCACGGTTTGGTCAACACAGCGGCGACCGCGCTGTACGTGATGTCGTGGGTGGACCGTCGCCGCGGCCACCACCTCCGCGGGATCGCAGCCAGCGCGCTGGGCTACGCCATCACCGTCGGCGGCGCCTACCTCGGCGGGGCGCTGGTGTTCGAGTCCGGCATCGGGATCGACCAGTCGGGCGGACGACTGCGCACCAAAGAATGGACACCGGTATTGCCCGCGAGCTCGTTGAACGGCAAGCCGGTTCGCGTCGAGGTCGACGGAGTGGGCCTGGTGGTCTGCCAAACCAAGCCGGGCGAGGTGTCGGCGTTCGGTGAGTTCTGCCCGCACCTGGCCGCACCGATGGCCGACGGCTGGATCGATCGCGGCCGGCTGGTGTGCCCATGGCACGGGTCGCGGTTCGCGCTGGAGTCAGGTGAGGTGTTGCGCGGGCCGTCGGCAGCTCCGCTGCCCTGTTATGAGGCCCGGCTGGTCGACGGAATGGTGGAAGTGCGTGGCGACGGCCATGAAGGTCTCCCCGCGTCGGAAGGGATCGCAAAGTGAACGCTTACGAAGTGCTCAAAGAACACCACGTGGTGATCAAGGGGCTCGGCCGCAAGATCAGCGAAGCGCCGGTGAACAGCGAAGAGCGCCATGCGCTGTTCGACGAGTTGCTGATCGAGCTGGACATTCACTTCCGCATCGAGGACGACCTCTATTACCCGGCGCTGTCCGCGGCCACCAAGCTGATCGCGGTGGCTCACGCCGAGCATCGTCAGGTGATCGACCAACTTTCGGTGCTGTTGCGCACGCCGCAACGCGCACCCGGGTACGAAGACGAATGGAACTCCTTCAAGACCGTCCTCGAAGCGCACGCCGACGAAGAGGAACGCGACATGATCCCCGCTCCTCCCGAGGTGAAGCTCACCGACGCCGAACTCGAGGAACTGGGGGAGAAGATGGCCGCACGTATGGAGCAATACCGCGGATCTGCGGTGTACAAGCTCCGTACCAAGGGCAGGGCTGCGCTGGTCCGAAGCCTGTAGCGTCCCAGCCGATTACCGGCGGCCGATTCCGGCCATCATGATCGGGGTGAAGACGCGGATGTCCCCGCCGAAGCGCGCCGCGGCCGCATCGGCGTCCTCGGAGGAAATGAGCCCCGCATCGACGACGGCGTTCCGCAGGCTCTCGAAAGACAACCTGAAGAAGTCGAAACCCGGTGTGGCGGAATCGATTATCCGAGCGCGGCCGTCACCGCGGACCTCGGTGAGACCGGCGGCGGCCAGGTCGGCGACGACCTTGCGGCCGTAATGCGGTTCGAAGCCGGAGCGCTGCATGAAGGACAGGATCGCCTCGGTTACCCGGTCGAGTTCTGCGCCAGCCCCCTCGAAGCCGAAGGCTGTCCAGTCGTAGTCCTCGATGACCATCCACCCGCCGGGCCGGAGCGCCGCGGCCAGCCGGTCGATGATCTGCCGGCGGTCCGGCAGGTGCTCCAGCACCAGCCGGCAGTGCACCAAGTCGAACTCACCCCGGGGAAGCTCGTCGGTTCTGATGTCGAGGCGGCGGACGTCGATGGTGTCGCCGGCCAGCGGTTCGATGAAGCGGGTATCGATGTCGACGGCCACCACCGCGGCACCGCGGCCGCTCATCCATTCCAATAGCGAGCCGCCGCCGGCGCCGACCTCCAGGCACCGCCAGCCGGGGCAGATACCGAGCTCGTCCAGCAAGGCCTGGGTGCCGGGGTCCCACAGGTTCTCGATGCCGGCCAACCGGGTGCGTTCCTGTGCAAAGCCCTGGTCGTAGACGTAGTCCTGGGGCATGCCGGTAACGCTAGCCCCACAGGTTGCCGACCGCGAGTAGCGTCACGGTTCGTGAATGCCGCACCGCAGCGCATCGCGTCCCAAGCCGACATCACGTCGGAAATCAATGCCATCGCAGCCGAATACCAGCGCGGCGGCAGGGCAGCGACCCAGCCCCGCCTCGACTATCCGCCGTATCGCAGCAGTGTGCTGCGCCATCCCGAACGTGCCCTGCTGGCCGTCGACCCCGAGGTGGTCGAGCGCTGGGCCCCGTGCTTCGGCGAGCGGGATGTCGGGCCGCTCGATGCCGACCTCACGTCCGGCCAACCGGGCGAGCCGATCGGGGAGCGCTGCATCGTGGCCGGCCGGGTGCTCGACGGAGCCGGCCGGCCGGTGGCGGGCCAGCTGGTGGAGATCTGGCAGGCCAACGCCGCCGGCCGCTACCGCCACCCGGGCGACCAGCATCCCGCGCCGCTGGACCCCAACTTCACCGGCGTGGGCCGCTGCCTGACCGGTCCCGACGGCTCGTACCGATTTGTCACCATCAAGCCCGGCCCCTATCCGTGGCGCAACCATCACAACGCCTGGCGACCCGCGCACATTCACTTCTCGGTCTTCGGGACGGCGTTCACCCAGCGTCTGGTCACTCAGATGTATTTCCCGGGCGATCCGTTCCTGGGATTGGATCCGATCTTCCAGTCGATCATGGAACCCGTTGCCCGCCAACGGTTGCTAGCCAGCTTTGACCACGGTCTCACCGAGCCCGAGTACGCGACCGGTTACCGGTGGGACATCGTGGTGTCGGGCAGCTGCCGGACCTGGACCGAGGACCGCTAGCGATGGCTGAATTGGCCTGCACCCCAGGACAAACCGTCGGGCCGTTCTTCGGCATCGCGTTGTCGTATCCCGGCGACAGCCAGCTGGTCGCCGACGAGCATCCCGGCGCTGTCAGGTTACACGGCACGGTCTACGACGGCGCCGGCGCCGGTGTGCCCGACGCCCTCCTCGAACTCTGGCAGGCCGACGGTGACGGTCGCATTCCTCGACAGGCCGGCTCGCTACGGCGGGCGGGCGCCGGGTCGGCTGAGTTCACCGGATTCGGCCGGGCCGCGACCGACGCGCACGGACGTTACCGGTTCACCACCGTGGCACCCGGCTCGGTCGACGGTCGGGTGCCGTTTTTCGCGATCGCCGTCTTCGCTCGGGGCCTGTTGCACCGGCTGTTCACCCGCGCCTACCTGCCCTCTCCTGAGGTGGATGCCGATCCGGTGCTGGCGCGCGTCGAGCCCCGACGGCGTGCCACGCTGCTGTGCGTCGACGAAAATTATTCGGGCCGTGTCGGATACCGTTTCGACATCCACCTGCAGGGCCCTTCCGAAACCGTGTTCTTGACGTACCGAGACGATATGCGATGACCAACCTGTTGTGGCCCGGCGACCAGCGGGCCGGCGAGCATCTGAGCGACGAGTCGCTGCTGCGGTCGATGGTGGCGGTGGAATCCGCCTGGCTGGGGGCACTGGCCGACGCCGGACTGGCGCCCATCGACCGGGCCGGGGCGGACCTGCGGCATCTGGTGGGCGAGCATGACTGCGAACTGCTCGCGGTCACCGCCGAGGACGGCGGGAACCCGGTCATCGGGTTGGTGTCGCTGCTACGAGATCGCGCGTTGCCGGCCGTGGCGCCGTGGATCCACCGCGGACTGACCAGCCAGGATGTCCTCGACACCGCCCTGATGCTGGGGGTGCGTTCGGTCGCCGACCATGTGACAAAGCAATTGGCGCAACAGATTACGACGCTGTCGGCGCTGGCCAGGGCGCATCGGGGCACACCGATGGTGGCCCGCACCCTGACTCAGCACGCGGCGCCCACCACGTTCGGTGCCAAGGCCGCGGTCTGGCTCAACGGTGTTGTCGACGCCTATCGGCGGCTCGGCGCGCTGGTCACCCCGGCTCAGTTCGGCGGCGCTGTCGGAACTTGGTCGGCCACGACCGAATTGGCCTCTCTGCTCACCGCCACGACGGAGCCGACGGAATTAGCGGAGCGTGTGGTACGCAGTGCCGCAACCACTTTGGGACTTCGGGTGCGGCTGCCGTGGCACACCACGCGGACGCCGGTCACTACCGCCGGTGACGCTCTGGTCGGGTGCACCGACTGCTGGGGCCGGATCGCCGCTGACGTCGTCACTTTGGTGCGCCCCGAGATCGCCGAACTGGGGGAGCCGGTCAGTGGACCGCGCGGCGGATCGTCGTCGATGCCGCACAAACGTAATCCGGTGCTGTCCATCCTGATCCGCCGGGCCGCCGCGGGCGCGCCGCAAATGGCCGCGACGCTGCACACCGCCGCGGCACTGGCCAACGACGAACGTCCCGATGGCTCCTGGCATGTCGAATGGGACACCCTGCGCACCCTGGCCAGGCGTACCGTGGTCGCAGGCTCCCAATGCGGCGAATTGCTCGCCGGACTTGACGTGCATACCGCGCAGATGGCCCAAAACCTCAGTGCGGCAGATGTTCTGGGGGAGCAGCGGACGATCGCCGAGTTGGCCGGAACGGAAGCCTCGGCTACCTACCTCGGAGCCGTCGACCGGTTGATCGACCAGAGCCTGCAGCGGGCCGAGCGGGCGTTGAGCGAATACTCGTGAGGCCGGCCCCGAGTCCCCCGGCGCACCGCCCAATTGGTGGTTCTTGCAGATGGTCGCCTCAATGCGCTGGCGATCAGGGTGGTCGGTACCCCCGAGTGTCGCGGAGTGCTGCCCAGGCTTTCGCGTGGGTCGGCACCGAGACTAGAACCTCCGGGCGAGTCGGGTTATCGGATTACCGCTCAGGTCGGACCTTTTGGGCGGGCGGGTGGTCCCGCCTCCCGTTCAGCCCGCCACCAGGAACCCTGGAGTTGTTGCCGACACGGGATTGGACGCGCGAAACGTGTTGCGTTGCCACACAATCTGCGTCATTTGCGAAAAAAGCATGGAAGAACGTCCCGATCTGGCGCGTGAAACCTTTCAGGTGGTGCTAGACCTCGTACAGCTTTCGGTAGGCTTCACGCGCACAAGTTCGCAATTGTTCATCATCTAAACCGCCCGCCCTCTCCCGTAACCCGGGATCCGCGGCGTAGTCATCGACATCGGCGAATAATCTGTCGAGTATGTTGAATTCCGTGCCAGGAACTTGATCTCCGTCGTTCTTGAATACCATAAAATACAATGATTGAAACTCTGGTGCTGTGATCTCACGATTGATGAATCTAACTATCAGGTCTCGATATTTTGCAATCATACGCTCAACCGATGCACTATCGCGAAACATCAATCGCCGCCCAACTTCCCCTCGTTCAGCACATATGCAGCTTGTTCATAATTTAATCTCCAGCCCGATATAAATCTTCCATCCGGAGTCTGAATGACACACAATCCGGACTTCGGATTATAGTCTATTATAGCAGGCTGACCACGGTAGGTGCCCTGGATGTGCATGGTAGCAGGATCATTTACTACTTGTTTCACAGCTCGGTCGAACGCGTCGAATCCGGCGCGCCCGCGGGAATCTGTCACGCCAAAATCTTTTGCATGATAATACTTGCGTTCCATTTGACCAAGGTCGGTCTGCAATGGGATTCGCGTCGCTTGCAGCGACGGCGGGCAAGCAATTGCGCCCGACCC
Source organism: Mycobacterium persicum (assembly GCF_002086675.1). Lineage (GTDB taxonomy): Bacteria > Actinomycetota > Actinomycetes > Mycobacteriales > Mycobacteriaceae > Mycobacterium > Mycobacterium persicum. Next base: position 18,649 of record NZ_MVIF01000028.1, read on the forward strand.
TGGTTGTGCAATTGCACGCGGGGACAAGCAAATGGCGTCTAGGGATATGTACATATCGGATTGATAGTATGTACGCATGCGGAAACGGACGACGATCGAGATCGACGAGGACCTCCTGACGCGGGCCAAGCGCGCCCTGGGCTGCGCGACGACTCGGGCGACCGTCGAAGAGGCCCTGCGGAGAGCCGCCGCCGAAGCAGAACATGCGCAGGACGAGCGAGCGGCTCAGCAACGGCGTTACTTCACCCGGCTCGCCAGCCACGTCGACGAGAAGGTGCTCGGCTCGGAGGAGATGTGGCGCTAGCAAATTGGATCCTCGACAAGAGCGCGGCGGCGCGTGCGTCCGATCCCGTCATCGGCAGCCAGCTCGCGGAACTGGCCGGGGCGGTTGTTCATCTGCCTCGTCGGGGAGCTCGAGCAGCTCTACTCCGCCCGCTCGGCCCGCCATTACGACCAGCTGCAGGCCGAGCTGAGCGCTAGCTTCGACATTGTGGCGGCGCCACCTGACGTCCTGGAGCGAGCGATGGCGCTCCAGCGTGACCTCGCTCATCACCACGGAATGTGGCACCGCACCCCGATCCCGGACCTGATGATTGCTGAGACGGCTGTCTATCACGGCCTCGGCGTGGTGCACGTTGACCGTGACTACGCGCGGATCGCCGAAGTCCGGCCACTGACCGTCCGCCGCCTCGGCTAGAGGCCGTCGAACGACGGTGGTGAGGTTTCGGCGCCGCCGTTGTCGTGCGATCGCAGGCTACGCCCCGCCGACTCGTGACTTTTGCCTCTACTGGTCATAGGTTCGGCGGTGATCGCATCAATAGTGACTGCAGACACTAAGGAGACGGCGATGACCGACAACGCCAACTGCGCCAAGTCCTGCCATGTCGATGTGTTGATCGAGGAGCGCGACGAGCGAACCCGGGCCAAGGCGCGACTGGTCTGGGGCGATCACACACTGGTCGGTGTCGGCTTGGCCCGACTCGACCCGGCCGACGAGCCGGTGGCCGAGATCGGCGACGAACTCGCGATCGCGCGGGCCTTGACGGATCTGGCGAACCAGCTGTTCGCGGTGACGTCGGCCGACATCCAGGCCAGCACGCACCAGCCGGTCACGGGTCTGCACCACTGAGTTGCCGGCGACTCACGTTCCGGAGCAACCGCCTCAGGGCCCGCTGACGGCGAGGTGCTCGAGGAACCAGTCGCGCGCCAGGGTCGCCGCACGTTCCAGTGTGCCCGGTTCTTCGAAGAGGTGAGTGGCGCCGGGAACCACCGCCAGTTCGCACACGGCCGGGATCGCCGCCTGAGCCTGCCGATTCAGTTCGAGGACCAGTTCGTCGCGGCCACCGACAATCAACAGGGTGGGCGTGTGTACGTCGCGGAGCGCATCGCCCGCCAGATCGGGCCGCCCGCCACGGGACACCACCGCCGCGACCTTGACCCCGGGATGTGCGGCGGCAACCAGAGCCGCGCCGGCCCCGGTGCTGGCCCCGAAAAAACCGACCGGCAGTGAAGCGGTGTCGGGCTGGCCGGCCAGCCAGCCGGTGACGTCGACCAGTCGCCGGGCGAGCAGGCCGATGTCAAAAACGTTGGCGCGGTGGCGTTCTTCCTCGGGCGTCAGCAAGTCGAGCAGCAGGGTGGCCAGCCCGGCCCGGTTGAGGACCTCGGCGACGTATCGATTGCGCGGGCTGTGTCGGCTGCTTCCGCTGCCGTGAGCGAAAACGACGACGCCGCCGGGGTGTTCGGGAATGGTCAGCCGCCCGGCCACCGATACCGGTCCGGCAGTCACCCGGACCTCCTCGTCGCGCGGCGGCGGGTCACCGGCTTCGCTGACGGCGCCGAATTCGGCGCGGGCGCGATGCAGCAGCGCCACCACCTCGTCGTCGGAGGTCTGGGTGAAGTTGCGGTATCCCTGGCCGACCGCGAAGTAGGGCACCGGTGTTTCCAGGCACACCACCTCGTCGGCGTACCCGGCAAAACGTTGGGCGATGTCCGTCGCTCCGATGGGAACGGCCAGAATCACCCGGCTCGCCCGCTGCGCACGGGCTACCTGGCAGGCGGCCTGCGCGGTGGCTCCGGTCGCGACGCCGTCGTCGACGATCACCGCGATGCGCCCGTCGAGCGCGACCGGGACGTGGTCGCCGCGGAAGCGTTCCGCTCGGCGTTGCAGTTCGGCCCGCTGGGTGGTCTCCACCGCGGCCATTTCCCGGTCGGTGAGGTGTGCCTCGCGCACCACGTCGTCGTTGATGACCCGCACATCGCCTTCCCCGATGGCGCCGAACGCGAGCTCGGAGTGCGCCGGCACGCCGAGCTTGCGCACTAGGAGCACGTCGAGGGGAGCGTGCAGCGCCCGGGCAACTTCGAAGGCCACCGGAACACCGCCTCGCGGCAGACCCAGCACCACCACGTGGTGACCTCGTAAGAATTCCAGACGGCGCGACAATTGCCGGCCGGCGTCGGCGCGATCCGCGAACTGCCTCATATTTTGAGTGTCCATTGCCTGACGGGTTGCCGGTACGGCCACAGGTCCCTAATTGTCGGGTTTCTTCCGCAGTCCTCGGCGCCGCAGCCGGCAGGTGGGATCGTTCGTCGTGGTCGGGCCCCGTCACGGTCCTCACCGCGCACATACGAAATTGGGGGATCCAGCGACTAACCAAAATGCGCTCGGATAGTCATGATGATTCACATGGCTGATGAGCAGATCTCCACCGTGTCCAACGTGGATGTTGTTGTGGTGGGCGCCGGCTTCGCCGGTCTGTACGCCGCGTACCGTCTGCGACTCGCGGGTCAATCGATGCGCATCTTCGAGGCGGGTGACGACCTCGGCGGCACCTGGTACTGGAACCGCTATCCGGGCGCGCGGGTCGACATCCCGAGTGTCGACTACATGTTCAGCTTCGACGCGGACTGGTCGAAAGACTGGCAGTGGTCGGAGAAGTACGCCACCCAGCCCGAGATCCTGCGCTATCTGAACCACGTCGCCGACAAGCACGACCTTCGTCGCGACATGCAGTTCGGAACCCGGGTCACGCGGGCGCATTGGGACGACACGTTGTCCGGCTACCGCGTGCGGACGGATCGCGGCGACGAGATCTTTGCCGCTGCCTGGTGATGGCGACGGGCTGTCTGTCGGTACCCAAGGACCTCGACATCCCAGGTGTCGAAAACTTCACCGGCGAGGTGTATTTCACCAGTCGCTGGCCGCATGAGCCCGTCGACCTCACCGGTAAGCGCGTCGGTGTCGTCGGCACCGGGTCATCGGGAATCCAATCGATCCCGTTGATCGCGGCCCAGGCAGCGCAGCTGGTGGTCTTCCAGCGCACCCCCTGCTTTTCGATCCCCGCGCACAATGGGCCGATCGCCCCGGACAAACTCGCCCAGTTGGCCGACGATTCGGCCTACCGGCAGGCGGCGAAATACTCCTTCGGAGGAGTGCCGTTGGAGCGCACCATCACCCCGGCGTTCTCGGTGTCCGCCGACGAACGCCGGCAACGCTACGAACGCGCCTGGCAGCGCGGCGAGCTGTTGGAAGTACTGAACCTCTATACCGATGTCATGAGTAATCCATTGGCCAACAACGACTTTGCCGAGTTCATCCGAGGCAAGATTCGCGGTATCGTGCGTGACCCCACGACGGCCGAGGCACTGTGCCCCACGACCTATCCCATCGGCGCGAAACGGCTCTGCCTGGACACCAACTACTACGCCACGTTCAACCTGCCCCAGGTGCGGTTGGTGAACCTGCAAGACCAGCCGTTGGTAAGCGTCACTGAGACCGGAATCGCCACGGCCGGTGAAGCTTTCGAATTCGACGCGATCGTGTTCGCCACCGGATTCGACGCAATAACGGGCGCGGTGACGGCGGTCGACATCCTCGGCCGGGACGGACTCGCACTAAAGGACAAATGGCGCCACGGTCCCTCCACTTACCTCGGCCTGATGACCGAGCGGTTCCCCAACCTCTTTCTCATCGCGGGCCCGCACAGCCCCTCGGTGCTGTCGAACATGGCCGTGTCGATCGAGCAACACCTCGATTTCGTCGCTGACGCTGTGACGTATCTGCGTGCCCACGGCTTCGACCAGATCGAACCCACCGAGCTCGCCGAGGCCGGCTGGATGCGACACGTCGACGATGCGGCATCGATAACCCTTTTCCCGCAAGCCAATTCGTGGTATGTCGGAGCCAACATACCCGGCAAGCCGCGCACCTTCATGGCCTATGCCGCCGGCGTCGACTTCTACCGGGTGGCGTGCGAGGAGGTGGTGGCCCGCGACTACCTGGGGTTCAGGTTATCCGGGCCTGACGGTGCGCACTGCAACGACGGGGTGATTCGCCGCCTGCAACCCGACGTGCAGATGGTCCTCGAGCAGCTGGCGCTGCTGGGCCTGCCGCCTATGGAGTCATTGCCACCCGAACAGGAGCGCGCGCTGATGAACGACATGAACATGGCACGTCCACCGGGTCCGGACGTCGGCGAAATCGTGGACGGATCCCTGCCCGGTGCTGCCGGCGATTTGGCCTACCGCCTGTATCGGCCGGCGAGTCCGGGGCCGCACTCGCTTGTCGTCTACTTCCATGGCGGCGGTTGGGTTCTCGGCGACCAGACTTCCGATGATCCGCTGTGCCGTGATCTTTGCGTGCGCGGCGACACACTCATCGTCTCGGTGAACTACCGGCACGCGCCCGAGCACCGCTTCCCCGCCGCGCTGGACGACGGCTGGGCGGCCGTGCGATGGGTTGCCGAGCATGCCGAGGAGTTCGGCGGCATCCCGGGACGACTGGCGGTGTGCGGGTGGAGCGCCGGTGCCGGCATCGCCGCCGCGGTCTGCCAGTTGGCCAAGGACACGGGCCGGCCGACGATTGTCGGCCAAGCGTTGATCACGCCGGTCGTGGATACCGATCAGGCCCGACGCTCATATGTCGACAATGCCGATGGCTACGGGCTTACCGCCCCGTTGATGCGTTGGTTCTTCGACCACTATGCCGATCCGGGCCTACGGGATGACCCGAGGATCGCCCCGCTGCGTGCGCCGGATCTGTCGGGCCTGCCACCGGCGATCGTCGTCTCGGCAGAGTTCGACCCGCTGCGCGATGAAGGCGACGCGTACGCCGAAGCGCTTGCGGCGGCAGGGGTTCCCACTCGGCGTGTGCGGGCCCGAGGACACACGCACCTGTCGTTGTCCATGGTGGATGTGGTGGTCTCCGGAGCTCCGATTCGTGCCCAGATCGCCGACGCGTTACGGGGGTTCTTCGCGACCGACGCCGCGACGACGGCACCGGCTCAGACGGCGAGCTGACTAGCCGGCGCCCGCCGCGATCACCTGGTCCACCTCGCGGGCACGGTCGGCCATCTCGGCGTGTGCCTTGTCCAGCGCGTCGGCCTGATCCTCATCGGCCTTCATCAGCGCTTCGATGTTGAAGCCGGCCATGTCGAGTACACCCATGTCCCGGAAGGCCTGCTGCACCTTGTCGCCCCACAGCCCAATGTCCTTGACTATCGGCACGATTCGGCTGAACAGGTGCGAGCGGAATTGGATCATCAGCGGCGACGTGTCAACCCACTCGGCGCACGTCTGGACGTCCATGCCGAGAGTCTCGAAAACCTCCTCGCCGCGGAACCGGTCGCGCATCAGGTAGCAGGCGTCCACGACGAACTCTTCGCGCTCGCCTCGCTCGGCCTCGGTCAGCGCGGAGTAGTAGTCCTTCAGCGAGATCCGTCCGAAGGCGACATGCCGGGCCTCGTCCTGCATGACGTAGGCCAGCAACTGCTTGGCCAGCGAGTCCGGCGCCGCCATGTCACGCAGCACCCCGAACGCGGCGAGCGCGAGCCCTTCGATCAAGACCTGCATCCCGAGGTAGGGCATGTCCCAGCGAGAGTCGCGCAGGGTGTCCTCCAGCAGCGCGGTCAGGTGCTTGTTGATCGGGTAGACCAGGTCTACCTTGTCCTGCAGGAACCGCGAGAAGGCCTCGACGTGCCGGGCCTCGTCCATGGTCTGGGTGGCCGCATAGAACTTTGCGTCCAGGTCCGGGACGACCTCGACGATCTTGGCGGCGCACACCATCGCGCCCTGCTCGCCGTGCAAGAACTGCGAGAACTGCCACGCCTGGAAGTGGTGGCGCATCTCGGCGCGACGTGCGTCGTCTGCGGCGTCCCACATCGGGCTGCCGAACAGCGGATGGAACTCGTCGGGCAGTCCCACTGGGTTGTGCGGGTCGACGTCTTGCGCCCAGTCGATGCGCGACTGGGCATCCCACTGCTTGTCCTTTCCCTTCTGGTACAGGGAAAGCAGCCGGGCCCGTCCTTCGTCGTACTCCCAGGTGAAGCGTGCGTCGCCGACGCTGGGGACCTCCCAGGAGTACGGCGCGGGCACGTCTGTGTACTTGTCTCTCGTGCTCATGAGTTTGCCGCCTTTCCGGCCCGGCGTGACCAGTGGTCATATGACGAGTATCACATTGCACCTGCGTTCGGCGGCGCGTCAAGCCTGCCGGGCGGTTTAACGGACCGCGGCCGGCGCCCGCTACGAACTCTGCCCGGCCAGCCTTTCGGTCGCGGCATATCGAAGCAGCGCGCCCACACCGTCGGCGGGCGTCAGCCGGTCGTCGGCGCGCACCAGCGACGCGTCAACCGCGATCGCGGCAAACGGCAATGCTTCGTCCGCCCGAACCACCCGTGCCACCGGCTCACCCAGTTCGGACAACGCGTCGGCATCGGGAGCGACCGTCGTCCGCGCCGCGCCGGTGACCACCGTGGTGTCGCCAAGCTCGCCGATGATCAGGGTGTCGACGTCGCCGTCACGCAGCGCCGCGCACACCGCGGCCACCCCTTCGGCGGCCAGCCCCGAACCACGTCCCAGCTGCGCCTGGAAACGCTCCGCGACCTCGGTCAGCTCGGCGGATCGCCGGCGGGCGAACTCCGCTGCCGTCAAGTCGCGGATCTCGTCCTCGCTGATGCCGCTGGTGCGGGCTCCGGCATGCAATTGCGACACCCGCCGCGCCACCCGCTGCGGCAATGCCGAAACCAGGTCGGAGCGCGAACGGACCTCGCCGCAGACGAACACCACCTCGGGGTCGGTTTCGTCGACGAGCCGGGTGAGGTGGTCGGCGACGGCGCGGCAGTTCATCCGGATGGCTTCCTCGGTCGTGTGCTGCAGATCTCCGTAGCCGTTCCAGCCCGCCGTGACCGGCTTGTGGACCGGGTAGCCGCCGCCGTCGATGCTGGTGGAACTGAAGGTGTCGCCGCGGTACAGCCGGACGTCGGCCCCGGTGTGGTCCACTGCAGCGAAAACATATGTGGGCCGCAGCATTTCGCGGTCGATCAACGGCACCAGATAGGGGTAATCGGACAGCCGGACCACGGTCATCGGGGGCGGGCTGAGGAGTTGCTCGTTGACCAGCACCTGGTCGCTGGTCGCGATGACCGCGCGGCCGCGACGGCCCACGGCCGGTCGATGGTGCAGCACCGCGTCTTCGAGCTTGCCGACGAGTTCCGCGGCTGCCCGCAGCTCCTCGAGATGCCGACGGATATCCCGCCATTTCGCCTCGAGTTGCCCGGCGGCATCGGCGGTGTCGTGGGAATCGTCGAAATACACCGAGGCAACCGGACCTTCGGCCGTTACCAGCCATCGGAGGCGTTCTGATCGCATGCCCACCTTCTTCGTTATGTCGTCGTGATACCTACCCGCGGTTTGCCTATGCGGCGATCAGTCTTGGTACAGAGCCGCTATCTGGTCGGCGGACTTGCCGACGACCACCTTGCGGCGCAGCTTCATGCTCGGCGTCAGGTCACCGGATTCGATGGAGAGCTCGCGATCGAGGATGGTGAATTTCTTGATCTGCTCCCAGCGATTCAGTTCCGCGTTGAGCATGTCGATGTATCCCGCGATCAGGGTGCGCGTCCGATCGTCGCCGGCGATTTCGGCGAATGATCGGCCGGCCAACCCGTGTTTGGCCGCACAATCGGTGATCGCCTCGCGGTCCAGGCTGACCAGTGCCACGCAGTAGGGCTTGGCTTCGCCGATGACGATGAGTTCGCCCACATACGGACACAGACCCTTGAACCGCACTTCGATCGCCGAAGGTGCCACGTATTTGCCCTGGGAGGTCTTGAACATGTCCTTCTTGCGGTCGGTGATCCGCAAGTAGCCGTCGGCGTCGACCTCACCGATGTCGCCGGTGTGGAACCACCCGTCCTGGTCGAGTGCCTCGGCGGTCGCCTCGGGAAGATCGTGGTAGGAGGTCATCAAACCCGGTCCCCTGAGCAGGATTTCGCCGTCACCGGCGATCCTGACCTCGGTAGCGGGGAACGGCCAGCCGACCGTGCCGAACCGATATGCGTGCGGGCGGTTGATGAACGACGCGGCAGCGGTCTCGGTCAGCCCGTATCCCTCGAGCACGGTGATGCCGATCGCGTCGAACCACTGCGCGACGTTGCGGTCCAGGGCGGCGGCCGCGGACACAAAAAACCGGATCCGGCCGCCGAAGCGCTCACGGATGGTGGCGAACACCAGCCGGTCGGCCAGCTTGTATGCCAATAGGGCGGCTCGCGACGGTTTGCGGCCCGCTTGCCTGGCCGCCGAGACCTTCAACCCGACCCCCATCGACCACCCGAAAACCGTTCTCTTGAACCGGCTTTGCTCGGCCACCAGTTGCTCGATGCGGGCATGGGCCTTTTCGAAGATCCGGGGTGCGGCGCCCATGACGGTGGGATGCAGCACGGCGAGATTGTCGACGATCTTTTCGACGCGCCCGTCGATGGCGGTGGTGAAGCCGATCGATAGCGGCAGCGCCAGCATCACCTTGCCGAAGGCGTGGGCCAGCGGCAGCCACAGGAAGTTCAGGTCGTCGGGGCCCAGCACGTTGAGGGCGTCGATGGCCGCGGCGGTGTATGTCCAGGCCCCGTGGGTCAGCCGCACCCCCTTGGGCCGCCCGGTGGTGCCCGAGGTGTAGATCAGGCTGGCAAGCTGGTCGGAACCGACGGCCGCCACCCGCTCCTCGACGGCGTTGGGGGAGTCGGCCAGCAGTTGCTTACCCAGCTGCTCCAGGTCGGCGAAGGTGATCACCCAGTCGCCGTCACCGTTGCCGTCGATGATCACGACCTTGCTCACCGCAGGCAGTTCGGCGCGATGCGCGAGCAACTTGTCGACCTGTTTCTGGTCCTCGGCGACCACGATCCGGCTGCCGGAGTTGGCGACGATGTAGGCGACGTCGGGGGCGATGGTCGTCGGGTAGACGGTGGTGGTCGCGGCGCCGGCACACATCACCGCGAAGTCGGTGAGCACCCACTCGTATCGCGTCGAGCTGGCAAGCGCTACCCGGTCCTCGGCGGCGATCCCGAGCGAGATCAGCCCCGCGGCGAGGTGGCGCACCCGCTCACCGACCTGCTCCCAGGTGACGCTCTCCCAGCCGTGATTGTGTGGATAGCGGAAGGCCTCCGCGTGGGGGGTGGCGGCCACCCGGTCGAGGAACATCCTCGCCACCGACGGCGGCCGGCTCTCGATCTTGGAGAAATCGGGCCTCTCCAGCGAGGCGAGTGCGGTGTTCATGACGAAAATCCCTTCTCGCCCAAAGGAATCAACTCTGATTGGTTAGCGAAGTGGTGCATGACGATCTCTTCTGTTGCGCCTTGAATACATCCGATGCTGGTGCGGTTGCCCGGGCAGGTATAGGGACCAAAGTCATCCAGCCGGCGGCAATCGTCCCTTCAGCAGTCAGCGGCCCGGGTTCAGGCCGCGATGCTCACCTGAATGGACAGGCATTCGCCGATGGCATAGGCCGTCGGCCAGTCGCCGGTACGCACCGCGCACGCCAGGTCGTCGACCAACGACGTTTGGACGCCCAATTCCGACAGCCAGCCGGCCACCGTGGCCGTGATCTCGTTCGCGGTTACCCGGGCAGTACGTCCGTCGTGCAGGCGGTCGGTCACCTGATAGATCGTCGTGACCTTGTGATGCCGCCAGATCGCTGCGTTCATCATGGTCTCCCGGTTCTCCCGAGTTGGTCAGCTCGTCACCATCGATCTGACCACCGGCGCCTCCCCGGTCCTAGAGGCCAAGAGCACCGTTGCCGGTGTGCTTTGGTCGGTGTCCGGACCCGCCGAAGTCCCCGGCGGAAGGGACTTTCGGCCCAGGCCGTCGCCGGACCGGGCGAGTAGCGTTCTTCGATGTTGAGATGTTGGGGATGTCGGGAATGTTGGCCATGTCGTGTAACCGAGAAATGAGCGAGATGACTGCTCTAGCAACCGATTACCGCGCAGCTACGCCGGCCGCGTTGGTGGGCGGGCCGCGGTGAGACCGGTCCGGGCGCAGGATCTGGCAGCGGTGGAGGTGTTCGCCGACATCGCGACAGAGCAGCTCACAGCGTTGGCTGAGCACCTGAAGCCGTTGCATGCGGGGGCGGGCAAGGTTTTGATGCGCCAGGGTGACCGGGCGGAGTCGTTTGCCATCATCACCGACGGCCGGGTGGAGGTCAGCCACGTCGACCGGGACGGCCAGATATCGGTGACCGAGCTGTCGGCGGGGCTGATCGTCGGCGAAATCGCGTTGTTGCGGCACACGATGAGGACGGCGACGGTGATCGCCAAAGACGACGTGAACGGCTATCTGGGATACAACGACGCCTTCGAGGCCATGCTGGCCATCCCGGCGGTCGCCGAGCGAATGGTCCGCACCGCGCGACAACGGTTGGCGGCCTACATCGCCCCGATCCCGGTGTCCGTCGAAGACCATCCCGATCTGCTGTTGCGCCCGGTCCTGCCCGGCGATGCCGAACGGTTCCAGAGCAGCGGGACGTTCTCCCGAGAAACCCTGTATCGGCGCTTCATGTCGTCATACCAGCTCAACGATGCGCGGCTGGCCTACCTGTTCGAGGTCGACTATGTCGATCATTTCGTCTGGATCATGACCAATGGCGCCGACGGGCCGGTGGTCGCGGTCGGCCGGTTCGTTCGGGACCAGGACGACCCCGGCCTGGCCGAGGTCGCGCTCACCGTCGGCGACGCGTATCAGCGCCGGGGGCTCGGGACGATGCTGCTGACCGCCCTGGCGATCGCGGCACGCACCGACGGGATCGACCGCTTCTGTGCCCAGGTGCTAGCCGACAACGAAGCCGTTCATGCGTTGGTGCGCAAGCTGCATCCCTGTTGGGAGCGGGAGGATCCCGGTGTGGTCACCACGACGGTGCAGATCCCAGCCCTGCGGGACCTGCCCCTCGATGAGGTCCTGCGCAAGCAGATCCTGAATGTGGCCTACCAGGTGATCCACGCATTCGACTAAGGCGGGAATAACGCCCCTGCCATCTAGGGCCTTTGCGCCCTACCCGACGGCGCGGTGGCTGCGCAGCATGGACCTGTCCGGCTTCGGTATCGGAAGGAGTTGGTCGATGAAAACACTCATCGTGTGCGTGTCGACGTCGCACGGCAACACCCGCCGCGTCGCCGACCGGATGGCTGAGGTGTTGCGCGCGAAGGTCGTCGAACCCGAGCAGGTCGATCCGCACACACTCGGCGACTACGATCTCGTCGGCTTCGGATCAGGCATCTACTTCATGGCGGTGCACCCGAGGTTACGGAGCCTTTTGCGTCGCCTGCCCCAGGTCGACGGCGTTGCGGCGTTCACCTTCTTCACCAGCGGCGCCCGCGAGATCCCGCTGACGAGTTATCACAAGCCGATGGGAAAACAGCTTGCTGCCAAGGGTTTTGAGGTGATCGGATTGTTCTCCTGCCGGGGGCTGGACACCGTGGGTCCGTTCGGGTACATCGGCGGGATCAACAAGGGCCGGCCAGACCACCACGACCTGGATCGGGCCGCGGCCTTCGCGGAACGGATTCGCGAACGGGTCGCGGGGTCCAGAGCGGCGTCCTGACAGATGGCTGGCGAGGAGCGCGACGTCCTGGCGCTGGTGCGCGGCCTGGTCACCGAGGTCCGCCCGCATGCCTTGCCGCCCTCGGTGACCCTCGACAGCACTTTCGACGACCTCGGTATCGGCAGCCTGGAACTGGCCGAACTGCTGTTGCGGGTCCAGGGCAAGTACGGGGTGGCGCTGCCGTCGGACCTGCTGGCCCACGCGGAGACACCGCGTGACCTGGTGGTGGCGGTCGCTCACGGCCGTCCCGACCTGGCCCCGGAGCGCGGCGCCATGGTGTCTCTGCCCACCACAGAACCGGGAGGGCTGGCGCCCGAAGCTGCGTCGACCCTCAACGATGTCCTCGACTGGCACGTCGGCGCGACCCCGCAGCGTATGCACATCCGGCTGCTCGACGATTCCGGCGCCGGCACTGACCTGACGTATGCGACGCTGCACCGGGAGGCGGCCGCCGTCGCGGCCGGGTTGATCGCACACGACGTCATGCCGGGCGAGACGGTCGCTATCATGTTGCCCACCTGCCGGGCCTACTTCACCACGTTCGCCGGGGTGGTGCTCGCCGGCGCGGTGCCCGTTCCCGTCTACCCGCCGGCGCGGCCGTCCCAGTTGGCCGATCATCTGCGCCGCACCACCGGCATCCTCACCAACGCCGGGACCACGCTGCTGGTCACCGTCCCGGAGGCGGTGACCCTCGGGCACCTGTTGCGCTCCAACGTCGAAAGCCTGCGTCATGTCGTCGTACCCGAAACCCTCACGGGCGCAGGCGAAGACCCAGGGCCGGGCCGGCCCGCACTGCCAAGGCCGAGAACCGACGATCTCGCCCTGGTGCAGTACACCTCGGGCAGCACCGGCCAGCCCAAAGGAGTCGCGCTCGCGCACCGCAACCTGCTTGCCAACATCCGGGCCATGGGCCAGGCCGCCGGGGCGTCGGGGACGGACACGTTCGTCAGCTGGCTGCCGCTCTACCACGACATGGGTTTGATCGGCGCGTGGTTGGGGTGCATGTATTTCGGTGTCCCGCTGGTGGTCATGAGTCCCCAGGCGTTCCTCATCCGTCCGTCCCGATGGCTGTGGGCCATCCACACAAACCGGGCGACCATGTCGGCCGGCCCCAACTTTGCCTACGAGCTGTGCCTGGCCAAGGTCCGCGACGACGAGATCGAGGGACTCGACCTGAGCTCGTGGCGCTTGGCCTACAACGGCGCCGAGCCGGTGAGCCCCACGACGATCGAGCGGTTCGCCGACCGCTTCGCCGCGTACGGCTTCCGGCGAGACGCGATGACCCCGGTGTACGGCCTGGCCGAATCCTCGGTGGGCCTGGCCTTCCCGCCGCTGGGCCGCGGTCCGCTGATCGACCGGATCCGCCGCGACGAGTTCGTGCGTTCCGGACGGGCCGAGCCGGCCGGGCCCGACGAGCGTGACGCCCTGCGCTTCGTGGCCTGCGGCCAGCCGCTGCCCGGCCACGAAATCCGCATCGTCGACACCGCCGGCACCGAACTGGGCGATCGCCGCGAAGGACGCATCGAGTTCCGTGGTCCGTCGGCGACCGCCGGATATTTCAACAACCCGACGCCCACCCGTTCGCTGTTCCACGGCGACTGGCTCGATACCGGCGACCTGGGCTACATGGCTGACGCCGACCTCTACGTCACCGGCCGGGTCAAGGATCTGATCATCCGGGCCGGCCGTAACCTGCATCCGGCCGAGCTGGAAGAGGCCGTCGGCAACCTCACCGGGGTCCGTAAGGGTTGTGTGGCGGTGTTCGCCTCCGCCGATCGGTCGGGAGGCGCCGAACGACTGGTCGTGGTGGCCGAGACCCGGCTGACCGAGGACGCCGCCCGCGCCGCGCTGCGCTCTGAAATAGCTTCCACCACAGTTGATTTGCTAGGCGTACCGCCGGACGACGTGGTGCTGGCGCCGCCGCGCGCGGTGTTGAAGACCTCGAGCGGCAAGATCCGGCGGGCCGCCAGCCGGCAACTCTACGAGGCGGGAAGAATCGGCGCCCGGCCACATGCGGTGTGGTGGGAGTTGGTGCGGCTGCGGCTGCGCGGCGCGGCCCCGTCGATGCGCCGCACCGGCCGCGCGGCGTACGCCGTCGCGTTCGCCGCCTACACCTGGGCGGTGTACCTGGTCCTGGGGCTGGTGTTGGTGGTTTTGCTGATGCTGTTGCCGCGGGAGCGATGGCGCTGGTGGGCGGTCCGGCGATCGATCCGGCTGCTGGCCCGCCTTACCGGAACGGCCATCACCGTGCACGGCCGCGATCACCTGCCGGCCCAGACCTGCATCGCGGTGGCCAACCATCCGAGCTGGATCGACGGAATCGTGCTCGCCTCGGTGCTGCCGCCGTCGTTCCACTTCGTCGTCGCCGAGCAGTTGCAGCAGGGGCTCTACGGATTTGCGCTGCGGCGGCTGGGCACGACGTTCGTCGAACGTCACCGGCGGGAGCAGGGTGTGGCCGACACCGACCAGCTCGTCGGGTGTGCCCGAGCGGGGCAGTCGCTGGTCATCTTCCCCGAAGGCCGGCTGGCCCGCGCCCCGGGTTTGCGGCCGTTCCACATCGGCGCATTCGTCGTCGCGGCCGAGGCCGGGGTGCCGGCCCTTCCGATCGCCATCCGGGGGACCCGGTCGGTCATGAGACCAGGCCACCACTTCCCGCGCCGCGGCGCGGTCGACGTCGTCATCGGAACACCGATCCGGCCGGCGGGCCCGGACTGGGTTGCGGCCATTGACGTGCAACGCAAGGCCCGCGAGGCGGTGCTGCGGATGTCGGGTGAGCCGGACGTCGAATGACCCGGTTGTCAGGGGGATCACCGTGCCGGAGAAGACAATCCGAAGCAAAACCCGCAATGCGGGTCGATGGTGCTGCGGTTCAGCTCACCGTGTTTTGCTGGCCGCCTGGCCGCCTGGCCGCCTGGCCGCCTGGCCGCCTGGCCGCCTGGCCGGCGCTTCGCACCACGCTTGCCGACGCTGATGAAGTTACGATTGTCGAGTCACCGGCACGAGTGACTAAAGTCCTTTCCTGGTATGAGGATTTGTCCCATCCGGTGACCTTCGGCGGGACGTAAGACCCTAACGCACCACATCGTGGGCTGTTAGCTTTGCCGCCATGGCAACATCGGCCGGTGATGACGTCCGGGATCGCCCGGGTCCGCGGCAGCTGAACCCACCCGGCATCGGCGGGTTGGGCAACGTGGTCAAACCGTTCCTGCACACCGGCCGGTACTTCGCCCAGTCATGGCGCGACTATCTCGACCACACTCCCGACGAGCTGCCGATCGCCCGACCCACCATTGCGTTGGCGGCCCAGGCATTTCGTGACGAGATCGTCCTGATGGGCCTGAAGGCGCGCCGCCCGGTCAGCGCTGGGCACGTGTTCGAGCGAATCCGAGACGAAGTGGCCGCCGGCGTGGAGTTCTACGGAAACCGGGGATGGCTGGCGTGGCCCCGAGGATTCTTTGGTGATCCGCCGTCGCTTCCAGACGTCACGGTCCGCAAGGTCAAGAACCGGCGCCGCACCTTTTATCGCCTGCACTTCGACAGCGGCTATGCGCCGCACGCGGGCGAACCGGGCGCCGAACGATGGCTGGGATACACCGCGAACAACCGCGAATACGCATTGTTGCTGCGCCATCCCGAACCGCGCCCCTGGCTGGTATGTGTACACGGGACCGAAATGGGGCGCGCCCCACTGGATCTGGCGCTGTTTCGGTCCTGGAAACTGCACGACGAGCTCGGCCTGAACATCGTCATGCCGGTCCTTCCGATGCACGGCCCGCGGGCGCGCGGCCTGCCGAAGGGCGCGGTGTTTCCCGGCGAGGACGTGCTCGACAACGTCCACGCGACGGCTCAGGGCGTGTGGGACATCCGGAGGCTGCTGTCCTGGATACGGTTGCAGGAGCCGGAATCACTGATCGGGCTGAACGGTCTATCGCTGGGCGGCTACATTGCGTCGTTGGTTGCCAGCCTCGAAGAGGACCTCACCTGCGCGATTCTCGGAGTACCGGTTGCTGATCTGGTCGAGTTGCTCGGCCATCACTCCGGTCTGCGCCATGACGACCCGCGCCGCGACACGGTGAAGATGGCCGAACCCATCGGCCGAATGATTTCACCTCTTTCGCTTACCCCGCTGGTGCCCATGGCAGGCCGGTTCATCTACGCCGGTGTCGCCGACCAGCTTGTCCATCCGCGCGAGCAGGTTACCCGGCTGTGGGAGCACTGGGGTAAGCCCGAAATCGTTTGGTACCCAGGTGGTCACACGGGATTCTTCCGGTCCCGGCCGGTGCAGCGGTTTGTCGAGGAGGCGCTGCGGCAATCAGGGCTCCTGGACCGGCCGACGGCACAGCGCGACCGCCCGGCCTAGTTGCGGAGGACGAGATGAATCCACTGGATCCGCTGGACGCGGCGATGATGACCGCGGAAATGTTATCCAACCCAATGCATGTCGGCGCTGTGCTGATCCTGTCACCACCGCCGGGTGCGGGTCCCGAATACGTCGACGAGCTGTATCGAGTAACGCAGGCGGGAAACGATCCGATCGACCCGCGGCTGCGGCGATACCCGCATCAGGGTGTGGACACCGGCGGCATCTGGGTCTGGCGTGACGCCGACGCCGTTGACATTGGGCAGCACTGTCAGCGGCGCACGACCTCCGGTGACGGTTCCGGATTCTGGCGGCTGATCGCCGAACTGGATGCCGAGCGCCTAGATCGGTCCCGCCCGATGTGGATGTCGTATCTGATCGATGGCCTCGAGGATGGCCGATTTGCCTTCTATATCAAGGTGCATCACACCGTCATCGACGGTGTGGCCGGGTTCAAGATGATCGCCGATGCGCTGAGCACCGATGCGGACCGGCGGTCGATGCCGCCCTTCTACGCAGAGCACCACCGGGAGCGCGCCACGGCGGCGACGTCGACTGGTCTGCTACCTCGTCTGGTGTCGCCGTTGCGGTCGCTGGTCGGGACGGCCGCGTCCGGGGTCGGGCTGGTGAATCATGTTGTCACCGGCGAGATATCGACGATACTCGACAGCTTGATCGGGCATACGACGGTGTTGCCGTTCGGAGCTCCCTATACGCGATTCAACGGTCGTCTCGGGCCCGAGCGAGCCGTTGCGGCGGGCAGCTGGCCGAAGACCCGCATTCAGGCGGTGCGACATGCCGCCCGGGTGACCGGCAACGACGTGGTGACCGCCATGGTGGCCGGTGCGCTACGCCGCTGGTTGCTCGACCGCGGCGAGTTGCCCAAGCAGTCGCTGGTGGCCGCCTGCCCGATCACGGTGCGTGGTCACGAGCACGCCGGGGCAGATGACGAGCACGGCAACATGTTCGGTCTTTGGTTGTGCCGCTTGGGTACCGACATCGATGACCCGGTGGCGCGGTTGGAACTCATCCACCGGTCGATGTCGGAAGGAAAACAGTGGGTGGGCAAGCGCGGAGCGGCGGCATCGTTGCTGACCGTCGCGGGAAGCATTGCCGCCACGGTAGTTTTTCCGCTGCTGCCGTTTTCGCCGAAGATCCGCACCGGATACAACGTCCCGATTTCACACGTTCCGGGTCCCCGTGCCGAAAGATATTGGAACGGCGCGCATGTCGACGAGATATATCCGGTGTCCACCGTCTACGACGGTCAGGCGCTCAACGTGACGACGTGCTCCTATGCCGACCACATCGGGTTCGGTTACGTCGCGGGCCTCGAAATCGTGCCCGATATCGAGACGTTGATCCCACTGACCGAGCAGTGTCTGACCGAACTGGAAACCGCTCTAGGTGTCGAGATCTGATCAGGCGGCGCGCGGCAGAACCTTAGCTGGGCGTCGATGGGGTCGCTGGCTCAGCCCAAATGGGTTTGGGAAAGCGCTTAGCGTGACCGACGAGAGTGAGGCCCGCGACCAGCGGGCGCTCAGGGCAATCACCCTCGATGCGCAGCAACGATACGCCGACGCCGAGTCTTCTGAACCCGACTTACGGGAATTGCCAGACCTATCGTGGCAAGCATCGGGCAAACTTGGTCGCTGGTAGCCGCTGCCGGGTGGGTACTCCTCCTGACGGGTGTGTTCGAAGCCCTGAGGGATGGCCAGCATCGCTCGAATTCGGTGACCTCGTCGGCCGGTTCCCCGCCGAGTCTCGCCCAGCCGACAACTCGAATGTCATCTCGAACGACAAAGGGGTAGTGGGCCCCTCTGTCTGAGACACCACACCCCCTGACCGAATTGTGTCATGGCGCTTCGTGTTTGCCACGCTCCTCGGCTGATCCAGGCGCGGCATCCGATGGTGCGCCGGACATGGAATGAGCCGGTTCCGGGGAGCTGGATTCAGGAGCCGGCGTTGCCGCGGGGGCCGTTGTGGGTACCGCCGCGATACGGTGGATGCCCTTACGGTCGTAGATCCAGGTCAGCACGGCGCCGAACACCACACCGATCACCAGCCCGATCGCCGTCAGCGTCAGCGAGCGGCCCAGGCCGGCGTCAAGGCGGCCATCGAAGTACAGCAGCGCCCGGGTGCCGATGAAAACCTGACGCATCGGCTCGAAATTGGCCAGCCAGCTGAAGATCTTCGGCTCCGCCTCGAGCGGAATCGTGGCGCCGGTGGACGGCAGGCCCAGGAAGTTGAAGATGAACAGGGCGGTCAGAATGCCGAGCGTGCCCAATGCCGTGATGAGGCTGGTGGAGGCGACCCCCACGGTCAACATGATGAAGACACCGAAAAGCCACAGCGCCCACGGGTGGGGCACCGGCATCCCGAATGCCTTTGCCACCCACAGGTAGACCGCCGAGGAGAACAACGACACCACCGCCACCAACATCCACTTGAGCAGTAGCGTGCGGAACCAGGACACCCGGACCCGATCCGCCAACCGGTACATCGGTCCGAATTCGGCCGGCGAATAGCCGAGCATCGCCTCGACCAGCATGCTCACCACCAGGGCGCCGGTGACGCCGCCGATCAGCAACATCAGGGTGTAGAAGTAACTGGACAGTCCGATCCCGGTGCCGTCAGGCAATTCATTGCGCTGTTCGACCCGAACGTCGAGGGGATTGGCGAGCACCCATGCGGCACTGGCGCTCAGCTGGTCGCCACCGCCCGCAGCCGCCGCATCCGTGAGTTTCTTGCCGGCCTTGGTGTTGTAGTCGACCATCGCCTTTCTCAGCACACTTTCGGCGATGCCCGCGCCCATCGCGCTGGCCCGGGGGTTGGTTTCGATGGTGATGACCGGCTTGGTCAGCTCGCCCGGCTTCGACACGGTTTGCAACAACCCCAGCAGCTTGTCGGAGAAGTCCGGCGGTATCACCAGCGCGCCGTAGATCTTGCCGGTGTCGAACTGATGGTTCGCCTGCTCGGGGGTCAGCAGCCGGATGTCGAACTTATGCCCTTCCTCGAGTTTGGCTTTGAGTGCGTCGGTGATCTTTGCGCCCGCCTTGGCGCTTCCCGTGTCCTCGTTGACGATCGCGATCGGGAAGTTGTGGAAGTTTTTCTTCGGGTTCAAGCTGCTGCCGAAGAACAGCCACGACAGTCCCGCTAATACGGCGAGCGTGACGACGATCGGGGCCAACCAGAACCGTACGGTGCGCAACGGGTGCGGCAGCGGATACGGCGTGGTTTGACGCAAGAGTTGCTGATCGGACATGAGGGGCTCCTTCCTCGGCTAAGCGGGACCCGCATACGGGCTAGATATCGGACGCGAAATCACGTGCGGCAGTTTCCGGAACTCAGGTGGCCAACCGGGAAGGCCGCCGGTTTTGCTTCGCGCGGGTCTGTTTGCGTGCCAGGGCGCGGGCCAGCAGCCGGGCGACGCCGAGTTCGATGCCGCGGGCGAGTTCGTCGACGTCGGGCGTGGCGTCGTAATCGGCGGTAATGCCGAACACCAGGGTGTCGACATAGGTGAGCATGCCGATGACCGTGCGCAGGTGCATCGCGATCGGCGGTACCGGCAGCAGCTCTTCCACCGGGCGGCCCAGGACCTGCAGCCGCTGGCGGGGGCCCGGCACATTGGTCGCCAGCGTGACCACGCTGCGCTGCGGCAGCCGCGCCAGTAGCCGAACCGTCCACGCGCTCAACACGAACGGCACGACGTTGGCCAGCGCGACAAAGGCGCTCGCCGCCTGGCGCTCGCCGCTGCCTTTCAGCCTGTCCAAGCGGGTGTGCACCGACCGTAACCGCTTCACCGGGTCTTCCTGCTCCACCGGTAACGACGGCAGCATCGCCGACACGCGAATATCGGTGCGGTCCATGGCATCCGGCGTGCGCACCGATACCGGGATCAGCGTACGTAGCGAGTTGCGCCGCGGCTTCTCACCGCGACGCAGCAGGACCGCCCGATAGCTATCGGTGATGGCGGCCAGTGCCACGTCGTTGAGTGTGACGCCGAAGACCTCGCACACCGTTTCGACATCTTTGAGCGACACTCGCGCCGCGCTGTAACGGCGCATGTTCGTCACCGAGCCGCGCAGCGACGAGTTTGCGGCGGGAGCGAGTAGGCCGGCAACGAATTCGGCAGCGCCTTTGGCGGTGTGCGCGGCCGCGCCGGTGGTGGCCACCGATGCGCGCCACAGTCCGCCGGCCCAGCTCAGTGGGTTGAGGCTGAGCCCGGCCGGGTTGCCGATCGACGTCGGCGGTTCTTTGGCGGCGCGGATGTCGGTCGCGAACGTCGCGGCCGGACCCGTATCGGCGATGTTGGCCAACATCCGCATGGCGGCAATCCCGTCGGCGATGCAATGGTGGATCTTGATCAGCGCCGCCCACCGCCGTTCCGGCAGGCCTTCGATGATCCAGCACTCCCACAAGGGGTGGTCGCGATCGAGCCGGCGCTCCATGAGATCGGCGATGGTCCGGAACAAGGCGGCATCGTCACCGGGCCGCGGCAATGCCGCCCACCGCACATGGTGGGTGATGTCGAAGTTGGCGTCGTCGACCCATTCCGGCGCCGCGAGTTCCAACGGATGCTTGTGTACCAACTGCGTCAACCGGGGGATGGTTCGCATCCGCTCCGACAGTGTCTCGACGAGTTCGTCTCGCCCGGGGCTGGGTCCGTCGATGACGGCCAGCGCGCCGATGGCCAGGCTTACGTGCCTGTCGGCGTCCTCTGCCTCCAGGAAACTGGCCTCCATGGTCGTCAGCTGTTCCACCGCCAGCCACCTCCGATCCCCATCGATCGGCATCACTATCCGCGGGACGGCACCGAGGGCAATAGTGCCGTTAGTCCCCAAGGACTAGTGCCGGACTTCCCAACCTGGTCGAATCATCGCCACTCGCTCCGGCGAACGGCGCGTTCAGTGGATCGGGACCGGTGACTCGTCCGCCACGTCGGACAACTCACGAGGCGCGATGCCCACGTACCTCATGATGCGATCCAGAACGATGTTGGACAGATCGCCGTCGTCGGCAACCCGGCCGAGGCCGCGCCGTCGCAGGAAAGTGTCCAGGCGCCGATCGGGCGACCAGCCGGCGTAGATGGTGTCGACGTAGCGTGAGCGCAAGAATTCCCAGGCGAGACCATCGACGTCGGAATCGGTCAATAATGGTGGTTCGCCACGCATAGCCGTCCTAATCCTTGCTGAGCCACGACCGCAGCCAAGTTACGTGGACCAAGTCATCATTTCGTCACACTCATGTTGCGGAATAGGGTCTAAAGTCACCTGTCCGGTATGTCGGCTTGTGCGCCAAGGACCATAGACCCTGGTGAACGACCCCTGGCGGGCCGCAGACTGGCGCTATGGCCAAGACGATGAAACGGATTGCCGGGGTGGGGGCCTCGCTGGCAGTGTTGTACGCCGCGCGCCGGTACTACCGCAACTGGGGTACCACCAAGCAGGAAGCCCGGATGCTGCTGCCCGGCGACAGCTTGGTCAGCGACCCGGCCACCCAAACGACCGAAGCGCTCAACATCGACGCCCCGGCCGCTGCCGTGTGGCCGTGGTTGGTGCAAATGGGTCAGGACCGCGGTGGCTTCTACGGTGGTGAAGGGCTGAAAAATCTAGCCGGGCTTGGCCACAACGACGCCGATCGAGTTCACCCGGAATGGCAACAGCTCGGGGTGGGCGATGTGGTGCGGCTGGCTCCCGAAGGCTGGATGGGCCTGCCCGACGGGGTGACTTTGCGTGTCGCCGAAATCGTGCCCGACAAATACCTCGTGCTCAATGCGACCCGACCGGACCTGCGCTGGAATGCGGTGTGGTCTTTTCACCTGCAGCCGCATTGGGAGGATCGCGTGCGGCTCCTCACCCGCGCCCGGATTGCGCTGCGCCGCCCCGGCGAAGTGTTCGCCCTGGAACTGGCCAGGCCGTTGATCTCGCTGGGCACCCGAGGACTGCTGCTCGGTGTCAAGCACCGGGTTGAGCGGCTGCCGCTGCCGCAACCCACCGCGCCCGGTTGCTGAGATTCGCTGCGGATACCCGGTGTGACAGCGCGATGTTGCGGGTCCGAGCACAGTGCCCGGGCCCGCAACGCTTGGCTAATTGGTCGCAACCTGGATGTGCTTTGCGGGCTTGGCGGGCTCCGAAACCCGAACGGAGACGGTCAGGATGCCCTCGTCGTAAGTGGCCTTGATGTCGTCCTCGTCGGCACCCTCCGGTAGTGAGACCGTGCGAACGAACGAGCCGTAGGAGAACTCCGACCGAGCCCGAAGTCCCCACTCGACGCGTCGACCGAGCTTCTCGCGTCGCCACGCGGGGCCATTGATCCGCGACCAGAAGGTCAAACGACCCTAGTGTCCGCCGCAGCGTCGGCTTACGTTCGGTAGTAGGCGAATCGAACTCGAGGAGAGGATGCGATGACCACCGCCCGCGACATCATCAACGCCGGCGTGACATGCATCGGTGAGCACGAGACGTTGACTGCCGCTGCCCAACACATGCGTGAGCGCGACGTCGGCGCGCTGCCAATCTGCGGAGACGCCGACCGGCTCCATGGAATCCTCACCGATCGTGACATCGTGATCAAAGGCATTGCGACGGGGCTCGATCCGAACACCTCTACCGCTGGTCAGCTGGTGCACGATCACATTCACCACGTCGGCGTCAACCCAACCATCCCGGCGACGCTCAACGTCATGGAAGAGCATCAGGTCCGCCGTCTTCCGGTCGTAGAAGAGCACCGCCTGGTGGGCATCGTCACCGCAGCGGACATCGCCCGGCACCTGCCCGAGCACTCCATCGCCCAGTTCGTCAAGGCGATCTGCGCGCCGATGGCCATCACCAGCTAGCGACGTCGGCGGCCCGGGCCTGGTCCGCCAGTTTCGGAGGTTATCGACGTGCACGACGAGATCCCACTGGGACGGATCGCCGGGTTTTCGGTGAAGGTCCACTGGAGCGTGCTGGTCATCCTGTGGTTGTTCACCTGGAGCTTGGCCACCACATTGCCCGGTACGGTCAAAGGTTATGCGCCCGTGGCATATTGGCTCGCCGGCGCGGGTGGAGCAGCGGTTCTGCTGGCGTCGCTGCTGGCCCATGAACTCGCGCACGCCATCGTCGCTCGCCGTTGCGGGGTACCCGTCGAGAACGTGACCCTGTGGCTGTTCGGCGGAGTGACCACGCTGGGCGGTGAAGCCAAGACACCCAGGGCCGCGTTCCGGATCGCGTTCGCCGGCCCGGCCACCAGCCTGGCGCTGTCCGCGACATTCGGCACCCTGGCCGTCGCGCTCACCGTCATACGGACCCCGTCGATCGCGATCAGCGTCGCCTGGTGGCTGGCGGGGGTCAATCTGCTGCTGGGTCTGTTCAATCTGTTGCCGGGCGCGCCGCTGGACGGCGGCCGGCTGGTCCGGGCCTATCTCTGGCGCCGTCACGGTGACATCGTGCGCGCCGGAATCGGGGCGGCGCGCGCCGGACGCGTCGTCGCGCTCGTCTTGATCGCGTTGGGCCTGGCCGAGTTTGTGGCCGGCGGCCTGGTCGGCGGCGTCTGGTTGGCCTTCATCGGCTGGTTCATCTTCGCCGCCGCTCGGGAGGAGGAAACCCGGATTTCGACCCGGCAGCTGTTCGCCGGCGTCACGGTCGCGGACGCGATGACCCCCCGGCCGCATACCGCGCCCGGGTGGATCACCGTCGAGGAATTCATCCAGCGTTATGTGCTCGGCGACCGCCACTCGGCCTACCCGGTTGCCGAGCAGGACGGATCGATCATGGGTTTGGTCACGCTACGGCAGTTGCGGGAGCTGCCACCCGCCCGCCGCGGCACCACCAGCGTGCGCGACATCGCCGTGCCACTGCAGGAGGTGCCGACCGCGGCACCCCGGGAGCCGCTGAGCGCGCTGCTCGAGCAGATGGCGCCGGCCGGCCCCCGTAGCCGCGCCCTGGTCGTCGACGCCGGCGCGGTGGTCGGCATCGTCACGGCCAGCGACATCGCGCGGCTTGTCGACGTCTACCGGCTCGCCCAGCCCCAGCCGGCCAGCCAGTGGGACCAGAAGTGACGAGAAGTAGTGCCGCGCAGGGTTATTCGACAGGGTGCCGGGATAAAGACAGAGGAGAACGGACATGAAACCGGTCGTTGTCGGGGTCGACGGTTCGCCGGCGGCGATCACGGCCGCCTTATGGGGTGCCGACGAGGCCCTCAGCGCAGCCGTGCCGCTACGCCTGATCTCGGTCATCAAGACCACGCATCCCTCCCCGGAAGACTACGAAGGTGACCTGCGGCATGCCGAAACGTCTTTGCTGACAGCGCAAGTCGCGGTGGCGGCCACTGGCAAGCAGGTCAAGGTCGAGACCGACACCCCTCGCGGCCCGGCCGCGGCGGTTCTCGTCGAGGCCTCCCGCGATGCCGAACTGGTCTGTGTCGGATCCACCGGGATGCGGCGCTACGCTCGCTCGATTCTGGGTTCGACGGCAACCGAGCTCGCCGAAAAAGCGCACTGCCCGGTCGCGGTGATCCGATCGGATGCGGATCAGCCGCCGCCGGATATCAACTGGATTGTGGTGCGCATGACCGACGCGCCTGACAACGACGCCGTCGTCGAGCAGGCGGCCCGGGAAGCGCTGCTGCGGCAAGCACCCATACTCGCGCTGGGCGGGCGGCCGGAGGAACTCACCGAAACCCCGGACGGCGACTTCGAACGCCGGGTGCACGATTGGCACCAGCGCCATCCCGACGTGCGGGTCTACCCGGTCACCACCCAAGCGGGCATCGCGCGCTTCCTGGCCGAGCACCGCGAGCGGGTACTGCTCGCCGTGATCGGAGCGGCCGAGGCCGGTCAGCTGGCGCGGCTGGTTGGCCCGTCGGGACATCCCGTTTTCCGGCACCCGGAATGCTCGGTGCTGGTGGTCCGCGACTGAGCCCGCGGGCCGATCTGGCTTGGCCGCACACGCCGGGCGCTGCGGGACAGGGGAATTACGGGCCTGGGCGGGCCCGATAACCCATGTGTTGCCGGCGGCGGGTGACGAGGTATCGGCGGCTGTCGCGCAACTCGTTGGCGCATATGGCCAGGAATACCAGGCCGTCGTCGCGCAGGCCGCCGCGTTTCACAACCAATTCGTCCAGGCGCTGGCCGGTGCGAGCAGCGTTTACGCGCAAGCGGACGCCGCCAACGCGGCCCTGCTGTTTCGGCCGTCGAACGCGCTAACGCAATCAGCGCCGATCCCGAGTCAACGCCGCCTACATCCAGCCCAGCTTCTCGGGGGCCATCGACCAACCCTTGTACACACCCGAGCAATTCTGGCCGTGGGACAAACTCACCTTCGGCCAATCAGTCGCCGAGGGTGTGACGCTGCTGAACAACGCGATCAATACGACATTGAGCAACCCGGAAAATAGCGCCTCGTTTTCGGTTACTCGCAGAGCTCCACGGTGGCCACCAATGAAACAAGCGCTCTGATGGCGATGGGTTCGCCCGATCAAGACCGGCTGTCCTTCATGCTGATGGCTAACCCCAATAACCCCAACCGCGGGATCCTGGCGCGTCTGCCGGGCTTCTACATCCCCATTCTGGATGTGCCTTTCAACGGTGCGACACCACCGAATTCACCTTACCCGACAACCATTTACACGGCCCAATACGACGGCATCGGGAATGCTCCGCAGTACCCACTCAATGCCATGTCGACCCTCAACGGCTTCATGGGCCCGTTTTACATCCACGGCCAATATCCTGACTTCACGTCCCCACAGGTTGCTAACGCAGTTCGCTTGCCGACGTCTCCGGGCTATACCGGCAACACCGAGTACTACATGATCCTGACTCAGATCTGCCGCTGCTGCAGCCGATTCGTGACATTCCCTTTATCGGTCCTCCGATCGCCGACATATTCCAGCCCAATGTGCGGGTGCTCGTCGATTTGGGCTATTCGTCCTACGGGCCCGGGCTCAGCTATGCGGATATTCCGACTCCTGCCGCGTTTGTTATCGGTACCCAACCCCTTCACCGTCATTCCCTATCTGGCGTCAGGGGCCGTGCAAGGACCCCAAGCCCGTCGGTGGATATTGGTTTGTTGCCACAGTCCTATACGCCGAACGCCTACCGGTATCTTCCGTCCATCAACCCGGGAGTGAATTTCTTCCTGGGTCAGCCGACGGTGACAGTGCTATCTGTGCTGGGTGGTGCGGTCGGGGACGTGCTGGAGCTGATTCCGCCGGCGTGAATTGACCAACCGACTTAATCGGGCGATTCGCGTGCCACGATCACCGGTACCTGTGCCAGCTGCGCGACCGCTTCCCCGACGGAGCCCACCGACATGCCGGCGAACCCGCCGCGGCCCCGGCTGCCGACGACCACCAGCTGGGCTTGTCCGGACTTGTCGACGAGCTGGCGCGCCGGCTGATCCTGCACGACGATCCGGGTTACCGCCACATCCGGATACTGTTCCTGCCAACCCGCCAAGCGCTCGGCCAGCACCTGTTCGGCCATCGATTGTGTTGCCGGCCAATCGATTCCGGGCCACTCCGAGATGTCGATATCGCTCCATGCATGCAGGCCCACCAACCCGACGCGCCGGCGTGTGGCCTCGTCGAATGCGAACGCGGTAGCCAGTTCGGAGGCCGACGAGCCGTCGATGCCCACCAGTACCGGCGCTTGACCGCGGTGCGCCGCCGACGGGTCGTCGTCGTGGACGATCACGACCGGACAGTGCGCGTAGCGCAACACGGCGGAGCTGACCGAGCCCAGCAGCCGGCCGGGCCATCGTCGGCCGCCCAGGCAACCCGTGACCACCATTTCCGCGTCTTTGGACAGGTCGACCAACGCGGGAACGGCAGCCGACCCCAGGATTTCGGTGTGTACGCCGGCGGGACCTCCACCCTGAGTCGCTTCGTCGACGACTTTGAGCGCCTCGTCGACCAGTCGGCGTCCACGATCCTGTTGCCATTGCGCCAGACCCGCCGGCATGGGCATCTTCAGCCGGGTCGACACTTCGGGGGACACTGCGTGCACCAATGTGAGTGGAATATTTCGTAGCTCGGCATCGCGGGCCGCCCACTGCACCGCCAGCCGGGCGGATGGTGACTCGTCGATGCCGACGACAATTCCCAGAGGTGCGTTGCGCGATGACATGACCCGACGCTATCGGCGGCCTCCCGGCCGGGTCAGAGCCGTTTGTCACCAGCGTGCGGGCATAAGTCCCGGACCTTCAGCGATCAGATGCTCGATGTGGCGGGTTTAGAGGCGATGATCGCCACGGCGGCCAACCGCTCCCGATGCTTGCGGAATGTGTTGCGCATCACCAGCACTCGCTTACGCGCGGCCGGTTGGGTGAGGACGTTCTTGGCAAAGCGCAGCGCACCGAACAGGCCTTCGTCGGCGATCAGCCGGCGCGGCTGCAACAGTGCCATCGGGGCGGTCGCGACGTGCTCGACAACCAGGCCGTGTCCGGCCAGCAGCTGGGACCATTCGGCAATGGTGAGCGGACGCGCGTTGACCTTGATCGCCCGTGCCAGCGACTGCCTGACCTCGGTGCTGACGTCGTCGGGCACGTCGTCGGGCGTCAGGGCCAGCTCGTGGATGGCGTAGCGGCCCCGCGGGCGCAGCACCCGCGCCGCTTCGGCGACGATCGCATGCTTGGCGGCATCCCCCTGCATGGTCAACATCGCCTCGCCGATCACCACATCGACGCTGGCGTCGGGCAATCCGGTATCGGAGGCGTCGGTGACCCGCACGTCGCCCGGGTTTCCGTGATCGTGTAGCACCCCGCGAACTAGGTTGGCGGCATCGGGGTCGCCTTCGGCGCCGACGTACGACCGCGGGTGCCGGACCAGTATTTCGGCGGCGGTCCGGCCCAGGCCCGGAGCCAGCTCGAGCACGTCGGCGTCACTGACGTTGGCGCGGGCCAGCAGGGTGCGGGTCAGCTCCACGCCACCAGGCCGTAGCACTCGTTTGCCCAGCCGGGCCAGCAGCCAGTGCCCCTGCAGATGATCCTCGTCGCGATTCGACTGGGGCAGTGGCCGCTCGCAGCCTTCTGGTTCGTCCGCCATCAGCTGCCTTGGGGCGCAGCGGGTTCCAAGGCCAGCGCCTGGCGCCGCTGATGCACGGTGAGATATCGCAAGCCCTCTGGGCCGGCAGTGAACTGCCGGCGCGAGCGTCGTGGCAGCCAGAGCAGTGCGCCCGGATGCAGGTTGATGGTGCCCTCCTCGGTGTTCAGCCGGCCGCTGCCAGACACTACATGGACCAAGACGTCGAGATCGGGTCCAGTATGCATGCCGATTCCGCCGTCGGGCGGCAGCGCGACGAAGTTGGAGTCCAGATCACGCTCCCGGATCTCCAACTTCCATGCTGCTCCGGTCACGTCGGCGTGGTCGGCGTAATCGTTGGTGTCGGCCAGGATCCGAGGCAGTGGCGTGGTGGTCAGCTTGCTGATCCGGATGCGCCACACCTCGGGACCTTTTTCGAGGTATTCCCAGCCGTAGCTGCCGGGGTGTTCGGTGTCGAACTCGGCGCGCAGATGCTTGGGGTCGTGGTTGTTGACCAGAACGAACGAACCGCCGGTGGGCAGTGCGGCGTAGCTGGCGAAAATCCTCGGATGCTTGTCTGGTTTACGTAGTTGTCTCACGTCAAGTTCGTTGTCGGCCATAGGTTTCCCATCATCCATAGTTTTTACAAATACATTTGTGTAAACTCTAGCGCATGACGTACGTGATCGGAAAGCCATGCATCGACGTGATGGACCGCGCCTGCGTGGAGGAGTGCCCGGTCGATTGCATCTACGAGGGCGGCCGCGCGCTCTATATCCACCCGGACGAATGTGTGGACTGCGGCGCCTGTGAACCGGTATGCCCGGTGGAGGCCATTTATTACGAGGACGACCTGCCGGCCGAGCTGCAACCCTACCGGGCCGACAATGCGGCGTTCTTCACCGAAACCCTGCCGGGTCGGGACGAACCGCTGGGTTCGCCGGGCGGGGCTGCCAAGATTGGGCCCCTAGGGGTTGATACTCCCCTGGTGGCCGCCGAGCCCAGAGTCGACGATTCCGGAGGTGAGTAATATCGCCAGATCAGTCCAGGAGCCGACCGGACGCCGTCGCGCGGTGCTGCGGATATTGCGGGCATCGCGCGTCCCGCTGAGCATCGTCGCCATTGCCGACGCGCTGGAAGTACATCCCAACACCGTGCGATTCCACCTCGACGCCCTGGTCGCCGACGGCCAGGTGCAGCGCGTCGAGTCCGGCCCGCGCGGTCCGGGACGGCCGCCGCAGATGTTCTCCGCGGTCCAGCAGATGGATCGCGGCGGCACCCGGCATTATCGGCTGCTCGCCGAGATCCTCTCCAACGGGCTTGCCGCCGAGCCTGATTCACGTACCAAGGCGCTCGCGGCCGGACGCGCCTGGGGGCAGCGGCTGCAGGCGCCGCCGGCGGGCAGCAGCGCCGAGAAGTCGATCGACCACCTGGTCGGGGTGCTCGATCAGCTGGGGTTCGCTCCCGAGCGCCGGATTTCCGACGGGAAACAACAGCTGGGCCTGCGCCACTGCCCATTTCTGGAACTCGCCGAAACCCGATCCGGCGTCGTCTGCCCGATCCACCTCGGGCTGATGCAGGGAGCTCTGGAAACATGGGCGGCACCGGTCAGTGTCGAGCGGCTGGACGCGTTCGCCGAACCGGACCTGTGTCTGGCCCACCTCTCGCTGAAAGGAGCCGCCAGGTGAGCAGCGGACCGGCGATCGAGGTTGCCATTACCTTCGTGTGGCTCGGCATGGTGCTGGCCATCTCGTTCCTGGAAGCCCCGCTGAAGTTCCGGGCGCCCAATGTGACGCTGCAGATCGGCCTCGGTATCGGCCGTCTGGTCTTTCGTGCCCTCAACACCGTCGAGGTCGGATTCGCGCTGGTCCTGCTGGCACTGGTGGTGGCCGGGCCGACGCCGGTGGGCATCAGCGTCGCCCTCGGGGTCGCGCTGGCCGCGCTGGCCCTGCAACTGATCGCCGTGCGTCCCCGCCTGACCCGCCGCTCCGACCGGGTGCTGGCCGGCCAGGAGGGGCCTCGCTCCCGGGCCCACTACGTCTACGTCGGTTTTGAGGTGGTCAAGGTGGTCGCCCTGGTGGTGGCGGGGATACTGCTACTGAACGGCTGAAAGGACTCATCGATGGAATCCATTTCGCTGACCGAGCTGGCCGCCGAAAAGCTGGCCGAGGCGAAACAGTCCCACAGTGGACGGGCTGCGCACACCATCCACGGCGGGCACACCCACGAACTGCGGCAGACCGTGCTGGCCCTGCTTGCCGA
Source organism: Mycobacterium persicum (assembly GCF_002086675.1). Taxonomy (GTDB): domain Bacteria; phylum Actinomycetota; class Actinomycetes; order Mycobacteriales; family Mycobacteriaceae; genus Mycobacterium; species Mycobacterium persicum. The sequence goes on from NZ_MVIF01000028.1 coordinate 49,131, forward strand.
CCATGACCTGTCCGAACACGACAGCCCCGGCGAGGCGACGCTGCAGGTGCTGCAGGGACACGTGCGCCTCACCACCGCCGACGACGCCTGGGACGGCAAGAGCGGCGATTACGTCGCGATTCCGCGCACCCGGCACGCCCTGCATGCGGTGCAGGATTCGGTGGTCATGCTGACCGTGCTGAAAGACCAGCCCGGCGCCCACTAAGCGTGCTCTTTACGCCCTGGTCCCGGGGCTTCGGCCTGCGGGTGCCCATCGTCAACGCGCCCATGGGCGGGGTGGCCGGCGGTCGTTTGGCCGCCGCGGTCACCGCTGCCGGCGGTCTGGGCATGATCGGCATGGGTAGCACAGCGACCAGGGCGTCGCTGGCCGAACAGCTGCGGCAGGGGACCGGCAGGTTCGGGATCGGGCTGGTCGACTGGGTGATGCGTGCCGAGGTTGGCCTTCTGGATGACGCGCTGGCCGCGCGGCCGGCGCTGTTGTCGGTCAGCTTCGGTACCGACTGGTCCTGGGTGGGCAAGGCGCACGACGTCGGAATCGTCACGGCCACACAGGTTTACGACGCTGCTGGAGCACGTCGCGCGGTTGACGCCGGGGTTGACATCGTGGTCGCGCGCGGGGCCGAGGGGGGCGGCCACGGCGAGGTACGGCTGGGCACGCTGCCGTTGCTGGACGCCGTTCTGGAAGCCGTGTCGGTGCCGGTGCTGGCCGGCGGCGGCATTGCCTCGGCCCGGAGCCTGGCCGCGGTGCTGGCCGCCGGTGCCAGCGGGGCCTGGGTGGGCACCCGGCTGGCGGCGTGCCCCGAGGCGCTGACCGGTGAGGGCAGCCGTCGGGCCCTGATCGCGGCACGCGAAACCGACACCCGGGTCAGCCGGGTCTTCGACGTTGCCGCCGGCCTGCCCTGGCCGGAGCGGTACCCCTCGCGGGTGTTGGCCAACGACTTCGTCGCGCAGTGGACGGGCCGGGAGGATGAGCTGGCCGCTGACCCGGATGCCCGGGCGCGGTTAGCCGCCGCGGTCGCTGCCGAAGACCCGCGGGTGGCGCCCGTCGATGCGGGGCAGGGCGTCGGGATGATCGGTGACGGCGCGTCGGTGGCCGAGGTTATCGGACCGATGTGCTTGGCGGCGGAGAGTTTGCTCGTTCGCTGGGGCTCATAGGTTCGACCGGCGCTTGAGCACGACGCAACACCTTTGCGGCCCGGGATCCAGCCGGGCGTCGGGGCCGTACGGCGCCAGGGCGTCGGACACCCCGGTGATCAGCGCGTGGTTCATGGTGCAGGCCAGCTCCGTCTGCTCCTGGGCCAGCGCATGGAACGGGCAGTTCGCCAGCTCGACTTCGCCATCGGTGCGGCGGGGCTCGTAGCCGTGCCGGCGCAGCACCCGCAACGCCACCTCGAGCGCCGCCGCGGCGTCCGCGGGCTTGGCGACGCCGTCGCCGATCGTCTGGCCGTAGTCGTGGGCGACCTGGTTGAGCACCTCGGCGGCGGATTCGCCGGTGGCGGCCGACCGGGCGATGGCCGCGGCCATCAGCCGTCCCGCGAGCTCGTACTCCCGCTGTGGAAGGCTGACCGCGATATCGCGCGGAGCCCTGCGGTACAGCTTGGCGGTCCGTCCCGCACCCGGGCCGGAGCGGCCCGTCACACGTGCGTAGTCGGTCTCCAGCAGGCCCTCGGCGGTGAGTCGGTCGAGGTGGAATTTGGCCTGGTGGTGGGCGATTCCCAGGGCGTCGGCCGCCTGGTCGCGGCTCACCGGTCCCGGTTGTGAGCACACGTACTCGTACAGCCGATGGCGCACCGGGTCGGCCAGTGCGCCGATCCCGGCGGCGTTGCGTTCGAGTGAGTCCGTCATCGGTCTGTTTCTAAGAGACAAAACACTTGACGGTACAGCTTACACGCTCTAACGTACAAAATACTGTCCTATAGAAATGGAGGGGTCATGAGTACCAGACAAGCCACCCAACCAGGAGCCGGCGCGCCCGCCCTGGCCGACCAGTTGAAGGACCCGGCGTATTCGGCGTACTTGCTGCTTCGAACCGTGTTCACGGTGGCGCCCATCGTGTTCGGGTTGGACAAGTTCTTCAACCTGCTGACCCACCCGCATCACTGGAGCATGTACCTGGCCGGTTGGATCGACAACCTGGTGCCCGGTACCCCCGACCAGTGCATGTACCTGGTGGGCGTGATCGAGATCGCCGCCGGTGTGCTGGTTGCGGTGGTGCCGCGCTTCGGTGCCTGGGTGGTGGCGGCCTGGCTGGCCGGGATCATCCTCGACCTGGTCACCGGTCCCGGGTTCTACGACGTAGCACTGCGGGACTTCGGTTTGCTGGCCGGCGCTGTCGCCCTGGCCCGGCTGGCCCAGGGTGTGCACCGGGGTAGCATCGGGCGCCGTTGACCGACCCGTCACACCCCGCGCAGGTAGCGTTTGGCGATGATGCGCTGGACCACCGAAACGACCGGCCCGCCGAGCTTGCTCCACCAGGTCCCGGGCCGGGAGAACGCCGACACCTCCGCGTATACCGCGGAGGTGTTCGCGTCGTAGCGCACGGCGAACCGTTCCTCACCGGACTCCGGGTGACCCGGCAGCGTGCCGTAGGCGAATCCGCGGGTGTCGGGTTCGTCGATGACGTACACGACGCGGCAGGGCGCGCGCAGCAGACCCATCATCTTGACCACCACGATCGCCGAAACCACCGCGACGTCGGAACTCGCCGCAACGCCCAGGCCGGCTCCGCGCTGCATGCCCCAGCGCATGACGGCATCGGCGGCCTGCTCGAAACGCGCACGGCCAGAACCGATCTGGGCCGACATGCTGAGGTGATCGTAGCCCGGCGGCAACTGCGCGGCCGCGGTCGCGCCCACTTCGGGATAGGTCAGCTGAAGGTCGGCGAGCGCATCCAGGTCCACACACCCAGCTTGCCACGACGGATTGCGGCGCCGGGTTGGCGGCGTACGGTCGGAATGGTGACCACACAAACCTCGAAACCTTTGGCAGCAGCATCCGGAACATTCACCCTCGGCGGTGACTTGACGGTCAACCGGCTCGGGTTCGGTGCGATGCGCCTGACCGGTGAGGGCGTGTGGGGGCCACCAGCCGACCGGGCCGAATGCGTCCGGGTGTTGCGGCGCGCCGTCGAACTGGGCGTGAATTTCATCGACACCGCCGATTCCTACGGCCCTTACGTGTCCGAGGAGATCATCCGCGAGGCGCTGCATCCCTACTCCGGCCTGGTGATCGCCACCAAGGCCGGGTTGCTGCGGACCGGGCCGGGGGTGTGGATTCCGTTGGGTAACCCGAGCTATCTGCGCCAGGAGTGTGAGATGAGCCTGCGGCGTCTGGGCGTCGACACCATTGACCTGTTCCAGCTGCATCGCATCGACCGCCACGTTCCCCTGGAAGATCAAGTCGGCGAACTGCTCGCGCTGAAGAACGAAGGCAAGATCCGTCATATCGGCCTGTCCGAGGTCGATGTGGACCAACTCAAGGCGGCCCGGCAGATCACCGAAATCGTGTCGGTGCAGAACATGTATAACCTGGCCTCGCGGGGCGCCGAACCACTCGTGGATTTCGCCACCCGGCACGGCGTCGGCTTCATTCCATGGTTTCCGCTGGCGTCGGGTCCGCTGGCCGCCGCTGATGGCCCGCTGCGGCAGATCGCGGCCGAGCATCATGCGACACCGTCGCAGCTGGCGCTGGCCTGGCTGCTGAAACGGTCACCGGTGATGTTGCCGATTCCGGGCACCTCGAGCGTGGCGCATCTGGAGGAGAACGTCGCCGCGGCCCAAACCCCGCTGAGCGACGACGAATTCGAGCTGCTGGCGGCCATCGGCGAGCAGAACGCCTGACTCGGGCTGTGCACCGTATTCCGCGGTAGGCGGGCGAAATCGAGACCGAAGTCGACCGCCGAATTCTGTTCAATCTGTTTGGAACGTTTAAGAAATCGAGTCGTCGTCAGGACTTTCGGCGTAGCATCCTCAGGCCAAATTGTGCCGATTCAGCGGAGGCTGGGATGTCGTATGTCATAGCAACACCGGAAACCGTTGCCGCGGCGGCAACGGAGCTGGGCGGTATCAGCGCGGCACTTCGAACGGCCAACGTGGCCGCGGCCGCCCCGACGACCGCGTTGCTGGCCGCGGGGGCCGATGAGGTGTCGGCGGCCATCGCGGCGTTGTTCTCAGGGCACGCTGAGGCTTATCAGGCCGCTAGTGCCGAGGCGGTCGCGTTTCATACCCGGTTGGTGCAGGCCTTGAGTGCCGCAGCTGGTGCGTATGCCAACGCAGAGGCTGCCAACGCATCTCCGTTGCAGAGCCTGCAGCAGGGTGTTCTGGGCGCCGTCAACACGCCGACCCAAGCGCTGCTGGGCCGGCCGCTCATCGGTGACGGCGCCAATGGCGGGCCTGGTCAGGCAGGCGGCCCGGGAGGCTTGTTGTACGGCAACGGCGGCAATGGCGGGAACGGTCTGCCGGGACAGGCCGGCGGCAACGGCGGCAGCGCGGGGCTGATCGGCAACGGTGGCGCCGGCGGAAAGGGTGGGGCCGGAGCGGGTGGCGGCAACGGCGGCATGGGCGGGTGGTTGGTCGGGAACGGCGGCGCTGGCGGGATGGGCGGCGCCGCGGCGCCAAACATCAACGGCGGCACCCCCGGCCAGGGCGGCATGGGCGGCCATGCCACCCTATTCGGCGACGGCGGCGCCGGCGGGCAGGGCGGCACCGGCCTCACCGGGGCTAACGGCCTCAATCCGGCTGTCAACGGCATAGCCGGGCAAGGCACCGACGGCACCCCGGACTTCCTGTTCAACGCCAGCGGTGATGTGACCGGTGGTAGCGGTCAATCGGGCGCGGATGGCGCGTTTGCGGCCGTCGGTGGCACGGGCGGGAGTGGCGGACTCGCGTTCGTCTTTGGCGGCACCGGAAACGCCATCGGCGGCAACGGTGGCACCGGGGGTGTCGGTGGAATCGGCGGCGCCGGCGGCTTGGGGGGGAACGCCATCACCACCTCCGGTGCCGCGGTGGGGGGAGACGGCGGCAACGGGACCATTGGCATTGCCGCCGGCGGCGCCGGTGGCGCCGGCGGCGAAGGCGGATTGGGTAGAAGCTTTGCGGACGGAGCCGGCAGCGGCGGTAGGGGTGGCTTGGCCGGTGGCGGG
>NZ_MVIF01000290.1 GCF_002086675.1 Mycobacterium persicum
CTTCAGATCATCCTCGGGAAGGTGCGCCCAATCTCGCCGCCTCGCCGAGGCTCATCCACAGGTTCTGATCATTGCTCCGGGGTTGCGGGGCCCCAAGAAGCGAGCCAAGACCGACCGCGCCGATGCGCGGCTGTTGCGGACGCTGTTGGTGGAGGGCCGGTTCCCCGAGTTGTGGATCCCGCCGGCGCAGGTGGTGGAGGTTCGCACCCTGGGCCGGTTGTATTGCGCGCTGATGGAGGAGCGCCGTGCCTGGCAGCAGCGCATCCACGCCCAGTTGTTCCATCAGGGCTGCCCGCCGGTCACCGCGTTGCTGTCGGCGGCGGGCCGTGACGCGCTTGCCGGTGCGGAGTTGTCGGGGGTGGGACGCCAGTATGTGGACACCGCGCTGCGGCGCACAGATGAGCTGGGTGCCGAGATTGTGCCGCTGCGAGCACAATTGGTGAACTTCGCTCGACATCAGCGCGGTTGTCAGGCGCTGCAGGCCCGCCACTACGGCATCGGGTGGTTATGCGCGGCGATCATCTGGGCCGAGATCGGTGATGCACGCCGGTTTTCCAGCTCTGATCAGCTGGTGCGCTTTGCGGGCATGGATGTCACCGTGTATTCCTCGGATACCAAACGCTCACCGGGGCATTTGTCCCGGC
>NZ_MVIF01000291.1 GCF_002086675.1 Mycobacterium persicum
CCGATTCCGGCGCCGCCGTTACCGCCCGCCCCGCCGGCGCCCTTGCCGAGACCGGCGCTGCCGTCACCACCGGCCCCGCCGTCGCCAAACCACGAGCCGCCGTTGCCGCCGGAGCCGCCCGCCCCGCCGCTGACGTTGCCGTTGTAAGTCAGCCCGCCGGTGCCGCCGACACCGCCGTCGCCCCACAGCCTGGCGTTGCCGCCGTTGCCGCCGGCCCCAACGGTTCCATTGAAGAGAACAGCAAGATTGTTGCCGCCGACGCCACCGTTGCCGCCCGCGCCGATCAGCCCGCCGGTGCCGCCATTGCCGCCGGTGCCGGCGGTTCCCGCCGCAAGAACCCCACCAAGAGTGTCGCCGCCGGCCCCGCCGTCGCCGCCGTTGCCGAACACACCGCCGATGCCGCCTGCGCCGCCGCTGCCGGCGAGACCTCTGGTCGAGCTGCCGCCCGCCCCGCCGACACCACCGTTGCCAAAGAGCGACCCGCCGTTGCCGCCCGCACCGCCCGCACCGCTGGTACCACCGCTGGTCCCGGCGACGTTGTTCGTGGAGTTCCCGCCCTGCCCACCGGCGCCGCCGGTACCGAAGTACTGGGAGTTGCCGCCGGCACCGCCGGTTCCGCCGGTCCCGGTCGTGACGCTCC
>NZ_MVIF01000292.1 GCF_002086675.1 Mycobacterium persicum
GGGCATCGGTGTGCGCCCTGCACGGGCTGACCGCCCGCCTGGGTGAGCGCACCCTGGTCCCGGCGGTGGTGTCGGTGCGGATCGGCCGCCACGTCGACGTGCTGATCGTGAAGGTTGTGACCGGCCAGTCGATTGCTGACTGGCAGAAACGCGTTCCGGCGTTGGCGGCAATGGGCAGCGCAGCGGTTGACGATCCGCGCCACCGCGCCCGGGCAGCTGCGGATCATCATCGGCCGCGGGGATGTGCTCGCCCAGCCGATCGCGGTGCCCATGCCAAACCCGGGGTCGGCGGTTGATCTGCGCGCGGTGCGGGTCGGGGTCAGCGAATCACGGCGCTGGTGGACGCTGCTGGTTCTCGGTAACCACATCCTGGTAGCGGGGGCCACCGGAGCCGGTAAGGGCTCGGCGCTGTGGTCGCTGATCGCCGCCCTCGCCCCTGACGTTAAGCGTGGCCGGGTGCGGTTGTGGGTGATCGATCCCAAGGCGGCATGGAACTCGGTGCCGGGGCAGCGCTGTTCACCCGGTTCTGCTACGACACCGGTCAACACAGCGTGGAGTTGCTGCGCGAGCTGGTGGAGCTGATGCAGGCACGCGCCACCCGACTGCGCGGGCACACCCGCCTACACAGCCCTACCCTCG
>NZ_MVIF01000293.1 GCF_002086675.1 Mycobacterium persicum
GCGGTGTCGCGAGCCAGCATGGCCATGGTGTTGGATTCGTGCGTGCCGGCCATCGACTGATAGGCCCGCATCAGGTCCTCCATGGCCTGGTTCCACTGGGTCTGCCAGCCCTGGTAGGTCATCCCGGTGTCGCCCTGCCAGGCATTGGACAGCGCGGCCTGCTCGTTGGCGACGTCGGCACCCAGGCTGTGCAGCGTGCCAGCATAGCCGGACATGTTCCCGGCGTGCGCCAGCATCGCCGGATAGTTGTACATAATCTGTGACATCACAAGTCCTTTCGACGTTCAACGGTGACAGGGTGCGGCTCAGAAGCCGGTATAGCTGGACGCGGCGGCGGCATCGGCGGCCACATAGGCGCCCGCGGCGTCACCCAGGTTGGCCTGCGCGATATCCAGCAAGGTGTTCACCTTGGCGGCGGCCTCCACAAACCGGGCGTGCGCGCCCTGGAACGCCGCCGCCGACTCGCCCTGATGAAACGCCTGCGCCGACATCGCCGACTGCTCGGCCTGCCCGATCGTGTGCCGCATCAACGCCGCCTTGGCGGTAAACGCCGACTGCGACGCCACCAACTGCGGAATATGGGCATCCAACAAACTCATAGCGATTCC
>NZ_MVIF01000294.1 GCF_002086675.1 Mycobacterium persicum
TCGGTGGCCTGCCAGGAGTTCATCACCCAGTTGGGTCGCAACTTCCAGGTGATCTACGAGCAGGCCAACGCCCACGGCCAGAAGGTCCAGGCCGCCGGCAGCAACATGGCACAGACCGACAGCGCCGTCGGCTCCAGCTGGGCCTAGCACCGACAACAACAAGTGTGGCCGCACCCCGGCCGGTGTGCGGCCACACTTGTGTGCACTCAGACCTAGCCGCCCATCGGCGAATGGGGAATCACCGACGAACGGACCCCGACGCGCTGAACCGCGCCGTCGGCCTCGCGCCCGACCATGCCTCCAAGCGGCAGCCTGGGTAGGGTGGCGCCGTTTGCCGCGGCGGGGACCGCGCCAGCCTGGGCTTCCGGCACCGCCACTGCGCCGGCCGGGGTCACCGGTGCCGCCGACAGCGTTTCGGCCCAGCTCGGCGGCACCGACAATGTCCCCAGCGACGCCGCTTGGCCGACGCTCGCCGATGCGGCCGGACCACTTATCGCCGGCACGCCCGCCGCACCTAACGGGCCTAAGCCCAATACCGTTCAGTTAAGACTACATGGGTGTAGTTTGTAGGGTATGCCTCGTGCGGGTTGGCGCAAGCCTGAGT
>NZ_MVIF01000295.1 GCF_002086675.1 Mycobacterium persicum
CAGCGTCACATGGGCGGGCAGCCGGACATGGGGTGGAATCCAGCCTCCGGCGAGATCGGTGACCAGTAGTGTGGTCCGTCCGCCGTCGCGTAGGCCGGCCGCCCAGGAGATGTTTGGTTCCTGTCGGGCCATCGCATCGACGAAACGTCGCAGGCGTTGCTGCTCGGCGGATCGGTTCGCCGCGTCGCCGGTTGTGGCCCCGATCGTAGCGGTGACGGTGGCACCGGCCAATGGTGATGCTGCGCTTGGCGTTTGTCCGTGGGCGGCCTGTGAGGTCGATTTTGCGACCGGCGACATCATCGAGGCACCGGCTGATGGTGACGAGGACGGGGAGGGGGCTACTGCTGCACCAGAGACCGGACCGGCGGGGGCGGCGGTAGGTGGTGTGATGACTGGCGGACGTAGGTCAGAGCCGTAGGCGGGCAACGGCCCCGCCGGGGCGCTGACTGGGGCGATCGGGCTTGCGGTCGGTCCACCCGCAACTACCGGGGCTACCGTGGTCATGCCGGTCTCGGTCGTCGGTGATACGACCGGGGTCGGAGCTGCGGCCGCGCTCATGTCGGGAACATGAGGGACGGCGGCGGCGCCGGTCG
>NZ_MVIF01000296.1 GCF_002086675.1 Mycobacterium persicum
CTCCCAAAGGTGCCGCCGGCGGGGCGGGCGGCGACGGCGGTTCCGCCGGTCTGTTCGGGTCCGGCGGAGCGGGGGCGGCCGGCGGCGCCGGCGGCACCTTTGGGAGCGGCGGAAACTCCGACGGCGCCGGCAGCGGCGGCCATGGCGGCAACGGCGGCCGCGGCGGATGGCTGTCCGGTAACGGCGGCGCCGGGGGGCAAGGCGGCGTCGGTGCCGACGGGGCCACCAACAACCTCAACGCCATTCAAAATGCGGGGGTGAGCGGTAACGGCGGGGCCGGTGGAAACGGTGGCGCCGCCGGGATGATCGGTGCCGGTGGAGCCGGCGGGGCCGGCGGCGGCGGTGGCCTCAGTGTCTACGACAGTGGCGGCTACGGGGGCAACGGTGGGCATGGCGGCAACGGCGGGTGGCTGTACGGCAATGCGGGCGCCGGCGGACACGGCGGCACCGGTGGCAACGGGATGTTCCTGTGGGACAACCCCCCGTTTACCAACTCCTGGATAGCCGACGCCGGCGGCGCCGGCGGCGTGGGCGGTAAC
>NZ_MVIF01000297.1 GCF_002086675.1 Mycobacterium persicum
CGCGCCGCAAGGTTTGGCGGGCCAAGTGGCCGGCGCGGTGTCGGCCAGCCCGGTTGGGGCGGCTGCGGCTGCGGTCGGCTCGGCGGTGGCCGCCAGCCCGGCGGGGGTCGTCGCGGCGTCGATTCTGCCGGCGATCAATACCGGCTTCGGCAACACCGGTGCGTGGAACCTGGGCATCGGAAACATCGGCAATGTCAACCTGGGCAGCGGCAACCACGGTGACCTCAACTTCGGCAGCGGAAATTACGGCAACGGCAACCTCGGCAGCGGAAACGTTGCCAACGGAAACCTGGGCAGCGGAAACAGAGGTTTCTTCAACCTGGGCAACGGAAACTTCGGCAGCCTCAACCTCGGCAACGGCAATCGCGGCGATCTCAACTTCGGCAGCGGTAACACCGGACCCGTCGACGGCAACAGAAACATCGGCTTCGGAAATTGGGGCAGTGCAAACTTCGGCGGCGGAAACCACTCCAGCGACAACTTCGGCAGCGGCAACTTCGGCCCCTAGAACGTGGGATACGGGAACAACGGCGACAAC
>NZ_MVIF01000298.1 GCF_002086675.1 Mycobacterium persicum
TTTCGCCACCGTGGGTGTCGGTGCTGCTGGCATGAGCGCTACCACCTTGGCCACCAGTGCCACCCGCCCAGCCGGGACCACCGATGCCCCCGGTTCCGCCGTCCGTACCGCTGGCCCTGGCATCTGTGGGGTTGGTGACGCTCACAGATGTGCCGGCAGTTCCACCGGACGCCGCAGCGCCATTGGTGCTGGGATTAGCTCCGTTCATCCCGGTTGCACCCGCTCCGCCATGCCCGCCATTGCCGCCGTTACCCCAGAGGCCGGCGTAGCCGCCGTCGCCTCCGCGCCCGGCATTGCCGCCGTCGATGCCAGCAGCGGCCGCGCCGCCCGCCCCGCCGTCACCACCGTTACCGACTAGCAGAGCGTTACCGCCGGCGCCTCCCGCGCCGCCAGCTCCGCCGGCGCCTCCCGCTCCGCCGTTACCCAGCAGAAGTGCGGCACCACCGGCACCACCAACAGCGCCGGATCCGCCGCCGCCACCGTCCCCGCCGTTGCCATAAATCAGACCGCCGTTGCCGCCATTTCCCCCCAC
>NZ_MVIF01000299.1 GCF_002086675.1 Mycobacterium persicum
TGGGCCTCCAGCGCCGCCGGGTCCACCCGGCCCTGGGCCACGTCGTCGGCCAGGCTCATCGCGCCGTTGATGGCGTCGTGCTTGGTCAGGTTGGTCATCGTTCGATCTCCTTCTGCTCGACCACCTCGGCATCGACCACTTCGAGCAGCCGCCGCCGGGCGTCGGCGATGATGTCCGACGCGGTGGTGTTGAGGTTGACGTTCAGGGTGTCCGAGCCGATGGCGAACCAGCGGGCCAGCTCGGCGTCGTTGGAGGCCAGCGCGCGGAGCAGGGAAGCCACGGAGGCATGGTCGCCCGCCGCCTGGGCGCGGGCCAGGGCGACGGTGCCCTGGGACGACCGGAAGCGGTTGCGCTCCAGCAGCTCGGCGAACACCGCCTCGGCGGACGGTGGCGGGTTGCGCCGCTGGTGGGCCTTGTACGCCTGCTGCGCCGCGCCCACGGATTTGAACCCCAGCTCGTCGCGAATCTTGGACCACGACAGGCCAGCGACGGCGCGGAGGTAGACCACGCGCTCGGCTCGGGCGCG
>NZ_MVIF01000029.1 GCF_002086675.1 Mycobacterium persicum
GAGCGGGGAGCACGGGCCAAACAACAACGACCAACCCGGATCCACCTTTACGGGGGTCCCCAACACAGATAAGGGGGATGGGGAACCGGGTCTGCTCTGCGGACACCGCGCCCCTGACTGCCAATGCAGATCCGCCAGCACCTGGGAGATGCGAAAAGCGCCAACAAACCGGCTGTCATCCTGCATCCGTCCGGGACCATCGTGACCTTTGCAGACCTGGAAGCCCGGGCCAATCGACTAGCGCACCGATTCCGTCGGGCGGGGCTGCGGGAAGGCGACGTCGTCGCCATTCTGATGGAGAACAACGAACACATCCACGCGGTCATGTGGGCGGCACGCCGCAGCGGCCTGTACTACGTGCCGGTCAACACCCACCTGGCCCCGGCCGAGGCGGCCTACATCGTCGACAACAGCGGCGCCAAGGCGATCCTCGGGTCCGCGGCGCTTCGCGACACCTGCGCGGGTCTGGCCGGCCATCTTCCCGCAGGCCTGCCGGAGCTGCTGATGATCGCCGACGGCGACCTGGCGGGCTGGGAGCGATACCCGGAATGCGTTGCCGGCCAACCCGGCACACCGATCGACGACGAACGTGAGGGCGACCTGCTGCAGTACTCGTCGGGAACCACTGGCCGGCCCAAGGGAATCAAACGTGAATTACCCCATGTTCCACCGGATCAGGCGCCGGGGATGATGTCGGCGCTGATCGATTACTGGATGGACCGCGATTCGGTCTACCTGAGCCCGGCGCCGCTCTACCATACCGCCCCGTCGGTGTGGTCGATGAGCGCCCAGGCCGGCGGTATCACCACCGTGGTGATGGAGAAGTTCGATCCCGAGTCGGCGCTCGACGCCATTCAGCGCTACCGGGTGACGCACGGCCAGTTCGTACCGGCGATGTTCACCAGAATGCTGAAACTGCCTGATTCGGTGCGTAATTCGTACGACGTGTCCAGCCTGAAGCGGGTGATGCACGCCGCGGCGCCGTGCCCGGTCGAGATCAAGAAGCAGATGATCGACTGGTGGGGACCGATCGTCGACGAGTACTACGCGTCCTCCGAAGCCGTCGGATCCACGCTGATCACCGCCGAGGATTGGCTGGCGCACCCCGGTTCGGTCGGCAAGCCGATGCAGGGCGCGGTTCATATCCTGGGCCCCGACGGCAACGAACTCCCGCCGGGCCAGCCGGGTGAGATCTATTTCGAGGGTGGGTTCTCCTTCGAATACCTCAACGATCCGTCGAAAACCGCTGCGTCGCGCGACAAGCACGGCTGGGTGACGGTGGGCGACATCGGCTATCTCGACGACGAGGGCTACCTGTATCTGACAGACCGGCGCCATCACATGATCATCTCCGGCGGCGTCAACATCTACCCGCAGGAAACCGAAAACGTGTTGGTGACGCACCCGAAAGTGCTCGACGCCGCGGTTTTCGGTGTTCCCGACGGCGAGATGGGACAGCGGGTGATGGCCGCGGTGCAGACCGTCGACCCGGCTGACGCAACCGAGGAATTCGCTGCTGAACTGCTGGCGTGGTTGCGGGATCGCCTGTCGCACTTCAAATGCCCCAAATCCATCGCTTTCGAGGCGAAGTTGCCACGCACCGACACCGGCAAGCTCTACAAGGACGGGCTGATCGAGAAGTATTCGGCCTGACCGATGCTCCGTGTAGTTGACCTGTCGATCCCCGCGGATGAGCGGGACGTGGGTGTGGCGTCGCCACCCGGCGTGATCGTCGCCCACGGCTCGCCTACGGATGAATTCTGGCTGGAAACAGCGACTTTCACGCTGACTGACCAGCCATGTGGCGATCGCCGGGTGGTCACCGTGGCGTCGGTGTCCGAGGCGTTGGCGGACGTGACGCGGCGCTGCCGGCACTGGCCGCAGGCCAGCGCCATGTGCAACGACGTGCTGCGGGCCCTGGATCCCGCCGGTGCGACGCTGGCCGGCGTGGTCACCGAATCACTGGCGTATTCGACCCTGCAGGCCGGACCGGAGTTCGCACGCTGGCTCGACGATCGCGGCCCGGCCGCCGTTCCGGGCACGGCCGACGCGGTGCTCGTGGACCGCGACAAGGACACCCTGCGGATCCGGTTCAACCGGCCACGCCGACACAATGCGTTCTCCACCGATGTGCGCGCCGCGCTGCTGGAGGCGTTGACCGTAGCCCGGCTGGACCCGTCGGTCACCGGAATCGTGTTGAGCGGCAACGGCCCATCGTTTTGCAGTGGTGGCGACCTCGCCGAGTTCGGCGCCTTTGCCGATCCGGTAAGCGCGCACTTTGCCCGCACCCGGCATAGTCCAGCGCTGGTGCTCGACGAACTCAGAGCCAGGCTTGGCCGGGCATGCCGGGCCGAGGTCCACGGGCGGGTGCTGGGCAGCGGGCTGGAGATGGCGGCGTTCTGCGGATGGGTTGTGGCCCGGCCCGATTCGGTGTTCGGGCTGCCCGAACTGAGCCTCGGGCTGATCCCCGGCGCCGGTGGCACCGTCAGCATTACCCGACGGATCGGACGCTGGCGCACGGCATATCTGGTGCTCTCCGGCCGAACCATCGACGCCGCGACCGCCCTGGCCTGGGGCCTGGTGGACGCCATCTCGGCAGCCACCGGTTAGGCGCAAACCCGTTGGCGCACAACGTTGGAACGCCTCGATCAGTAGCCGGAATAGGTGGTGATGGTGGAAGGCATGTTGTGATCGACCGACACCGCCACAGCAATCAGGATCACGTAAATCACCCCGACGATCACACCAATGACCGCCCCGGCGATCGCGCTGATGATGGCCCACTTCTTGGCGTTGGCGGACGCGGCCTGCGCCTCGGCGTAGCGGCCTTGGGCCCACAGCCCGGAGACCTTGGTGGAGTACACGATCGACACGATGCCGAACGGCAGGCAGCACAAGATGGTGGCCAGAATCGCCCAGACGAGGTAGTTGTCCGGCTCGGGTGCGTAACCGGGTTGCGGGGCCGGCCAACCGGGTTGCGGTTGTTGACCCTGCCAGCCCGGCTGCTGGCCCTGCCACTCGGGGGAACCTCCGTACGGCCCTGGCGGATAACTCATGGCTGCCCTCCTTTGGTGCCTACCCTTGGGTTCCCTGGGCGAAGTCAGGCAAATATACAGCACCGGTCGCCGACATATCGGCTAGATGCCGCCCCGGGCCACCAGTTGTCCGGCGATCACATTGCGCTGGATCTCGTTGGTGCCTTCGCCGACGATCATCAGGGGCGCATCGCGAAAATAGCGTTCGACGTCGTATTCGGTTGAGTAGCCGTAGCCGCCGTGAATGCGCACCGCGTTCAACGCGATCTCCATCGCCACCTCGGAGGCGAACAGCTTGGCCATCCCTGCCTCCATGTCGCAGCGCTGGCCGCTGTCGTAGCGCTCGGCGGCGTAGCGGGTCAGTTGGCGTGCCGCGGTGAGTTTGGTTGCCATATCGGCCAGATAGTTGCCGACGGCCTGATGCTTCCAAATCGGCTGACCGAAGCTCTCCCGCTGCTGGGCATAGGCGAGCGCGTCTTCCAGTGCCGCGGTCGCCACCCCCAGGGCGCGGGCCGCCACTTGGATGCGGCCCGTTTCGAGGCCCTTCATCATCTGCGAAAAGCCTTCCCCCATACGGCTTCCCAACACTGCCGACACCGGCACCCGGTAGTCGTCGAAGGACAACTCGCAGGACTCGACGCCCTTGTAGCCCAGCTTGGGCAGGTCCCGCGACACCGTCAGGCCCGGTCCGGGCTGGACCAGCACGATCGAGATCCCCTTATAGCGCGGTAGGGCAGTGGGATCGGTCTTGCACAGCAACGCGATCAGCCCGGAGCGGCGCGCGTTGGTGATCCAGGTCTTGGCGCCGTTGATCCGCAAGCCGCCGGAGCCCTGCGCGGAGCCCTGCGCGGGATCCGGCAGCGCGGTGGTCGACATGTTCTGCAGGTCGGAGCCGCCGCCGGGCTCGGTGAGCGCCATGGTGGCCCGCAGCTCGCCGGTGGCCATCGGCGGCAGATAGGCCGTCTTCTGCTCTTCGGTGCCGAACAGCGTCAGCAGCTTGGCCACGACGGTGTGCCCGCCCATCGCCCCGGCCAGGCTCATCCAGCCCCGGGCCAGCTCCTGGGTGACCTGCACATAGCACGGCATCGACACCGGCGACCCGCCGTACTCTTCGGGGACGGCCAGGCCGAAGATACCGATCCGCTTCATCTGCTCGATCCACGCCTCGGGGTAGGCGTTGGCGTGTTCCACCTCGCGGACGCTCGGTCTCACGTCGCGGTCGATGAAGGCCCGAACGGTGTCGACCAGCATCGCTTCTTCGTGATTCAGCTCATTGCTCACCCGTGCCATATTGACCCTCGCTTTGACCGGCTGCCAGCATGTGGCGTTGTGACATACGCGGACACTCGCCCGGGCGGGCCCTACTTCGACGACCTCTCGCTAGGCCAGACATTCGACTGGGCGCCGGCGATGACGCTGTCGTCGGGGCTGGCCGCGGCCCATCAGGCGATCGTGGGTGACCGGCTGCGGCTGTCCCTGGACGCACAGCTGTGCGCGGCGGTGGTCGGCGCATCCGCACCCCTGGCGCACCCGGGCCTGGTCTGCGACGTGGCGATCGGGCAGTCGACCCTGGTGACGCAGCGGGTCAAAGCCAACCTGTTTTACCGTGGCCTGACGTTTCACCGATTCCCGGTGATCGGCGACACCGTCTACACCCGCACCGAAGTGGTCGGGTTGCGCGCCAATACGGCCAAACCGGGTCGTGCCCCAACCGGACTGGCGGCGCTGCGGATGACGACCGTCGACCAGGCCGATCGGTTGGTGCTCGACTTCTACCGGTGCGCCATGTTGCCGGCCGGCCCGGATTGGCGGCCTGACGGCGCCCCCGACGATGACGTGTCCACCATCGGCGCCGGGGTGACCGGACCGCCCGTCGACCCCACCAGCGGCTGGGACGCCGAGGCGTTCCGCAGTAGGGTGCCCGCTCCGCACTTCGACGACGGCATTGCGGGTTCGGTCCTGCACAGCACCGCCGACCTGGTCAGCAGCGCCCCCGAGCTGGCTCGGCTTACCCTCAATATCGCGGCAACACACCATGATTCGCGGGTCGGCGGGCAACGTCTGGTCTACGGCGGGCACACCATCGGGCTGGCGTTCGCGCAGGCCTGCCGATTGCTGCCGAACCTGGTGACGGTGCTGGGCTGGGAACACTGCGACCACACCGGGCCGGTGCGCGAGGGCGACACCCTCTACAGCGAACTGCACGTCGAGTCCGCCCGGCCCACCGGGAACGGCGGGGTGCTGGGGCTGCGGTCGCTGGTCTACGCCGCCGGCGACGCGGACGAGCCGGACCGGCAGGTGCTGGACTGGCGGTTCACCGCGCTGCAGTTCTGAACCGCCGCGCGCGCATTACGCTCGGCTGGGTGAGCTGCACCCTGGCCAGGTGGGGGAGTAGCGGGCTGGCCTACCTGACCGGTCTGCCCGGCGGGCCGCCCGACTTCTCCCGCGCCAACGTGTTGCGCCGGGCCGAGGCGCTCGCCGCCAATGCGGCCACACTGCTGACCGGGCGGGCCGGGTTGCTGGGACTGACCCGCCGGGGCCGGGTGTCGGCCGGCGGAGCCACCCGGTTGCTCGCGGCCGCCGACGGCTGCCTCGCGATCACGTTGTCGCGCCCCGACGACGTCGCCGCCGTTCCGGCGCTGCTGCAGGTCGATCGGCTGCCCGAAGACCCCTGGCCCGCCATCCAGCGGTGGGCCGCGACGTCGCGCGCGTCCACGATCCTCGAGCGGACCCAGCTCCTCGACATCCCCGCCGCGGGACTCGGTGAGGCAACGGCCGCACCGCCGCGGATTCGTCGCGCCGGGCCGCGCGGCGCTGCGCGCGGACCGGCCGGCCTGCTCGTCGCCGACCTGTCGTCGATGTGGGCCGGTCCGCTCTGCGGGCAGCTGCTGGCCCGAGCGGGCGCGACTGTCGTGAAAATCGAAAGCCCGAGCCGCCGTGACGGCACCCGAGCCGGCGACCGCTCCTTCTTCGACTGGATAAACGGTGAAAAGCTCTCGTACTGCCTCGATTTCGACGAACAGGCTGACGAGCTGCGACAGCTATTGACCGTCGCGGACATCGTGATCGAGGGTTCACGGCCCATTGCGTTGGCGCGACGACGCCTCGGGCCCGACCACATTGCGCCGCGGCCCGGGCGAATCTGGTTGCGCGTCAGCGGCTATGGCGAACAGTCCGGACGGCCGGCCTTCGGTGACGATGCCGCGGTGGCCGGTGGACTCGTCGGATCCGCTGCCGACGGGCCGGTGTTCTGTGGCGACGCCATCGCCGACCCGCTGGCCGGCATCGAGGCAAGCCGGGCGATCACCGAATCGCTGGGGCGCGGCGGCGGCGAACTCATCGACGTATCACTGGCAGCCGTCGCCGCCGGCTACGCCGCACTACCACTGACGGCATCGGCATCGACCTACCCGATTCGGCCACCGTCGCCGCCGCCGCCGTGCGGGGCCGCTGCCGAACTCGGCGCCGACAACGACGCCGTGCGCCGTCTGGTCGATCAAAGACGCGCGCTGCCATGCTGATTCGGCGGGCCACCTTGCTGGACGGGACGAGAGCCGATGTCCGGGTGGACGCCTTGATCGACGAGGTCGGCGACGGCCTGGTCGCGGCGCCGGGTGAACGGGTTCTCGACGCAGCCGGCGGGACGGTGCTGCCCGGCCTGCACGACCACCACGTGCACCTGCGCTCGGCGGCCGCGGCTCTGGATTCGCTACTCGTCGGGCCACCCGCCGTTTGCACCAAAGCGGTTCTGGTACAGGCACTGTCGGAGGCCAGGCCGAGCTCCGACGGGTGGCTCCGCGCGATCGGCTATCACGAATCCGTCGCCGGGCGGTTGGACCGCAACGTGCTCGATGCACTGGTGCCCGATATTCCGGTGCGCATCCAGCATCGCAGTGGTGCCCTGTGGATCCTCAACTCCGCGGCACTGGCCCGCATTGGCCTGGCCGGCCACCCCGATGGTCGGCTGCCCAGCGCCGCTTCCGATTGGCCGGACGGGTTGCCGCGGCGCGAAACCGACCTCGTGCGACTGAGTGACCGGCTCACCTCGATGGGCGTCACCGGAGTCACCGACGCCACCCCGGATCTGGGCGCCGACGACACGGAGTCGCTGCTGACCGCGCATCGCCGCGGCGAATTCCAGCCGCGGGTGCGGTTTTTGGCGCCAGGCAAGAAGATCCTGCACGACGACCGGCTGGATCTGGACGCCCTGACTGCCTGGATCACCGGCTGCCACCACGCCGGCCGCCCGGTGGCCGTGCACTGCGTGACCGCGGCTCAGCTGGTGGTGACCATCGCGGCGCTGCGCGGCGCCGGCAGCCATCCGCTCGATCGGATCGAGCACGCCGCCGTGGTGCCCGACGACAACCTGGCCGACCTGCGCGATCTCGGGGTGACCGTGGTGACTCAGCCCAATTTCGTTGCCGAGCGCGGTGATCAGTACCTTGCCGAGATCCCGGCCGTCGAGCATCATCAGCTCTGGCGAGTCGCGTCGTTCCTGAAAGCGCAAGTGCCGGTGGCATTGTCGACCGATATGCCGTTCGGTCTCGGCGACCCGTGGGCGGCCATGCGCGCCGCGGTGCATCGCGCGACATCCGGCGGGGCGGTGCTCAATCCCGATGAATGCGTTCCGGCGCGAACAGCTTTGACAATGTTTCTGGGTCACCCGGATGAGCCCGGGCGGGTGCGCACGGTTGCGGCGGGGCAACCGGGAGACCTGTGCGTGCTGTCGCAGCCGCCCGCAACGGCGTTGGCTCAGCTGGACGCCGGCCTGGTGACCGCAACCATCATTGGCGGCGAGATCGCCTATACCAGCGGTCCGGATTACCCGCGAGCGTAACGTCGCGGCGAAAATCCAGGATCCCACAACCGATAGCGCGCGTCGGCGGCGGCCGCGGAACTGCGGTCATCGAGCATCGGGTAGGTCAGCAGCTGAAATACCGGCGCGATTTCGCCGCGGTCGCGCGCCAGCAGGGCCAGCGCCGCGGCAAGACCGCCGCCCGCGCTGGCGCCGCCGATAGCGATCCGGCGCGGGTCCACCGCGGGCAGCGCGGCCAGCCAGCGCAGCGCCGAGTAGCAGTCTTCCAACGGCGCGGGGTAGGGGTGCTCGGGTGCCAGCCGGTACTCCACCGAGGCGACGGTGATGCCCAGCGTCCGGGCGAACCGGCGGCACAGCCGGTCATCCTGGGCGGCCTTGCCCAGCACATATCCGCCACCGTGAATCCACAGCAGGGCGGGTGTCGGCTCGGTGACACCGTGCCCCGGTAAAGCCGGACGCCGGCACCCGAGCCCAGCGTGATCACCTCGACATCGCCGGGCGTCGCGCGGCCGGTCAGCGCGATTAGCGCCCGGATTGCCGGCAATGTCCGGGGACCGACCAGTCGTCGTGGTGCGAAGCGGGCGGTTCGGCGCAGATCCGGATGGACGACGTCACCGTTGGCGCGCACCTACCCAGTATGTGCCCGGTCGCGGGCGCACGAGGTGGCGGCGGAGTTTCTGCCAAACGCTGAGTCCTTGCTGACCGTTCGGACACGGCAAGCCGTCGCTCTTGGCGAACTTTGGTGTAGCCGACCGGGGAACCGGGTACTGGTGGAGGTGCTGGCGCATGCGGTTCCTGCCGGCGCGTTTACCGGTCGGTGGAGCCGGCCATGGCCGGGCAGGATGCGAGGAGCGTGGAATGCTGGGGCATCTCTACGATCGGGCGCTCGGCGGCGAGCAATGCTGGATCCGTCATGACGACGGTGAGTTGCGTTTGCTACCGACCCACCGTTGGTTGGGTGGCCGGTCAATCGAGCAGAGCCCCCGCTCCGACGAGGCCTTCGACGAGGCCGTCGCGCAGATGTGCAGCGGGCCGACCATCGAGCTGGGCTGTGGGCCCGGGCGCCTGGTGGCCCGGCTCGTGCAGCGGGGTATCCCAGCGCTGGGCATCGACCGATCCGCGACCGCTATTCGATTAGCCGGCTGCGGCGGCGCCCCGGCCATTCTCGGCGATGTGTTCGAGCCGCTGCCCGGCATGGGCTGCTGGCAGACGGTCCTGCTGGTCGACGGAAATGTCGGCCTCGGCGGGGACCCGCTGCGGATCCTGGGAAGGGCCGCCGAATTGTTGTGCCACGGCGGGTGCTGCGTGGCCGAGTTTGACGCGCAGGCCATCGGTATCGTCGCACGCTGGGTTCGCCTAGAGTCAGCGCGGGAGGTCGGGCCGTGGTTTCGATGGGCATCGGTTGGCGTGGACAGCGCCGCCGCACTGGCCGCGCGGGTGGGTCTCACCCTCACCGGCGTGCGGCTGATCGGCGGGCGGGTGATCGCCACCCTGGCGGCCCGGTAAGCGGTGCCGTCGGCTTTCCCGCCGGCCTGTGGCGCGCCCTGCAGCGTCATCCACCACCGGGTGCTCACCGGCTGAACCGCTTTCGGAGCCCGCTGCGCGGCCCGTGGCTGACCTCGGTGTTCGGACTGGTGCTGTTGGTGACGTTGCCGATCGTGGTCATCACCGGGCTGCTGTCCTATAGCGCCTATGCGCCGCAGTTCGGTCAGGCGATCCCGCGCGACGTCGGGTGGCTGCGGCTGCCCACCTTCGCCTGGCCCACCCATCCGTCGTGGCTGTACCGGCTGACCCAGGGTGTCCACGTGGGGCTGGGTCTGCTGATCATCCCGGTGGTGTTGGCCAAGCTGTGGTCGGTGATCCCGAAACTGTTCGTCTGGCCGCCCGCGCGGTCGATCGCCCAGCTGCTGGAGCGGTTGTCGTTGCTGATGCTGGTCGGCGGGGTGCTGTTCGAGATCGTCACCGGCGTGCTCAACATCCAGTACGACTACATCTTCGGATTCAGCTTCTACACCGGGCACTACTTCGGGGCGTGGGTTTTCATCGCCGGCTTCCTGATGCATATCGCGCTGAAGATTCCGCGCATGATCACCGGGCTGCGGTCGCTGTCGATGCGAGAAGTGCTGCGCACCAACGTGACCGACACCCGGCCCGAACCACCGGATCCCGACGGGCTGGTGGCCGCCGACCCGGCGGAGCCGACAGTGAGCAGGCGCGGCGCCCTGGCCCTGGTGGGCTCCGGTGTGCTGCTAATCGCGGTGCTGACCGTCGGGCAGACCCTCGGCGGGCCGGCGCGCAGCGTGGCACTGCTCTTGCCGCGGGGACGAGGTCGAGATTTCCCGGTCAACAAGACCGCCGTAGCTGCCGGGATCACCCCCGAGAGCGTCGGCGATAACTGGCGCCTGGCGCTGCGCGGCGGTCCGGCGGAGGTGGTACTGGATCGCGCCGCCCTGGCCGGACTGCCGCAGCGCACCGCCAGGCTGCCGATCGCCTGCGTGGAAGGCTGGTCGACCGTGCAGACCTGGACGGGGGTCCGGCTGGCCGACCTGGCCCGAATGGCCGGGGTCCCGGCACCACGCTCGGCGCGAGTGGTATCGCTGCAGCGCGGCGGCGCATTCGGCACGGCGCGCCTGCAGGCCAACCAGATCAACGATCCCGACGCGCTACTTGCACTGCGGGTCAACGGCGACGCCCTACCCCTTGACCACGGCTACCCGGCGCGCATCATCGTTCCCGCGCTACCGGGGGTGCACAACACCAAATGGGTCACCGCCATCGAATTCGAGCCGAGCTGAAATGCTCAGAGCGACAAAGCGGTTTGCCCACTACTACGGCGCTCATCCACTACACCTGCTGACGATGCTGTCCGGCTTCGCGCTGCTCGGCTACCTCCTGGCCACCTTCAAGCCCACCACGCTGTGGAACCCCGGCACCTGGTGGCAGTCGATCGCGGTCTGGCTCGCCGCCGCCGTGATCGCCCACGACCTGCTGCTCTTCCCGCTCTACGCGCTGGCCGACCGCGTCCTGGCGGCCCCTGGGCGCCGGCCGAGCCGCTCTCAGCCAGAAATCCCAGAGATCAGCGCGCACAACCACATTCGCATCCCGGCGCTGGGAGCCGGGCTGACCCTGCTGATCTTTTTGCCCGGCATCATCGAACAGGGCGCACCGACCTACCTGGCGGCGACCGGACAGACTCAGCAGCCGTTTCTGGGCAGATGGCTGCTGCTGACCGCGGCGATGTTCGCCGTCAGCGCCGTCGTTTACGCTGCCCGGCGCGCCGTTGGGCAGCGCAAACGACGGCAGCCCACAGCGCCGCAGCGAACCACCGCAATGTGATCGTGGTTAGCGCGAACCCTGCGGGGTACGCTCCCTCCATGACGGCGAGCGGCCCGACAATGATGTCCCAGGTCAAGTGGTTGCTGCGGGCCCGTCCGGGCGACTATCTGCTGGCATTGAGCGTCGCCGGAGCTTCGCTCCCGGTGGTCGGCAAGCACCTCGAGCCGCTGGGCAGTGTCACCGCAATGAGCGTCTGGGGTGCCCGGCATGCACCGGAATTCGTGTCCACCAGGGCCAAGGACTGGCTCACCCCGGGAACCAGCGGCCTGCGCCGTCGCGACCGCGCCAGCACGAACGAGGTTTCGGCCGCGGCGCTGCGCGGCATCGTGGCGGCCGCCGACCTGGACCTCGAATGGCCGGCGCCGCAGCGCACCCCGCCGGTCTGCGAAGTCCTGCGGCACCGCCGCTACCTGCACCGCCGTGGCGTCCATTACGGCGACAGCCCGGCGCAGTTGCTCGACGTGTGGCGCCGCAAAGAGCTGCCCACCCATCCCGCGCCGGTGCTGCTGTTCGTCCCGGGCGGCGCCTGGATACACGGCAGCCGCACCATTCAGGGGTATGCGCTGCTGTCGCGGATGGCCGAGCAGGGCTGGGTGTGCCTGTCGATCGACTACCGGGTCGCACCGCACCACCGCTGGCCGCGCCACATCCAAGACGTCAAGGCCGCCATCGCCTGGGCGCGGGCCAACGTCGACAAATTCGGCGGCGACCGGGACTTCATCGCGATAGCCGGCTGCTCGGCCGGCGGCCACCTGTCCGCATTGGCCGGGCTCACCGCCAACGACCCCGGCTACCAGGGCGAGTTACCGGAGGGCTCCGACACCTCCGTCGACGCCGCGGTCGGGATCTACGGTCGCTACGACTGGCAGGACCGCTCCACCCCGGAGCGGGTGCGGTTCGTCGACTTCTTGGAGCGGGTCGTGGTCAAACGCAGGATCGCCCGCCACCCGCACGTATACCGGGATGCCTCGCCGATAGCCCGGGTGCACACCAATGCGCCGCCGTTCCTGGTCATTCACGGCAGCCGCGACGGGGTCATCCCGGTGGCGCAGGCACGCAGCTTCGTCGAGCGGCTACGTGCGGCGTCGCGGTCGCTGGTGGCCTACGTGGAGTTGCCCGGCGCCGGCCACGGCTTCGACCTGCTCGACGGCGCTCGCACCGGCCCGACCACCCACGCGATCTCGCTGTTCCTCAACCACGTTCACCGCACCCGGAATCAGTTCGCAAAAGAGGTCATCTAGGCACCGGCCGATTGCGCCGGTTGTAAAGTCGCGCTATGACCAGGGGGCTGCGGTGAAACGGCTCAGCGGCTGGGACGCGGTACTGCTCTACAGCGAGACACCGAATGTGCACATGCACACCATCAAGGTCGCGGTGATCGAGCTGGACCCGGACAGCCGCCAGTTCGGTATCGACGCGTTTCGCGAGGTCATCGGCGGGCGCATGGGCAAGCTGGAGCCGTTGGGCTATCAACTTATCGACGTCCCGCTCAAGTTCCACCATCCGATGTGGCGTGAGCACTGCGAGGTTGATCTCAACTACCACATCCGGCCCTGGAGGCTGCCGGCGCCGGGCGGCCGGCGCGAACTGGACGAGGCGATCGGCCAGATCGCCAGCACCGCGCTGGACCGCAAATACCCGCTGTGGGAGATGTATTTCGTTGAGGGCCTTGCCAATCACCGGGTGGCGGTGGTCGCCAAGATTCACCACGCGCTGGCCGACGGCGTCGCGTCGGCCAACCTGATGGCACGCGGCATGGATCTGCTGCCGGGGCCGGAAGGCAACCCGTACGTGTCGGACCCGGCCCCCGGCAAGGCGGAACTGATGACTTCGGCGTTCGTCGACCACCTGCGCCACCTGGGGCGGGTCCCCGCGACAATGCGCTACACCGCGCAGGGTCTGGCCCGGGTGCGGCGCAGCGCGCGCAAGCTCTCTCCCGAATTGACCCGGCCGTTCACCCCGCCGCCGACCTTCATGAACCACAAGATCACCCCGGAGCGCAGGTTTGCCACCGCCACCCTGGCGCTGGTCGACGTGAAGGAGACGGGGAAAAAGCTCGGGGCGACCATCAACGACATGGTGCTGGCCATGTCCACCGGAGCGCTGCGCAGCCTGCTGCTGCGCTACGACGGCACGGCCGAACCGTTGCTGGCCTCCGTACCGGTGAGCTATGACTTCTCACCGGAGCGGATCTCGGGCAACCACTTCAGCGGCATGCTGGTGGCGCTGCCGACCGACTGCGACGACCCGCTGGAACGGGTGCAGGGCTGTCGCGAGAACGCGTTGTCCGCCAAGGAAAGTCACCAGCTGCTGGGACCGGAACTGATCAGCCGCTGGGCGGCCTACTTTCCACCGGCCGGGGCCGAGGCGATGTTTCGGTGGATGTCCGGCCGTGACGGGCAGAACAAGATCCTCAACCTGAACATCTCGAACGTTCCCGGGCCGCGGGAACGCGGCCGGGTGGGCGGTGCACAGGTGACCGAGATCTATTCGGTGGGGCCGCTGACCGCGGGTAGCGGCCTGAACATCACCGTGTGGAGCTATGTCGACCAGCTCAACATCTCGGTGCTCACCGACGGCGCCACGCTCAAAGATCCGCACGAGGTCACCGAGGCCATGATCGCCGATTTCATCGAGATACGAAGGGCCGCTGGCCTTTCCGAACAGTTGACGGTCGTCGAGCTGGCGCTCGCGCAGGCGTGATCGGCCACCGCATGATCTACATCAGAAGGAGTTGCGAACCACTGTGAGCGAAGAAGCCGGCACCACCGAACCCGAAGTCCTTGTCGAACAGCGCGATCGGATCCTGATCATCACGATCAACCGGCCCAAGGCCAAAAACGCGGTCAACGCCGCGGTCAGCCGGGGCCTGGCCGACGCGATGGATCGCCTCGATTCCGATGCCGGTCTTTCGGTGGGCATCCTGACCGGCGCGGGCGGTTCGTTCTGCGCCGGAATGGATCTCAAGGCCTTCGCTCGCGGCGAGAACGTGGTCGTCGAAGGCCGCGGCCTGGGCTTCACCGAACGTCCACCCGCCAAGCCGCTCATCGCGGCGGTGGAAGGCTACGCGTTGGCCGGCGGCACCGAGTTGGCATTGGCCACCGATCTGATTGTGGCAGCCCGGGATTCGGCATTCGGCATTCCGGAGGTCAAACGTGGCCTGGTCGCCGGCGGTGGGGGACTGCTGCGGCTGCCAGAGCGCATTCCGTACGCGATCGCCATGGAGCTGGCGCTCACCGGTGACAACCTGCCCGCCGAACGCGCCCACGAGCTGGGTCTGGTCAACATCCTGGCCGAGCCGGGCAAGGCGCTCGAGGCAGCTATTGCGCTGGCCGAAAAGATCACCGCCAACGGGCCGCTGGCGGTGGCCGCCACCAAGCGAATCATCACCGAATCACGTGGCTGGAGCCTGGAAAACCGGTTCGCCGAGCAGCTGAAAATCTTCGGTCCGGTGTTCATGTCCAACGACGCCAGGGAAGGCGCGATCGCGTTCGCCGAGAAGCGACCGCCGCGCTGGACCGGCACGTGAGGCCGCGAGCAGACGTAAAATCGCCCGACACGCTCGGCGTGTCGGGCGATTTTGCGTCTGCTCGCGGTAGTTACGGGGCCTCAGCGGTCAGGTAGCGTTGCACGGTCGGTCCCAGCCAGGCGACCAGTTCGTCGATGCCGCTCGACGCGATCGGTTCGATCTTCAGCTGGTAGCGCGCGAACGCCAACCCCGCCAGATGACTGGCCACCAGTTCGGCCCGTAACTGCGCATCGGCGACTCCGAACTCGGCCGTGAGCCGTTCGGCGATCGGGCCGGCGAGGCTGTCGTGCAAGATCTTTCGCGCCTGCGGCTGGATCGCGGCCGAACGCCACAGCGTCAGCAGCGGCTCGAACTTCGCACCTTCGTCCCAGTGCTCCAGGAAACGGCGCACCAGCCGCGGCCCAATCTCATCGATCCCCTCGTCCAGCAGCGTGGCCAGCTGATGCAGCGGGTGCTCGGGACCGGTCAGCGCCGACGCGGTGAACAGCCCCTCCTTGCTGTCGAAGAAGTAATAGACCATCGCGACGTCCACGCCGGCGTCGCCGGCGATCGCCCGGACGGTGGCCCGCTCATAGCCGTCGCGCATGAAACGTTCGCGGGCGGCAGCAATGATGCGCTGCTTGTTCTGTTGGCCGGTGCGCCACCGGCCGCTGCGCCGGGCTTCTGTCATGCCGCAAGCATACTTCAACACCCGTTGATGATCGTGAGCTCGCGGCGTACGCTCATTCTTGAACGGAGGTTGAAGTATCATGACGACGACGCGCGACAGAAGACTCTGGTGGCGGCACCTGATCTCGTTCCTGATCGCTCCGGTGACCATGACCCTGGTGATACCGGCGCTGATCATGGTCACAACGGGGGTACGGGCGCCGGATCTCCATTCGCCGGTGGCAGCGGGGCTGGCCACGGTCGGTGTCCTGTTGATCGCCGTCGGCATCGGACTGTTGATCTGGACGGTGGCGCTGTTCGACCGGGTGGGCCACGGCACCCTCGGGGTGGGCAGCACGCTCGGGGAACCGGTAAAGCTGGTGGTGCGGGGCCCGTATCGACATGTGCGCAACCCGATGATCAGCGGCGTGCTGTGCATCCTGCTCGGTGAGGCGGCGCTGACCGCGTCGGGCTGGTTGCTGCTGTGGTTTGCCACCTTCTGGGCGGTCCAGCTGGTCACCATCCGATTCTGGGAAGAGCCGCATCTGCGACAGCGCTACGGCGCCGAATACGTCGAGTACCGCCGCAACGTTCCCGGTTGGATTCCGCGAATCTCGGCCTGGCGCTAGGCCTTTCACAAGCCCGCGACCTGGTTTGCGTGGTCGCTGCCGGTGTCCTGGAACCCCGACATTCATGGGTTACACTGAAAGCTAGATGTGTAAAGGTCGGGGGATCGGAGAAGGGTCACCGATGAGCGTTTCGCTGCTTCTCGAGATGGCGGCGTCGAGCAACCCTGACCGCACGGCCGTCGTCTCGGGAGACCTGCGGCTGACGACTCAGCAGCTCAGCGATCTCGCCGACGGCGGCGCCGGGGTACTGGCGGCGTCGAACGCCCGGCATGTGGTGTACATCGGCACCGGCGGGGCGATGCTGCCGCTGCTGATCTTCGCCGCGGCCCGCGCCGGGCTGCCCTTCACCCCGATCAACTATCGGCTTTCCGCCGACGGCATCCAGGCGCTGATCCGCCGGCTGCCCGAACCCCTGGTGATCGCCGACGACCGCTATCGGGGGATGCTCGACGATGCGCCGTCGATGAGTGCGGACGAATTCCGGGCGCTGGCCGGCAGCGCCGATCCGGTCTCGGAATTTCCGGACCCCGACGCGGTGGCGATCGTGCTGTTCACCTCGGGCACCACGTCGCAGCCCAAAGCCGTCGAACTCACCCACAACAACCTCACCAGCTACGTCACCGGAACGGTCGAATTCGACTCGGCCGACAGCGGCGACGCCGCGCTGATCTGTGTGCCGCCCTATCACATCGCCGGGGTCGGGGCGGCGCTGTCAAACCTGTACGCTGGCCGAAAGATGGTGTATCTGACCGACTTTGACGCGCACGAATGGGTGCGGCTGGCCAACGCGGAGCAGGTCACCACCGCCACTGTGGTGCCGACCATGCTGGACCGTATCGTCTCGGTGCTGGCGACCGGCGACCACAAGCTGCCCACGCTGCGCAACCTGGCCTACGGCGGCTCGAGGGTGGGCCTGCCGCTGGTCCGCCGTGCCCTGGAACTGCTGCCGGATGTCGGCTTCGTCAACGCCTACGGCCTGACCGAGACCAGCTCGACGATCGCGGTCCTGACCCCCGATGACCACCGCACCGCGCTGTCGGCATCGGACGACGCGCTCGCCCGGCGGTTGGGATCGGTCGGCCGGCCGGTGCCCGGCATCGAGGTGCAGATCCGCGGCGAGGACGGCACCGTCGTGGGGCCCGGCGAAAGCGGCGAGCTGTTTGTCCGCGGCGAGCAGGTGTCCGGACGCTACACCGGAATCGGTTCGGTGCTCGACGACAACGGCTGGTTTCCGACCAAGGACATCGCCATGGTCGACGACGACGGTTACCTGTTCATCGGCGGGCGCAGCGACGACACCATTATCCGCGGCGGTGAGAACATCGCACCCGCCGAACTAGAGGAGGTGCTGATCGAGCACCCGCAGGTGCGTGACGTCGCGGTGGTCGGTGTCGACGACCCGCACTGGGGCCAAGCCATCGTCGCGGTGGTGGTGCCGTCCGCCGGCGCCGACCCGGACCCGCAGGAATTGCGCGACCATGTGCGTAGCAGTTTGCGCGGGTCACGCACCCCGGACCGGGTAGTGTTTCGCGACGAGTTGCCAACCACCGCCACCGGCAAGGTACTTCGCCGGCAGATCATCGAAGAACTAGCAGGAACGGCATCATGATCAAGAACGGAACCCGTCTCGCCAGCCAGGTGTGTGACACCCAGGTCATTGTCGTCAGAACCGCGGATAGCCTCGACGATTTGCGCTGCGGAGGCGTCCCGATGGTGGCGATCGGCGCCGAGCGGTCTGGCCAGCTCGACCCGGCGTTCGCCGACGGCTCGGTGCTGGGCAAACGCTATGTCGACGACAACGGCGCCGAGGTGCTGGTGACCAAGCCGGGCGCCGGAAGCCTGAGCATCGGCGACACCAAGTTGGCACTCAAAGAGGTCAAGCCGCTGCCGGCCAGCGACTGACCGCCGGTCCAGCCGTCGGCGCCACGGTTAATCACCCGGGCCGGCGTGATTGACGGCAGTACCACTACTACGAACGAATTCCCTTGAGGCAACCAGGAATTGGAGCTGGTCGCCAACCGTGCGCAACGGCTCGGTGGTACGCGTCGAGCGGCACAGCATGATGGCCCCCTCCAGCGCGGCCACCGACGTCACCGCCAGCGACGCCGCGTCCGACTCGCCGAAACCGTCGGTGATAAACGCTCGAGTCAATGCGCTACACCAGCCGTTCAGGATCGCGCCGGCCTCCGTGGACAGCTCGAGTCCATCGTCGGCCGAGCCCAACGCGGCCGCAGCCACGGGACAGCCCGCGGTGAAGTCGCCCTCGGTGAGCAGATGTTGCCAATAATCGACGAACTTGCGCAGCAGCACCCGGGCGCCGCGGTCGGCGGCATCGTCGATCACGGCGGTGATCGAATCCCCGGCGTAGCGAAGCGCCTCGGTCAGTATCTGGTTTCGCCCGTCGGGAAAGTGGTGGTAGACCGAGCCGCGTGGGGCGCCGCTGCGGGCGAGCACCGAGTCGATGGTTACGCCGGCCGCGCCACGTTCGCGCAGCACCTGCGCGGCGGTGACCAGCATCTTGTCCCGGGTGCCGCCGCGCTTCTTCGCGGCCGTGCCGGTCGGTGTCATGCGGCGTGTGAGTGCCGGTGTGCCGGCCAGTGCAGCTGGCGTGGGTTGAACCGAAGCGTTCGTCGGCGTCTATCGGGCAGTTCGCGGGTGAATCGGAAGCCGGCGATGTTGAGCTCGATGATCCACATGGTTACTCCCGGTGGAAGGTATTGCCTCATGTACCGGGTCACCGGCCACGATTATGCACCAAAGCATAATACGTCTGCGCCTGTGGGGGAAGAGCCGTCATCGAACTGCTATGCATCACGCCGAACATATTATGCTCTATTGCATAATGCCGTTTCGTGGAGTTCACTGAGCCGATGACCACTGCATCCCAGCCATCCCTGCCCGACCTCGCCACCGTGTCCCTCGAGCGGGACGGCTGCGACGGCCATGTCCTGCTGATCGGCCTGAACCGGCCGCACAAACGCAATGCCTTCGACCGGGCGATGCTCGCCGACCTGTCCCGGGCATACGGGCTGCTGGAATCCGATGACTCGCTACGGGCCGGGGTGTTGTTCGCCCACGGCGACCACTTCACCGCCGGTCTTGATCTGGTCGACGTCGGTCCCGGCATCGCGAGCGGGGAACTGGAGTTCCCCGAGGGGGGACGCGATCCCTGGCGGCTGGACGGCGACTGGACCACACCGCTGGTCGCCGTCGTACACGGCTGGTGCATGACGTTGGGCATCGAACTGCTGCTGGCTGCCGACATCCGCGTTGCCGCCGCCGGGACCCGGTTCACCCAGCTCGAGGTGCAGCGCGGGATCTACCCCTTCGGCGGAGCGACTATCCGGCTGCCGCGCGAGGCCGGGTGGGGCAATGCCATGCGCTGGCTGCTCACCGGCGAGGAATTCGACGCGGCCGAGGCGCACCGAATCGGGCTGGTCCAGGAGGTGGCCGAGGACGCCGCGGCGGCATTGGCCAGGGCGAGAGAGATCGCGCACACCATCGCCGACCGCGCCGCGCCGCTGGGGGTGCGGACCACGCTGGCGTCGGCGCACCTGGCCCGCCGGCACGGCGAGGCGGCGGCCATCGAACGGCTGCGCCCCGACGTCGCGGCCCTATTCGCCACCGCCGACGCCGCCGAGGGCGTCCAGTCGTTCATCGAACGACGGCAGGCCCGCTTTCAGGGACGGTAGTCGGCCGAGTCGCGAATTTCGGGGCGGTTGCGGGTGCTCGCCCTGGTTACTCGACGGTGTAGCCCATCGGCATCAGCACGCTCTTCTGCTGGGTGAAGTGCTCGACACCTTCCGGCCCGTTTTCGCGGCCGATTCCGGAGTTCTTGTAGCCGCCGAAGGGGCAGCAGGGATCGAAGGCGTACCAGTTGATTCCGTAGGTGCCGGTGCGGATCCTTTCGGAGATCTCAATGCCGTGCGGGATATTGGAGGTCCAGACGCTGCCGGCCAGCCCGTACACCGAGTCGTTGGCGATCTTGATCGCCTCCTCTTCGGTGTCGTAGGGGATGATCGACAGCACCGGCCCGAAGATCTCCTCCTGAGCGATCGTCATTTTGTTGTCGACGTCGGCGAAAACTGTTGGCTGCACGAAGAATCCGTTGTCCAGGCCTTCGGGGCGGCCACCGCCGCACACCAGCCGCGCGCCCTCCTCGATGCCCTTGGTGATGTATCCCTCCACCCGGGCGCGCTGTTTCTCCGAGATCAGCGGCCCCACTTGCACCGCCGGGTTCGACGGCGGCCCCACCGGCAGTGCCTGCACGAAAGTGCTTACCGCATCCACGATTTCGTCATACCGGGAACGCGGCGCCAGAATCCGCGTCTGGTTCACACAGCCCTGCCCGGCGTTCATCACGCCGGAGAACACCATCATCGGGACGGCGCTGGCCAGATCGACGTCTTCGAGCATGATGGCCGCCGACTTGCCGCCCAGCTCCAGCGTGCATGGCTTGAGCAGTTCGGCGGCGCGCTTGCCCACCTCCTTGCCGACCGCCGAGCTGCCGGTGAAGGTGAACATATCGACGTCGGGGTTGGAGGTCAGCGCCTGGCCGGTCTCGATACCGCCGGGCACCACCGACAGCACCCCTTCAGGCAGACCGGCCTCGGCCAGCAACTCGGCCAAAGCATTTGCCGTCAAAGGGGTTTCGGCGGCCGGCTTGAGCACTACGGTGCAGCCGGCGAGCAGCGCGGGGCCCAGCTTGTTGATGGCCAGGAACAGCGGCACATTCCACGCGACGATCGCGCCCACCACACCGACGGGCTCGCGATGGACGATGGTCTGGCCGTAGGAGCCGCTGCGGATCTCCCGCCACTTGACCTGGTCGACGGCCTGAGTGGCGAAAAAATTCAGCGCCCCCATCGAACCCATCCAGTGCATCGTCTCGATGATCGTCGGCGGCTGACCGGTCTCGTCGGCGAGCAGTTTGGTGAATAGGCCTTTGCGTTCTTCCAGCAGCTTGGCCGCGGCGGCCAGCACCGCCGCCCGCTCCTTTGGTGGGGTCGCGGGCCACGGTCCGTTGTCGAATGCCGCTCGCGCCGCGGCAACCGCGGCGTCGACGTCGGCGCCGGCCGCCAGCGGCACCTTGCCGACGTACTCGCCGGTGGCCGGGCAGTGCACTTCAATGACTTCGGAGGTCGACGGTTGCGTCCACTTGCCGCCGATGAAGAGTTTGTCGTATTCGGTCGTGTGGCTGTCGCTCATGGCGCCACCCTACCCAAGCCGACCCGAAACGAGAACACGTTCCATTATCGCGGCTGCAGGACCAGCACCAGGTTGCTCACCAAGAACTCCCGGAGCAGCGGCACCGAGGTCAGCCACCACGCCCATCGCGGGTGGTAGCGGGGAAATGCGGCAACCGCGGCACCGGTGCTGGCGGCCCACTTCAGACCATCGGCCACCGAGACCGCAAACAACGACGACCCGTAGTTGTTTTTCGCCGGATGGCCGTGTTTTCGGGCATAGCGCGCGGCGGCGCGGGCACCGCCGAGGTAATGGGTCAGACCCATCTCGTGTCCGCCGAACGGGCCGAGCCAGACGGTATAAGAGAGCACGACCAACCCGCCCGGCCTGGTCACCCGCAGCATCTCGGCGCCGAGCTGCCATGGCCGCGGCACATGTTCGGCGACATTGGAAGACAGGCAGATGTCCACCGAGTCGTCGGCGAATGGCAGAGCCATGCCCGAGGCCCGCACGAAAACGCCCGGCCCGTCGACCTTTGCGGGGCCCGCGGCGTGCATTTCGCCAGGGTCCGGTTCGACCCCGATGTAACGGACTCCGGCATCGGCGAACGCCGCGGCGAAGTATCCGGGACCACCGCCCACATCGAGCAGTGTGCGATCGGTCGGCGGCTCCCCGTGGCCGGCCAGCCAGAGATCACCGACCATCGTCGCGGTGTCGGCTGCCAGGGCGTCGTAGAAGCGTGCCGGGTCGGACTGCTCATAACGGAACTGTGACAGTAACCGCAGTGAGCGGGCCAGCGTCGCCCGGCGCGCTACGACATCGGTGACAGGGGAGGCGACGGCCACCGGCCACACCCTACGCATTCGCGCCCCGGTGCTGCATGATGCGCCAGGGGCTAGTCAAGTCCGCACGAGTGTGCATCTGTGGCTTTCGGTGTGTGCACCCGGCGACCGGCAGGCCGTGGAGTCGCCCTAAGCGCACATCCAAAGCCGCCAGCGCACACTGGGCGCCGCGCGGCGGCGCGCATCGTCGCCAGGTTAGGCTGGCGATTGATGTCTGGACTGCGCTCGGTGTTGCTGCTGTGCTGGCGCGATACCGGGCATCCCCAGGGTGGTGGCAGCGAGACCTATTTGCAGCGCATCGGCGCGCAGCTGGTCGCATCCGGTATCGAGGTCACCTTACGCACCGCCCGCTATCCGGGGGCCCCACGACACGACGTCATCGACGGAGTGCGGATCAGCCGCGCCGGTGGCCGC
Organism: Mycobacterium persicum; assembly: GCF_002086675.1. GTDB lineage: Bacteria > Actinomycetota > Actinomycetes > Mycobacteriales > Mycobacteriaceae > Mycobacterium > Mycobacterium persicum. The sequence goes on from NZ_MVIF01000029.1 coordinate 22,437, forward strand.
TATTCCGTCTACGTGTGGGCGCTGGTAGCGCTGGCACTGGCGCGGTTGCGGTTGGGGCCGCTGCGCCGGGTGCGGCCGGACGTGGTCATCGACACCCAGAACGGTCTGCCATTTCTTGCCCGGCTCTTGTATGGGCGTCGCACGGTGGTGCTGGTCCACCACTGCCATCGCGAGCAGTGGCCGGTGGCAGGTCCGGTGCTCGGTCGGCTGGGCTGGTTCGTCGAGTCGACGGTGTCGCCACGGCTCAACCGGCACAACCAGTACGTGACGGTGTCGTTGCCGTCGGCGCGTGATCTGGTCGCCCTGGGTGTGGATAACGGGCGGATCGCGGTGGTCCGCAACGGACTCGACGAGGCGCCGGCGCAGACGTTGTCCGTTCCGCGCGCGGCCACCCCGCGGGTGGTGGTGCTGTCGCGGCTGGTACCGCACAAGCGGATCGAGGATGCGCTGGAAGCCGTGGCGGAGCTACGGCGACGAAACCCGGGAATACCGGGTCTGCACCTCGACGTGGTCGGTGGCGGCTGGTGGCGCCAGCGACTCGTCGACCACGTGAATCGGCTCGGCATTTCCGACGCGGTGACCTTCCATGGTCACGTCGACGACCTCACCAAACACCATGTGCTGCAGAGCTCTTGGGTACACCTGCTGCCGTCGCGCAAGTAGGGGTGGGGTCTGGCGGTGGTCGAGGCGGCCCAGCACAGCGTGCCCACGGTTGGGTATCGATCCTCCGGCGGTCTGTCCGACTCGATCATCGACGGGGTGACCGGCATCCTGGTCGACAGCCACCGCGAACTGGTGGACCGACTCGAACAACTGCTCTCCGAGCCGATATTGCGCGACCAACTCGGCGCCAAGGCGCAAGTGCGTAGCGGCGAATTCTCTTGGCAACAAAGCGCCGAAGCCATGCGCACGGTGCTCGAAACGGTGCTGGTGGGAGACCGCCTCAGCGGCGTGGTGTAAACCGCGAAACCTAATCCGTTGCGATCAGCGGCCTCTCTTCGCCTCTGGTTAGCCTCTGGTCAACTGGCGGCGCACCCAGCAGCCGGCCATGCCCGCCCCGCCCACCAGCAGCAGACAGACCCATACCCAATGCGCGACCATTGTCGCTCGCAGGCGCGCAGCAGTGACACCGTCTGCCTGGCCGCCAACCCGGTAAAGAGCCAATTCGCCGTCACGATACGTCTGTGTCAGCCGGTCGAGAGTGCGCGCGGCCGCACCCATGTCGCCGGCGCTGTCAGATTCGACGACCACCCACCCGACCCCGGCCCGGGCCAACGCCGAGGGGTCGGGCCCGGCCAGGAGCAACTCCTGCACCGCCCGGGCGTGAGCGCCGTCCCCGGGAACCGTCAACCCGGAAATGACCAGATCACCCGTCGTCAGCACATCGGCGCAAACCCAGCGCGGCAGCGGATCGAGCACCGGAGCCGGACCCGACCAGGAAAAGCGCCGCATGGTGCCGGCGGGCAAGACCACCACGGGCGCCGGCTCACGGTTGATCGCCGCCGCGACGGCCGCCCACCCCGACGGGTAGTGCACGGGTGTGACCCTGCCCCACATGCCCCACGCCAGGTCCGGCAACGCCAAGACCAGTGCCACACAGCAGACCGACCCCGCCACGGCAGGCCGCCACCAACGTGCCAGCGTCACCACCGCCCCAGCGCCGCACACCGCGTACCCCGGCACCGCCAGCGCCACCCACTTCTGCCCGTCCCGCAGCACACCCAGCCCGGGTACCGCGTCAACCACCGCGGTCAGCACCTGCAGCCCCGGGCCGGTGGCCAATCCCGCCGGCACCAGCACCGATACCGCCGCCAGCACCAGCAGCGGCGCCGCTGTCGCCCGGCGCAGCGCCACGGGAAGTCCGACCGCTACCACGGTGAGCAGCACCGCGGCCGACGCCACCGCGAAAAGCGTTGTGCGCGAACCAGGTACGGCCTCACCATTCCACATTCCGCCGAGGCTGGCCAGGCTGGCGAGCGTGCCCAGGCCCGGTTCGGCACGCGCCGCGAACGCGCCGACGCCCAGCTCGATCGCCGCGGTGTGGCTGGCCAACGACGAACCCAGGGCCGACGCCGTCAGCCACGGCAGCGCGCCGACCACCGAAAACCCCAATCCCGTTGCGGCGCAAAGCCAACGGGGCCGGCCGGCACCGGGCGCAGCTACACAGGTCAGGGCGACCGTCGCGGCGAGCAGCAGCCCGGTCGGGGTCAGCCCGGCCAGCGCGATCCAGAACGCCAGGGCGAAAAGACCGGACCCGTCCAAGCGCAACCCCAGCATTGCCGTGGCAACCCACGGCAGGCAGCCATAGCCGAGTAGCAGGCTCCAATGCCCCTGCAAGAGTCGTTCAGCGACATAGGGATTCCAAATAGCGATCGTGATCGCGACGAATTGGCCACCGGCTCCGGCCGTCGGCAGCACCGTCGCCACCAGGTGGGCCGCACCCCAGCCCGCGAACCAGAGACCCAGGACCAACAATGCCTTCACCACGATGCCGCCGTCGACCAGTTGCGACGCCAGCGCCACCGCAAAATCCTGCGGCGTCGCCCGGGGCGCCGCGGTCAACCCGAGAGCGGTGTCGGACAGGTACGACCGCGGGGTGGACACCGCGTCGCGCAAGAGCAGATATCCGGGTCGCAGTAGCGGCAGCAGCACCAGCAGCGCCAGAGCCAACGCATAGCCCGGTCGCAACCAGCGCACGTCGGCGCGTTTAAGTCCGTTCCGCGGGCGGAGGTTCAGACGGCCCGGGATCGGGTGGCGGTTCGGTCGAGGACACCGGCGGGGGCGGGGGCGATTCCGACGTGGATGCGGCCGGATCAGCCGGTAATTCGGGCCGCTGGGTAGGCAGTTTCTCGGTCTCGGCTTCGGCTCCGGGCACTGGTTCCTCCAGCCCGGCGCGCCGGAAGTAGTCGGTGTCGTCGCGGTCGAGGCCGGGCTCGGTCAGGGCGCTTTCGGTGCGCAGGCTGAAGGACGCGAGCAGGCCACCACCGACCAGCGCGATCAAGCCGACGGCAGTGAAGGTGATCGGCAACACCCGCGACCACAGCGCCAGCCGGTCGCGCTCGTCGCGTGCGGTGTTGACCTGGGATTCGACGGTCTCTTCGGTGGAGGTGACCTTGTAATCGGCCAGCGTCACCTCGGGCTTCATCGCCTCGCGGGCGTAGTAGTGATAGGCGCGTTCGGTTTCCTTGACGATGGTGCCGGTCACCGGGTCCACCCAGAAGGTTCGCTGCGCGGCGTAGTAGCGGTTCATCGTGATCTGCTCGCCCGGTTCGCCGGGGACACCCCACATCGCCGCGGTGGTGGTGATCTTGCCGTCCTCGTCGCCGGCATACAGCGACGGGTACTTGATCGGTGCCACCAACTTCCCGTCGGAGCCGTAGCCAACGTTCTGCGTGAAGCGGTAGGTGGCTAAGCCGTTGACGTCCTCTTGGCTGTCGTAGTTGGCGTCGAACGCCTTCTGCGCGATCGGATCGAAGTAGGGGTAGGACTTCTTCTCGGTGTGAAACGGGAAACGGTAGGCCAGCCCTTCGTGGCGCAGCGGGATGGCGGTCGGCGGGCTTTCGTCGTTGAGACCGCGCGGCTTCTGGACCGCGCCGCCGGTGTGGGTGTCGTCGGAGACGGCCATCGCCGTCTTGCGGTTGAGGGTGACGGTGTCGACGATCGCCAGCAGCAGACCGGTGTCCTTCTGCTTGTCGGTACGCCGCACCGAGGTGCCGACCTGCAGGGTGACCACGTCGGCGTTGGCCGGCGATTCGACGGTGACCTGCTGTTGGGACACCAGTGGCACGTTCTGGTTGACCACGACGTGATCACCGGACAAAGATGCCGAGTCGAGCGCCGATCCGGTGCCCTGCCTGATCAGCGTGGCATCGATATCCAGCGGGATCTTGGCGATCCTGCTGCTGGTGTAGGTGGACAGCAGCAGCGCGGCCATCAACAGAGCGGCTCCGAGCCCGATCGTCCCTAATGCGGCCATCCGCAACATGACTGCTCGGTTCACGTTGCCGTGACCTCCTTCTCAGACCATGGACTCGTCAGTTGCGATCCGCTCCGACCTGACCATGCAGCGAGGCAAAACCCGTTTGACCCTAACAGCAGAACGCATTGCCCCGGACTGCGTGCCTGTCCCCACTTCGCCGGTGTACCCGGTGTACCCCATTCCCGCCTCGGCACACGGGCACACTGTGGTGGTGACCGATAGCCAGCAGGTGGGCGGGTCGCGCAGCTTCCTGCCCGCCGTCGAGGGTATGCGCGCGTGCGCGGCCATGGGCGTGGTCGTCACCCATGCCGCGTTCCAGACCGGGCATTCGAGTGGTGTCGCCGGCCGGCTGTTCGGCCGGTTCGATCTGGCCGTGGCGGTGTTTTTCGCGCTGTCGGGATTCCTGCTGTGGCGCGGCCACGCGGCCGCGGCGCGAGACGCCGGACCACGCCCGCGTACGGGTCACTATCTGCGATCGCGGGCGGTCCGCATCATGCCGGCCTACGTGGTGGCCGTGGTCGCGATCCTGTCCCTGCTGCCCGACGCCGATCACGCCAGCCCGACGGTGTGGCTGGCCAACCTGACGCTCACCCAGATCTATGTGCCGCTCACCCTGACCGGCGGCCTGACGCAAATGTGGAGCTTGTCCGTCGAGGTCGCCTTCTACCTGGCGCTACCCGTGCTCGCCTTGTTGGCCCGCCGGATACCGGTCGGCGCGCGGGTGCCGGCGATCGGCGCGCTCGGGGTGGTCAGTTGGTCCTGGGCGTGGCTGCCGGTGCACACTGATTCCGGGCTCAACCCGCTGAACTGGCCACCGGCGTTCTTCTCGTGGTTCGCCGCGGGAATGCTGCTGGCCGAGTGGGTCCACAGCCCGGTCGGGTTGCCGCACTGGCTGGCGCGCCGCCGAATATCCATGGCCGTGGTGGCGGTGCTGTCCTATCTGGTGGCGGCGTCACCACTGGCGGGTCCGGCGGGCTTGGTCCAGGGCACGTCGACCCAATTCGCGGTCAAGACCGCAATGGGCGCGCTGGTGGCGTTGACGTTGGTCGCGCCCCTGGTGCTGGACCGGCCCGACACGTCGCACCGGCTGCTCGGCAGTACTGCCATGGTCACGCTGGGGCGCTGGTCCTATGGCTTGTTCATCTGGCACCTGGCCGCCCTGGACATGGTTTTTCCGGTGCTCGGCATCTTTCCGTTCACCGGCCAGCTGCCGGCGGTGCTGGTGTTGACGCTGGTCTTCGGTTTCGCCATCGCGGCGGTGAGCTACGCGCTGGTCGAGTCGCCGTGTCGGGAAGCGTTGCGCCGCTGGGAGAAACGTGCCAAGCACATCGGGCCGCAGGACGTCGACCGGGAAGCGGACGCGATCGCGCCGTAGGGCCAGTCGTAGGGCTAGTCGTAGCGCTAGTCGTAGCCGCCCTGCCGCTCGAAAATGCGGCGCGGATTGTCGACGAGCATGGTGTGCAGCTGCTCGTCGGTGACGCCGCGCTGCTTCAGCGCGGGGATCACGTCGTTGTGGATGTGCAGGTAATGCCAGTTGGGCGCGGCGACCGGCAGCAGCGCTTCCGGCAGCGCGTCGAAGTAGCAGGTCGCGTCATGCGAGAGCACCATCTTGTCGGCGTGCCCGCGCTCGCACATCTGCGCCACGATGGCCACCCGCTCCTCGAACGGCAGGATGACGTCGAGGCCGAACCGGTCCATCCCCAGGTAGGAGCCGGCGGCGATGAGCTCTTCCAGGTAGCCGACGTCGGTGCTGTCGCCGGAGTGTCCGATGACCACCCGGCTCAGGTCGACGCCCTCCTCTTCGAAGATGCGCTGCTGCTCCAGCCCGCGGCGCAACCCGGCGTGGGTGTGGGTGGAAATCGGCACCCCGGTGCGCTTGTGCGCCTGCGCGACGGCGCGCAACACCCGCTCGACTCCGGGGGTGATGCCGGGTTCATCGGTGGCGCATTTGAGAATGCCGGCCTTGATACCGGTGTCGGCGATACCCTGCTCGATGTCGCGGACGAACAGGTCGGTCATGGTCTCCGGGCCGTCGAGCTGCGTGCCCGGCCCGAGATAGTGGAAACAGAACGGCACGTCGTTGTAGGTGTACAGGCCGGTGGCGACGACGATGTTCAGCTCGGTCTGCGCGGCCACCCGGGCGATGCGCGGAACATAGCGGCCCAGGCCGATCACCGTCAGGTCGACGATGGTGTCCACCCCGCGCGACTTCAACTCGTTGAGCCGGGCGACCGCATCTGCCACCCGCCGGTCCTCGTCGCCCCAGGCTTCGGGATAGTTCTGGGCGACTTCGGTGGTCATGATGAACACGTGCTCGTGCATGAGCGTGACGCCGAGATCAGCGGTATCGATCGGCCCGCGGGCGGTATTGAGTTCTGACACGTAGCTGATGCTAAGTCGCCGCGCCGGTCAGCCGACAGTGCCTATTTGCCGGCACCTGCACCAACGACGTTGGTATTGCAGTACCGTCTACCCCCGTCCATTTCCGAACACATTCGAATCGCCCGGGAGCCACCCTCATGCTGCTCAACCCCAACCGCCTGCAACGCAAATATCCCGACCAGCGTTCGGCGGAGATCATGCAGGCCACCGTGGACTTCTTCGAGTCCCGGGGGAAGGCGCGCCTCAAGCACGACGAGCGCGAGCGGGTGTGGTACTCCGACTTTCTGGACCACATCGGGCGGGAACGGATCTTCGCTTCGCTGCTGACCCCGTCCGAATACGGCGCTGAGGACTGTCGCTGGGACACCTACCGGATCAGCGAGTTCGCCGAGATCGTCGGTTTCTACGGGCTGAGCTACTGGTACCCGTTCCAGGTGACGGCGCTGGGCCTGGGCCCGATCTGGATGAGCGACAACGAGGACGCCAAGCGCAAGGCCGCCGCCCAGCTGGAACAGGGCGAGGTGTTCGCCTTCGGGTTGTCGGAGCAGTCCCACGGCGCCGACGTCTACCAGACCGACATGATCCTGACGCCGTCAGAACACGGCTGGGTCGCCAACGGCGAGAAGTACTACATCGGCAACGCCAACGTCGCCCGGATGGTCTCCACCTTCGGCAAGATCGCGGGGTCCTCGGGTAACCCGGACGAATACGTCTTCTTCGCCGCCGACTCGCAGCACGACCGGTACGAGTGCAAGAAGAATGTGGTCAACTCGCAGAACTACGTGGCGAACTACGCGCTGCGTGATTATCCGGTCACCGAGGCCGACCTGCTGCACCGCGGGATGGGCGCCTTCCACGCCGCGCTCAACACCGTCAACGTGTGCAAGTACAACCTGGGCTGGGGTGCCGTCGGCATGTGCACCCACGCCATGTACGAGGCGATCACCCATGCCGCCAACCGCCACCTGTACGGCACCGTCGTCACCGACTTCAGTCACGTGCGCCGGCTGCTGACCGACGCCTACGCGCGGCTGGTCGCGATGCGCCTGGTGGCCACCCGGGCCAGCGATTACATGCGCAGCGCCTCGGCGGACGATCGTCGCTACCTGCTGTACAGCCCGCTGACCAAGGCCAAAGTCACCAGCGAAGGCGAGCGCGTCATCATCGCCCTGTGGGACGTCATCGCGGCCAAGGGCGTGGAGAAGGACACGTTCTTCGAGACCGTGGCCCGCGAAATCGGGTTGCTGCCGCGGCTGGAGGGCACCGTCCACATCAACATCGGGCTGCTCGCCAAGTTCATGCCCAACTACCTGTTCGCTCCCGACGCCGCGCTGCCGCTGATCTCGCGCCGCGATGACGCCGCCGACGACACCTTCCTGTTCAACCAGGGCCCGACCGGCGGCCTGGGCAAGGTGCGCTTCCACAATTGGCGGGCGTCCTTCGACAGCTATGCCCATCTACCCAATGTCGCGCTGCTGCGCGAGCAGGTCGACGTGCTCGCCGAGATGCTGGCGTCGGCCACCCCGGATGCCGTCCAGCAAAAGGACATCGACTTCGCATTCGGGGTGGGACAGCTTTTTGCGACGGTGCCCTACGGCCAGCTCATCCTGGAGGAGGCCCCGCTATCGGGTGTGGACGAGGCGCTGATCGACGAGATCTTCGGCTTGCTGGTCCGCGACTTCAACAGCTATGCCGTTGAGCTCAACGACAAAGCGGCCACCACGGACGAGCAGGCGCGGTTCGCCATGCGGATGATCCGCCGTCCCGTCCATGACCCGGCGCGCTACGACCGGATTTGGAAGGAACACGTGCTACCGCTCAACGGCGCGTACGAGATGCGCCCCTGAGTAGCGGACGCGTCGCTGGGGGCCAGGCGCTTGCCCACATCCCGCTGAGACGGCGGGTCGTGCTGAGCCGGACTCGGCGCGCTTGACTATGACGCACCTCACACTAGAATGACCAGTGGTCATCGATGCGAGGAGGCGTATGCCGACGGTGACATGGGCGCGCGTCGACCCGGCTCGCCGGGCGGCCATCGTCGAGGCCGCCGAGGACGAGTTCGGGGCGCACGGATTTTCCAACGGCAGCCTGAACGTCATCGCACGGCGCGCGCGGGTCGCCAAGGGAAGCCTGTTCCAGTACTTTGCCGACAAGCGGGACCTCTACGCGTTCATCGCCGACATCGGCAGCCAGCGGGTGCGCACCCACATGGAGAACCTCATCCGCGAGCTCGATCCCAGCCGGCCGTTCTTCGAATTTCTCACCGACCTGCTCGACGGCTGGGTCGCCTACTACGCCGAGCATCCCCACGAACGTGCCCTTCATGCCGCGGCGACGCTGGAGGTCGACACCGACGCCCGCATCAGCGTGCGCAGCGTCATCCATCGTCATTACCTGGAAGTGCTGCGGCCGTTGGTGCGCGATGCGCACAACCGTGGTGACCTGCGCGCCGATGCCGACATCGACGTGTTGTTGTCCCTGCTGCTGCTGATTTTTCCGCACTTGGCGCTGGCGCCCTACATGCGCGGCCTGGACCCGGTGCTGGGGCTCGACGAACCCACGCCCGAGCAGCCGGCGCTGGCCGTGCGCCGGCTGGTCGCCGTGCTGGCGGCGGCCTTCTCCCCAAAACTCTGCCCGGAACACGCCTCGGACATTCAGGAGGTCACATGACACGGACAGGATCAGGCTCGCTGGCCGCCGGCGGCCTCAACTGGAACAGCCTGCCGTTGAAGTTGTTCGCCGGCGGCAACGCCAAATTCTGGGATCCGGCCGATATCGACTTCTCCCGCGAGCGCGAGGACTGGGATCGGCTGACCGACACCGAACGTGACTATGCCATCCGGCTGTGCGCCCAGTTCGTCGCCGGTGAGGAAGCGGTGACCGAGGACATTCAGCCGTTCATGGCCGCTATGCGGGCCGAGGGGCGCCTCGCCGACGAGATGTATCTGACCCAGTTCGCGTTCGAGGAGGCCAAGCACACCCAGGTGTTTCGCATGTGGCTGGACTCCGTCGGCGTCACCGGGGACCTGCATGGCTATCTCGAGGACCTGCCGTCCTACCGCCAGATCTTCTACGACGAGCTGCCGGAATGCCTGAGCGCGTTGTCCACCGATCCGTCGCCGGCCGCCCAGGTCCGGGCATCGGTGACCTATAACCACATCGTCGAGGGCATGCTCGCGCTCACCGGTTACTACGCCTGGCACAAGATCTGTGTGGAGCGCGGCATCCTTCCCGGCATGCAGCGGCTGGTACGGCACATCAGCGACGACGAGCGCCGCCACATGGCGTGGGGCACCTTCACCTGCCGTCGCCACGTCGCCGCGAACGATGCCAACTGGACGGTGTTCGAGGAGCGGATGAACGAGCTCATCCCGTTGGCATTGCAACTCACCCAAGACGGCTTCGCCCTCTATGGCGACCCGATGCCCTTCAACCTGTCGGTGGAGGAGTTCATGACCTACTCAAGCGACAAGGGCATGCGGCGCTTCGGGACGATCAGCAGCGCCCGCGGCCGCCCGGTCGGCGAAATCGACCTCGACTACACGCCGGTGCAGCTCGAGGACACCTTCGCCGAGGAGGACCAGCGGGCCCTGGCCGCAGCTTCGGCCTAGCCCCCGCGAGCCGCCCGCGAGCAGCCCGCGAGCCGCCCGCGAGCAGCCGCAGAATCGCACAAATATCGCGGTGCTGATGCGATTCTGCGGCTGCTCGCCCAGCGGAAGGTCAGCCGACCCAGACGGCTTTGGCGTTGCAGAACTCGCGGATCCCGTGGCCGGAAAGTTCCCGACCGTAGCCGGACCGCTTGATCCCGCCGAACGGCAATTCCGGGTAGGACACCGTCATGCCGTTGATGAAGACCTGCCCGGCCTCGATCTCGTCGACGAAGCGCTGTTGCTCGGCCTCGTCTCGGGTCCAGGCGTTGGACCCCAGCCCGAACGTCGTGGCGTTGGCGATCTCGATCGCCTCGTCGATGTCGGTGGCCCGGTACACCGAGGCGACGGGCCCGAAGACCTCCTCGGTGTAGAGCGCCATGTCCTTGGTGATGTCGGTGATCACCGTCGGGGGATAGAACCAGCCCGGTCGGTCCGGGGACTTACCGCCGCAGCGGATCACCGCGCCGGCCGCCGCGGCGTCGTCGACCTGTTTGGCGATCTCGTCGCGGCCCGACTCGGTGGCCAGCGGACCCACGTCGGTGTCCGGGTCGGTCGGGTCACCGACCCGCAAAGCGGACATCCGCTCGACGAACTTGTCGACGAAGGCGTCGTAGATGTCGGCGTGCGCGATGAACCGCTTTGCGGCGATGCAGGATTGGCCGTTGTTCTGCACCCGGGCGGTGACGGCCGTCTTGACCGCCTCGTCCAGGTCGGCCGACGGCATCACGATGAACGGGTCGCTGCCGCCGAGCTCGAGCACGGTCGGTTTGATCTCGTCGCCGGCGATCGCGCCCACCGACTGGCCCGCGGGTTCGCTGCCGGTCAACGTGGCCGCGGCCACCCGCGAATCCCGCAGGATGTGTTCCACCGCGCTGGACGGGACCAGCAACGTCTGGAAGCAGCCGTCGGGGAATCCGCCCCGGGCGATGACGTCGGCGAGATACAACGCGCACTGCGGCACGTTCGACGCGTGCTTCAACAGACCCACGTTGCCGGCCATCAGGGCGGGCGCGGCGAACCGGACCGCCTGCCACAGCGGGAAGTTCCACGGCATCACGGCCAGCACCACCCCCAGCGGCTGGTAGCGGGTGTAGGCCCTGGCGGCCCCGACCTTCGCCGCGTCGATCGGCTCGTCGGCGAGCAGTGCTTCGGTGTTCTCGGCGTAGTAGCGAAATCCCTTGGCGCACTTAAGCACCTCGGCCTTCGCCGAGGCCAGTGTCTTGCCCATCTCGAGCGTCATCACCGCCGCGGTCTGGTCGGCCTCGGCCTCGAGCAGGTCGGCGGTGGCGTTGGCCCATTGGGCGCGCTGCGCGTAGCTGGTGTGGCGGTAGTCGGTGAACCGCTCATAGGCGCGCGCGATCGCGGCGTCGACTTCTTCGCGGGTCGCCGGTGTGAAGGTCTTGACGGTCTCTCCGGTGGCGGGGTTGATCGTGGCGATGGGCACGGTGACATCCTCTGCTGGTGGTCTAGCGGAAGGTTCCCCGCCCAGCCTGCCACTATGGTGGCCAGTGTGACTACCGCTGCCCAGCTCATGGTGAAGTGCCTGGAAAGCGAGGGGGTTTCCGTCGTCTTCGGGATACCGGGCGAGGAGAACATCCGTTTCGTACAGGCGTTGGCCGCATCGGACATCCGCTATGTGCTGACCCGGCACGAGCAGGCGGCGGCGTTCATGGCCGAGATGTACGGCCGGGTCACGGGCCGGGCGGCGGTGGTGTCGACGACGCTGGGCCCGGGCGCGATCAACATGCAACTCGGTGTCGCCGACGCGACCACCAACAGCACCCCGATGGTCGCGATCTCCGCGCAGGTGGGCCACGACCGGCAGTTCAAGGAGTCGCACCAGTACGTCGACCTGGTGTCGATGTTCGCCCCGATCACCCGCTGGGCCGCCGGCGTCCCCACCGCGCGCGCCATACCGGAGATGTTCCGCAAGGCGTTCAAGGTCGCCGAGACCGAACGCCCGGCGGCGGTGTACCTAGCGGTGCCCGAGCATCTGGATACCGACGCAGCCGACTATTGCGGCCTGGCCCCGCTACCGCGCAATGTGGTGCGCGCCGAAGCGCCGGCGGCCGGTCAGGTGGCCCGCGCCGTCGAGATCCTGCGCGCGGCGCGCCGGCCCGTCGTGCTGGCCGGGCACGGCGCCGCCCGGGGCGACGCGACCGCGGCGCTGGTCCGCTTCTCTGACGGGCTCGGCGTGCCGGTGGCCAACACCTTCCACGGCAAGGGCGTGATGCCCGACGACCACCCCAACAGCATCGGCACCATGGGGTTCATGCGGCACGACTACGTCAACTTCGGGTTCGACGACGCCGACGTGGTGATCGCCGTCGGTTACGAGCTGCAGGAATTCGACCCCGTCCAGATCAATCCGGGCGCCGACAAGAAGATCATTCACATCCACCGCTTCCCGGCCGAAGTCGACGCGCACTATCCGGTCGACGTCGGGATCATCGGCGACATCAGCGCGTCCCTGGATGCGTTGACGGACGCGCTGTCCGGGCACCGCTTCGACTGCGGCACCGACGTACCCGGTTCGGGCTTGCTCGAAGAGGAATTCGCTCGGGGACAACAGGATTCGCGTTTTCCCCTGGCGCCGCAACGGGTGGTTGCCGACACCCGATCGGCGCTCGGGCGCAACGACGTGGTACTGGTCGACACCGGGGCCACCAAGATGTGGATGGCCCGGCTGTACCCGACCTACCGGCGCAACACCTGCCTGATATCAAATGGCCTGTCCACCATGGGTTTTGCCCTTCCGGGAGCCATCGGTGTCCGGCTGGCCCGGCCGGAGGCCAAGGTGCTGGCCGTCGTCGGCGACGGCGCGTTTCTGATGAACTCGCAGGAAATCGAGACCGCCGTCCGGGAGCGGATACCGCTGGTGGTGCTGATCTGGGAGGACGGCGGTTACGGGCTCATCGAGTGGAAGATGGACCTCGAACTCGGCGAACACTATTACGTCAAGTTCGGAAACCCTGATGTGGTGAGCTACGCGCAAAGCTTTGGCGCCAAGGGGTATCGCGTCACCAGCGCCGAGGAATTGCTGCCGACACTCAAGGCCGCGCTCGCCGACGACGGTGTCTCGCTGATCTCCTGCCCCGTCGACTACTCCGAGAACCTGCGCCTGACGGACCGGCTTGGACAGTTGGACGGCACACTGTAGCGTCGGTCGGCGCTTCCTGGCTAGGCAGTCTTCCAAACACCTTGCAGCTCTGCAGAACTTGGGGCAGATGCCTCATGCGCGCACATTATCGGCGCCAGCACCATCATATGCATGACCGAGCGGCACCGACTCTCATCCGCGGCGGAATTGCAGGCGGGAGTCGTTGCAAATCATGAGAAAAGGCCAACCTCAAGATCAAACCGGTTGGAGCACAGAAAGGAAAGCCATGACCACCACGAACACTTCCGTCGACAACGGCGTCAACGTCGATGCCCTGCTCGGCGCCCGCACCACATTGGTCGCGGAACCGGAATTGGCCCAATTCGAGTGGCGCGCAAATCACCACTGGGTCAACGGAACCCACAGTCGAGCCACCATCGACACGTTCTATGGCTTGGGGGAGGTACAGCACCACAAGACGCCGTTCACCTACGACATCGATCATCCGGTGGCGTTTGCTGGCCATGACAACGGCGCCGCCCCAGTCGAATACGTACTGGTAGCGCTCGCCGGCTGCCTGACCGCCGGCATCGCATCGATCGCCCAGCGGCGTGGGATTCAGTTACGCTCGGTGCGCGCGACCGTCGAGGCCGGGGAAGACATTCTCGGTATCCTCGGGGCCGATCCCACCGTCCGCAATGGTTTCAGCGGTATCAAGGTGACCTACCGGATCGACGCTGACGCCACCGCCGACGAGATCAGGGCGCTGGTCGCCCAGTCACAGAAGCGATCCGCCGTGTACGACATCGTCACCAACCCAACTGACGTCGTCGTCGACGTCGTCACCTGAAATTCCGAAAGTCTCGAGATCGTGTTCACCGCTTACCTCTTATGCAGTGGTTACGGCCACGGCGGCCGCGCTGCACTGATCATCGGTCCGCAGCCGCCGCGGTCGCGTGGGGCGTCTGCCTCGACTTCGGGCAGCGCGACCGGGGAGCGGTTGCCAGTAAACGGCATCACTCGGCCGAGCCAGTCGGGCCCGGCCCCGGCAGGCACTGGCGCACGGATTGCCGTATCAAGCACGTGGCGGGCCCCGCAGCGCGTTTTCGCTGACCGCAATCGGCGCTAGGGTGTCAATGTCAGCGGAGCTCAACAGCTCCCTGGGGAGGATAGTGACCGGCGATGGTCGACGTCGATTCGCACCCGACGCAGCGGGGTCTGGTTCCCGACATCCCCGCGGAACTTCGCGAGGCGGGATTCGACGAGGTCGGCGAGATCGGGCGCGGAGGTTTCGGCGTCGTATACCGGTGCGCTCAGCCGCTGCTGGACCGCACGGTCGCGGTCAAGGTGCTGACCACCGACCTGGACCCGGAGAACCTCGAGCGCTTCCTGCGTGAGCAGCATGCCATGGGCAAGCTGTCCGGCCATCCGAACATCGTGACCATCCTGCAGGTCGGCACCACGGTGAGCGGCCGGCCGTTCATCGTGATGCCCTACCACGCCAAGAATTCGCTGGAATCGCTGATCCGTAAACACGGGCCGCTGGATTGGGTTGAGACGCTGCGCATCGGCGTGAAGCTCGCGGGTGCGCTCGAGGCCGCCCATCGTGCCGGCATCCTGCACCGTGACGTCAAGCCGGCGAACATCCTGCTGACCGAGTACGGCGAACCGGAGCTGACCGACTTCGGCATCGCCAGGATGTCCGGCGGCTTCCAGACCGCCACCGGGATCATCACCGGCTCGCCGGCGTTCACCGCGCCCGAAGTGCTCGAAGGCAAGGCGCCCACACCGGCATCGGATTTGTATTCCCTTGGCGCTACTCTGTTTTGCGCGCTGACCGGGCACGCCGCGTTCGAGCGCCGCAGCGGTGAGAAGGTCGTCGCTCAGTTCCTGCGCATCACGTCGCAGCCGGTACCGGATCTGCGGGAGCGCGGACTGCCGGCTGACGTGGCCGCGGTCATCGAACGGGCGATGGCGCGCGATCCCGCGGCGCGCCCGCCGGGTGCGGCGGCGTTCGGCGACGAGCTGCGCGAAGTTCAGCGCGCCAGCGGCGTCGCCGTCGACGAGATGGCCCTGCCGGTCGACCTGGGCGTGGAGCGCCGGACGTCGCTGGTGGCTCCCTCGGCGGTGCGGCGGGACACCGGAGCCACGCCGACACCGCCGACGCCGACGACGAAGTACCGACCGCCGGTTCCGACCCGATCGCTGGTTGTCCGTAACCGGCTGCTCGACGTGTTGCGGGCGGGCGGGCGGCGACGGCTGGTCCTCATCCACGCGCCCTCCGGTTTCGGCAAGAGCACGCTGGCGGCCCAGTGGCGCCAGGAGCTTTCGCGGGACCCGGTCGGCGTGGGCTGGCTGACCATCGACGACGACGACAACAACGTGGTGTGGTTTCTGGCGCACCTGCTCGAGTCGATCCGGCAGGTTCGCCCGGCGCTTGCCGCGTCGCTGGGGCAGGTGCTCGACGATCACGGCGACGACGCCGCCCGATATGTGCTGACCGCGCTCATCGACGAGATGCACCGGAATGACGACCGGCTGGTGGTGGTCATCGACGACTGGCACCGGGTGTCGGATACCCAGACGATCGGCGCGCTCGGTTTTCTGCTCGAGCGCGGCTGCCATCATCTGCAAGTCATCGTCACCGGCTGGTCACGTGCCGGGCTGCCGGTGAGCAAAATGCGGATACGCGACGAACTCGTCGAAATCGACTGTGATGCTTTGCGTTTCGACGTCGAGGAGGCGCGATCGCTGCTCAACGATGTCGATGGCCTGCGGCTGCCGGATGGCGACGTGCGGGCACTGACCGCCTCGACCGACGGATGGGTCGCCGCGCTGCAATTGGCGGCGTTGTCGCTGCGCGGCGGCGCCGACGCCGGCAGCCTGGTGAGCCGGATGTCCGGTGCGAGCGAGATGATTGGCGATTTCCTCGCCGAGAACGTGCTGGACAGCCTGGAACCGGAGCTGCTCGACTTCTTGCTGGCGACATCGATCACCGGGCGCATCTGTGGTGGGCTGGCGTCCGCGCTCGCGGAGGTGCCGCGCGGGCAGGCCATGCTGGAGGACATCGAGCAGCGCGGCCTGTTCCTGCAGCGAATCGACAAGGACCCGAACTGGTTTCGCTACCATCACTTGTTCGCCGAATTCCTGCGCCACCGGCTCGAATGTGATCACCCCGACCGGGTAGACCAACTTCATCGCGTGGCTGCGGACTGGTTCGCCGAACACGACCACCTCAACGAAGCCGTCGACCACGCGCTGGCCTCCGGCGACACCGCGCGGGCGGTCGACCTGGTCGAGCAGGACGAGACGAACCTGCTCGAGCAATCGAAGATGACGACGCTGCTGGAAATCGTCAAGAAACTGCCGCCGCGACTAGTGGTTTCGAGAGCGCGGCTACAGCTGACCCTGGCGTGGACCAACGTTCTGCTGCAACGGTTGGCGCCCGCCGCCGCGGCGCTGAAGTCATTCGAGACGGCCCTGGAGCGCGCAGACCTCACCGATGTGGCGCGGGCAGATCTGCGGGTGGAGGCCGACGTGCTGCGCGCAGTCGGCGAGGTCTTCGCCGATAGGGTGGACGCCATCGATCATCTGGTTGCCGAGGCACTGGCACGGCCGGACAGCTTCCATCCGCGGGTGGGCGGCGTGGCGGGAAGCCTGGCAGCGTTCGCCGCGGTCCACCGTTTCGAGTTCGACGCCGCTAATCGGCTGCTCGCGTGGGCGCAGCCCTACCAGGAGATGATGGGCCCCTTCGCGGGTGTGTACGCACAGTGCTTCGGCGGCATCGCGGCCAGGTACACCCTCGACATTCAAGGCGCCCTGAGGAATTTCCGGGAGGCCTACGAGCTGGGCGCGACGGCGGGACCGCACTCCTACGCGGCACGGCTCGCCAGCGCCCTTCTCGGCGAATTGCTCTACCAGACCGGCGAATTAGCCGAGGCCGCCCGTCTGCTGGACGAGGGCTACCAGCTGGAGTCCGAGGGTGCCGGAGTCGACATCATGATCGCCAGATACGTGACCGGTGCAAGAGTCAAGGCACTGCAACGGGATCGGGGGGCCGCGGTCGATCGCCTCACCGATGGGATGGCGGCGGCGGAGCGGCTGCGGCTGCCGCGGCTGGCGGCGGCCGTCAACAACGAGCGAATCCGGCTGGGTATCCCGATCCCACAGGAGGTCGCGGCCCGGTTGCGAGCGCCCCGCACCATTCATCAGCCGCCCCGGGGCGACGGCATCGCCACGATCATCGCCGAACTCGACGAGGACTCCGCTATTCGGCTGTTGTCGGCGAGCGGCTCGGCAGACGATCAGGAGCAGGCATGCCGGCGTGCCGCCGAGCTGCTGGCCGGAATCGACGGTGCGCGACGGCCCTGGGCGGCATTGGGTGCGCAGCTGCTGCTAGTTGAAACCCTCAGGGCGACAGGGAAAATCGACGACGCCGAGGCCCTGGCACCCGCGGTCGTCGCGCGCTGCCGCGAACACGGACTGTCGGGGCTGCTTGCCGACGCCGGGCTCGGCTGACGAACTACGCCGAGCTCAAGGCCGAACTCAAGTCCGAGCGCGCACCGCCGCATGGGCCTGCGGAGTGATCGGGTCGAGGATATCGTCGTAGTCGTCATGTTTGTCGACGTAGGCCGCGACGAACGGGCAGATCGCCACGATGCGCTTTCCCGCGGCGCGGGTGTCTGCCAGCGCCGCGGCGATGAGTCTGTTTGCCAGGCCCCGACCGGCGAACCTGTCGTCGACTTCGGTGTGGTAGAAGATGCGCTGACCGCCGGTGTCGGCGGTGTCGACGTAGGCGGTCAGCCCGGCCCGCACGCCGTCGGCGCTGATCTCGTAACGCTTGTTTTCGGTGACGTTGGTGACGGTCGGTTCGGTCATAACCCCTCTATCCGGTCGGTTGGTGCGGGAATTTCCGATGGCGCAAACTCCAGGGCTGGTAGTACCGACGCTACCGCGGAGCTGCCCCGCGACGGCCGGGCAACCGATATGCAGTTGTCCGCCAAGGAGGAAACGGACCTCGCTGGATCGGCGGTTCGGGACGTCGCCGACAACGTAGACGTGGCCGGATGTGCAGCGACACAACGAATGTCATCGGTCGACCGGATCGATAATCCCGTGACGACGTCGCAAGCCGGGGAGCAGCGCGATGCCTCGTTGTCGCGGATAGATGGGCACAATGGATGTCCACCGACGGAGGAACAGGTGTGGCGCAGGGACTAACCAGATGGTCACATTCGCCATGATGTCATTCGGCGCCTCACCCGGGCGGTGATTTGGCTCTCCCGAGCGACATCGGCCGCACATAGCTACCCACCAGCGTGCGATGCCACCAGGCGTGGTCGCGCCGCAGCTCCTGAAAAGTGGTGAAGCGATACTGATAAATCTGGGCACGCACGTATCGCGGTGGCACATCCGGAAACGGGTTGCACCGCAACAGCTTCAGCGTCGGCCGATCGTTGCGCAACAGCCGCGTCAGCAACGGTGTCATCCAGGGCAGCGCGTAGCCCGGAGATATCGCGGCAAACCACATCAGCCAGTCCAAACGAAGGTGGTAGGGCGCCCATTGCCGCGGCAATCTGCGCACCGAGCCGGGCTTACCCTTGAATTCGTACTCTTGCCACACCGTGTCGCCGGTGATCTCGTCTTCGGCGGTTCCTTCGATCACCACCTCGTGGCGGGTGCGGCTGATGCTGCCGAATGCGCCGTAGGTGTTGATCAAATGAAAGGGGTTGAAGGACATGTTCATCCGCTGCCGGGTGGACAGCATGTTGCGTGCCGGCCAGTAGCTCAGAATCAACACCGCCGCGGCGAGCACGAACACCAGGACGGTGAACCACAGCGGCGGCCCGGCCAGCGCGGGTTGAGCAGGGACCGGCAGCACGGCCGCCAGCGACGCCTGGTCGACGGCGCTGCATGCCAGCAGGATCGTCAGCCAGTTGAGCCAGGAGAAGTTTCCCGACAACACCAACCACAGCTGGGTGACGATGATGACGGCTGCGGCGATGCTGGCGACCGGTTGCGGGGCGAACAATCCGAACGGCACCACGAGTTGCGCAAAGTGGTTGCCCGCCACCTCGATCCGGTGCAGCGGCTTGGGCAGGTGATGGAAGAACCAGCTCAGCGGCCCCGGCATGGGCTGCGTCTCATGGTGGTAGTACAGGCATGTGAGGTTGCGCCAGCACGGGTCACCGCGCATCTTGATCAGTCCCGCGCCGAACTCGACCCGAAACAGCAGCCAACGCAGCAGCCACAACGTCAGAATCGGCGGTGCCACCCGAGCGTTGCCCAGGAAGATCATCAGGAATCCGGTTTCGAGTAGCAATGACTCCCAACCGAATCCGTACCACACCTGGCCCACGTTGACGATCGACAGATACAGCAGCCACAGTGTGAGCCACATCAGCATGGCGGCCCACAACGGGACCAAGTCGGCCAAACCGGTGACGACCGCTGCCGACAGCAGGGCGCCGAACCAGCACGCGGCGGCGAACAATCGGTCGGAATAACGAAGGTGAAAGAGGCTCGGTGTTTGCCAGAAGGACCTTTCGGCCACATATCGCGGCACCGGCAGCATTCCCTGCTCTCCGATGAGCGCCCGGAACTGCAGCGCGGCGGCGACGAACGCCGTCAGGTAGATGACCGCGGTGCCCCGCTCGAGCACCATTCTGCCCAGCCAGTAGTCGGGTGCCGAAAACCATCCCATGGCAGTACTCCTCGGACGGTGACCGCGTATCCAGTTAACCAGTCGGCAAACCGGTAGCCAACAGCTGCCGCGCCGCTACCACTGTCCCCGTGAGGTAAGCACCTCACGGAGCAGGTCCGCACGATCGGTGATGATGCCGTCCACACCGATGTCGAGCAGCGCATGCATGGCCGCGGGGTCGTCGATCGTCCAGGCGTGCACCTGGCGTCCGGAAGCATGCATGGCCCGCAGCAACGCCGGCGTGATCACCGGCACGCCACCTAACCGCGGCGGCAACTGCACGCAGTCGCTGTCGCGCAGCAGCCGCTGCGCATACGCCCGCCGGCCCGCCGACCGGGCCGCCATGAACGCCATGAAAGCACCCGTACCCGCCGCACTGGCGACCCGCCGGGTGAGCAGACGCACGGCCCGCTGGCGACGCCGGTCGGAAAACGACGCGATCAGCACCCGGTCGTGCACCTTCAACCGCTCGATGACCTCGACGGTCGGTTCGATGGCCGACTCTGCCTTGATGTCGATATTGACCCGCGCGTCCGGGAATGTGACAAGTAGTTCTTCGAGTGTCGGAATCGGTTCTCCGGAGCCCAGATCCGCCGCGCTGGCCTGCCGCCAGGATAATTGGTCGATCGCACCCGGGGTTCCGGATGCGAGCGGGAGGCGGCGGTCATGCAGGATCACCGCGACGCCGTCGCGGGTGGCGCGAACGTCTGTCTCGAGGTAGCGAAACCCAAGCTTCACCGCCTCGTGAAACGCCGCCATGCTGTTCTTGGGCAGCCTGAACGAGGTAAAACCCCGGTGCGCCATGGCAATTGGCCCGGGGCTTCGAAAGAACTCCACGTCAAGTCTCCTGTTCGGGGTCCCGTCCGGGACTGCTATCCCAAGCCGGCATCGACACCGATGCGGCCAACACCGCGAGCGAAATCAGCGCCAGCAGTTGGACACTGGCCGAGTGGCCGGCGTAGCCGTCCACCGAGCGCCACGGATGACGGGACAATACTGCCCCCGCGAGAATCAGACCACCCGCGCTCAATCCGACGGTGATCCGGTCGAGCACCCGCTCCCGGTCGCGCAATACATACCGCAGCCCGAACGCTGCGCCTACCACGGCAACTCCCGCCACCCCGGCAATCGCACCCCCGGCCGTCAGCACCGCGACCGCCGCCAACGGCCCGGGTGCCCAAGGGCGTACGGCCGCATGGCCATGGTCCTGGCCTCGTCGCCGCCAGAGCGCGAGCAGGGCCAGCACCGGCAGCAACGTAAGCCCGAAAGCCAGGCCCGATCGATACACCGAGTTGGGCGCGAAGGTGAGGGTGATGGTGCCGGGATCACCGGCGGGCACCACCCAGCCCTGCTGCCAGCCATTGACCGCAACCGCAGTCAGCCTGGCGCCGCTACTGGTATGCGCCACCCAACCGGGGTTGATGCTTTCCGGAATGACCAGCACTCGCGAGGTCGCCGAGGCGGGCGCCCGCACTTCCCGACGGCCCGGGCCCCACACCCCGGTTGCGGCGGGAACCGTTGTGGTGGAGGGTAATTCGGCTGCCTCCGGAGCCGTCAGCTGGGCGCCGTCGACAACGAATTCCGCTCCCGGACCGATCAGCAGCTCCTGTTGGCCGGCCGGCAGCGAGATGGGCTCGCGTTCGCAGGGCAGCGCCGTAGCCGGTTCGCCGTCCAGCAGCGCGCCCACCGTGGTCCGAATCGAGGTGTGTACGAAGCGGCCGGCCACCGCGATGACCGGGCCGTGCGCACAGTCGACGGTGATCTCTCGGGATCGGTTCCGCACGGCATCCGCGGCCGCGATCGGGCTGCCGTCGGTTCCGAGCGCGGTCACCTCGGCCAGCCCGGGAGGCTTGAGTTGGTCGAAGCCCAGCGCATTGCGGTCGATGATGTCTTCCCAGTCGAGCAGGCTGATGGTGACCGTGTCGGTGATGCGGGGGTGTAACGACAGCGTCTGAGGCTCGCCGTCGCGATTGACCGCACGCACCTGGGGCCCGTCGCCCAGGTCGACGGCCACCATCGTCGGATGGGCGGGCAACGCCGACCGGCTGGGCAGCAGCCGCAGTCCGGCCACCTCGGTGGGTCGCGGCAGGCTCACGGTCAGGGTCGGCGGCGACTTGTACTGCACCACCCGCTGCGGTGCGGTCCATGCGGTGGCGGGGTCGCCGTCGGTGGCGGCGTAGGCCGAGCCCGCGACGTCGAGCACATCGGAGTCGCCGTGCGCGCGGGTGGTGTCCGGCTCAGCGATCAGATCGGCAAGTTTGGGCCCCTGCCTGGGCCGCACCCACACCGTCGGGGTCACCGTCGTCGGGCGCGGCACGGTGAGCGTGCGGCTGAAGTTGACGGGCTCCTCGGGCGCCAGGGCCATCGACGCGGCGCAGCGCACGCTGTCGGAGGCGAGCGCGCAACCCGGCCGGCCCAACAATTCGGACCCCAGGTCCCAGCGCGCGATCGTCGAATCCGCCGGCGGCCCGGGTACCGACACGGTGTGGTGCAACTGCACCGGGTGGGCGAACCCGGACGCGTCGTACTGGGTGATCGCCAGATCGGTGATACCGAACTGCACCCCGGCAGACCCGTCGTCGGTGGCGGCCGCGGTGACCCGCACCCACGGCGTTTCGCCGTAGGGCAGCGCCGCGGTGAGCGGCTTGCCTGCCTCGTCGAACCGCAGGGTGGTGCTGCCGGTGGCGGTCTCGACCAGGATGCGCCGGATCTGCGCGCCGACGGCGGTCGCACTCGGTGTCAGGGTGATGACGGCGTTGGCCACCGGATGATCGAAGTCCACCTGCAGCCACTGCCCGACGGCGGCCTGCAGTGCGTTGGACACCCAGGCGGTCGCCGAGTCACCGTCGATCGCGGCCGCCGCCGAGGTGGCCGGGGCCACGTCGGGCATGGCGGTGGAATCCGCCGACGAGCTGGACACCGTGACGCGGCCGCCGGTCCACCCGCCGTACACCACGTCGGCGCCGGGTACCGGATAGTCGGGCACCCGGTTGTAGGTGTGTCGGGCGTCCCCGGGCGCCCGGATCGCCGAGGAGTGCTGATCCACCCGGCCGTAATCGGTTTCGCGGGCCACCGGGGTGTCGGTGACCGTCACCAGCGGAGCCGTCAGACCGGCGGCGACGGCATCGGCCGTCAGCAGCACCGGACCCAGCGCCGGTTGGCCAGACAGCCGCCGCCGTTCGTCGAGACGCAGCAGCACCTCGGGCCCGCCG
Source organism: Mycobacterium persicum (assembly GCF_002086675.1). Classification (GTDB taxonomy): domain Bacteria; phylum Actinomycetota; class Actinomycetes; order Mycobacteriales; family Mycobacteriaceae; genus Mycobacterium; species Mycobacterium persicum. Next base: position 45,463 of record NZ_MVIF01000029.1, read on the forward strand.
TCGACGCGGGGCAGCCGGTCGGTGTCGACCAAGTAGGGCGCACCCGCGCCACCCACCTGGTAGATCTCTACCGCGGGATAGCGCGGCCGCAGTCCGCTGTCGCTGACGAACCCGGCCAGCGAGCCGGGACCCACCGGCGCGCCGAACTCCGCCACCTTCGCCAGCCCGGGTGAGCCGGCGATGGCGCGGTGCACCAGGATCGGGCGTGCCGAGCGCGACGTCTCGGGGTCCAGATCGTTACGCAGCACCAGATACGAAATGCCTTGGCGGGCAAGAGTATCCGCCAGGCCGGCGGAGGGGCGTCCGGCGGCGAACAAGCGCTGCACCGAGTCCAGCGCCCGGATGGTCTGCGGCGGGGTCAGGGGAATGGAGTCGCGTACCCCCCACGGGCTGCTGCCCAGCACCTGCAGCGGCTCGTCGTGGCTGGTGCCCCAGACCTGGGTGGCGAACGGCGCCCCGGGCACCACCAGCACCCGCCCCGGCGTCGGTGTCCCGGTGTTGTGCGCGCTGAGCCAGTCGGCGGCCTCCTGCCAGTACCGGGGTATCGCAGTGAAGGTGCCAGGCGGGGTGAGCCGAGCGGTCCAGGCGAGCGAGGTGCTGACCGCCATCGCGGTGAGCACGACGATTCCGACGGCCACCCGCTTGTCGCGCTCGGGGTGCGCAACCGCGCGAAGCCACTGCGACCTGGGCACGCTGCCGGGCAGCGGTATCCGACCCAGCAACCCCGCGATGCCCAAGACCAGCGGCAGCCGGATCACCGGCCCCACCTTGTGCACATTGCGCAGCGGCGTGCCGCCGGCGTCCAAGAACGCCTGCACCTGATGGGCCAGCGGCGAGCCCAGCCCGCCGCCGTACCCGACGGCCAGCAACACCACGCCGACCAGCAGCATCGCCACCAGCCGGCCGCGAGCCGGCATCGCCGGACTGGCCAGCCCGGCCAGCCCGGCCGCCGCCACCAGACAGGTGCCCAGGATCGCGACCGACCCGGTCACCAGCGGCGCCCCCGCGGTTGCGTCGGGCGCCACGAACGGCGTCCAGCTGTCGGTGCCGCGCAACACCTCCACCAGCGAGGACCATTGGGTCGTCACGCCGGAGGATTCGATGAAGTCCAGAAACGGCGGACTGACCCCGCGCAGCTGAGTCAGCGACACCACCCACCACAGCGTCGCCAACACCAGCGCCAGCAGCCACCATGCGGTATAGCGCCACCACAAACGGTTGGGCCGGTGACAAGCCAACCAGATCACCGCGGGCAGACAACCGGCCAGCGTCGCGATGGCGTTCACCGCGCCCATCAGCGCCACCGCCACACCGGCCTGGGCCGCCAGCGCCCGTACCGATCGGCCCGACGTGCCCCGCAGGGCCAAAATCGTCGGCAGCAGCACCCATGGCGCCAGCATCATCGGCAGCGTTTCCGACGAGATCGACCCCAGCGTGGTCAGCACCCGCGGCGACAGCGCAAACGCGGCCGCCCCGATCACCCGCGATGCCGGGCTACCGATGCCCAGCGCCTCGGCGACCCGCAGCAATCCCCAGAAGCCGACCGTCAGCAGCACCGCCCACCACAGCCGCTGGGTGAGCCACCCCGGGACTCCCAGCAGATGGCCGACGAGGAAGAACGTCCCGTGCGGAAACAGGTAGCCATAGGCCTGGTTCTGAGATTGGCCGAACGGCAGCTCGCTGTTCCACAGGTTCGTCGCGCGCGCCAGGAACCGCAGCGGGTTGGCGATGAGATCGAGTTTGGTGTCGGGGGAGACCCGCCCGGGGGATTGGGCGAACGTCAGCGTCAGCGACACCGCCGCGACCAACAGCAGCCACCGCCGGGAGAGGGGCGTCACCAGCGGGTTTGCTGCAAGCGCCGCCGCGCTGACCTTCGAAGCCGACGCCGCCGGGCTAGCTACGGTTGCCGTACTCGACCCGGTTGAGCACCGATGACGACGGATCGCCCCCGGGTAATGGCGGCTTCGTGTCCTGCTGCACCATCAGGGTGATACCGAAGATTGCGGCCGCGCCCAGCAACAGACCAACCACCACGCTCGCGGCGGCGGGCGCGACGATCCGGTTCATCGTGAGCTCCTTGAGGCGTGACGTCGTGGTGAAAGGTGGCTGAAAGAAACGCTGAAAGAAACTTAGCGCCAACCTAGCAGAACGCGATCTCATGGCTGTCGGCAGCGATCATCGGGGCGGGGCGCGACGTCTCGCCCCAGGTCGGTCGACAACGTAACAGTGGTTGCCCCCGAACCCGGCGCCGAAACACCACCGTGACAGCATGTCCGGATGGCTTTTCCGCGCACACTGACGGTGCTTGCGGCCGTATCGGTGCTGGTGGCCGCCTGCAGCCACGGCGGCACCCGGACCGGATCGTCGTCGACGACGGCGTCGAGCACGCCGCCCGGACCGCCCCCGGTCGCCGCTCCGGCACCGCGGGTGTGTGCCGACCCGACGGCGGTGCCGGCCTCGTTGTCCACCCGCGACAAGCTGGCCCAGCTGCTGATGGTGGGGGTGCGCGACGCCGCCGACGCCAAGGCCGTGGTGAGCACCTATCACGTCGGCGGCATCCTGATCGGCAGCGACACCGACCTGTCCATGTTGAACGGCCCGCTGGCCGATCTCGCCGCCGGCGCCGGCCCGCTGCCGCTGGCCGGTGGCGTCGACGAGGAAGGCGGCCGGGTGTCGCGGTTGCATTCGCTGCTCGGCGGCCGGGGTCCGTCGGCCCGGGAACTGGCCCAGACCCAAACCGTCGCCCAGGTCCACGACGTGGCGCTGGAGCGGGGCCGGCAGATGAAGAAGCTCGGTATCACCGTCGACTTCGCGCCGGTGGTCGACGTCACCGACGCGCCCGACGACACGGTGATCGGGGACCGCTCGTTCGGCTCGGATCCGGATAAGGTCACCGCCTACGCCGGCGCCTACGCGCAGGGGCTGCGCGATGCCGAGCTGCTGCCGGTGCTCAAGCACTTCCCGGGCCACGGGCGCGGCTCGGGCGATTCGCACACCGGCGGGGTGACGACGCCGCCGTTGAGCGAGCTGGTGGCCAGCGACCTGGTGCCCTACCGCACCCTGCTGACCCGGACCCCGGTCGCAGTGATGGTGGGGCATCTGCAAGTTCCCGGGTTGACCGGCAGCGAACCGGCCAGCCTGAGCAAGGCCGCGGTGGACCTGCTGCGCACCGGCACCGGATATGGCGGGCCTGCGTTCGGAGGCCCGGTGTTCAGCGACGACCTGTCCAGCATGGCCGCCATCTCGGATCGGTACGGCGTGGCCGAGGCGGTGTTACGCACCTTGCAGGCCGGCACCGATATCGCGTTGTGGGTCACCACCAAAGAGGTGCCCGCCGTCCTGGACCGGTTGGAACAGGCATTGGCCGCCGGCGAATTGCAGATGCCCGCGATCGACGAATCGGTGGTGCGGGTGGCGGCGATGAAGAACGTCTCTCCGCACTGTGGTCATTAGCTGAACCCGCATTGCCTACCCTAGAGTCGGATCGACCGGCTGGAGGGGTGCACGGCAATGGCAGGTGGTACGAAGCGGCTACCGCGTGCTGTCCGCGAGCAGCAGATGCTGGATGCCGCCGTGCAGATGTTCTCGGAAAACGGCTATCACGAGACCTCGATGGACACCATCGCCGCCGCGGCGCAAATCTCCAAGCCGATGCTGTACCTGTACTACGGCTCCAAGGAAGATCTGTTCGGCGCCTGCCTGAACCGTGAGATGAACCGGTTCATCGACGCGCTGCGCGCCGACATCGACTTGACTGTGAGCCCAAAGGACTTGCTGCGCAACGCCATAGTGTCGTTCCTGCGCTACATCGACACCAACCGGGCGTCGTGGATCGTGATGTACACCCAGGCCACCAGCTCGCAAGCGTTCGCCCAGACGGTGCGCGAGGGACGCGAGCAGATCATCGACCTGGTCGCCGGGATGCTGCACGCCGGGACTCGCAGCCCGCGCTCCGACGCCGAAATCGACATGATGGCGGTTGCGCTGGTAGGGGCGGGAGAGGCGGTGGGGACCCGGCTCAGCGTCGGCGACATCGACGTCGACGAGGCGGCCGAGATGATGATCGACTTGTTCTGGCACGGCCTCAAGGGCGCGCCCGCGGAGCGCGACACCGGCCCAAACCTGGGTCCCAACGTCGCCGCAGGCTAGATTCGTGCGGTGCCTAACCGGCCGGCCCGCCCCAACCTCGACTTTTTCTGCGCGGTGATCATCGCCGGCCTGCTGGCCGGGCTCGCCGGTTTGTCGACGACGGTGGTGCTGCGCTTCGTCGAACACCTCACCTACCACTACACTTTCGGCTCACTGCTCGACGGGATCACCGGCAGCAGTCCGGTCCGGCGCGCGGTGGGGCCGATGGTCGGTGCCGCGCTGGCGGGACTGGGCTGGTGGATCTTGCGCCGCAGCGCCAAGGTGCCGCCGCTGGCCGGAACCATCGCGCGGCATGATCCGATACCGCCGGTGTCGTGGAGCATCGACGCCGCGCTGCAGATCGTGCTGGTGGGCTCCGGCGCCTCGCTCGGCCGCGAAGGCGCGCCACGCCAATTCGCCGCGGCCCTCACCGACGTGGGTTGCCGATGGTTGCGGCGGCTGTCACCCGGCGATCGGGAGATCCTGCTGGCATGTGCCGCCGGGGCCGGGCTGGCGGCGGTCTACGCCGTCCCGCTGGCCGGGGCGCTGTTCGCCCTGCGGATCATGCTCAACACCTGGCGGTTGCGGGCGGTGGGGGCGGCGCTGATCACGTCCAGCCTGGCCGTCGCGATCGGTTCGGCCGTCACCCATGACCGCCCCGAACTCGACTGGCCCCGTGCCGAATCGACCTATCTGCTCAGTGCGCACGGATTGTTGCTGGCGCCCTTCGCGCTGGTGGTGGGTTTGACCTTCAACCGGATCATGGCCGCGGCGCGGCCGCGCCCCATGCTGCGGTCTTGGATGCTGATCCCCGCGCTGGCGGCCGCGGGATTGCTGACCGGCATCTGTTCGCATTGGTGGCCCCAGCTGCCCGGAAACGGCAAGAGCATCCTGACGGTCAGTCTGGCCAGCGGGATGACGCTGTCGTCGGCGGCCGTGATCTTGCTGTTGAAGCCGTTGCTGACCGCGCTGTTCCTGCGTGCCGGCGGAGCCGGCGGGCTGCTGACACCGTCGTTGGCCACCGGCGCTGCGGCGGGGTCGCTGCTGGTGTTGACGCTCAACGCGGCGACCGGGACGCACCTGCACGGACCGGTGATCTCGCTGGCCGGTGCCGCCGGGGTGCTTGCGGTCACCCAGGGCTCGCCCACCTGGGCGGCGATCTTCGTCTGGGAGCTGGCCCGGCCACCGATTTGGATGCTGGTGGTCTTTCTGGTCACCGCGGTGGGCGCGGAAGCACTGAAGAGGCTCGCTGTCGGCCGCCGGCTCCCACACCTCGACCATCGCGCGGGCTGATCGCTACAGCGGCCGCAAAGTCCCGGTCAGATGCGGATACCCCTTCGACATGTTGCGCAGCGTCAGGTCCCAGCCGTTATCGGCTTCGTCGATGTAGACGCCGACGCTGGCCGGCAGCAGCACCGGCTTGCCGAACCGCACCGAATAGCGCACCGCGTCCGGCAGCCGGGCCTCGATATTCGCCAAAACCGCTGCGGCGCTGAACATTCCGTGTGCAATGACGGTGGGGAAGCCGAACAACCGGGCCGCGATCGGATTGGTGTGGATGGGGTTGTGATCTCCGCCGACGGCCGCATAGCGACGGATTCGGGCCGGCGTGATCCGCAGCAGGGCAGACGGCGGTGGGAGTTTGGGCTGCTTCTGCGGCGGCGGTTTCGGTTCGCCGGACAAGCTGGTGCGTTGCTGGTGCAGGAACGTCGTCACCTGCTGCCAGGCGAGCTCGTTGCCGACGCTGATCTCGGTCACCAGGTCGACCAGCAGGCCCTTGCGATGCTCCCTGAGGTTTTCGGCGTGCGCCCGCACGCCGACCGTGTCGGTCACCGCGATCGGGCGGTACCGGGTGATGTGGTTCTCGGTGTGTACCGATCCCATTGCGGCGAACGGGAAATCGAAACCGGTGACCAATGCCATCACCGAGGGGAACGCCAACGCGAACGGGTAGGTCAACGGAACGTCGTTGCCGTAGCGCAGACCGGTGACCGCCGCGTAGTCGGCCACGTTGGTGTGGTCGATCCGAAGCTCCTCGACGGTCACCGTGCGGGTGGGCAGCTGGCCGCCGCGCGGCACCATGGGCAACGCTCCCGCCGCCGCGCGGAGCATGTTTCTCAGGCCGCTTGGCTGGTTCACCGAATCCTCCTAACCGCTCAAGCGCCGATCATGGCTTGGCCGCAGACCCGAATTACGTTGCCGGTCACCGCATTTGACGCCGGGCTGGCGAAATAGGCGATGGTCTCGGCCACGTCGACGGGCTGCCCGCCCTGCATCAGCGAGTTCAGCCGCCGGCCCACCTCGCGGGTGGCCAGCGGGATGGCCGCCGTCATCTGGGTTTCGATGAATCCCGGTGCGACGGCGTTGATGGTGATGCGCTTGTCGGCAAGCTCGGGCGCCAGCGCCTGGGTGATGCCGATCATTCCGGCCTTGGTGGCGCCGTAATTGGTCTGCCCGCGATTGCCCGCGATGCCGGCGATCGACGAGAGCCCGATGATTCGTCCGCCCTCTCCGATGCTGCCGTTTCCGACCAGGCCCTCGATCAACCGAAGCGGGGCAAGCAGATTGACGGCGATCACCGAGTCCCAGCGGGCGTCGTCCATATTGGCCAGCAACTTGTCGCGGGTGATACCGGCGTTGTTGACCAGGATGTCGGCCTTGCCGCCGTGGTGGTCGCGCAGGTGCTCGGTGATCTTGTCGACGGCGTCGTCGGCGGTGACGTCCAGCCACAGCGGCGTGCCGCCCACGCTGCTGGCGGTCTCGGCCAAAGCCTCCTCGGCGGACTCCACGTCGATCGCCACCACCCGGGCGCCGTCGCGGGCGAACACCTCGGCGATCGTTTTGCCGATGCCCCGGGCAGCGCCGGTGACGATGGCCACCTTGCCGTCGAGCGGACGGTCCCAGTCGGCCGGCGGCGTGGAATCGGCCGCCCCGACATGGAACACCTGACCGTCGACGTAGGCCGACTTGGCCGACAGGATGAACCGCATGGTCGATTCGAGCCCGGTGGCCGCCGGCTTGGCGTCGGGCGACAGGTACACCAGCGCGACCGTGCTGCCCCGCCGCAACTCCTTGGCCAGGGACCGGGTAAAGCCCTCCAGCGCGCGCTGGGCAATCCGTTCGTGCGTGTCGGCGATCGCCTCGGGACTGGTGCCCACCACCGCCACCCGTGCGCAGGCACCCAGATTGCGCAGCAGCGGCGTGAAGAATTCGTGCAGTTTCTTGAGACCGGCCGGGTCGGTGATGCCGGTGGCATCGAAGACCAGCCCGCCGAACGAATCGGCCCAGCGGCCGCCGAGGTTGTTACTCACCACGTCGTAGTCGTTGTCGAGGGCGGCGCGCAGCGGCTCGACCACCCGGCCCTCCCCCCCGATCAGC
>NZ_MVIF01000002.1 GCF_002086675.1 Mycobacterium persicum
GTGTAGATCGTGGTCGGGAAGGAATTGTCTGGGGTTGCGCCGTACATCTCTATCCCCAGACTTGGGAGGCTGAGCCCGACGAAACGCTCGAACAGTCCTCCGTTGGGGTTCATCGGATTACCGACCAACGTGAAGGTCAAATTGTTGAAGTACGGGCTCCCGGCGGCCCCCGAGTTGGTGGGATTGAGCGCCCGCATTACCAGTGAAGAGATCATGGCGCTCTGCGATTCGCCCGACACGTTGACAGTGTTTCCGCTCGTCAGCAGCCCTGCATAGGGAGGATTAGTGCCGACGAGGGTATTGGTCAGGATGGTGACGCCCTGGGCCACCGACACGTTGAGGGGCAAGGTCTTGACACCGGTGTCGATATAGAATCCCTCCGGTGTGAAAAGGCTCTGCACGAGGGCCGGATCGACCGGGAAAATGGGCGCGATGTATTTCGAGACAATGTTGTTGACATAGTCAATCGAAGGAATCGGGTTCCCGCTGCCACCCATGACCAGGGTGTTCACCGCTGCCGCCGCTGGAACCGCGGACGTCAGGGCGCCAGGAGCGCCGGGCGCGATGCCGCCCAGCAGCACGCGCACGGGTGCGCTGATGGTGGCCAGCGCCTCCGACACCGCGGCGGCGTTGGCGGCCTCGGCCTGTGCGTAGGAGCTCGCCGCGGTGGCCAACGCCTGGGCGAACGCATCGTGAAACGCGCCAGCTTGCGTCATGACGGCTTGGCATTCCTGGCCATATGCGCGGAACAGGCTTGCGATCAGCTCCGATACCTCGTCGCGCGCCGCGGCTATCACCCCGGTCGTCGAGGCCGCCGTGGCGGCGTTGGCCGCGCCGATCGCCGAGCGGATCTGCGCCACTTCGGCCGCAGCAGTCGCCACGATGTCGGGCTGCGTGAGCATGGAGGTCATCGGACCGTCCTCCTCTACGGTGAGGGCCGGGAGGGAGCTACCAGTGAGCGTAGAGCGGTCTCACCGGCGTGTCCGGCGTTTACGCTTCCGCATTTCCGCACCGCACGTCCCCGTTTGCGAAGCTCAGCCGCCCCGCGCGGCGATCATGGCCGAGCGATTGACCTTGGTTGCCGCCGTGCGGGGAATCCGATCGACGAATTCCACTGTCTTGGGCACTTTGTACGGCGCAAGCCGGTTCTTGGCGTACTCGATCACCTGTTGTTCGGTCAGCGGCGCCGCCGCTTGCACCACGGCATGGACCCGGCGTCCCCAGTGCGGGTCCGAGATGCCGATGACCACGACGTCGGCGACATCGGGGTGGCCGGCAAGTGCGGACTCGACCTCTGCCGGAAAGACGTTGGCGCCGCCGGTGATGATCATGTCGGCGCGACGGTCGGTGATGTAGAGGTAGCCGTCGGTGTCTAAGTGACCGATGTCGCCGGCCGACCGAAACCCGTCTTCGGTCGACGGAAGTGGCGGCGCGCCACCGAGATAGCGGTATCCCGCACTCATCGGCGCGCGCAGGTAGACCTCGCCTTGTTCGCCGGGGGGCAGCGGCTGCTGTTCGGCGTCCAGGATCCGGATCTCGGTGTCGCGGAAGCCGCGGCCGACGCTGCCCGGATGCGTCAGCCATTCGTCGCCGCGCAACGCGGTGAGCCCGAGATTTTCGGTCATGCCGTAGGCCATCACAATCCGTTCCGGGCTCAGTAGCTCGAACCAGGTGTGCAGCAGCGTCGGCGGCATCACGGCGGCGCCCTGCAAGATGAAGGAGATGCTGGACAAGTCGCGCCGACCGATGTCGGGCACTGCGGCGATGCGCTTGAGCATGGTCGGGGTGGCGGTGAAGTTGGTGACCCGGTACTGCTCGACGGTGTCGACAACCGTTGCGGCATCGAACTTTTCCAATACCACCAATTGGTCGCCGCCCAACAGGAAATGCAGGGTGGCAAAGCCGTTGGTGTGGTACATCGGCGCGGGCACCAGGATGGTCTGCGGCTGGGCCACCGGCGTCCAGGCTGCCAAGAACGGCTCGCTGTGCTGAGGCGTCCACAGCGACGGCGCCAGGTTGAGGATCACCTTGGGAACGCCGGTTGACCCGCTGCTGCAAATCCCGTGGGCGGTGGGTGAAACAGCTTCGGGCAGTGGGCTTTCCGGTTCGACGGTGGCGCGCACGTCCAGCTCCCACCGGCTTTTCTCGTCGACCACGACGGCGGCGTCGATCACGTCCAGCACCCGGTTCCGCTCCCACTCGGGTAGGTCCCAGTGCATGGGAACCGGCACCGCGCCGATCTTCCAGCAGCCCAAGATGGTCAGTATGAGGTGCACGGAGTTGGGGATCGCGATGGCGACCAGAGAACCTATCTGGGCGCCACTGGCGTCCAGCGCCCGCGCCCATTGATTGGCACGGGCGTCGAGTTCGGCGAAGGTCAGCGTGCGGGTGCTGCCGTCGGGCGCCACGGTGGTCAGGGCCGCTTCGTCGCTTTTTTGCTCGGCCAGCTCCTGCAACCTGGTCCCGAACGGGATGCCGTCGGCCAGCGGATTGGGGGTGACCGAGGATTCGATGGGACGGCTCATGCGGGTACCGGCCCGACGAAGAGTGTCTCCAGATAGCCATCACGGACATCGGAGATCAGGCGGCGGCTCAGTGCTTCGGTTCCCAACGGCAGCCGGATCAGCGGTTGGGTGTGCCGGTCCAGCACGCTGACGTCGGACTCGTCGCAGAAGCCCAGCGCGCCGAGCAGTTGGTGCGACGTGCGCAGCACCTGCCGCGCGGTGTCGGCGGCCTTCAGCCGCAGCGCCAATGCGTCAGCCGAACCCACTTGCACCGCAGCCGATTGCGATCGGCTCAGGGTGTACTTGGCGAGTTCGAAAAGCCCGCGGACCGCGACGGACGCGTCGGCGACGGCAAACCTGACGGCCTGGAAATCGGCCAGCGGCCTGCCGAACTGAACCCGGCTCCGCACGTGGCCGGTGGCGATGTCCAACGACTGCTGCGCCGCTCCCAGCAGCCGCCATGATCCCAGCACAAGATGAAGGTTAATGTCGGCGGCCGAAACGGTGCCATCGGGCGCTCCCAAGGCCGCCGGCACCAGAAACGGCCCCAGTTTGGCCGCGGTGCGCACCGCGGGTTGCACGGGATAACGAGTGCCGTCGAGGTCGGTGGCGATCCAGTCGCCGGGTAAGTCGCCGTGATCGACGCGGGGTGCTTGCGGATTCACCAGAGCCAGGCGAGCGCCGTCGATTGCCAGCAATTCTTCGACGAGTGGGTAGGGCAGCGCGGCGGCGCCGGCGGCCCGGCACAGCACCGCGGCGGCCAGCAGATCATCGGATGCGGATCGCACATCCAGCTCGAATGCGCCCAGCTGCACCAGCGCCTCGCGTGCCGCGTGCCGAACGCTGTCGTCGGTTTCGGCCCGCAGCGCCGCCGCCGGCCCGCCCAGCCGCGCTAGGCGCTTGACCGCGACCACGGCGAAGTCGGTAATATCTTGCGGCAGTTCGGTATTCACCGGTGTTCCCCCAACACGTCACGTGCTACCAGCATTCGCTGTACTTCGATGGTGCCCGACGCCACGGTGGCCGCCTGCGCGTAACGCCAATGATCTTCGATCGCGCCGTGCAGCGGGGCCGTGACGCCGCTGTCCAGCGCTGCCGGGCCGAGCACGTCGAAAAGCAGCTCGGCGACCTGCTGATCGCAGGTGGTGGTCGCGATACGGGCGGCACTGGCCGCCGCACCCGCCTGCGGGTCGTCCTGCAGCGACACCGCCCGATAGGCCAGTAATCTGGCCACCCGCAGGTCGACGAGCGCCCGAACCCAGCGCACCCGAATCGATTCCGGAAGCCGGTCCCAGTCGTCGCCGAGTTCGGTGCGCAGCCGGTGCAGCAACGATTCGCAGCGCGCGTACCGGGCGATGCCGACGCGTTCAAAGGCCAGGGCTTCCCGCATCACCCGCCAACCGTCGCCGGGCTCGCCCAGCACATCGCCTTGGAAGGCCGGCACCCCGTCGAGGAACATCTCGTTGAGGTGATGCGGGCCCAGCATCGACGGAATCGGCCGGACCGTGATGCCGGGCCGGTCCATCGGGACCAGAAACAGGGTGAGCCGCTTGGATTTAGCAGCATCCGGGTGGGTACAGGCCGCCAGCACACACCAGGAGGCCATCTGGGCATACGACGTCCACACCTTCTGGCCGGTGATGCGCCAGGTCCGGCCGTCCGGGCCGTCCGGCACGGCGCGGGTGCGCAGCGACGCGAGGTCGGTGCCCGCCTCCGGCTCGGAAAACCCTTGGCACCACACCACTTCGCCGGCGGCGATCGCCGACAGGTGCTTGGCCTTCTGTTCCGCCGTTCCGTATCGCATGATGGCCGGGCCGACCCAATTGATACCCATGTACTGCGGGCCGCGCGGCTCGTGGTGGGCCCACATCTCTTCGCGTAGCACGGTCTGTTGCCAGATCGAACCTCCGCCGCCACCATGTTCTTTCGGCCAGGCCAGCGCCAGCAGCCCTTCGGCGGCAAGGAGTTTGCAGAATGACTCGGTGGTGGCCAGGTCCTGGGGGTCGTCGGTGCAGGCGCCGAGGAAGCCGGCCGGCACGTGGTTGGCGATCAACTGCCGCAGCCGGGTTCGCAGTTCAGCGCCGTCATCGCCGAGGTCGTAATCCATCGTCGTCATCCTTTCGGCAGCCCGAGCAGCCGCTCGGCGATGATGTTGCGCTGGACCTCGGATGTTCCGCCGTAGATGGTCGCGGCAAGGGCGTCCTGGCGTTCGAAGAGCAGGCCGGCGTCACCGGTCGAAGCCGGACCGGCGGCCACCGCGCTCAGTTCCCAAACCCGTTGTAAGGTAACCGATCCAAGCAACTTGAGGATATCGGCCTCCGGGCTGGGCCGGCCGGCGAGTTCGTTGCTCAGGGCACGGTAGCCGGTGGCCCGCAGCGCCGCGGCGTCGGCCAGTAGCGAGCCCAGCTCGGCGTAGACGTCGGGGTCGCGGGTGCCCCGTACCGAGTCGAGGCCGCGCTTGACCTCGACCCAGTTCATGATCCAGATCATCTGGCGCTCATGATGCAACGACGCCAACGCCACGTTCCAGCCGCCGTTGCACGGACCCAGCAGGTTGTCGACGGGCACTCCGACCTCGTCGAGGAAGACCTCACAGAACGTCTCGTCGGACGCCGACGCCATCCGGATGGGTTCGATCCGCACGCCGGGGGAGTGCAGGTCGAGAATGAGGCAGGAGATGCCGCGGTGTTTCGGCGCATCCGGGTCGGTGCGGGCATACAGGGTGCACCACCGCGACTCGTGGGCCTGCGTGGTCCAGATCTTGTGGCCGTTGACCCGGAACAGGTCTCCGTCGCGCTCGGCGCGAGTGCGCAGGCCGGCGAAATCGGATCCGGCTTCCGGTTCGGACATGCCCAGCGCCCACCACTCGTCACCGCGCAGCAGCGGAACCAGCAGCCGGTCGATCTGCTCGGGTGTGCCGAATTGGCGGATCCCGGGTGCGGCGACGTTGGGTCCGGCGATGTTGGGCAGTTTGGGGGCAGAGCGCAGCGCGGCCTCGATCCGGATTTCCATGGCGTCGCGCAGGCTCAGCGAACGCCCACCGTGCTGGCGGGGCCAGGTGGGTTGGATCCACCCCGCCTCGAAGGCGGCCCGCTGATACTCGCGTCGCAACCCAATGTCCCAGCGGTACTGGCGATATCGCTGGTAGTAGTCGCCGGGCAGGAAGTCGGTCAGCCACTCGGCGAACTCTTCGACGTGTGCCGTCATGGGGGCCGTCATGACGCGCCGCCGGCGAAGCGTCGGCCCACCTCGTGGTACAGCGCGCGGCTGTCGCCCAGCATCGCCGCGCCCTGCCAGGCGTGCCGGACATAGAGGTGGATGTCGTGTTCCCAGGTCTGGGCCAGCGCGCCGTGCACCTGGACGGCGGTGCGCGCGCAGCGGGTCGCGGCCTCGCCGGCGGCTGCCTTGGCCAGCGCCGCTGTGGTCCAGTCGGGGTCGGCCGCCGCCGCGTAGGTGAGGCTGCGGGCACGCTCGACGCTGACGTAGTTGTCGGCCAGCGCGTGCTTGATCGCCTGGAATGCGCCGATCGGCTTGCCGAACTGACGGCGGGCCTTGGCGTGTTCGACGGCGCGATGCAGGACCGCGCTCGCCACTCCGACCAGGTCGGCGGCAGCGGCGATCAGCGGTGCGGTCAATGCCGATTTGGCGCTGGCGACCGGCGCGGTGGCCATCGCGGCGGTGTCGATTTCGACATCGGCGACGGGTTGTGCCGGGTCGGTCGACTCGCCGGCCCGGATGACCACGCCGTCGCCGGCGCGCGCGACCGCGGCCACCAAGCCCTGGTCCGATGTCGCCAGCGTGACGATCAACTCGGCCCGGACCAGATTGGGCACCGCGACGGCATGTCCGCGCAGGCGTCCGTGCTGCAGCGTCATGGGTGGCCGCGGCAGCCGGTGTCCGGGGGAGTGGACGGCCAGGGTTGCCGCCGCGCCGCCGGCGATCTCGGCCAGCACATCGTCGAGACGGCAGGCCCGCAACACGCCCGCGGCCAGGCCGACGCTGCTCAGCAGCGGGATCGGGGCGATGGCCGCACCGCATTCCTGCAGAACCAGTACCAGCTCGAGGGGGCCGAAATCGCCGGACGGATCGGCTATGGCGAGTTCGGTCCAGCCGAGATCGACGACGGTCTTCCACAGCGTGCGCCAACGCTCGGGATCGGTGATTGCCTGCCGGGCGGCCTCGGGTGGGCACTCGGCGCGCAGGATGTCGCGCACGGTGTCGCGCAGCGCCAACTGCTCTGAAGTCAGACCGACATCCATAACACCCCTAACATAATAAAAATAGTAAACTAGGCGACCCGGCGCAATCGCGCAGGACGCTGTGGGACAGGCATGGGTGGACGTATGGTCGAGTGGTATCTGTTCCTGCCCCAGGTGCGGTTGCCGGTAGCAGATTTTGTGGAGCGGGCGCGGGTCGCCGAGGGCAGTGGGTTTGACGGTGTGGCGTTCATCGATCATCTCGAGGCTCCTGGGCAGCCCGCTGAAAACATCTGGGAGGCAATGACCGTCGCTACCTGGGTGGCGGCCAAGACGCAGCGGCTGCGCATCGGCCACCTGGTGCTCTGCGACGCGTTCCGGCATCCAGCCGTTCTGGCCAAACAGGCCGTAACGCTGTCAGCGGCGTCGGATGGCAGGTTCGAGCTCGGGATCGGCTCGGGATCCTGGCCCGCGGAGTTCGCCAGATTCGATGTCGGTCAGCAGGATCCGGTTGCCCGGGTCGAACAACTGCAGCACCACCTAGCGCTGATCACGCAGTACTGGGCGGACGAGGACAAAGCTCAATCGCCCAGACCGGTGGGTCCGATACCGCTGATCTTGGGCGGCAGCGGGCGCCGGATGATGGAACTGGTTCGCAAATACGCGGATTGGTGGAATCTGCAGGCCAACCACCTCGACCGGTTGCCTCGCCTGGCCCCGGCCGCGGGATCGGCCCGTATCTCCGTGCAGCAGATGGTGGGTTTTGCCCGGGCGGGAGCCGATCCGGATGCGGTACGCCAGGTGAGCGTCCGGCGATTCGGTTATCTGGGGCCTGGGCTGGTGTGCGGTAACGCCGACGAATTGATCGAGCACTTCGTGGGACTGGCCGCGCACCGGGTCGAGCGCTTCTACGTGTGGTTCGCCGACTTCGCCGCGCCGGATTCGCTGGCCGAGTTTGGCGAATCGGTGATCAAGGGCTTCCCGGAGATCCGGGAGACTTCAGCGACGCGCGCCGACGGGCCTCGGTAGGCACCACCGGTGGCCGGGCGAACGGACCGCGCTGCACCGCGCTGAGTCGGATCTCCGGTAGGTCGACAGACGAGTCGACGGTATCGAGCCAGGCCACCGTTTCGGCGATGTCGGACACCTGGATCGCATACATCTCGAACGGAACATCCTGCAGCATCTCGGTTTCCACGGGTCCCGGGGTCACCAGGTGGACGCTGATGCCGTCGCGGTCGACCTCGAGCGCCAGCGCGCGGGCAAACGCGTTCATGCCGGCCTTCGATGCCGAGTACGCGGTTCGGGCCGGCATCGGCTCGTGCGCGGCCGACGAGGAGATGAAGACCAGCCGTGAACCTGGCCCCATGCGGGGCAGCACCGCGGAGGTCACCACAAAACAGGAGTCCAGGTTGGCCGAGATGATCGTGCGCCACTGGTCGAAGGTCTGCTTGCGCGCGTAGGTTCCGCCCAGCGCGCCGGCAGCGTGCACGACCAGGTCGATGGTGTCGAGTTCGGTTATGGCGGTGGCGAATCCGGCTGGGTCAGTTGCGTCGGCGACAATGTAGCGGGCACCGATATCCTCGGCTGCGGCCCGCAGTGGGCCCTCCCGTCGCGCCACCAGTACCACGTCGTAGTCGAGCTCGCAAAGCTTGCCGGCGCACCCCTTGCCGATCCCACCGCTGCCGCCGGTGACCAACGCGGTTCGCACTGGAATCAGGGGCGACGGATGTCCCGCGGGCGTGTCAGCGCCTGCGGTGACAGCGCATAGATCCGTTGTTCACCACCACCGGACAAGACGTAAGTCTGGGTATCGGCGAGGTGTCGGCCCGCGATGCGCCGGGCCCGGTCGACGTCTCCCTCGGCAATCGTCTCGGCCAGCTTGATGTGGGTGTTGAGGACCGCGCGTCGTTTGGCCAACGACGGGTAGGTGCCCCGCGCCGCGCTCTCGTCGGCCCATTGTTGTTCATGGCTGGTCCACAGGGTCTCCAGGCTGCCCACGACCGCGATGATGGTGTGGTTCCCACAGCCGCGGACGATGAGATCGTGGAAGCGGCGGCCGATTTCGGTGAACTGCCGCCCGTCGTCGAGATGCGCTGCCATGGCGTCGTTGACCTGCTTGAGCTCGGGTACCAAAGTATCTGCGCGGTCGGGTCGTTGGGCCGCCAGCGCGGCGCAGGCAGGCTCGAGTTCCTGCAACGCGGCGCCCAGGTCGCTGACGGCGACGGACTCGCTTTGCAACAGCAGGCCGAGCATGTAGGCGGCGCTGGTCTTGGCCGGCGCGTGCACGACGGCTCCGCCTCGGTTACCGCGGCGGACGGACACCAGCCCCTCGGTCTCCAAGATTCGCAACGCCTCCCGCAGCGACACCAGGCTGACGTTGAACTGTTCGACCAGCACTTCCTGGCGGGGTAGCAGATCACCGTCGGCGAGCTCGCCGTCGATGATCTGGCGGCGCAACTCATCGGCTACTATTTCGGCGATCCTCGGCGCAGACAGCCTGCGCCGGGCATCAGGGCCAGTTCCCAGGGTGGTCATCCGATCCTCGATAGAACAAGCAGGGGAGCTGACCCCGCCAACTCGACTTGCGTTGTCTATCTTAGCAGTAATGGCATAAATAGCATCTCATCGGCGGCGAGCCGCTGGTGCTGCTCTGTCGTATGCCGAATTGCCAACAGCGCCAACGAAATTCCCCGCTCAGTCGCTTTTCTCCGGTTGCCGCAGCAGCAGCTGACGAACCAGTGGACGTGGTCCGTACGGCCGGAGCCGCCTGCTGGCGGGGCGGGGGCGCACGTGTTGCGGCCACCAGAACCAACGTCCCAGGAGCGCCGCGACCGACGGCGTCATGAATGCCCGCACGATCAGCGTGTCGAACAGCAGGCCCAGGCCGATGGTGGTCCCTATCTGGCCGAGCACCCGCAAGTCGCCGAACACGAACGACGACATGGTGGCCGCAAACACCAGACCGGCAGCGGTCACCACCCCGCCGGTGCTGGCCATGGCGCGGATGATGCCGGTCTTCAATCCGGCGCCGATCTCCTCCTTGAAGCGGGAGATCAGCAGCAGGTTGTAGTCGGATCCAACTGCCAGCAGCAGGATGACGGCCAGCGCGAGCACGATCCAGTACAGTCGGATACCCAGGATGTCCTGCCAAACAAGCACCGACAGTCCGAACGACGCACCCAACGACAACGCCACGGTGCCCACGATGACGATCGCGGCGACCAGGCTGCGGGTGAGCGTCATCATGATGAGCAGGATCAGGCTCAGTGCGGCGATTGCGACGATCATCAGGTCGTACTTGGCGCCGTCCTGGATGTCCTTATAGGTGGCCGCGGTGCCGGCGAGATAGATCTTGGCGTCCGCCAAGGGAGTTCCCTTCACGGCCTCGTGGGCTGCCTTCCGGATGGGGTCGATATGCGAGATGCCTTCCGGAGTCGCGGGATCACCTTCATGGGAGATGATCATGCGAGCCGCCTTGCCGTCGGGCGAGAGGAACAATTTCAGGCCGCGCTTGAAATCGGGGTTGTTGAACGCCTCCGGCGGCAAGTAGAAGGAGTCGTCGTTCTTGGCCGCGTCGAACGCTCGTCCCATGGCCGTCGCGTTCTCCACCAGGGCCGCCGTCTGGCTGTAAATCCCGGACATGGTCGCGTAGTTGGACAGTGCCAGTTCACGATTGGTCTGCTGGCTGGCGATCTGTTCGGGGATGAGCGCGACGAGCTGCGGCTGGATCGCATCGAGTTTGTCCAGCGTTGCCGTGAGGTCTTCGAACCTCGCGCTGAGCTGGTCGATCCCGTCGAGTGCGTCGAACACCGATCTCAACGCCCAACATATCGGAATGTCGAAACAGTGCTTCTCCCAATAGAAGTAACTGCGCAATGGCCGCCAGAAATCGTCGAAATTCGCGATCTTGTCACGCAGA
Organism: Mycobacterium persicum; assembly: GCF_002086675.1. Taxonomy (GTDB): domain Bacteria; phylum Actinomycetota; class Actinomycetes; order Mycobacteriales; family Mycobacteriaceae; genus Mycobacterium; species Mycobacterium persicum. The sequence continues at coordinate 10,623 of NZ_MVIF01000002.1, forward strand.
TCATTGATTGTGGCGATCGTATCGTGAAAGCTCTCGGTCTCGGCGTGGGTAGCGGCGGCGAGTTCCTGCTGCAGGGCATACTGGCGCTGCAAAATGGCGATTGTCTTCCCCAACTCGTCGGCCTGTCTGAGCAGGTCGGCCGCGCGGTCTTGCTGGTAGGACAGGTTCATCACCTGGCCGACGCTTTGCATGCTGACCTGAAACGGTACCGAGCTGTGGTCGATGGGAGTTCCCAACGGCCTGGTGATGGATTGCACCTGGGCAATACCGGGGATATGGAAGACACTTCTGGCCACCCGATCTAAGACGATCATGTCGGCCGGATTGCGCATATCATGATCGGTTTCGATCATCAGCAGTTCGGGATTCAGCCGGGCGGGCGAAAAATGCCGCTCGGCAGCGGCGTAGCCGACATTGGCCGGAGCGGTGGCGGGCATGTAGGGACGGATGTCGTAGCTCGTCTGATATCCCGGCAGGGCGAGCAGGCCGACCAGGGCCACCGCACACGTCACCGCAAGAATCGGCCCGGGCCAGCGAACGATGGCCGTGCCGATGCGCCGCCAACCTCGGGTCCGCATCGCGCGTTTGGGTTCGAAGAGACCGAAATGACTGCCCAAGGTCAGCACGGCCGGGGCCAGAGTCAGTGAGGCCGCCAGCGCGACCAGGATGCCGATTGCGGCCGGAACACCCAAGGTCTGGAAATACGGCAGCCGGGTAAAGGTCAGGCAATAAACCGCGCCGACAATGGTCAGGCCCGAGCCCAACACAACATGAGCGGTCCCGCGAAACATGGTGTAGAAAGCCGCTTCTCGGTCCTGCCCGCCGTGCCGTGCTTCGTGATAACGGCCGAGAACGAAGATTGCGTAATCGGTGCCGGCGGCGATGGCCAATAGTGTGAGCAGATTGGTCGAATACGTCGAAAGTCCGATGATCCCGCTGTTTCCCAGAAAGGCGACGACGCCGCGGGCCGCGGCCAACTGGATGAGGACGGTGAGCAACACCAGGATCGTGGTGACAACGGAGCGGTAGACGATGAACAACATCACCGCGATCACCAGGAACGTGATCGCGGTGACTTTCATCGTGCCCTTGCTGCCCACCTGGAACTGATCCGCGATGAGCGGCGCCGCGCCGGTGACATAGGCCTTGATACCGGGCGGCGGTGGTGTGTGCGCCACAATGTCGCGGACCGCGTCCACCGACGCGATTGACAACGCCTCGCCTTGATTGCCGGCGAGATACACCTGGACATATGCCGCCCTGCCGTCGGTACTCTGCGAACCCGCCGCCGTCAGCGGATCTCCCCAGAAATTCTGAACGTGCTGCACATGCTTGGTGTCCTGGGAGAGCCGCTGGATCAGGGTGTCGTAATAGCTGTGGGCCGCGGCGTCAAGGGGTTTGTCGCCTTCCAACACAATCATGGCTGCGCTGTCGGAATCGAACTCCCGGAACACTTTTCCGATCCGCTTCATCGCCTGCATCGACGGCGCATCGGGGGCGATCAACGCCACGTTGTGGGCCTTGCCGACGTCTTCCAATTTCGGTACGGCCACGTTGGTGAGGACGGCAAGGCCGACCCAGAACAGCAGGATCGGAACCGCGAGCCGGCGAATGGTGTGCGCCACGGATGGCCTCGGATTCTGGTGGTTGCTCATGACGACTTGTCCAGGCAGTAGGTGTAGGCGTTCACTTCGTGGACGATCCTTTCGTCTTTGACGACACCGTTGACGGTGATCCGGCAGCCGATCGAGGAACTGTCGCCTTGTGCCACCACGTTGGCGAACACGGCGGGCTGCGTGGTGGTGATCGTGAAGGACCACGGCAGGGTCGCGTCGTCGACTCGCTGCGGTTGAGCATTGACGTCCAGATAGTTGATCGTCGCCACGGTCCCGGGCGCGCCGAAAACTTCGAGAACCACCTGTTTGGGGTTGAACGGGACGATCTCGTTCGAGATGCCACCGCCGGCCGGAGCGGTGCTGTGGGAACCGAAGATGCCGTGCAGCCGATGGATGCTGAATCCCGCGACCGCGATGATCACCACGGCGACAAGCAGCATCCACCCCCGCCTTACCAGGTGGCCAGGTGAAACCGCGGTTATCTTTCCGGCGCTGCGGGCGCGGATCGACATGCCTTGACGGTACGGTACCGGACCGGACACTTCAAGAGCCGAATCGGTGCGTTTGTGGCTGAGGGGTTGGCCGAGGAGCCTTACCGCGTGGGCCGGGTGAGGCTGGGAATGACGACGTTGTCGACGAGTGCTTGCACGGTGTCCGCGGTGGGCGGCCGGCTCGGGATGATGTGCCGGAAGACGAGGTAGCCGGGCAGTAAATCCCAGAGTTCCTCGTCGATGGCGGCGCCGTCGATCTCGCCGCGGTCGACGGCCTGCTGCAGGATGTGGTGCATCAGGGCCTTTCGATGTTCGAAGAACCCGTGTTGCATGGCATCGCTGAGCGCGGGATTGCGCGCCACCTCGACCAGCACCGCACGGATGGTGCTGGTGTGCTGACGGGCCTGCTCGCAGATAACCTCGCCCAGTTGCAGCAAATCGCCGCGCAGCGTACCGGTATCCGGTGGGACCGCGACTTGGCGGATGCCCTCGATGAATGCGGCCAGTACCAATTCGGCTTTCGATGGCCAGCGCCGGTACACCGTGGCTTTGCTGGCGCGGGCGGTGGCAGCGACCGCATCGACGGTCAACCGGTCATACCCATGTTCTTGCAGCAGCTGCAGCGTCACGGCCAGCAACTCCGCCTCCCGCGGCGACCACGATGAAGGCTGCGAAGAGTGATCGACAATCTGGGTCACAGCGCCAACGATAGAGCCATTACTGTAGTACAGACCAGTACCGTACCGTCGGGGGTTCCGCCTGCCCATGCTGAGGCATCGGCGGACCGAATTATGCTCGGCAGCGTGAGTCAGGGGTTAGGCAGGCGGCCGACACCGCTTGACGAATTGCGCGTCGTCGAAATCAGTGACCGCATAGCCGGCAGCTACTGTGGCAAATTGCTGGTCGACGCCGGTGCGCGGGTACGCAAAATTGAACCGCCGCAAGGGGATCTGCTGCGCGGGTACTCGCCCAGCTGTTCGCCGGTGCCTGACGGGTTGCCGGCCTCGCCGTTGTACTGCTACCTCAATGCCGGCAAGCAGAGCCTGACCCTGGCCCCGGATTCCGAGCGATACCGTGCCGAACTCGCTGCTGCCGACGTCGTGATCGTCACCTGCGGCCGGTCCCAGGCGGCCGCCCTGGGCATCGACCCCCGACGGTTGCTGGCCGAGTCCCCGCGGGCGGTCGTGGTCACGATTTCCGATTTCGGCTGGACCGGTCCCTTCGCCGATCGGGCGGCCACCGAGTTCACCCTGCAGGCATGGGCGGGCTCGCCCGGCTTCCGGGGCGATCCGGCCGGACCACCCATCTCGGTCGGCGGTGGCGTGGGCGAGTACATGGGTGGGGTGTTCGCCGCGTTCGGCGCGCTGGCCGTGCGCCGCCGCGTCGACCATGGCGGCCCGGGTGAGCATCTGGATCTGTCCATGCTCGAGGCGATGACCCTGATGCAAAGCAGCGAATGGCTGCATTCGCAACTGCTGCGGGTACCGCCGGTCCGCCGTACCCTCGAAGTGCCCTCGATCGAACCCGCCAAGGACGGCTACGTCGGAATCACCATGGTCACCGGCCAGCAGTGGCTCGACTTCACCGCGATGGTCGAATGTCCTCAGCTCGAAGACATTCCGCAGTTGCGATTCCAGATTGGCCGGTGGGAATACCGGGACCTGATCCGCGAATCGATCCGTCCGTGGATGGCCGAGCGGACCGTCGAGGAGATCGTCGCACTGGGTCAGCTGTTCCGGCTGCCGATCGCGGCGTTGGGCAACGGCGCCACCATCCGCGACATGGAGTACATGGTCGAGCGGGAAGTGTTCGTCGACAACCCCGCCGGCTTTCACCAGCCGCGCCCACCGTGGTTGATGTCGCGATGTACGCCCGCGCCGGTGCGCCCGACTGCTTGGCTAGGTGCGGACAACGACGAAACACCCTGGCGCAAAAGCGAACCCGAATCTGGGCCGGCGCCGACCGGGCTGCCGTTGGACGGCGTTCGGGTCATCGACCTGACCGCCTTCTGGGCCGGCCCCGCCGCGACCCACCTGCTGGCGGCCTTCGGTGCCGATGTCGTGAAGATCGAGTCGATCCAGCGTCCCGACGGCATTCGGTACTCGGGGGGCATGCGCACCGATGTGGACGACTGGTGGGAGTACGGCTGGGTGTTCCATGCGATGAACACCAATAAGCGTTCGGTCACATTGGATTTAGGCTCTGACGACGGGCGGCGATTGTTCCTCGAGCTGGCCGCGGATGCCGACGTGGTGATCGAGAATTTCTCGCCGCGGGTGATGGAGCACTTCGGGCTCACCGCCGAAGTACTGCTGACGGTGAACCCCAAACTCGTGGTCGCCCGGATGCCGGCCTTCGGGTTGGCGGGCCCGTGGCGTGACCGGGTCGGGTTTGCCCCCACCATGGAGCAGATCGGCGGCCTGACTTGGGTGACCGGATTGCCGGAGACGCCGCCGGTGACCCCGCGCGGCGCGTGTGATCCGCTGGCCGGCGTGCATGCGGCGTTCGCGGTGCTGGCCGCACTGAACTTTGCCGAACGTAGCGGGGTCGGCCAGCAGGTCGAGCTGCCGATGGTCGAGTCGGTGTTGAATACCACCGCAATTCAGCCGATCGAGCACGAGGTCCACGGAGTCACCCTCAACCGGTGCGGTAATCGTGGTTTCGGCGGGGCGTTACAGAACATCTACCGGTGCGCCGGTGACGACGACTGGATCGCGGTCAGCATTCGTGACGACCAAGACTGGAATGCGCTGGTCGAGGTGATGGACCGACCGCCTTGGTGCGACGGGTCGCTGTCGACTGCGGGCGGGCGCCGCGAGCGGGCCGACGAGATCGATGGCCGGCTACGGGACTGGTTTGCCGCGCAATCCCTGATGCCGACGGTGGAATCGCTTGCCGCTGCTGGCATTCCGGCGGCGCCGGTTGTCTCGCCGTCACTGGTCACCGAAAACCCGCAACTGTGTGACCGCGGGTACTTCGAGTCGCTGATCCACTGCCGTATCGGGCAAGCCCTATATCCCACACCACCTTTCGCGCGGTTGGCCGGCCAGCGGGAGTGGTTGCGCCGCCCGCCGCCAACCCTTGGCGCGCACAATGAAGAAATACTGCGTGAGCGGTGCGGGCTGACCGACGAGGAACTCGCGCGGCTAGCGGCAAGTGGCGTCATCGGGACCCGGCCCAAGGGGGTATAGGGCACTGCTGATCGCCCGCGATCGGTTGTCTCGTGCATCGCGAAGAAGATTGTGTTCGGCTCCATGTGGCGCGCTGCCAGACCGCCGCCGGGGGTGCCTAGCCAGATCCTCGTGCTAGTGGGACGGAAAGCAGTCTGATGTTCACTCTGGGTGAACACGTGAAATCGGTTGCTCGGCAGGTACTTTCTGCCCGGTTCTTGTCGGTGGCAGTCGATAGATTGCGGGTATGAGCTCGGGCGGTGTCGTGGATCGGGAGACGGTCACGGCGGCCTTTGATGCACTCGACGCCGCGGTCGACAGGTTGGTGGAGTTGAACTTTGATGCGTTGACCACTCCGGAGTGGTTGGCGTTGGTGAAGCGATGTGAAAAGGTGCGCCGACGGCTGCCGGTGGCTGAGCATCAGCTGATCAACAACCTAGCTCGCCAAGCCAGCGCCGAGGAGCTGGGCGGCAAGCTGTCGCATGCGATCGCCGACTGGGCGTTGATCAGCCGCACCGAGGCTGCCCGGCGCATCAAGGCCGCCGCCGATCTGGGGCCGCGGCGCGGGCTGACCGGGCAGCCGATCGCCCCGGTGTTGGCCGGGGCCGCCGCGGCCCAACGCGACGGAAAACTGGGCGGCGAAAGCATCCAGGTGATCCGACGCTTCTACCATCAGCTGCCCGCCTGGATTGACCAGGCCACCCGGGAGCGCGCCGAAGCCCAGTTGGCCCGCCAGGGTAGTCAGTTTCGCCCCGAACAGTTAGCCGGGTTGGCGGCCACGATCGCCGATTGTCTCAACCCCGATGGCACCTACCGCGATGAGGACCGCGCCCGCCGACGCGGCCTGACGTTAGGCAATCAGCAAAGCGATGGCATGTCGGAGCTGCGCGGGCTGATCACCCCCGAACTGCGCGCCACGTTAGAGGCCGTGTTGGCCAAGCTGGCCGCCCCGGGCATGGGCAACCCCGAATCCCAAACCCCCTGTGTGGACGGCACTCCCAGTCAAGAGGCCATCGACACCGACATCCGCTCAGCCCCCCAACGCAACCACGACGCCCTTACCGCCGGGCTGCGCGCCCTGCTGGCGTCGGGAGAGTTGGGTCGGCACAACGGCTTACCCGCCTCGATCATCGTGACCACCACGCTGGCCGAGCTGGAAGCCGCTGCCGGACAAGGACTGACCGGCGCCGGCACGATCTTGCCGATGAGCGATGTGATCCGGCTGGCCCGCCACGCCCGCCATTATCTGGCGGTGTTCGACAAGGGTAAGGCGTTGGCGCTGTATCACAGCAAAAGGCTGGCCGCACCGGGGCAGCGAATCGTCTTGTACGCCAGAGATCGTGGCTGCAGTGCGCCGGGTTGTGATGTCACGGGCTATTTCTGCGAGGTCCACCACGTCATTCCCTACGCCCAATCACCCACCACCGACGTCAACCAACTCACCTTCGCCTGCGGCGGCCACCACCCACTAGCCGACAAAGGCTGGACGACCCGCAAAAACACCCACGGCGACACCGAATGGACACCCCCACCCCACCTCGATCGCGGCCAGCCCCGCACCAACACCATGCATCACCCCAGAAAACTCCTCCGCGCAGACGAAGACGTCGAGGATGCTGCGGAATCCCCGTAATCGTGCAACTGGCGAAGCTCTGCCATCGGGAAGTGCAACTTACGGCTAAACCGTTGTGCGACAGGGGTCCCGCCGGAGCCTCGACGGAAGCCGGCCGTCGCAGCGATCCCGGGCACCACCGGCTACCCGCTATGTCCACGTTGACGTTCAATCCCTAAGATAGTAAAAATAGATCTAGTCGTCGAACCACGGTGAGTCAAACGCGGCCTGGTTGCCGCTCGGCCGCGTGGGAAACGGAGATCTCGTGACGCAGACCATTTCAGGCTCGGCTTCCGAATCGGCCCAGGATCCGTCGGAACGAGAGTTCGGTGCGAGCGGGATTGCGCTGTCGTCGTACCGGTTCCCGACGGGATGGTTCATCGTCGCGTTCGCCTCTGACCTGGCTCCCGGCGATGTCAAGCGTGCGCATTATTTCGGCGAGGAGCTGGTGCTGTTCCGCACCGCTTCGGGGCAGGTGCACGTGCTGGACGCCTACTGTCAGCACCTCGGCGCCAACCTGGCTGTCGGGGGCACGGTTGAGGGCGAACACATCGTGTGCCCCTGGCATGGCTGGCAATGGCGCGGGGACGGCACCAACGCGCTGATTCCCTACAGCAAGATCGGCTGCAAGAACAACGTCCGAATTCGCAGCTACCCCAGTACGGAGTGGTACGGCTTCATCCTGGTCTGGCATGAGCGCCACGGGCGGGCGCCGTACTGGCAGCCGCCAGTGCTGCCGGAGCTGGAGACCAACGAGTACTACCCGCTGCACCCACATAGCCGGATGCTCAACCGGGTCAAGGTGCACCCGCAGATGATCATCGAGAACGCCGCCGACCCCTATCACGTTCAATACGTGCACAAGGCCGCTAACCCGGCCACCACCGCGTCGTTTGAGGTCTCCGGGTACCACCTACACGCCACCGTCAATGCCCACTTCGGTGGCGGCAGACCCGCGACCTGGCTGACCCCGAACGGCCCGGTCGACGCCAAGATTGTCTACGACAACTACTCGCTGGGGTTGGGCTTCGTGCGCTTCCCCAGCGAGTTGGTGGGCACCGTTCAGGTCACCGGGCAGACGCCCGTCGACGAGGATTACACCGACTACTTCTACACCCAGGCGTCCCTCCGGGAGCCAGGCGACACCGGCGACGTGCCGACCGGGCGCGCCGCCAAATTCCTGGCTTTGCAACAGGAAGTGATCAAACAGGACTTCTTCACCTGGGAGAACATGAAGTACCTGGAGAAGCCGAACCTGGCGCCCGAAGAAGCGCACGACTACGCCGCCCTTCGTCGCTGGGCGCACCGGTTCTACCCCGGCGCGCAGCCCTGCGCCGACGACTTCGGATACACCGCAGATGGTGAGCCCGACCCCGCGGCTGCGAAGGCGTGATGTGAGCAGCCCTCCGGGGCCCTCCGATTTCGGAGTCGATCGCTTCACCGTTGCCGATGTGCTCGACCGGCGCGCAGCACAGCATCCGGACCGGGTGATGCTGAGGGTAGCCGGCGTCGACACCACCTTTGAGGACCTGCGACGGCGGTCGTGCGCTGCGGCGAGCATGCTGAGCGACCTCGGCGTCGACCGCGGCGACACCGTGGCGCTCTTCACCCCAACGTGCCCGGAATGGATCTACTTCTGGCTGGGCGCAGCACGAATCGGCGCCGTCAGCGCGGCGGTGAACGCCGCCAATAAGGGCGACTTCTTGCTGCATACCTTGCGGCTGTCGCAGGCCAAGGTGATACTCACCGACCCGGAGCGGCAAAACCGCCTCGAGGATATCGCCGACCGCGTGGACACACTGAATGAGACTGTGGTGTTAGGTGATTCGCTGAGCACGGAGCTGAGCCGCGATGCCGGCCCATTGCCGGATGGGCTCGGCGAGACGGAGATTGGATCGCTGTTCTTCACCTCCGGCACCACCGGGCCGTCGAAAGCCGTTGCCACGAGCTGGCATTACCTGTTCACGGTGGCCGCCACCGTGGCATCGGCCTGGCGATTCGCCCCCGGAGAGGTGCTGTGGACGGCGATGCCGCTGTTTCACCTGAGTGCGGCGCCCACCGTACTGGCACCGATGCTGGTCGGCGGAACAACCGTGCTCGCCCGCGAGTTTCATCCCGGCGAAGTCTGGGACGAGGTGCGCGCGCATGGTGCCGTCGGCTTCGTCGGCGCCGGCGCGATGGTGTCGATGCTGCAGAACCTTCCCCCGGATTCCCGTGATGCGGCGCTGCCGTTGCGGTTCATCTCCGCGGCGCCCATTGCCGCGGACTCCTACCATGCGATCGAAAAGCGCTACGGCTGCCGTATCGTCACGATGTACGGGCTCACCGAGGCATTTCCCCTTACCGTCAAGGGCGTTGCCGACGACGGGGTTCCGGGAACATCGGGGAAGCCGAATCCTAATTTCGATGTGCGCGTTGTCGACGACGCCGGCAACCCGCTACCGACCGGACTGGCCGGAGAGATCGCCTGCCGGCCCAGATTCCCACACGTGATGAGCGAAGGGTACGTCAGTGATTACGCCGGATCGGGACTGCACGTCGATCGCCATCCCGACTGGTTCCACACCGGCGACCTCGGGAGATTCGACAGCGCCCAGAACCTGACCTACCTGGATCGCAGCAAGGATTCGTTACGCAGACGCGGCGAGAACATCTCTTCGGTGGAAGTGGAAACCGTCGTGGCAAGCCATCCGGCGGTGCTGGAGGCGGCGGCAATCGGCGTCCCCAGCGGGGTAGGCGAGGACGACATCCTGATGATCGTGACCACGCGCCCCGGCGCTGCCGTCGACTACACCGAGTTGCTCGACTTCTGCGCTGCCCGCATGCCCTACTTCTGCGTTCCCCGATATGTGGAGTCGGTCGATGAACTTCCGAAGAACGGAATCGGGCGAATACGTAAAGATCTGTTGCGTACCAGGGGTTTAACGCCGGCTGCCTGGGATCGCGAAAGACATGGCTACCGGGTCAGCCGATGAGCTAGCGTAGTGTCACGTCCGTCGGTTCGGTTATCCCCGCGAGTGTGGCTGGAGAGCACAATGACGTTGTCCTATCAAGAACAGCAGATGCTGCACGCTGCGACGGGCCGCGCCGCCATTCTGGATTTGACCGCGCGACACAATCGCGCGTATTCCGAGGGTGACCGCGACGCATGGATCGCCACCTTCCGTCACTCCGGCGCAAGTTATAGCCGTGACGGCGAATCATTCGGTGATCCGCGGGCGGCCTTCGACGGCGGCGACGGGCAACGCCTGGTCACCGTCGACCACGAGGTCCGCATCGACGGGGTCAACGCCACGCAGCGTTGTGTCGCGCTGCTCTTTGCCCGCGTGCACGGCGACACCACGCTGCGGGCCACCGGGACATTCCGCGATCAGCTGATCTACGAGCGGGGCGGTTGGTATTTCGCTTCCCGCGCGCTGCAATGGGATTCGGTACCGAGCCGGCATCCGCTCGTCATGTAGCCGGTTGCCCACGTGAACTACCAACTGGCCTTCGGCAGCTACCAGGATGCGCTGCGGATGGTCGGTGCGACAACGGAACCGAGAACCGCCGCGACTGTGGTGAGCGGCGCGCGCATTCAGCTGTTCGCTGCCATGGTTCGCGACGGAAACCCCTCATATTGGGACGCCGAATACGCCCAGAGGCGTTGGGGCGGCTTACTGGCGCCGCCGGCCCTTTTGATGGGCTGGCTGATTCCGCCGCCGTGGCAGCCGGGAGGCCGGGTGCCCGCCGCGTCGTTGGCGCTGCGGGTGCCGTTGCCGGGCACCACGTTCATCAACGCGGCCAACGACGCCGAGTTTGTGCGGCCCATCGTCGAGGGCGATCGGCTCACCGTCGTCGAGGAACTGGTGTCGGTGTCCCCGGAAAAGCAAACCCGGCTCGGGGTCGGGCATTTCGTCGAAACGCTGGAGACCTACCGCCGCCAGGATGGCGCGGTGGTGGCCACATCGCGAAATACGTTGTTCCGCTTCACGCCTGGGCCACGACCGTGACCGATCGGACGTGGAACGACATCACCGTTGCGCTCGAGCTGCCCGAGGTCGTCGACCAGATCAGCTATCAGCGGGTGGTGGAGAACGCCGGGGCGACGTGGGACTACTTTCCGGGGCATTTCGATCCGACATATGCCCAAAGCCAGGGAAACCCAACCATTTTCGTCAACACCATGCATCTGGCGGGATTCGCCGACCGGATCGCGACCGACTGGGCCGGTCCGGGCAGCCGGGTGGTACGCCGTTCCATGCGGCTGACCGGCTCGATCTATGCCGGCGACACCATGGTGGGCCGGGGCCGGGTGGTGGCCAAACGGTGTGACGAGAGCGTCCAGCCGCCACGTTATCTCGTCGATCTGCGGATCGAGGTGACCAATCAGCACGGCGCGGTGTGCTGTCCGGTCGAGATCACCCTGCAGTTGCCGCAATGACATTGAGGACATTGGGCGGCGGCATTTTCCCGTTGCACAGCACCGATTGCAGCTCGACATATTCGGCCAGGCCCTCGGGCCCGAATTCGCGGCCGATACCCGACTTCTTGAAGCCGCCGAACGGTGTGCTGATGTCGAGCATGTACATGTTGATGCCGTAGGTGCCGGTCCGGATCCGGGCGGTGATTTCGAGGCCGTGGGCGGTGTCGGCGGTCCACACCGAACCGGCCAAGCCGTAATCGCTGTCATTGGCGATCCGGATCGCGTCCTGCTCGTCACGGTAGGTGAGAACGGTCAACACCGGTCCGAATATCTCCTCCCGTGCGATGCGCATGTCATTGGTCGCGCCGGTGAACAGCGTCGGCCGCACGTACCAACCACGATCGGCCGGGCTGTCCTCGCCGCCGACCACAACGCGCGCGCCCTGCTGCCGCCCGGATCTGATGTAGTCCTGAACCCGAAGCTGTTGGCGCCGGGCGACAAGTGGTCCGATATCGGTCGTGTCGTCACCGGGGTCGCCGACCCGCAGCGCCGCCATCATGTCGGCCAGGGCATCGACGACTTCGTCGTGACGGCGTTCGCTGACCAGGATGCGGGTCTGGGCAACACAGGCCTGGCCGTTATTCATCAACCCGGCCGTCTTCAACCCGGCGACGGTCTTATCGAGGTCGGCGTCGTCGAGGATGATCGCCGCCGATTTGCCGCCCAGTTCCAGGCTGACCCGTTTCAGTTGCGCTCCGCACTCCGCGGCGATGCGGCGTCCGGTGGCGCTGGAGCCGGTGAACGCGATCTTGTCCACCCCGGGATGGCTCACCAGCGCCTGGCCGACAGACGGTCCGCCGGTGAGCACCGAGACGACTCCCTCGGGCAGCTCGATCTGCTCGATCATCTCGGCCAACCACAAAGCGTCCAAAGGAGTTTCGGGAGCGGGTTTGACGATGACGGTGCAGCCGGCGATCAACGCCGGGATCAGCTTCGGCATGATCAGGCATTGCGGCACGTTCCACGGCACAATGGCGCCGACCACGCCGACGGGCGCACGACGCAGGTGCGCCTCGCCGAGCACACCCTGCCGCCGTTCCGTCCACGGGAAGTCCCGGGCGGTCGCCAGCGCCAGATGGATCATCGACGCCGCACCAGCCGCCTGGCCCAGCCTGCTGAAACTGCGCGGCGAACCCATCTCCGCGGTGATCAGGTCGGCCATGTCGTCGAGATGGTGTGCGTAAATCGCGGCCAGTTGCTCGATTTTGCTCATTCGCTGGTGCGGATTCCACAGCGGCCACGGACCGTGGTCGAACGCCTGCCGGGCGGCGGCCACCGCCGCCTCGACGTCGCCGGGGCCCGCCGCCGGTGCTTCGCCCAGCGGCTGCTCCGAGTGCGGGGAAATGACGCAGAGCCGTTCCGGCGTAGTGGGTTTGCGCCAGCGCCCGCCGATGAACAGTTCGTCATACCTGTGACGCGGGGATTCTGCCGTCATCGGGGCACCACCTCGGGGCAGGCGACGGTAACTTCGCTATTGATGCTAACATAGCAAAAAAGCGTGGTCCGGCGCCCGGGAAGGCCTGACATGAGCAGCGACTGGCGCAGTTACCCGTTCCAGCTGGTGGCGCGCGACAGTGCGCTGGATTTTCCCGCCGCCGAAGGCGCCCACGCCGACCAGGAGTCCGATACCTGGTTTCTCGCCGGCCAACTGGACGCAACCGGCTCCGGCCGCTCGTTTGCGTTTCTGGCCATCCTCAACAAGAACCGGCCCGGCGGCTCGGTGGTCGCCGACTTCTACACGCTGGCATTGTTCGACCTCGACACCGGCGAGTACGGCACCTATACCGATTACGACATGCCGCCGGCCAGCATGGCGCCCGGCGCCCACCCCAAGCTGTCGGCCGCAACGGGGCATCTGGACCTCGAATACCGCAGCGGCGCCGGCATCGCGTCATGGATCACCTGCCGTGACGCCGACGGGGACCTGTTGCCCTACACCTACCGGGTCAGTCTGGTGGGAACCGATCAGGCCGGTCGGTTGATGCGGCTGGATCTGGTCGTGACGCCCACGCGCGCGCCCACCCCGGTGGGGGCGTCGGCCTACAACGGAAAGATCGTCTGCTTCGGCCAGCCCGATACCCACTCCTATTTTCAGACCGGCATGGCGATGACCGGAACACTGCGCTGGGGCGAGGCGAAGGAACTGGTCACAGGTGCGGCCGGGCATATCGACCGGCAGTGGTTTCCGAGGTACGCCGGCGGCGGGGGAGACCCGCGGGGACGGTCGCACGAATGGCGCACCATCCATTTCGACAATGGTGTCGACATGAGCATCTGGCGACAGTTCGACCGTACGAACGGCAATGCGGTGCAACCGTTTACCGGCGTGACGGCAAGTTACCCCGATCCGGACCGGGCGCCGCAGTACGCCGAGGACGTCGACGTCACCATCCTCGGCTATGTCCGCTGGCCGGAGGCCGTGCGGCCGCTGCTGCCGCCGATCACCCCGGTCCGCTACCTGCCGGACCGCCACCGGATCACCTGCGCCACAATGCAATTGGAACTGATCGGAGAGCCGCTGGTGGCCGCTCCGGCCCATGGCCTGCCGATCGAATACATGGAGGGCCCCTACCGCTACCGCGGCACCCTGCAGGGTGAGCCGGTGACCGCCTTCGCGTTCTACGAGCGGTCACTGGCGTTGTATCGCGATTGGGAGCTGATCGACGTGCTGGCCGCTACCGTCGCCAATGCTCGGCCACCGGCCCCGGAGTTGGCTGCCCTGGTGGAACGCGTGACGCCATTGGTGCTTTCGGGCCGCCGCACGGAGGCCCTGGAGATGTTGCGGACGGAATCAGCAGCGCTTCCCGACGATTGTGATCAGGATTCTCGTGACGTTCTCGAGGCGCTGATCGGCTCGCTGACGCAGCAGACTCCCTCGGTGAAGCTGTAATGTGGCAGCAGTCTTCTCGGCCTTTTGCTGCGAATCTTCAGCCTCGGTGCAACGCGTCGAGCGCGCGCTCCCATGCGAGGTGACGGTGTTGTAGCCCCGGCTCGTTGCGCCCGAACACCAGTCGCTCCCGTGCGCCCGATTCGAGGTTGGCTTGCAACGACTCGGCCAGTCGATAGTCCTCGTCGCGGACCGTTGCGTGTGCGTACTCGAATACGGCCTGGGCGCCCGCGGCCACGGATTCATCGGAGACGTCCAGCGCTGTGGAGTTCTGGTGGACGGTGACGGATCGGCCCGGTTGCTCACCGGGGTAAACGCGGAACAGCTCGCCGTTGGCGATGGTCACCGATAGCACGATGTTGGGAAACAGCGCGTAGATCACGACCATGTGGTGGAACGGATTCCACTGGTCCTCGGGCGCAGTGTCCAGCTCCATGATGGTGTTGAGCGGAAAGATCAATCGATGGTGTGGTCCATAGGAGTCGAAGACCGTGCAATTGCTGCGGGCGATGGTGGCGAAGGTTTGCCTGTGCACCGTGGCGAAGTGGTAGTTCTCCGAAAATGTGTCAATCGCCAGCTTCCAGTTGATCCGCGAGTCGAGCACCTTCTCGCCCAGCGGAGACCAGTGCCCGATTCCCCATGAGTCGAGTTCGTCGGCCAGCGGTCCCAGGTGTTTTGCGATGTCTAGGGTGGCGCCGGGGTCCAGGGCAACCCACAGAAAACCAGCGAACTCAGTGGCCGGAAGCCTGGTCAACCCGTCGTCCTTCAACGTCATCTCGGGAAACCCTTCCCGGCCCGGGAGTCCGACCAATCGCCCGCCGTTGTCATACGTCCAGGCGTGGTAGGGGCAGCTGAACCGCTTCGCGGTGCCACACCCGGTCGCCACCTGCGCTTGTCGATGCAGGCAGACATTGTCAAAGGCGCGCACCGAGCCGTCCGACGTCCTGGTCAGCAGCACGGATCGCCCCATCACCGTCTTGGTGCAATACGAGCCGGGCCGCGGAAGCTCGGAGACGTAGCCGACCAGTTGCGGGCAGGACATCACCACGGCCCGCTCCCGGTCGTGTCGCTCGGGCGAGGTGTACTCCCGCGCGCGGACCGTGTGCTGCGAAGGCGCCAGGTCGGTCGTCTGGTCGCGTGCGAGCTTTAGTGCACGGCGGGTGAGGTCGATGAGCTGGTGGTGATCCATCGCGACCCCCGGTTGCGATCGAGTGCGGACTGCTCGCCTCTAACTTTACTAACTTTGCATTGACAGCAAGAATCGGCCCCGACCGCCGCCCAAACGTGCGTTGTGACATTGTGATGTAGATGTGACTGGCGAGCTCAATGAGTCAATTGATATAGGTGTCGTACTCTGTGGCTTGTGGAGGTCTCGCGGCGGGATGCGCTCAAGTACGCGGCGGCGACGCCCGGCCTGCTGGGCCTAGGTGTCGCGGCCGCGTCGTTGCGTGCCGCGCCGGCATCAGCGGGTTCGCTTGGCATCTTGTTGGACTATTCGGCCGGGGTCATCCCCGCCAGCCAGATCAGGGCTGCCGGGGCGGTGGGTGCGATCAGGTACGTATCGGATCGGCGACCTGGGGGTGCCTGGATGCTGGGCAAGCCGATCCAACTCGGCGAGGCCCGCGATCTGAGCAGCAACGGGCTCAAGATCGTTTCGTGCTACCAATTCGGCAAGGGCAGCACCTCCGACTGGCTGGGCGGTGCCGCAGCCGGTGTTCAGCATGCCAAGCGCGGCATGGAGTTGCACGCCGCGGCGGGCGGTCCGGCGGGCGCTCCCATCTATGCCTCGATCGACGACGATCCGTCATACGAGCAGTACAAGGACCAGGTCGCACCGTATCTGCGGTCCTGGGAGTCGGTGATCGGGCATCAGCGCACCGGGGTATATGCCAACTCCAAGACGATCGGCTGGGCGGTGCAGGACGGGTTGGGCTCGTATTTCTGGCAGCACAACTGGGGTTCGCCGAAGGGGTTCACGCATCCGGCCGCCAATTTGCACCAGGTCGAGATCGACAAACGCAAAGTAGGCGGAGTCGGCGTGGATATCAACGAGATCCTCCAGCCCCAATTCGGGCAGTGGGCCTAATTTTCCGCCCCGTCAAGGTGCCGTCAAGCCCCGTGTGCGGCGAGCTCCAGCAAACACTCGTTCGCTTAGATCGAAGCGGCGCAAAAAGCGGCGATTGCCCGCCGCTACGGCCGATGCGACGTCACGGGCCGGCCGCAGCGCAGGATTTCACCATAACGATTTGGTAACAATACTGCCTTGATCAGCGCAGTTATAGCTACTCGACCGTAACCACCTGCACGCAGGACGTTTGTTACGCGCGTCTGCGCCGACGACGAAACCTGGTGTTACCGATGAGCTGGTTACCCGCGCGTAGAACTCGCCAGTAACCGATCGGCGTCAAAAAAGTGGACTGATCCTTATGACACTCTTATAGAGCCGATGCAGTCCGTCGCGCCGCCCGGTCCATGGGCCGGCCCGCCGACAACGCACCGGTCAGACGTTTTCCGGCGGAGATTCGATGCGGAATCGGCCGGAGTTCACCAGGCCCTTGCAGGGGCCGGTCCGGTCCGGCCGAACCAACCGATACAGACGCATACAGGGAGATAAAGACGGTGACGATCCACGAGCACGACCGGGTGTCAGCTGACCACGACGGGACTGGCCCGCATCGCGCCCACGCTCTGGTCGATCGCCTGACCGCCGGTGAGCCGTTCGCGGTCGCGTTCGGCGGCCAGGGCAGCGCCTGGCTGGAGACGCTCGAGGAACTGGTTTCGGCGGCCGGGATCGAATCGGAGCTGGCCGCGCTGGCGGGTGAGGTGGAGCTGCTGCTCGAGCCGGTTGCCAAAGAACTGGTCGTGGTCCGCCCGATCGGCTTCGAGCCGCTGCAGTGGGTGCGTGCACTGGCCGCCGAAGACGCGGTCCCGCTGGACAAGCACCTGACGTCGTCGGCGGTGTCGGTGCCGGGCGTGTTGCTCACCCAGATAGCCGCCATTCGTGCTCTGGCCCGCCAGGGTATGGACCTCTTTGCCACCCCGCCGGTTGCCCTGGCCGGGCACTCCCAGGGGGTGCTGGCGGTGGAAGCGCTCAAGGCCGGTGGTGCTCGCGACGTGGAGCTGCTGGCATTGGCGCAGCTGATCGGCGCGGCCGGAACACTTGTGGCGCGCCGGCGGGGGATCTCGGTGCTCGGCGATCGCCCACCGATGGTCGCGGTCACCAATGCCGACCCCGAGCGCATCCAGCGATTGCTCGAGGACTTCGCCCAGGACGTGCGCACGGTGCTGCCACCGGTGCTGTCCATCCGCAACGGCCGGCGCTCGGTCGTCATCACCGGTACCCCTGAGCAGCTCTCGCGCTTCGAACTGTATTGCCGTCAGATCTCGGAGAAGGAGGAGGCCGACCGTAAGAACAAGCTTCGTGGCGGCGACGTCTTCGCGCCGGTCTTCGAGCCGGTACGGGTCGAGGTGGGCTTCCACACACCGCGGCTGGGCGACGGCATCGACATCGTCGGCAGCTGGGCCGAGAAGGTCGGCCTCGATACCGCGTTGGCGCGGGCGCTGGCCGAATCCATCCTGGTCCGCAAGGTCGACTGGGTCAACGAGATCACCCACGTCCACGAGGCCGGTGCTCGGTGGATCCTTGATCTCGGTCCAGGGGACATCCTGACCCGGCTGACCGCGCCGGTGATCCGCGGCCTGGGTATCGGCATCGTGCCCGCTGCCACCCGCGGCGGTCAGCGCAACCTCTTCACCGTCGGGGCCACGCCCGAGGTGGCCCGGGCCTGGTCGAGTTACGCCCCGACCGTGGTACGCCTACCCGACGGCCGGGTCAAGCTCTCGACGAAGTTCACCCGCCTTACCGGACGGTCGCCGATCCTGCTGGCGGGCATGACGCCGACCACCGTCGACGCCAAGATCGTCGCCGCCGCGGCCAACGCCGGGCATTGGGCCGAGCTGGCCGGCGGCGGGCAGGTCACCGAAGACGTCTTTCACAACCGCATCCAGGAGATGTCCCGGCTGCTGGAGCCGGGCCGGACCTACCAGTTCAACGCACTCTTCCTCGACCCGTATCTGTGGAAGCTTCAGGTCGGCGGCAAGCGCCTGGTGCAGAAGGCACGCCAGTCCGGTGCGGCGATCGACGGTGTGGTGATCAGCGCCGGCATCCCGGATCTCGAGGAGGCCGTCGAGCTGATCCACGAGCTCAACGACATCGGGATCAGCCACGTCGTGTTCAAACCCGGAACCATCGAGCAGATCCGCTCGGTGATCCGCATCGCCACCGAGGTGCCGACCAAGCCGGTGATCATGCACGTCGAGGGCGGCCGCGCCGGTGGCCACCATTCCTGGGAGGACCTCGACGACCTACTGCTGGCGACCTACTCCGAGCTGCGCTCGCGGGCCAACATCACCGTCTGCGTCGGCGGCGGCATCGGCACACCCGAGCGCGCGGCCGAATACCTGTCCGGACGTTGGGCGAAGTCCTACGGCTTCCCGTTGATGCCGATCGACGGGATCCTGGTGGGCACCGCGGCGATGGCGACGTGCGAGTCCACCACCTCGCCCTCGGTCAAGCGCATGCTGGTGGAAACCCAGGGCACCGGCGAGTGGATCAGCGCCGGAAAGGCCCAGGGCGGCATGGCTTCCAGCCGCAGCCAACTCGGCGCCGACATCCACGAGATCGACAACGCCGCCTCGCGGTGCGGCCGGCTGCTCGACGAGGTCGCCGGCGACGCCGACGCCGTGGCGGAGCGTCGCGACGAGATCATCGCCGCCATGGCCAAGACCGCCAAGCCCTACTTCGGCGACGTCGCGGAGATGACCTACCTGCAGTGGCTGCAGCGTTACGTGGAACTGACCATCGGCGAAGGCAATTCGACTGCCGACACCGCTGGGGTCATGGGGCCGGAAAGCCCCTGGCTGGCTGACACCTGGCGCGATCGCTTCGAGCAGATGCTGCAGCGCGCCGAAGCTCGGCTGCATCCAAAGGATTTCGGCCCGATCGAGACGGTCTTCACCGACCCGGCGCTGCTGGAGAAGCCCACCGAGGCTATCGCCGCGCTGCTTGCCCGCTACCCGGACGCCGATACCGTCCAACTGCACCCGGCCGACGTTCCCTTCTTCGTCACGCTGTGCAAAACCCCGGGCAAGCCGGTGAACTTCGTGCCGGTGATCGACAAGGACGTCCGGCGCTGGTGGCGCAGTGACTCGTTGTGGCAGGCCCACGATGCCCGCTACGACGCCGACCAGGTGTGCATCATCCCCGGCCCGGCTGCGGTCGCCGGTATCACCCGCCTGGACGAGCCGGTGGGTGAGCTGCTGGACCGCTTCGAGCAGGCCGCAATCGACGAAGTGCTCGCTGCCGACGGGCAAGTCAGGGACGTCAGATCGCGGCGGTTGGGCCGCCCCGACGCCCACGGACCCCTGGCCGTCGTGCTCGACGCACCCGACGTGTTGTGGGCCGGCCGCACCGCCATCAATCCGGTGCACCGGATCGCCGATCCAAGCGATTGGCAGGTGCACGACGGACCCGAAAACTCCCGTGCCACACACTCTTCCACCGGAGCCAGGCTGCAGATCGACGGCAAGGACGGGGCGGATGTGGTGTTGAGCGTGCCGGTATCGGGCACCTGGATCGACATCCGGTTCACCCTGCCGCCCAACACCGTGGACGGCGGGATCCCGGTGGTCTCGACCGAGGACGCCGCTACCGCGATGCGCTCGGTGCTGGCAATCGCGGCCGGTGCCGACGGGCCGGAGCTGCTGCCGCCGGTCACCGACGGGGTAGCCCGGCTGACCGTCGACTGGGACCCGGAAAAGGTTGCTGACCACACCGGGGTCACCGCCACCTTCGGAGAACCGCTGGCGCCCAGCCTCAGCACCGTTCCGGATGCACTGGTAGGCCGGTGCTGGCCGGCTGTTTTCGCGGCGATCGGATCGGCGGTCACCGACACCGGTGTGCCCGTGGTGGAGGGCCTGCTCAATCTGGTGCATCTTGATCATGCCGTCCGCATGGTCGGCACCCTGCCCGAAACATCCGACCAATTGACAGTTACCGCAACGACTTCCGATGCCCACGACACCGAGGTGGGCCGGGTGGTCGCGGTCTCGGTGACGGTTGCCGGGCCCGACGGCGAAGCGATCGCCGTCCTCGACGAGCGGTTCGCCATCCTCGGCCGAACCGGGGCGGCCGAACTCGCCGACCCGGTGCGGGCCGGTGGCGCGGTATCGGAGAACGCCACCGACACCCCGCGCCGTCGCCGCCGCGACGTCATCCTGACCGCGCCGGTCGACATGCGCCCGTTCGCCGTGGTGTCCGGCGACCACAACCCCATCCACACCGATCGGGCGGCCGCGCTGCTCGCGGGGTTGAAATCGCCCATCGTGCACGGCATGTGGCTGTCGGCCGCCGCCCAGCACGTGGTGACCGCCACCGACGGGCAGGCCCGTCCGCCGGCCCGGCTCATCGGCTGGACCGCGCGGTTCCTGGGCATGGTGCGTCCCGGTGACGAGGTGGACTTCCGCGTCGAGCGCGTCGGAATCGACCGGGGTGCAGAGATTTTGGAAGTGGCCGCGCGCATCGGTTCGGATCTGGTGATGTCGGCGACCGCGCGACTGGCCGCGCCCAAGACGGTCTACGCGTTTCCCGGCCAAGGCATTCAGCACAAGGGCATGGGCATGGAAGTGCGGGCGCGCTCCAAGGCGGCCCGCAAGGTGTGGGACACCGCGGACAGGTTCACCCGCGACACCTTGGGCTTCTCGGTGCTGCACGTGGTCCGGGACAACCCGACCAGCATCATCGCCAGCGGTGTGCACTACCACCATCCCGACGGCGTGTTGTACCTGACGCAGTTCACCCAGGTCGCGATGGCCACCGTGGCGGCCGCCCAGGTGGCCGAGATGCGTGAGCAGGGCGCCTTTGTCGAGGGCGCGATCGCCTGTGGCCACTCGGTCGGCGAGTACACCGCGCTGGCCTGCGTGACCGGCGTCTACGAGTTGGAAGCCTTGCTGGAGATGGTGTTTCACCGCGGATCGAAGATGCACGATATCGTTCCGCGCGATGAACTGGGACGCTCCAACTACCGGCTGGCGGCGATCCGGCCGTCGCAGATCGATCTCGACGATGCCGATGTTCCGGCCTTCGTCGCCGACATTGCGGCGAATACCGGTGAGTTTCTCGAGATCGTGAACTTCAACCTGCGTGGCTCGCAGTATGCGATTGCCGGCACCGTGCGTGGTCTGGAGGCGCTCGAGGCTGAGGTGGAGCGCCGCCGTGAGCTCACCGGTGGGCGCCGTTCGTTCATCCTGGTTCCCGGGATCGACGTTCCGTTCCACTCCCGGGTATTGCGGGTCGGGGTGGCGGACTTCCGGCGTTCGCTGGACCGCGTGATGCCGCGCGACAAAGACCCGGATGTGATCATCGGGCGCTACATCCCCAACCTGGTGCCTCGGCTGTTCACCCTGGATCGTGACTTCATCCAGGAGATTCGGGATCTGGTGCCGGCCGAGCCGCTCGACGAGATCCTCGCCGACTACGACACCTGGCGCCGGGAACGGCCCCGCGAGCTGGCCCGCATCGTCCTGATCGAGCTGTTGGCCTGGCAATTCGCCAGCCCGGTGCGCTGGATCGAAACGCAGGATCTGTTGTTCATCGAGGAGGCCGCCGGTGGCCTGGGAGTGGAGCGGTTCGTCGAGATCGGCGTGAAGACCTCGCCGACGGTGGCGGGCCTGGCCACCAACACCCTCAAGTTACCCGAATACGCCCACAGCACAGTGGAAGTGCTCAACGCCGAGCGCGACGCCGCGGTGCTGTTCGCCACCGACACCGACCCCGAGCCGGAGCCCGAGGCCGACGAGCCCGTCGGGGAGTCTGCTGAGCCGGCCGAAACTGCTGCTGCCGCACCGGCGCCCGCGCCTGCGGCACCTTCGGGTGCCGTTCGGCCGGACGACATCGCCTTCGATGCGGCGGATGCCACGCTGGCGCTGATCGCGCTGTCGGCCAAGATGCGCATCGACCAGATCGAGGAGCTCGACTCCATCGAATCCATCACCGACGGCGCGTCGTCTCGGCGCAACCAGCTGCTGGTGGACCTGGGTTCCGAGCTGAACTTGGGCGCCATCGACGGCGCCGCCGAGGCCGACTTGGCGGGGCTGCGGGCGCAGGTCACCAAGCTGGCGCGCACCTACAAGCCCTATGGGCCGGTGCTTTCCGACGCGATCAACGACCAGCTGCGCACGGTTCTCGGGCCGTCGGGCAAGCGGCCGGGTGCGATCGCCGAGCGGGTGAAGAAGACCTGGGAACTCGGCGACGGCTGGGCTAAGCACGTCACCGTCGAGGTCGCGCTGGGAACCCGGGAGGGCACCAGCGTCCGCGGCGGCGCGCTGGGCAATCTGCACGAGGGCGCGTTGGCGGACGCGGCGTCCGTCGACAAGGTGATCGACGCCGCGGTCGCGTCGGTTGCCGCGCGCCGGGGCGTGGCCGTGGCGCTGCCGTCTGCGGGCGGTGGCGGCGGCGCCACCGTTGACGCGGCCGCGCTGAGCGAATTCACCGACCAGATCACCGGTCCCGATGGGGTGCTCGCCTCGGCGGCTCGCCTGGTGCTGGGCCAGCTGGGGCTCGACAACCCGGTCACCGCGTCGCCTGCGGCCACCGACGCCGAGCTGATCGACTTGGTCACCGGCGAACTGGGCGCGGACTGGCCGCGGTTGGTGGCCCCGGTATTCGACGGCAAGAAAGCCGTCGTCTTCGACGACCGCTGGGCCAGCGCCCGCGAAGACCTGGTCAAGCTGTGGCTGACCGACGAAGGGGACATCGACGCCGACTGGGCGCGGCTGTCCGAGCGCTTCGAGGGCGCCGGCCATGTCGTGGCAACCCAGGCCACCTGGTGGCAGGGCAAGTCGCTGGCCGCGGGCCGGCAGATTCACGCGTCGCTGTACGGCCGGATCGCAGCCGGCGCCGAGAACCCGGACCCCGGCCCCTACAGCGGCGAAGTGGCCGTGGTGACCGGCGCGTCGAAGGGCTCGATCGCGGCGTCAGTGGTGGCGCGGTTGCTCGACGGCGGCGCCACCGTGATCGCGACCACCTCCAAGCTCGACCAGCAGCGACTGGCGTTCTACCGCACGCTGTATCGCGACCACGCCCGCTACGGCGCGGTGTTGTGGGTGGTCGCGGCCAACATGGCGTCCTACGCGGACATCGACGCGCTGGTCGAATGGGTTGGCACCGAGCAGACGGAAAGCCTTGGGCCACAGTCGATTCACATCAAGGACGCGCAGACACCAACATTGTTGTTCCCGTTCGCGGCACCCCGCGTAGTCGGCGATCTGTCGGAGGCCGGCTCGCGTGCCGAGATGGAGATGAAGGTGCTGCTGTGGGCCGTGCAGCGGCTGATCGGCGGCCTGTCGACCATCGGCGCCGAGCGTGACATCGCGTCGCGGTTGCACGTGGTGCTGCCCGGCTCGCCCAACCGCGGGATGTTCGGCGGCGACGGTGCCTACGGCGAGGCAAAATCGGCGCTGGATGCCGTGGTGAGCCGCTGGCACGCCGAATCCTCGTGGGCGGCCCGGGTCAGCCTGGTGCACGCCCTGATCGGCTGGACCCGCGGCACCGGGCTGATGGGCCACAACGACGCCATCGTCACCGCGGTCGAAGAGGCCGGTGTGACTACGTATTCGACCGACGAGATGGCGGCGATGCTGCTCGGCCTATGCGACGTGGAATCCAAAGTCGCCGCAGCCAGTTCGCCGATCAAGGCGGACCTGACCGGTGGCCTGGCCGACGCCGATCTCGACATGGCTGAACTGGCCGCCAAGGCGCGTGAGCAGATGTCCGCCGACGCGGCGGCCGTCGAAGAGGAGACGGCGCCGGGGATCATCGCCGCGCTGCCATCGCCGCCGCGCGCGCACATCCCGGCGCCGCCGCCGGATTGGGATGACCTCGACGTCGACCCCGCCGATCTGGTGGTGATCGTCGGTGGCGCCGAACTGGGCCCGTATGGCTCGTCGCGCACCCGCTTCGAGATGGAGGTCGACGACGAACTGTCGGCGGCCGGAGTCCTCGAGCTCGCCTGGACCACCGGATTGATCCGCTGGGAAGACGACCCGCAACCCGGTTGGTACGACACCGAATCGGGTGAGCTGGTCGACGAGGCCGAGCTTGTCGAGCGCTACCACGACGCCGTGGTGGAAAAGGTGGGAATTCGCGAGTTCGTTGACGACGGCGCGATCGATCCCGACCACGCGTCTCCGCTGCTGGTATCGGTGTTCCTGGACAAGGACTTCAGCTTCGTGGTGTCCACCGAGGCCGAGGCCCGGGCGTTCGTCCAGTTCGACCCCGAGCACACCGTCGTCCGGCCGGTGCCCAACGCCACCGACTGGCAAGTAATCCGCAAGGCCGGCACCGAGATTCGGGTGCCGCGCAAGACCAAGCTGTCGCGGACCGTCGGCGCGCAGATCCCGACCGGGTTCGACCCGACCGTATGGGGCATCAGCCAGGACATGGCCGCCTCGATCGACCGGGTGGCGCTATGGAACATCATCGCGACCGTCGACGCGTTCCTGTCCGCCGGCTTCACTCCGGCCGACCTGATGCGCTGGGTGCACCCGAGCATGGTGGCCAACACCCAGGGCACCGGTATGGGCGGGATGACCTCCATGCAGACCATGTACCACGGCAATCTGCTCGGCCGGAACAAACCGAACGACATCCTGCAGGAAGTGCTGCCCAATGTCGTTGCCGCGCACGTGGTTCAGTCGTATGTGGGCAGTTACGGCGCGATGATCCATCCGGTCGGCGCCTGCGCGACCGCGGCGGTGTCGGTCGAGGAGGGCGTCGACAAGATCCGGCTGGGCAAGGCCGAGCTGGTGGTGGCCGGCGGGTTCGACGACCTGACCCTGGAGGCCATCATCGGCTTCGGTGACATGGCAGCCACCGCCGACACGGCGATGATGCGGGGCCGGGGCATCGACGACTCGAAGTTCTCCCGGCCCAACGACCGGCGGCGGCTCGGGTTCGTGGAAGCTCAAGGTGGCGGCACCATCCTGCTGGCCCGCGGCGACCTGGCCCTGAAGATGGGCTTGCCGGTGTTGGCCGTGGTGGGCTTCGCTCAGTCTTTCGGAGACGGTGTGCACACGTCGATCCCGGCTCCGGGCATCGGGGCATTGGGTGCGGGCCGCGGCGGCCGGGATTCGGTGCTGGCGCGTTCGCTGGCCAAACTGGGCGTGGGTGCTGACGACATCGCGGTGATCTCCAAGCACGACACCTCGACGCTGGCCAACGACCCGAACGAGACCGAATTGCACGAGCGGCTCGCCGACGCGCTGGGCCGCTCCGAAGGCGCCCCGCTGTTCGTGGTGTCGCAAAAGAGCCTCACCGGTCACGCCAAGGGGGGCGCCGCGGTGTTCCAGATGATGGGGCTGTGCCAGATCCTGCGTGATGGTGTCATCCCGCCCAACCGCAGTCTGGATTGCGTCGACGACGAGCTGGCTGGTTCGGCGCACTTCGTCTGGGTCCGCGACACCTTGCGGCTGGGCGGTAAGTTCCCGCTCAAGGCCGGGCTAGTGACCAGTCTCGGGTTCGGCCACGTGTCGGGTCTGATCGCGCTCGTGCACCCGCAGGCCTTCATCGCCGCGCTGGACCCCGAGCAGCGGGCGGACTACCAGCGCCGGGCCGACGCGCGGTTGCTGGCCGGTCGGCGGCGTCTGGCCACGGCCATCGCCGGCGGCACGCCGATGTACGAGCGGCCCGCGGATCGTCGTTTCGACCACCATCAGCCGGAGAAGCCGCAGGAGGCGGCGATGTTGCTGAATCCGGCCGCCAGGCTGGGCGACGGCGAGGCATTTATCGGATGACTTCGATCATCCGTTAACGTGGCGACCCATGGGCATCGTCGGTGTGGGGATCGACCTGGTCTCCATTCCTGATTTCGCCGAGCAGGTCGACCAACCGGGAACGGTGTTCGCGACGACCTTCACCCCCGGTGAGCGGCGGGACGCTTCGGACAAGAGTTCGTCGGCGGCCCGGCACCTCGCGGCCCGCTGGGCCGCCAAGGAAGCGGTGATCAAGGCTTGGTCCGGCTCGCGGTTCGCGCAGCGGCCCATGCTGCCCGAGGACATTCACCGCGACATCGAGGTGGTCACCGACATGTGGGGCCGGCCGCGGGTGCGGCTAACCGGCGAAATCGCCAAGCATCTGGCCGATGTGACCATTCATGTCTCGCTGACCCACGAGGGGGATACCGCCGCCGCGGTGGCCATTCTCGAATCGCCCTAGACTGCGCGAGCAGACGCGGAATCGCACCAAAATCGGAGATTTTGGGCGATTCCGCGTCTGCTCGCCCTCAATTAGCGAGCGAGGCTGCGGGCATATCCGGTGCCCATGCCCAGCAGCACCAGACCGACGACGATAAATGCCGCCACCCGGAAGATGCCGTCCAGAGTCGCCAGGTCGAACACGAACAGTTTGACGGTAGCGGCGGCCGTAAGCGCGAGCCCGGCGGTTACCGGGGCCGTCCGGCCATTCCGGCCGCCCTGATGCAGCGCGTAGCCGAACAAACCCGCTGCCATGCCGATCCAGCAGACAGTGGCGATCAGGTGCCCGGCCAGGAATCCGGCATCGGTACCGCCGAAAAGAACCCCGGCGGTCACGGTGAACGCCGTGACGGCGTAGACGACCAGCATCCCGGCACCCAGGCTGAGGACCACCCTCAAATCGGAGTCCCGCACGCCCACGCACGCTCGTGCTATCGCGAACACCGCAGCGACGACGAGCAAGCTGGCGGCCAGGGTGGACACCGCAATTGAAGTCGGCATCGCGGTGGGGGTCAGCAAGGCGCCAAGTGGCGCATAGCTGTAGCACAGGCCCGTCCCGATGACACCGAAACCTGCTGCCGCCCAACGTGCTACCGCATCGCTGCGACCGGCAGTAGCGACTACGACGGCCAGCGAGAGTAGCACCGGGCCTTCGACGTAGCCGTCGAAGGCGACAGTAACGGCGACCAGCGCCGAAACCGCCGACCACGCCGACCAGACCTGTCTGGCGATCTTGGGCAGTTCCGTGCCGACCAGCACAATCGCCAGCATGGCTGATGCCAGAGCGGCTGCCAGCACCGCGGCCACTACGCGATCGACTGCTATCCCCGCGGCCAGGGCGGGCAGGGTCCCGGCCGCCGTTAGTACCGCCAATGCGGCGGTATTGCTGATAGCTGGAAGCATCACGAGGCCGCTGGCGATCGCCAGGATTGCGGCGATTCCGCAGGCGGCGCCGATCACCCAGGCGTCGTCGTGTCGGACCGACACCAGCGCCACCAGCAGGGGCAGCGCGGTAGCCGCAATCCGGGCAGCCTGCATCCAGATCCAGTCCTTGCCCAGTTGTACCGGCAGCGCGGCGGCCGAGAGCGCCAACATGAAGCTGACCAACAACAGGTCGACACCGCGGGTGATGACGGGTGCCAGCCCGATCAGCGGCACTAGCACCAACAGCCCCAGGTGTTCGGAGTCCCACCGCCGAGCCAGCGCCAGACCCACACCGCCGACCACCGCGGCGAGCACCAGGCCGACCGGCGCCGGCACCCACTCGTAGATGGTGGTGAGGGCTATGACGTCCAGGTAGGCCGCGGCAATACCAGTGGCGGCCAACGCGATCGCGCCGATCCGCCCGCCGGGGCGGTTGCGTAACCGGGTGGCCACGCCAACGAGACCGGCCGCCAGCAGGGTGCCGCCGGCAACCCGGATCTCCGGCCGCAGCAGGCCGGCCTGCGCGGCTAGGACGAGCAGCAGCACCACGCCGATCAGCGTCACCGCCACCCCGGCGACGGCCAATAGCTTGCCGATCCAACCGGATTCGCGGTCTGAAGGCGGCGGCGTTGGAGGCGGACCAGTCGCGGCTGAGCGCCGAGGTGGTGGCGGAATGAACTGGCGTGGCGGTGGCGGCGCCGCGGGTTGCCGGTGCTGCCAGTACGACTGCCAGTACGGTGCTGCGGGCTGTGGTGGTAGTGGGGCCGGCTGGGGTGCGGCGGCTGAATCGGAAATCAGCCGGTCGAGTTGACCGAGTTCGCCGGACACGCGGGCCATTTGGCGGGCCAAAGCGTCGAACTCGGCGGCGAGCCGGCTGATCACGGCATGATGCGATTCGGTCATGGCGGCCACCATGCCGGGTGACGCATCGAAACGGATGAGTAGGACTACCCGAATCCGGCTACTCGTCAAGCCCGTGCTCGATGGCGTAGCGGGTCAACTCCACCCGGTTGGCCACCTGCAACTTGCGGAACGTCGCCTGGACGTGGTTTTCGACGGTGCGGTGGCTCAGCGAGAGCTTTTCGCCAATCTGCTTAGCGGACAATCCTTTTGCGACATATCGCAGTACTTCGGTCTCCCGCTCGGTAAGGCTGGGACGAGCCGGCCCCGAGTCGGGGCTGGTGGCGATGCGACGGTATTCACCCAGTACCAGTCCGGCCAGGCTCGGGGTGAACACGGCACGGCCGGCCGCGGTGGCTCGCACGGCGTCACTCAATTCCGCCTTGGAGGCGCTCTTGACCAGGTATCCCGTCGCCCCGGCTTTGACCGCCTCCAAGACGTCCTCGCGTTCGTCCGAGGCTGACAGGACCAGCACCCGGGTAGCGGGCGAGACTTCGAGCACCTGCGTTGTCGCCTGCACACCGTCGCCGTCGGCTAGCCGCATGTCCATGAGCACCACGTCCGGCTTGACGACCGCGGCCCGTCGCCGCGCCGCTGCCACGCCGTCGGCGGTGGCGACCACGTTGAACCCGTCGTCGGCGAGGTCGCGCGCGACCGCGTCGCGCCAGATCGGATGGTCATCGACAACCATCACGGTGGGGGATTGCTGGTCACCCATGACGTCCTTCCCGGCGCGGCACCGTCAGTTCCCACTCGGTGCCCTCGCCCGTGTTCGTGCTCAGCTGCGCGGTGCCGCCCAGCGCCGCCAACCGCCCCACGATCGACTTCGAGACCCCAAGCCGGCCCTGGCCGGCGGCCTCCTCGAGCCGCCCCGCGGCAATGCCGACACCGTCGTCGCGAATGCTCACCGTCACCACATTGCCCATATCTTCCAGCAGTACATAGGCGCGCGCGTTCGGCCCGGCGTGCAAGCGAACATTGTCCAGGGCGTTGCCTACCGCCGCGTCCAACTCGGTGGCCACCCCACGCGCCAGCGGCACCGGCGTACCCGGCAAGCTCATGGACACCTGGTCGGACGCCCGCCGCCGCAACAGAGCACCGAGGTCGACCGACTGGTTGTCGCCGCCGTGCTCGGTGTCGGTGGAGATCACCCAACGGCGCAGCGCGCCTTCTTGTTCGCTGGCCAGTTCGGCTAATTCGGCTGCGTCGCCGCCTATTTCGTGGCCTCGCTTGGCAACCAGGGCCAATACCTGGATGACCCCGTCGTGAACTTGCCGGGACAGCCGTTCCCGCTCGTGCAGCGCTGCCGACAGTTCGGCGGCCCGTTGCAATTCGTCATGGGCACGCCGTGCGGTCCGGGCGGCCATCCCCACCGCCAGGCCGACCGCCAGCTCGATGACAATGGTCGCACTGCGACCGAGGTTGACGCTGATGTAACCCTTGACCGTTTCGTTGGCGGCCGTCACCGCCACGCCGGTCAACATGCCGCCGGCCGGACCCAACTGCAGCGCCGCCGAAATGGTGGCATTGCTGGCCCACAGGGTTGTCGGCCAGGTCTGGTTATCCAGTGCCCATTGCCCGGTGGCTACCACCTTGGTGGACAGCATCAGCAGCACCACGATGGCAATCTCAGCGATCACCCAGGCAGGCCGGCGACCGAAGCCGCGGAGGTAGGCGAGCGCGCACACCGCGCTCCAGCCGATCAGCACCGCGAAGAGCGCCCAGCCCAACGCCGGCAGGCGCAGGTCGGAATTGACCGCGATCTGAAAGCCCAGGGCGTAACCGCAGCTCAATAGGCGGAACAGCTGCGCCGCCCGCCAGAGCGGCGCTGCCGGGTCGGGGCCGCGCGTCGCCATATCGGGCTCAGCATAGCTAGCCTCGTGATCGTGACTGATCTGGTTGAGCGGGTTCGTGCGGTGTTGCCGTCGGTGCGGCGTGATCTCGAAGATCTGGTACGCATCGACTCCGTCTGGGCCGACCCGACGCGACACGGTCAGGTATATCGCAGTGCACAGGCGGTGGCGGATTTGTTATCGCATGCGGGTTTTGACGATGTGCGGAAAGTCAGTGAAGGCGGTGCGCCGGCGGTCATCGCGCGGTATCCGGCGCCACCGGGTGCGCCGACGGTGCTGCTGTATGCCCACCATGACGTGCAGCCCGAGGGTGACCGCGACCAGTGGGCTTCGCCGCCTTTCGAGCCCACCGAACGCGACGGACGACTGTACGGGCGTGGCACCGCCGACGACAAGGCCGGGATCGCAACGCATTTGGCCGCATTCCGGGCCCACGGCGGCCGGCCGCCGGTGGGCGTGACCGTCTTCGTCGAGGGCGAGGAAGAATCCGGATCTCCGTCACTGGGCCGATTGCTCGCCGCCCACCGCGACCTGCTGGCCGCCGACGTGATCGTCATCGCCGACTCGGACAATTGGAGCACCGACATCCCCGCGCTGACGGTGTCGCTACGCGGATTGGCCGATTGCGTGGTAGAGGTCGCCACGCTCGACCACGGGCTGCACTCCGGTTTGTGGGGCGGTGTGGTTCCCGACGCATTGAGCGTGCTGGTGCGGCTGCTGGCCAGCTTGCACGACGACGACGGCAACGTGGCGGTCGCAGGGCTGCATGAAACCGACGTTGCAGCCCTGAATTTCCCGGACTACCCGCCCGAGCGGGTGCGCGCAGACGCGGGTCTGCTCGACGGGGTATCGGAAATCGGTTCCGGTTCGGTGCCCCAGCGGCTTTGGGCCAAACCCGCGATCACCGTGATCGGTGTCGACACCACATCGGTTGCGGCAGCATCGAATACATTGATTCCGCGGGCTCAAGCCAAGATCAGTCTGCGAGTTGCGCCCGGCGGCGATGCCGTGGCGCACCTGGACGCTCTGGAGGCCCATCTGCAGCGGCACGTGCCGTGGGGCGCACAGGTCAGTGTCCGGCGCGGCGAGGTCGGCCAGCCGTACGCCATCGAGGCCAGCGGCCCTGTCTATGACGCCGCCCGGGCGGCGTTCCGGCGGGCGTGGGGCACCGATCCCATCGACATGGGCATGGGTGGGTCGATTCCGTTCATCGCCGAGTTCGCCCGGGCGTTCCCTGAGGCCAAAATTCTGGTCACCGGCGTGGAGGATCCCGCGACGCAGGCGCACAGCATCAACGAAAGCCTGCACCTGGGGGTGTTGGAACGGGCCGCGGTCGCCGAAGCGCTGTTGCTGGCCAACCTGACCTGATCAGACCGACAGGTCGCGGCGAAGCTTGGCGACGTGTCCGGTGGCCTTGACGTTGTACTGGGCGACGGCGACCTCGCCCGTCTCGTCGACGACGAATGTGGACCGGATCACACCCTGGACGGTCTTGCCGTACATCTTCTTCTCGCCGTAGGCGCCCCAGGCCGTCAACACGGTGCGATCGGGATCGGACAGCAGCGGGAATGTCAGTCCCTCGGCATCGCGGAACTTGGCCAGCTTGGCCGGCGGGTCGGGGGAGATTCCCACCACGTCCAGGCCGGCGTCGTTGAGGTCGCGGAGGTTGTCGCGGAAATCGCAGGCCTCTTTGGTGCATCCCGGTGTCGAGGCGGCTGGGTAGAAGTACACGACGACGCGGCGTCCCCGGTAGTCGGCCAGCGACACGGTATTGCCGTCGGCGTCGGGCAGGCGGAACGCGGGCGCTTTGTCGCCCGGCGCCAGGCGGGTGGACTCGCTCAACGTAGGTCCCTTTCTGTTCACCGGAGCGTTGGGACTCGCACCGGCTCATCTAGGGTAGTTCGTCAGGTGCACCTACTTGGAGGACAGACACGTGGCGGACCGTGATCCCGAGACCATCAAGCAGGAGATCGACCTCGCCCGCGACCAGCTGGCGGCAACGGTCGACTCGCTTGTTGAGCGTGCCAATCCCCGCCGCCTCGCCGACGACGTGAAGGCCAAGGTG
This sequence comes from Mycobacterium persicum, assembly GCF_002086675.1. Classification (GTDB taxonomy): domain Bacteria; phylum Actinomycetota; class Actinomycetes; order Mycobacteriales; family Mycobacteriaceae; genus Mycobacterium; species Mycobacterium persicum. The sequence continues at coordinate 42,915 of NZ_MVIF01000002.1, forward strand.
ATCGAATTCGTCACCAAACCTGCGGTGACCGTGACCCTGGTGGGCGTCGGGTCTGTCGTCGTGATCGTGGTGATCCGCAACATCAGGAATCGGTGAGCGCTGCGGCGGCAACCGTCACCGGGCCGCGTGGGTGACACGTAACCTTCAGGCTCGCAAGGCATCTGGCGAAAGCGTGACCCGCGGCGTTACTGGGCGGCCGGCCGGAACCAAGTGCAGTTCGGCGGTAGAACCCCCACCGAATTCCCTTGTGTAGGTGGCCTTCCCGCGTCGTGCTCGGGTATCGATCACAGCGCGGCGCCGAGGTGCCCGGTCAACCCGGCGGACCGACGCGGGGAGGTGTGCGCCGTCAGGGTTTCGAACCCCGGACCCGCTGATTAAGAGTCAGCTGCTCTACCAACTGAGCTAACGGCGCCGTGGACGGCCAGAGACCGCGTACGCGACAATAACAGGCATCGTGGCGCAGTGGGAAATCTCCAGATCACGACGGGGTGAGGTGCGACACTGAACGACGGCGACGAGCCGACAATTCTGCCACGGCCGCGGTCAGACACTACAATACAGGGAACAATCCAGGGTCAGCGGTGACCGAAGTAAGCAAGAGTATCTGGAAGGTCACGTGATGACGCCTTTGCGCAGAAGTCGATCGTGGCTGGCTGCGATCATGATCCCGGTCGCTGTTCTCGCCGTGGCGTGCAGCAGCGGCAGTGCGCCCGCGCCGGTCAAGGTCATCGTCAACAAAGGCACACCCTTCGCCGACCTGCTGGTGCCCAAGCTGACCGCGTCGGTGACCGACGGAGCCGTCGGTGTCACCGTGGATGCGCCCGTCACCGTCAGCGTTGCCGACGGTGTGCTGGCGGCGGTCACCATGGTGAACGAAAACGGCAAGTCGATCAGCGGGCAGCTCAGCCCCGACGGACTGCACTGGTCGACCACCGACCAACTCGGCTACAACCGGCGCTACACCCTCAGCGCAAAGGCGCTCGGACTGGGCGGCGCGGCGACTCGCCAGATGACATTTCAGACGAGCTCGCCCGCACACCTGACGATGCCCTATGTGAATCCGGGCGACGGCGAGGTGGTGGGGATCGGCGAGCCGGTGGCGATCCGGTTCGACGAGAACATCGCCGACCGGGTCGCTGCGGAGAAGGCCATCAAGATCACCACCAACCCGCCGGTCGAAGGCGCATTCTACTGGCTGAACAACCGCGAGGTGCGTTGGCGCCCAGAGCATTTCTGGAAGCCCGGCACCGCAGTCGACGTGGCGGTCAACACCTATGGCGTCGATCTCGGCGAGGGAATGTTCGGCGAGGACAACGTCAAGACGCACTTCACCATCGGCGACGAGGTCATCGCGACCGCGGACGACAGCACCAAGATACTGACGATCCGGGTCAACGGCGAGGTCGTGAAGACCATGCCGACGTCGATGGGTAAGGACAGCACGCCCACCGCCAACGGCGTCTACATCGTGGGCGCGCGGTTCAAACACATCATCATGGACTCCTCGACCTATGGGGTTCCGGTGAACTCGCCCAACGGGTATCGCACCGACGTCGACTGGGCCACCCAAATTTCCTACAGCGGCGTCTTCGTGCATTCCGCTCCGTGGTCGGTGGGCGCTCAAGGGCACACCAACACCAGCCACGGGTGCCTGAACGTGAGCCCGAGCAACGCCCAGTGGTTCTACGACCACATCAAGAGCGGTGACATCGTCGAAGTCGTCAACACCGTGGGAGGCACGCTGTCCGGCACGGACGGCCTTGGGGACTGGAACATTCCCTGGGATCAGTGGCGGGCCGGTAACGCCAAGGCATAGGCGCGCTTGCATTGCGGATAACCTTCTCGGGTCGGGACAATTGGGCGCGCCGCAGTCTCCTGTTATTCCGATAAACGTCGAGATTGCCGTGAGGGCTGTGCTTCGGCACTGATCACGACCATGGCGGCAATCTCGATGAAATGCCGATTCATCCTGTGGGGTGAGTGACGGGACTCGAACCCGCGACACCCAGGATCACAACCTGGTGCTCTACCAACTGAACTACACTCACCATGGCCGCCTGCCGGTCCTCCCAGAGGGAGGGCTAACGAGCGGCGACGTCGATATTAGCCGGTCGGAGGCTCCTCGGCCGAATCGATTATCCCCGGTGCGTCGGATTCGCCTTGAAGGTCGGCGACCACTGTGGCGATTTCGCTGGTAGATGGCCCCGGCGGAGGGACGAACGCGGTGCGCCGGTAGTAGCGCAGTTCGCGAATGGATTCGTGAATATCGGCTAACGCGCGGTGCGCCAGGCCTTTGGGCGGCTGGCCGAAGTAGATCCGCGGGTACCAGCGCCGGCAGAGCTCCTTGATCGAGCTGACGTCGATCATCCGGTAGTGCAGAAACGCGTCCAGCGCGGGCATGTCGCGGGCAATGAAGGACCGGTCGGTGGCGATGGAGTTTCCCGCCAGCGGCGCCGTCTTGGGCTGCTTGACGTGTTCGTTGATGTAGTCGAGCACCATCGCTTCGGCCATGGGCAGGTCGACGGTGGAAGCCTTGACTTCCTCGATCAGTCCCGAGCGGGTGTGCATCTCGGCAACGACGTCGATCATCGACGCCAGCGCGTCGTCGTCGGCGTGGATCACCACGTCCACTCCGTCGCCGAGAATGTTCAGGTCGGCGTCGGTGACCAGCACGGCGATCTCGATCAACTTGTCCGAAGCAATATTCAGCCCGGTCATCTCGCAGTCGATCCACACCAGTTCGTCACGCACAGCGCTCAAGAGTAGGCCTCTCGCCGCGGTCGTAACCGCAACACCCGGGCAAGTAGTGTGATTGCTTTGCCAACCGGTACGGGTAACGACGGGGAAGAGGTGGCGCGATGAGCACCGAAGCGGCGACCGGCGGGCTTGGCGGGCCCGCGCAGCGGATCGCGGCCGGTTACTCCGTGGCAGGCCAGGCGCTGGAATTGGGCACCGTCGTCGTCGACGGCGACGCCGACCCCTCTGCGCAGATTCGCATTCCCCTGGCCACCGTCAACCGGCACGGTTTGGTAGCCGGGGCCACGGGAACCGGGAAAACCAAAACGCTGCAGCTCATCGCCGAGCAGCTCAGCGCCGCGGGCGTGGCGGTGCTCATGGCCGACGTAAAGGGCGACCTGTCCGGCCTATCCCGCGCGGGTGAGGCCGACGACAAGGCGGCCGCACGGGCGAAAGATACCGGTGACAATTGGACGCCCACGGCCTTCCCGGTGGAGTTCCTGTCGCTGGGCACCAGTGGAGTCGGTGTCCCGGTGCGCGCGACCATCTCCAGCTTTGGACCTATTCTGTTGTCAAAGGTGTTGGCGCTCAACGCTACCCAGGAGTCGACGCTGGGGCTGATCTTCCACTGGGCCGACCAGCGGGGACTTCCGTTGCTGGACTTGAAAGATCTGCGTACCGTGATCAGCCATCTGACCAGCGACCAGGGTAAGGCGGAACTGAAAGCGCTTGGCGCCGTTTCACCGACGACTGCCGGTGTCATCTTGCGAGCATTGGTCAACCTCGAAGCCGAAGGTGCTGACACCTTCTTCGGCGAGCCGGAACTGAGACCTGACGACCTGATACGCGTAGACAGTCAGGGCCGCGGCATCATCTCGCTGCTGGAGTTCAGCGGTCAGTCGCTGCGCCCCGTGCTGTTTTCGACCTTCTTGATGTGGGTACTGGCCGACCTGTTCACCTATCTGCCCGAGGTGGGGGATCTGGACAAACCCAAGCTGGTCTTCTTTTTCGACGAGGCGCACTTGCTGTTCACCGACGCCTCCAAGGCTTTCCTGGAGCAGGTCGAGCAGACGGTCAAGCTCATTCGCTCCAAGGGAGTCGGGGTGTTCTTCTGCACCCAATTGCCGACGGATCTGCCCAACACGGTGCTGTCTCAGCTGGGGGCGCGGATCCAGCATGCGCTACGGGCGTTCACACCCGACGATCAAAAGGCGCTCAGCAAAACCGTTCGCACGTATCCGAAAACCGATGTCTACGACCTGCAATCGGCGCTGACGTCGCTGGGCATCGGTGAGGCCGTCGTGACCGTGCTCTCCGAGAAGGGCGCGCCGACCCCGGTGGCCTGGACCCGCATGCGGGTTCCCCGGTCGCTGATGGGCGCCATCGGCACCGACGCCGTTGCCGCGGCGGCTCTCTCGAGCCCGCTGCAGGCCGTGTACGGCCAGACCGTCGACCGGGTGTCCGCCCACGAAATGCTGAGCACCACATATGCGCCGGCAGAGGCGCCGCCACCGGTCCAGCCGCCGAGGGGGCAGTACGATCCGCTACCGTGGCCGGACGAGATCCAGGTGCCGCCTATGCCCGCGCCCGTTGAACCCAAGGGTCCCGGCATGTGGGAAGAGATTCTGAAGAACCCGACCGTGAAGAGCGCTATCAATACCGGGGTGCGCGAAATCACCCGCAGCATCTTCGGTACGGGGCGGCGTCGCCGCAAGTAACGAGCAGCCCGGTGTGATGCCGAAGCGGGGCGGGTCTGGCCAGCCGACGGGTGGCAGGTCCGTCGCACGCCGCCCGCGGCGTCGCTGCGGATCGTGAACCTATCTGGTCCGCGAAGCGCGAGGCACGCCGACGCTGGAGGTTGTGTGTTGCGGAATGCATGGCTGCTTCGGGTGGCTACGTGGAAACGTGCGCAGGAACTTCGGCGAATCCTTGTTAAGGGCTGGGGAGGCAACCAATTCGGCTATCGTCTGTGTGCGGACGTCGCCGATGATAATGGTTGAAAGAGCGCCCGAGTCGAATGTGTAGACTTCGCCATTGGCCGAGATGAAGAAATGCGTTCGCGCCCGCTTGTCAATCGTGCCGGACGCGATTTTCAACCGGGGGTAGGCTTGTTGCAAGTGCAGTACCCGTTCCTGGAAACCCGACCGATCGATCTGCATTCGTTCTCGCAGGGCGCGTGGCGATCGCAGGTCCCACCACTGAAACAGATGCCAGGCGAACACCGCGTCAAAACTGGACAACGTTCGTGCGATGTTCTCCAGGTCATCAACATTGCTCCTGGTAACGGTTGTGTTCACCTTAATCGGTATACTATATGCGGCGCAAAGGCTAATTGCGTGTAGAATCCGCGCGAACAGGTCACTCTTTCCTTTGCGGAAATCTGCGATTACGTCGTCTCGACCGCCATCGAGCGGTAATCCCACATAAGAAACCCTTCCGCTCAGCGCTTTGGCCATCTCGGGCGTGAGCCTGTATCCCACGGTATCGATGCCAACATAAAGCCCACACGTGTGAGCATGGTCGACAAATTCGAGAATATGTTCCCATTCGAGTGGATCGCCGCCGGATACGATTAGTTCCTCCACGCCGGCATTCACGAGTTTTTCTACTACCGCCTTGGCGTCTTGAAGATCCAGTGTTTCAGAATTGAATATGTTGTAACACCCCACACATACCAGCGGACACCGGTTGTAGATGCCCCAGTTCGCTTGTTTGAGTCGACCGCTCGTACTGCGTGCGGATTCCGCAAGCATCGCACGAACACTGCGGTGCACATCGAGAGCGTTCTGGCGCAGGGCTTCCGATAGATCGCACCCAGGACGCGTAGCCCGCATCAACAGCTGGTCGGCCCGGCGCAGCGAGCGAGCAGTGGGCATGCATTGAGCAAGAGTAGTTGCGAGCTGATAACAAACGATGTCCGTCGGCGCCACCCGAAACTGACTCTCCAGCTCCGCTTCCAGCCCTTTGAAACCAGCGATCGTAAAATTCTCGAACAACAACCGACGCTCGAAAGAACTGCGCCGGTCAACCGACGGTTTGATCCAGTCGACCGGTCGCAACAGGCTGTCGCTTTGTTGGGACCCCATTGGGAATGCGGTACCGGAGTCACCATTGAGTGGTAATACATCAGACGTCACATCGACCTCACCATTGCTAAGGCACTGTTCGTCGCGTCATTAATGCTCGGATATTCAGTCCGTCCTTCCGGTGTACAGCTGGTTTCGGTGTGGATTCTTTGTGCGAACATCGGAGATACCACCAGGGTGAGATTAAATTGGTGCATGGCTCTGCCCCTGGCCGGCGTGGCGAAGATGTCGCGTCGGTGAGCCGATATGGGTTCGATCGGCGCGACGACGCATGGCGTATTTTCCGCACTCAGGCAGCAGTATTGTCCGTCGCCACGGCTTGTTGCTTACTCGCGTCCGGTGTGAGTGTCCATAGATTCTCGCACCCGCGCTTCATTGCGTGTCCGAAACCATATCGAGAACTTTTCGTTAGGTCAAGCGATTAGTCATGATAATTCAAATTTATGTATTCAGCGACAATATCGATCGACTGAATTGTTGAAATTATTCTAGTCTGAATCGGTTCGCCACACGTGTTGGAAGGGGTGCAGTGATGACATTGCGGGTAGTTCCTGAGGGTTTGGCGGCGGCCAGTGCTGCGGTGGAAGCGCTGACCGCTCGGTTGGCGGCTGCACATGCTGCGGCGGCGCCGGTGATTGCGGCGGTGGTACCGCCGGCGGCTGATCCGGTGTCGTTACAGACTGGGATCTCGTTTAGCGCACTGGCTAGTGAGCACGTTGCGGTGGCCGCTGAAGCGGTCGAAGAGCTGGGCCGTTCTGGAGTCGGTGTGGGCGAATCCGGCATCAGCTACGCGGCCGGTGATGCCGCGGCGGCAGCGACTTATCTGGGTGCTGGCGGCTTGGCATGACGGAACCGGTGTGGCTGGCCGCGCCGCCGGAGGTGCAGTCGACGTTCCGTTGCCGTCGATGGTGCAACGAGCTCGAAATTCAAGGCCCGCACCTGTAGTGGCGTGCCGCCGCGGACTCGACACCCGCAATCGCGTGGTTCTTTCGCTCGCTCACTCAGCCGTGGTCGATCACGGCAGCGGCGGCCGCCGAGACCGGCTCTGCCGCATCCTGTTACTAGCCGCCCCCGAGCTTCTTATAGAAGCTGCCGACGATCGGCGCGACGATGGCACGCGGCGCATACTGACTTGCCACCGACATGGCCTTCGACGTCAGGCCGGGAACCACGCGCATCTTGTTGCGCTCCAAGGCATCCAGCGATACCCGGGCGGTGTGCTCCGTCGAGATCCACAAAAACTCCGGCACCAGGCGCTCGACGAGCGACGCCTCGCCCTCAGCGGGCAAATCGGTACGCACCGGTCCCGGTGCCAGCAGCGTGACGTGCACACCGGACCCGCGTAGTTCACCGCGCAACGATTCGCTGAAGGTGTTGGCGAACGCTTTCGTGGCGGCATAGGTCGCGTTGTACGGGATGGGCGAATTTCCTGCTGCCGAGCCGGAAATCAAAATACCGCCGGCCTTGCGCGCGACCATGCCGGGCAGCACCGCCAAGGTGAGGTCGTGCACCGCAACGGCATTCAGCTGTACTTGAGCTCTTTCCCCCGCCGGGTCGAGCGACGCGAGCGGGCCGAACGTCCCCGTGCCTGCATTGGCGCACAGCATCGAGATGTGCCGTTCCGCTAATTCGTCGCACAGCTTCGTCCGCTCCTCCGGGTCGGCGAGATCGGCTGGCCGCACCTCGACGGCGACGCGATACTTGTCGGTCAGGCGGGCTGCGAGTTCGGTCAGCAGGGCTTCGCGACGCGCGGTGACGATCAGACTGTGTCCGCGTGCGGCCAATTCGGTGGCCAGCGCCTCGCCGATATTCTGCGAAGCTCCGGTGACAACGGCGCGGGCGTCGGGACTCGGAGCGGGTATCGGCATGCGCCAATCGTAGACAAGCGGCATGCGCAGTCGGGCGCAGCGGGTCGCTGCCAACACCAATCAAATAGAGTGCCGGACATGACCAACCGGGGTTTGGGCACGTATGTGCGATCTCGGGTAGTGGCCTGGGCGTTGTGGGACTCGGGTTCTACTGGCCTGAATGCGATCGTGACCACCTTCGTGTTCTCCGTCTATCTGACCAGCACCGTGGGAGAGGGCATGCCCGGCGGTAGCTCGCCGGCGAGTTGGTTGGGTCGGGCCGGGGCGGCCGCCGGGTTGACTATCGCGTTGCTGGCTCCGGTGGTGGGTGTGTGGGTCGAATCCCCGCATCGGCGGCGGGTGACGCTGGGCGTATTGACGGGCCTGGCCGTGGGACTAACTGCTGCGATGTTTCTGATTCGCGATAGCCCCGGGTACCTGTGGCCCGGGTTGGCGTTGTTGGCGGCGACGGCGTCGTGCAGTGACCTGGCCAGCGTCCCGTACAACGCGATGCTGCGCCAGCTTTCGACACCGGAGACGGCCGGCCGGATTTCCGGCTTCGGGTGGGCAGCAGGTTACGTCGGAAGTGTCCTGCTGCTGTTGTTGGTCTATGTCGGCTTCATGGCCGGCGCCGGTGACGTTCGTGGAGTGCTGCATCTGTCCGCCCATGACGGACTCAACGTCCGGGCGGCGATGCTGTTGGCCGCGGCGTGGCTGGCCTTGCTGGCTCTGCCGCTGTTGTTCGTCGCGCATAGACTGCCCGATACCGTTGGAGTGCCTCGCACGACTACGAGCATGTCGGGTGCCTACCGAAAACTGTGGACGGACATCACCGCTGAATGGCGCCGCGACCGCAATCTGGTCTACTTCCTCGTCGCCAGCGCGATCTTCCGGGATGGGCTGGCGGCCATGTTTGCCTTCGGTGCGGTACTGGGTGTCAACGTGTACGGGCTTACCCAGGCCGACGTCCTGGTGTTCGGGGTAGCCGGAAGTGTGGTGGCCGCGGTCGGCGCGGTGCTGGGCGGATTGGTTGACCACCGACTCGGCTCCAAGCCGGTCATTGTCGCATCGCTGGCCGCGATCTTGGCGGCGGCACTGACCTTGATGGCGCTCTCGGGTGCGGTGGCGTTCTGGGTATGCGGACTGCTGCTGTGTCTTTTCATCGGACCGTCGCAGTCGTCGGCGCGCGCATTGTTGTTGCGCATGGCTCAACATGGCAAGGAGGGGGTTGCCTTCGGGCTGTACACGATGACGGGCCGGGCGGTGGCATTCCTGGGACCGTGGTTGTTTTCGGTCTTCGTTGATGTGTTCAGCGCGGTCCGCGCCGGGTTGGGCGGTATTTGCCTGGTGTTGCTGGTGGGCCTGCTGGCCATGCTGGCCGTGCGCGTTCCGCGCCGCAGCGTCGTCATAGCCGACGAAGCGGTAACCGAGTCGAGTTAGCCGGAGGCGTCGCAGATGGTGAGGCCCACCCCGGTGCGCTGGCGTACCTGAACTCCGGCCACCGTTACCGAGCAGGTCACGTTGTGCCCGATGTTGATAATGGTGACGCTGGCGGGGTGCAGGGAAGCTTTCGGCAGGCTCACCTCTTTGCTCCACGGCAGCGCGACGTTGAACTCGGTCTGTATGACGTCACCGGTATCGATATAGGTCACGCTGATCGCGCGGCCCTCGCCGGTGACGTTGTAGACGACGGTCTGCATCGCGCCGGGGGTGGGCGTCTCGGTGGGGGTCCCGGAGCCTCCCGTCGTTGTGGGCGCCGGCACGATGCTGGGTGTCGGTGTCAGCGTTCGTGTCGTCGGCGGCTTGAGTGTTGAGCTCGGGGTAGGCATCGGCGGCAGGGGCTCGACGGCGGTCTGGTTCTTGACCGACATGTTCGCGATCACCAACGCGATGACCAACCCGACGACAAGCAGGACGGCCGCACCGGCAGCGACCCACAACCATCGCGGGGTGCTCGGACCGTGCGGCGGTGGCGCGGCCCCGTGAAGCACTTCGCCCGGCTCCGGGTGGTCGTGCTGCCAATATTGGGGCGGTAGTTGCTGGGTCGGGTTCGGTTCGTAGGCGCCGGGCGCCCACTGGGGAATGTGGCCGCTATAGGTGGGCGCATAGGGCGCCTGGCCGGCGTAAGCCGGGTCGACGGGCGGCGGATTTACCGGACCCTGCGGCCACGTGGGTGCGGGCCCCGGTTGGGGGGGACCATACCGCTGGGGTCGGCGTGGATCGTTCATGCCCACCTCATGGTTTGAAGGGTACCTAAGAGTTGAGCGGCCGTGCCGCCGCACCGCTCCGGCGGCAAGGCCGTGCCGGACGGAGCCCTTACTCACCGCGGGGAAAGGCAACTACCGCCGCATTCTTCAACAACCGTTGATGTGTTTGTGCAAGCCAAGTATTGTTTTCTTCAACTACCGCTGAAGAACGTATCCACAGTAAGCGCGGCAAGCTTCGCGCGGTAACAGGAACCGGGGGTGAACGGCGTGAAATTCGGAATCGATGTACCGACGTGCCTGTCCGGGATGGCCTACCCGGTCCCGTTCGCCACGGCCGACGAGGTGATTCGGATCGCCGTCGAGGCCGAGGCACTCGGCTTTCACGAGGTCGCCGGCAATGATCATCTGAGCACCCAACGGTTCGTGCGGGAGGCGTGGTCGGTCCCACCGGACTACTTCGAGCCGCTGATGATGCTGGCGACGATCGCGGCCAAGACATCGGTGGTGCGGCTGGCTACCGGGATCCTCGTCTTGCCGATGCGTGAGCCGGTGCTGTTGGCCAAGCAGGTCGCCACACTGGATCAGATCAGCGGCGGGCGCGTCACCTTGGCGGTAGCAGCAGGCGGGTACCGAGACGAATTCGAAGCGGTAGCACCGGATTTGGCCGACGCGTCGCGCACCCGGCTGACGGCCGAGGGCATCGAGGCGTTGCGCATTCTGTTCGGGCAGCGTCGGTCGACCTATGAGGGCCGGTACCGCCGATTCTGCGATGTCGAGTCGTATCCCAAGCCGGTCCAGTCGCCGTTGCCGATCTTCTCCGGCGGCAATGCCAAGGGCGCCATTCGCCGGGCGGGTGAACAATGTCAGGGTTGGCTGCCGGCCAAGCTAGGGCCGGACGAAATAGCCTCTGGCCGAGACGAAGTCGCGAAATTCGCTCGAGCTGCGGGCCGCGATCCCGCCGAGGTGACGATCGGATTGCAGACGGTCGTGTGCCTGGCTCCGACCGCTGAGAAAGCACGTGAGCGCCTGGAGCGGTCGACATTCGAGCTGTTCCGGACCTCGCTGCGGGACACCATGATGAAGGGCGTCAGTCTGGATAAGTACGTGGCCGACAATCTCATCGGCACGCCGGATCAGGTGTGCGCCAAGGTAGCTGCGTTCGAGCGCGCCGGGCTGGACGGGTTCTACGCCACCTTGTTCGTCGCCAATGCCGTGAGCGAAATGCTGGAACAGATGCGGCTTTTCGCCAAGTATGTGATCCCGGCCTTTCCGGACTTCCCGGCCTCCCGGCCGACTCTGAACGCTAGTGGTCAGTGACTCGCAGCGCCGCCACGGTCATGGCACGCATGATGGTGCGGGAACGCAGTACCCGCGCCGATCTGGCATCGGCCGACTTCATGCTGTGCGGTGTGGAGTTCAGCAGCCCGAACACGGCGTGCGCCATCAGCCGCGCATCCGCTTCGGCCAGGTCGGGATCACGCTCGCGCAACACCCCCACCCAGACCTCCACGTACTGGCGCTGCGCTTTGCGCACCTGACGTTCGGCTGCTGCCGGCAGGTGCGCAAGGTCACGGTCCTGGATTCGGATCAGATCCGGTTCACCCAGCGCAAAGTCGAGGTGAAAATCAATGAGCCCATCCAACGTTGCGGCCGGATCAGAACCCCGGGCAGTCACATCGCGGGCGCCGGCGAGGAGCCGGGAGCTGATGCCGACCAACAACTCAACGAGCAGCGACTCTTTGTTGGGGAAGTGCCGATAGATCGCCGGACCGCTGATGCCCGCCGCGGCACCAATGTCCTCCAACCGTACCGCGAGAAAACCGCGTTCGGCGAATAGCCGTTCAGCGGCCGACAACAGCTGCAGACGCCGGTCCGACTTCAACTGACTGCGGCGACTTGGGGCTTCAGGTTGAGCGGGCCGGCCGTCCGGAGCGGACGCTGTCATGACGGCCTCCGTAGAAAACTCGTCCTGGACACTTCGGTTAATCGTCACTAACGTAGCACGGGTTAGTCGATGTTAACCCGTACGCGGCAGGCGGAGGAACCGTGGCAGCCAACGGGGCTGCAGATTACAGCGGACTTTCTTATGAGCGCGGTCCCAGCGTGCCCGCCCTGCTGGAGACCACCATCGGCATCAATCTCGCCCAGACCGCCTCCCGGCACGGACACCGGGACGCGCTGGTCGACGTGCATGCCGGGCGACGCTGGAGTTACGCCGAATTCCTGGCGGACGTCCGGAGATTGGCTACCGGACTAGTGCGCGCAGGGATCGGCGTAGGCGACCGAGTGGGGATTTGGGCGCCCAACCGGTGGGAGTGGGTGTTGGTTCAATACGCGACCGCAGAAATCGGCGCCATCCTGGTGACCGTGAACCCGGCCTACCGGTCCAGCGAGTTGCGTTATGCGCTAAGGCAATCCGGAGTCTGCATGATCATCGCCGCGCCGGGCTTCAAGGATGCGGATTACCGGGCGATATTGGCCGAGGTGGCGCCCGATTGCCCGGACCTGCGGGAAGCGGTGTTCATGGGCAGCAGTCGGTGGGACGAGCTGGCCGGTACCCAGGCCGACACTGCTGCGCTGCAACAGATCGCGGCGACACTGACCGGCAGTGACCCGGTCAACATTCAATACACCTCTGGCACAACGGGTCATCCGAAAGGCGTCACGCTCAGCCACCTCAACATCCTCAACAACGGATATTTCGTGGGGGAGTTGCTCGACTACACCGCCGCCGATCGGATCTGCATTCCGGCGCCGTTCTATCACTGCTTCGGCATGGTGCTGGGCAACTTGGCCGCCACCAGCCATGGCGCTGCCGTGGTGATTCCGGCACCCGGGTTCGACCCTGCCGCCACCCTGCGGGCCGTCCAGATCGAACGGTGCACCAGCCTCTACGGCGTGCCGACCATGTTCATCGCCGAACTTGGACTGCCGGACTTCGCCGACTATGACCTCACCAGCCTGCGTACCGGGATCATCGCCGGCTCGACGTGCCCGGTCGAAGTGATGCGCAGGGTGATCGAACAGATGAATATGCCGGCGATCTCGATTTGCTATGGCATGACCGAAACATCTCCGGTCTCCACCCAGACCCATACCGATGATCCCCTGGAGCGTCGGGTCAGCACGGTCGGCCGGGTGGGGCCGCATCTAGAGATCAAGGTGGTGGAGCCGGTCACCGGCGAGACCGTGCCCCGCGGCGTCCCCGGTGAGTTCTGCACCCGGGGTTATTCGGTGATGGCCGGTTACTGGAATGACCCGGAGCGGACCGCAGAAGTGATCGACGCCGACGGCTGGATGCATACCGGAGACCTGGCCGCCATGGACGCATGCGGGTACGTGCAGATCACCGGCCGGATCAAGGACATCGTCATTCGCGGTGGCGAGAATATTTCGCCCCGCGAGATCGAGGAGTTCCTGCACACCCACCCCGACGTCGTCGATGCCCACGTCATCGGCGTGCCCGACGAACGCGTGGGCGAAGAGCTCATGGCGGTGGTCAAGCTGCGGGACGGCGCACCGCAGTTGACCATCGCGCGGCTACACGAATTCTGCGCGGGCCGCATCGCCAGGTTCAAGATTCCGCGGTATCTGCGGATCGTCGACGAGTTCCCCATGACTGTCACCGGCAAGATCCGCAAAGTCGAATTGCGTCAACAGGCAATCGACTACCTGCAAGGTCGAGGGTGAGCACCCGGATGCTGGTTACCGTCCCTTTACCCACCGCGCGGGCGGTGGTATTGTCATGCCCCGGTTAATGATGATTAACTGAAGAACCCAGCCGGCCGGACAGCGAGGAGACTTTGCGGGTAATGGACAAGGTGGTGGCTACCGCTGCCGAAGCGGTAGCGGACATAACCGACGGGTCCTCCCTGGCGGTTGGCGGGTTCGGGCTTTGCGGCATTCCGGAGGCGTTGATCTCGGCGCTGGTGGACAGCGGTGTCACTGACCTCGAGACGGTGTCGAACAACTGCGGCATCGACGGGATCGGTCTGGGAGTGTTGTTGGAGCACAAGAGGATTCGTAGGACTATCTCCTCGTATGTGGGAGAGAACAGGGAGTTTGCTCGGCAATTCCTGGCCGGCGAGCTCGAGGTGGAACTCACCCCGCAGGGCACGCTGGCCGAGCGGCTGCGCGCCGGCGGCATGGGCATCCCGGCCTTCTATACGCCGGCCGGTGTGGGTACCCAGATTGCCGACGGCGGGCTGCCGTGGCGTTACGACGCGTCGGGTGCGGTAGCGGTGGTGTCGCCTCCGAAGGAGACTCGCGAGTTCGACGGTGTCACATACGTTTTGGAGCGGGGAATTCGCACCGACTTCGCGCTGGTGCATGCCTGGAAAGGGGACCGGCACGGCAACCTGGTGTACCGCTACGCTGCCGCCAACTTCAACCCCGAGTGCGCGCCCGCGGGGAGGATCACGATTGCCGAGGTGGAACACCTCGTCGAGCCGGGTGAAATCGACCCGGCGATGGTGCACACCCCGGGTGTGTTCGTGCAGCGGGTGGTACACGTGCCCAATCCCACCAAGCGGATCGAGAAGGAGACGGTGCGCTGATGACCTGGAGCAGAGACGGGATGGCCGCACGGGTCGCCGCCGAATTCCGCGACGGCCAGTATGTCAACCTCGGCATCGGAATGCCCACCTTGATTCCCAACCACATTCCCGACGGCGTGATCGTTGTCCTGCACTCCGAAAACGGGATCCTGGGCGTCGGACCATATCCCAAGCCCGAGGATCTCGATGCCGACCTGATCAACGCCGGCAAGGAGACCGTGACCACGCTGCCGGGCGCGGCGTTCTTCGGCTCGTCGACCTCTTTCGGCATCATCCGCGGCGGCCATCTCGACGTCGCGGTGCTTGGCGCCATGCAGGTTTCGGTCACCGGCGACCTCGCTAACTGGATGATCCCGGGCAAGATGGTCAAGGGCATGGGCGGCGCGATGGACCTGGTGCACGGCGCCCGCAAGGTGATCGTGATGATGGAGCATGCGGCCAAAGACGGCAGCCCCAAGATCGTCGAGCAGTGCACGCTGCCATTGACCGGCGTGGGCTGCGTGGACCGCATCGTCACGGAATTGGCGGTCATCGATGTCTGCGACGACGGCCTGCATTTGATCGAGACCGCGCCCGAGGTGACGGTCGACGAGGTCGTGGCGAGAACTGAACCACGGCTCATATTGCGGGATCTGGTTACCCCGTGACCGCCGTCGCCGCACCGTCCTTCGCCGACGAGCACCGCAGGCTGGTGGCCGAGTTGAACACCAAGCTCGCCACTACCGCACTGGGCGGCAGCGAACGCGCGCGAGAGCGTCACGTCAGCCGTGGCAAGCTGCTGCCCCGGGAACGGGTGGATCGGCTGCTCGATCCGGGCAGCCCGTTCCTGGAGTTGGCGCCCTTGGCTGCCAACGGAATGTACGACGACGAGTCGCCGGGCGCCGGGATCATCACCGGAATCGGCCGGGTATCCGGGCGCGAGTGCGTGATCGTCGCCAACGACGCGACGGTCAAGGGCGGGACCTACTACCCGATCACGGTCAAGAAGCACCTGCGCGCCCAGGAGATCGCGCTGCAGAATCGACTGCCGTGCATCTACCTGGTCGACTCCGGCGGCGCCTTCCTGCCACGCCAGGACGAGGTGTTTCCCGACCGCGAGCATTTCGGGCGGATCTTCTACAACCAGGCGACCATGAGCGCCAAGGGAATTCCGCAAGTGGCGGCAGTTCTGGGCTCCTGCACGGCCGGCGGCGCCTATGTGCCGGCGATGAGCGACGAGGCCGTCATCGTCCGTGAGCAGGGCACCATCTTCCTGGGCGGACCGCCACTGGTCAAGGCCGCCACCGGCGAGATCGTCACGGCCGAGGAGCTCGGCGGCGGCGACTTGCACTCGCGGACATCGGGTGTCACCGACCATCTCGCCGACGACGACGAACATGCGTTGCGCATCGTGCGCTCCATCGCGGCCACCTTCGCGCCCCGCGATCCGGCTCAGTGGGACGTGACGCGTGTGGTCGACCCCAAGTACCCGCAGGCCGAGCTTTACGGCGTGGTTCCCCCCGACCCGAGGGTGCCCTACGACGTGCACGAGGTTCTGCTGCGACTGGTCGACGGCAGCGAATTCACGGAATTCAAGGCAAAATACGGCAAGACTCTGGTGACCGCCTTCGCGCGCATCTACGGACACCCGGTCGGCATCGTCGCCAACAACGGCGTATTGTTCAGTGAATCCGCGCTCAAGGGTGCGCATTTCATCGAACTGTGCGACAAGCGCAAGATCCCGCTGCTGTTCCTGCAGAACATCGCCGGGTTCATGGTCGGCCGGGACTACGAGGCCGGCGGTATCGCCAAGCACGGCGCCAAAATGGTCACCGCCGTGGCCTGTGCCCGGGTGCCGAAGTTGACCGTCGTGATCGGCGGATCCTATGGTGCAGGCAACTATTCGATGTGCGGACGGGCGTACTCGCCGCGCTTCCTATGGATGTGGCCGAATGCGCGGATCTCGGTGATGGGCGGCGAGCAGGCGGCGTCGGTGCTGGCCACCGTGCGCGGTGAGCAGCTGTCCGCGGCCGGCACGCCCTGGCCTGCTGACGATGAGGAGGCGTTCAAGGCGCCGATTCGTGAGCAGTACGAGTGCCAGGGCAACCCCTATTATTCGACCGCCCGCCTGTGGGACGACGGCATCATCGATCCGGCTGATACTAGAACTGTTGTCGGGCTTGCTCTTTCAGTGTGCTCTCGGGCACCGCTGGAACCGGTTTCCTACGGCGTCTTCCGGATGTGACGTGATGTTTGACACGGTATTAGTGGCCAACCGCGGCGAGATCGCGGTGCGGGTGATCAGCACTCTGCGCCGGCTAGGGATCCGCTCGGTGGCGGTCTACAGCGACCCCGACGCCGGCGCGCGGCATGTGCTGGAAGCGGACGAAGCGGTGCGGCTGGGGCCGGCTCCGGCGCGCGACAGCTACCTGGACATCAACAAGGTGCTCGACGCCGCCGCGCGTACCGGATCGCAGGCGATCCACCCCGGTTACGGGTTCCTTTCGGAGAAGGCCGATTTCGCGGCAGCCTGTGAGCGTGCCGGGATCGTTTTCCTCGGGCCGCCGACGCGGGCGATCGAGGTGATGGGTGACAAGATCACCGCCAAGAACGCGGTCGCCGCCTTCGACGTGCCTGTCGTACCCGGCGTTGCCAAGCCGGGGCTCAGCGACGACGACCTGGTGGCGGCGGCCGCCGGGGTCGGCTATCCGGTGCTGATCAAGCCGTCCGCGGGCGGTGGCGGCAAGGGAATGCGGTTGGTCGAGGACCCGGCGCGGCTGCGTGACGCGCTGGTGAGTGCGCGTCGCGAAGCCGGCTCCTCCTTCGGTGACGACACCCTGTTCCTGGAGCGATTCGTATTGCGGCCCAGGCATATCGAGGTGCAGGTGCTTGCCGACACACGCGGCAACGTGGTGCATCTGGGCGAGCGTGAGTGCAGCCTGCAGCGCCGCCATCAGAAGGTCATCGAGGAAGCGCCGTCGGCGCTGCTCGACACGCAGACGCGGGCGCGAATCGGCGCCGCCGCCTGCAACACCGCCCGCAGTGTCGACTACGTCGGCGCCGGAACGGTGGAATTCATCGTCTCCGCCGAGCGTCCCGACGAGTTCTTCTTCATGGAGATGAACACCCGCCTGCAAGTGGAACACCCGGTCACCGAGGCGGTCACCGGGCTGGATCTCGTCGAGTGGCAGCTACGGGTGGCTGCCGGCGAGAAGCTGCCATTTGCACAGGACGACATCGAACTGTCCGGACATGCGATCGAGGCGCGGGTGTACGCCGAGGATCCCGCACGCGGCTTTCTGCCCACCGGCGGGCGGGTGTTGCGGGTGATCGAACCCGCCGGTGCGGGTGTGCGGGTGGACTCGTCGCTGCTGGCGGGCACGGTGGTCGGCAGTGACTACGACCCGATGCTGAGCAAGGTGATCGCGCACGGGGCGGATCGCGAGCAGGCGCTGGCGCGGCTGGACCAGGCGCTGGCGCACACCGCGGTCCTGGGCGTGCAGACCAATGTCGAATTCCTGCGCTTCCTGCTGGCCGACGAGCGGGTGCAGTCCGGGGATTTGGACACCGCACTGCTGGACGAGCGGGTGGCCGACTTTGCGCCGCTGGCGGCGCCCGACGATGTGTTCGCCGCGGGTGGCCTCTACGTGCAATGGGTGTTGGCTCGCCAAGCTGCGGGCGACCTGTGGGCCGCCCCGAGCGGATGGCGAGTGGGCGGCGGTGGTGCCCCGGTGCGAACCGCGATGCAGACTCCGCTGCGTACCGAGACGGTGTCGGTGTGGGGCTTACCGGAGGCGGCCCGGGTGCAGGTCGGCGACGGTGAAATCCTGGGCGCCAGTGTGCAACTCGCGCGGGACCGGATGAGCGTGACGCTGAACGGGGTGCGCCGTGACTACCGATGGGCCGAGGCCGACCGCCACCTCTGGATCGCCGACGAGCGCGGAACCTGGCATATCCGCGAGGCCGAAGAGCGCAAGATTCATCGCGCTGCCGGCGAGCGGCAGGCCGAAGTCGTCAGCCCCATGCCCGGCAACGTCATCGCGGTGCAATCTGCCTCCGGCACCGAGGTTGCCGAGGGCGACGTGGTGGTGGTGGTGGAGGCGATGAAGATGGAACACGCGCTCACCGCACCGGTTTCGGGGCAGTTGGAGGTGCTGGTGTCCGTCGGAGAGCAGGTGAAGGTCGACCAGGTGTTGGCCCGGATCAAGGATCAAGGATCATGACGACGATGATTACCGCGGGGACATTACCCAAGGAATACCAAGACCTCAAAGACACGGTGGCTGACTTCGCGCGCACCGTGGTCGCGCCGGTATCGGCCAAACACGATGAGGAACACAGCTTCCCGTACGAAGTCGTCGCCAAGATGGGTGAGATGGGGCTGTTCGGCCTGCCGTTCCCCGAGGCTTACGGCGGCATGGGCGGCGACTATTTCGCGTTGGCGCTCGCGCTGGAGGAGCTCGGCAAGGTCGACCAGTCGGTGGCCATCACCTTGGAGGCCGCGGTCGGTCTGGGTGCGATGCCGATTTTCCGGTTCGGCACCGAAGAGCAGAAACACAAGTGGTTACCGGATCTGACCGCCGGCCGCGCGCTGGCCGGTTTCGGACTGACCGAGCCCGGTGCGGGCTCCGACGCGGGCAGCACCCGCACCACCGCTCGGCTCGAGGGGGATGAGTGGATCATCAACGGCAGCAAGCAGTTCATCACCAACTCGGGCACCGATATCACCTCGCTGGTCACCGTCACGGCCGTCACCGGAAGCGTGGCGGACGGCAAGAAGGAGATCTCGACGATCATCGTTCCCAGCGGCACACCGGGATTCACCGTCGAGCCGGTCTACAACAAGGTCGGCTGGAACGCGTCGGACACCCACCCGCTGACGTTCACCGATGCCCGCGTGCCGGCCGAAAACCTGCTGGGCGCTCAGGGAACGGGTTATGCCAACTTCTTGTCCATCCTCGACGAGGGCCGTATCGCAATTGCCGCGCTGGCGACCGGGGCGGCGCAGGGCTGCGTCGACGAGAGCGTTAAGTACGCCAAGGAACGTCAGTCGTTCGGCCAGCCTATCGGTTCGTATCAGGCGATCAGCTTCAAGATCGCACGGATGGAAGCGCGGGCCCACGTCGCGCGCACAGCGTACTACGAGGCTGCGGCAAAGATGTTGGCGGGCAAGCCCTTCAAAAAGGAGGCGGCGATCGCCAAGATGGTCTCGTCGGAAGCGGCGATGGACAACGCGCGCGACGCCACCCAGATTCACGGCGGCTACGGCTTCATGAACGAATACCCGGTGGCGCGTCACTACCGCGACAGCAAGGTCCTCGAAATCGGTGAGGGCACCACCGAGGTGCAACTGATGCTGATCGCACGATCACTGGGGCTGTCGTGAGCAGACCTGCCGGCGAGCGTGAACCTGGCGACACCACATCGGCGAGTCGCGTCGCAGAATCCACAGTCGGCGCAACGATAGTCCAGAGAGGCTTGTGGTTCGAAGAGTTCGAGATCGGAACCACCTACCTGCACCGACCCGGACGCACCGTCACCGAGGCAGACAACGTCGTGTTCACCACACTGACGATGAACACCCAATCGCTGCATCTCGACGCGGCCTGGGCGGCGCAGCAGCCGGGGTTTCGCGGTGAGCGGCTGGTGAACTCGATGTTCACCCTCTCGACGATGGTCGGGCTATCGGTGTCACAGCTGACGCTCGGCACCATCGTGGCCAACCTCGGTTTCGCGGAGGTGTCGTTTCCCAAGCCGGTCTTTCACGGCGACACCCTGTACGCCGAGACGGTGTGCACCGGCAAGCGGGAGTCGAAAAGCCGCCCCGGCGAAGGCATTGTCACCCTGGAGCACACCGCACGTAACCAGCACGGCGAGATAGTGGCCCGCGCGGTGCGCACCACGCTGGTCCAGAAACGGCCGGTCGAGGAGGCGCGATGAACCTACGCGCGGCGGGCCCGGGGTGGCTGTTCTGCCCGGCCGACCGCCCGGAGCGCTTCACCAAGGCCGCCGCTGCCGCCGACGTGGTGATCCTCGATCTCGAAGACGGTGTGGCCCAGGCGGAGAAGTCGGCCGCGCGTCAAGCGCTGCGCGACAACCCACTGGACCCCGAACGCACCGTGGTGCGCATCAACGCGGCCGGCACCGATGAGCAGGCCCGTGACTTGGAGGCATTGGGGGCCACCGCGTATCAGACGGTCATGCTGCCCAAGGCCGAGTCGGCGGCACAGGTGGCCGCGCTCGCACCGCGCGACGTCATCGCGCTGGTGGAGACGGCGCGCGGTGCGGTATTTGCCGCCGAGATCGCCGCCGTCGACGGCACCGTGGGAATGATGTGGGGGGCCGAGGACCTGATCGCCACCCTGGGCGGCAGCGCCAGCCGGCGCGCGGACGGCGGCTACCGGGATGTGGCCCGCCACGTGCGGTCAACGATCCTGCTGGCGGCGTCCGCGTTCGGCCGTTTGGCCCTGGATGCCGTGCACCTGGATATCCGCGACATCGAGGGCCTGCGGCAGGAGGCGATCGACGCTGCCGCGGTGGGTTTCGATGCCACAGTGTGCATTCACCCGAGCCAGGTCCCGGTGGTGCGCAAGGCGTATCGACCCAGCGACGAGAAGCTTGACTGGGCGCGGCGAGTGCTGGCCGCCTCGCGAAACGAGCGTGGGGTGTTCGCGTTCGAGGGGCAGATGGTCGACTCACCGGTGCTCAGGCACGCGGAAATGCTGTTGCGGCGGGCGGGGGAATCCGCGCTCGGGTGACGACGGCTTTGCTGTCGGTGGTCCCGGGGCGCGGACGTCGGACCGCGCCCGGCCGCCTCGTCTGGCTAGTTGGGGTGTCCCGACACGTGCGCACCGGCGCCGCCGATCAGCCCGGCGTCTTCGGATTTGGGAGCATAATGGGAGAAGCGCCAGTGTTGCGGCGATCCGAGCCGAATGGTCAGCCAGCCGCTGACTCCGGCTCCATGTAGTGCTGGCTCAGCTTTGCTATTGACCCGCCGCACCACGCGCGCCGACGCGAAGATGCGGCCTGCCCGGCGGGCATCCTCACCATGGCGTGACGGCGTGAGCTGAGGAGGCGGTATGGCTCGCAAGTGTCAGACACCGATGACGGTCGACCTCGAGCCGGTGCAACTCGTTGGCCCGGACGGCACACCGACCGCGGACGAGCATTACAGCCGCGATCTGTCCGCGGAGACGCTGTGCTGGCTCTACGAGATGATGGTGGTCACGCGGGAGCTGGACGACGAGTTCGTCAACCTGCAGCGCCAAGGTGAATTGGCGCTGTTCACACCCTGTCGTGGCCAGGAGGCTGCGCAGGTGGGAGCGGCCGCATGCCTGCGCGCGACCGACTGGTTGTTTCCGCAATACCGTGAATTGGGCGTATACCTGGTGCGTGGCATCCCGCCCGGACACGTGGGCGCCGCATGGCGCGGAAGCTGGCATGGCGGGCTGGAATTCACGAGGAAGTGCTGCGCTCCGATGTCCGTTCCGGTCGGCACCCAGACATTGCACGCCGTCGGCGCCGCGATGGCCGCCCAACGCCTCGGCGAGGACTCGGTGACTGTCGCCTTCCTGGGCGACGGCGCCACCAGCGAGGGCGACGTCCATGAGGCGCTGAATCTCGCCGGTGTATTCGGGGTGCCGTGCCTGTTCTATGTGCAGAACAACCAGTGGGCGATATCGACGCCAGTACGAAAGCAGACGGCTGCTGTTTCCCTCGCGCACAAGGCAATCGGCTATGGCATACCCGGCATCCGAGTGGACGGCAACGATGTGCTGGCGTGCTATGCGGTGATGGCCGAGGCCGCCGCTCGGGCCCGAGCCGGTAACGGTCCCACGCTGATCGAGGCGGTGACCTATCGCCTGGGCCCACACACCACCGCCGACGATCCCACCCGATATCGCGATCAGCAGGATCTGGATCGGTGGCTGGATCTGGACCCGATTCCACGCTTTCGGCGTTACCTGCAGGGCCTGGGGCTGTGGTCGCAGAGCCTCGAGGACCGGGTCGTCGCCCGTTCGAGGGGGCAACGGGCCGAACTGCGCGACGCCGTCTTTGACGCGCCCGATTTCGACGTCGACGAACTCTTCACCGCGGTCTACGCCCACATCACACCGGAGCTTGAAGCGCAGCGCCGGCAGTTGCGCGCCGAATTGGCGCGGACCGAATAGGGAGGCGTCCATGACTCAGATTGCCGATCGCCCAACGCCCTCGGAGGAACGGCTGCCGCTGTCGCGGTTAGCGCAACCGCTGGGGCCGGCACCGCACCCGATCACCATGGTGCAAGCGATCAACCGCGCACTGCACGACGCTATGGTCGCCGACGAGCGGGTCCTGGTCTTCGGTGAGGATGTCGCGACCCAGGGTGGGGTATTCCGGGTGACCGAAGGACTGGCTGAAACATTTGGCGAAGCCCGTTGTTTCGACACACCGTTGGCGGAGTCCGCGGTGATCGGGATCGCCGTGGGGTTGGCGTTGCGTGGGTTTGTGCCGGTACCCGAGATTCAGTTTGACGGCTTCACCTATCCGGCGTTCGACCAGATTGTCAGCCACCTGGCCAAGTATCGCTTCCGCACCCACGGTCAGGTGGACATGCCCGTCACGGTCCGGGTTCCGTCGTTCGGCGGTATCGGCTCGGCCGAACACCATTCGGAGTCCACCGAAACGTATTGGGCCCACACGGCGGGTCTGAAGGTGGTCGTTCCGTCGGATCCGTCGGATGCCTACTGGCTGTTGCGGCATGCTATCGTCTGCCCCGACCCGGTGATGTACTTGGAGCCGAAGCGCCGGTATTGGGCTCGCGGGGTCGTCGATACCAGCCGGCCGGAGGCCCCGATCGGGCAGGCCGTCGTGCGGCGGGCCGGTGGCGATGTCAGTGTGCTGACCTACGGCGGCTTGGTGGCTACGGCGCTTGCCGCCGCGGATACTGCTGAGCAGCAACGAGGTTGGAATCTCGAGATCGTCGATTTGCGTTCGTTGGTGCCGTTGGACTTCGCCACGATCGCCGAATCGATCAGCCGGACGGGCCGGTGTGTGGTGATGCACGAGGGGCCGCGAAATGTGGGCTATGGTGCGGAGCTGGCCGCTCGTATCCAGGAAGAGTTGTTCTACGACTTGGAGGCTCCGGTGCTGCGTGCCTGCGGCTTCGATACGCCGTATCCACCGGCACGTCTGGAGAAGGCGTGGCTTCCCGGCCCGGATCGGTTGCTGGACTGCGTGGAGCGGGTTTTGGGGCAGCCATGAACCCCGAACCGCAGCGGATCAAGGACTTTCTGGTTCCCGACCTTGGGGAGGGACTCGACGAAGTCACGGTGACGTCCTGGAACGTCTCGGTCGGTGAGGATGTGCAGCTCAACCAGACCCTGTGCTCGGTAGAGACTGCCAAGGCGCAGGTCGAGATCCCCAGCCCGTTCGCCGGGCGGATCGTCGAGATCGGTGGCGCCGAAGGCGATGTCCTTCACGTGGGCGCGATGTTGGTGCGCATCGATACCGCACCGGATCGGGTCATGGCAGCAGCAATGGTTGGCGATGCTGAGGCTGGCGCACCGACGCTGGTGGGGTATGGGACCGACGCGGATTTCGACCGCAGTAGACGAGGCGCTCGGCCGCGCGCGGTGCCGTCGGCTCGCATGTTGGCCAAGGAATTAGGGGTTGATCTGGCCGCACTGCAGCGCGGGCCGGACGTCGCCCGCGTGATCACCCGCGCGGACGTGCTCGCCGCAGCTCATGTGTCGGGGATTGATACCGACGTGCGACCGGTGCGCGGTGTGCAGGCCCGGATGGCACAGCGAATGATTTCGTCTCACAAGGAAATCCCCGATGCGTCAGCCAGCGTGCAGGTTGACTGCAGCGGTTTGTTGCAGCTGTCAGAGACCCTTCGCGGCCGCTGTGGGGGAGACGTCACGCCATTCGTGCTGTCACTGCGGTTTGTCGTTATCGCGTTGACCCATAACATGATTCTCAATTCGACGTGGGTTGACTCGGATTCCGGGCCGCAGGTGCATGGCTACCGTCGTGTGCATTTGGGGTTTGCCGTGGCAACCGAGCGGGGACTGTTGGTTCCGGTCATCACTGACGCGCAACGTCTGACCACCCGCGGATTTGCTTGCCGCACAGCCGAATTGATTAGCGGTGCGCGTGAAGGCACGCTCACCCCGGCCGAGTTGACTGGTTCGACGTTTACCGTGTCGAACTTCGGGGCGTTGGGCGTCGACGACGGTGTGCCGGTGATCAACCACCCCGAAGCGGCCATCTTGGGGATGGGAGCCATCAAGACGCGGCCGGTGGTCGTCGACAACGACATCGTCGCTCGCCCGACGATGACGTTGACATGCGTTTTCGACCACCGCGTGGCGGACGGCGCCCAGGTGGCCCAATTCCTGTGCGAACTACGTGACCTGATCGAGTCGCCGGCGACGGCTTTGTTGGACCTGTAACGACAAGTCAGGGTGCGCGTTGTTTCATCATCGAAGCCAAATTGGCTCAGCAAATCACATTCGGATTCCAACACCCCGGCAACATCGGCGCTTGCGGCGGCTCGCCCAACCCGCCACCTCCAACCGTTGCCCAGCCAGCAGCCTGCGTAACGACCGCCTTGGAGGCGGTTCCGGCAAAACCCAACGTGCCGACACCCCGCTCAGAAGCCGTCGGCAGCGGTCCCGGAGAATCTCCCAACACCGAG
Source organism: Mycobacterium persicum (assembly GCF_002086675.1). GTDB lineage: Bacteria > Actinomycetota > Actinomycetes > Mycobacteriales > Mycobacteriaceae > Mycobacterium > Mycobacterium persicum. The sequence continues at coordinate 68,007 of NZ_MVIF01000002.1, forward strand.
ACCACACGCGCTTCCGGCAACGTCGCTGACGCGACCGCCGTCGGCGCCACGCCGCCGATGGCCGCACCCGTCACACTCCCGAGAATGGCACCCGACGTGGTGCTCGCGTTCGTAGCGACTCCTGCAGCCGACACTGTCGCCCCTGCCGCCAGCGGACTCGCCAGCGTCGAAATAATCCCAACGCTTAGGTGGGTAATCCAGTAGATCACCGCGTTTGCGATGTCGTAGCCCAGCACAAAGGGAATCATCATGAAGCCGAGCGCCATGACACCGATTGCAAACCACGTGTAACTTAAATACTGCAAAATGTTACCGACAAAAGCCGAATAGCCAAGCAATCCCGCTAAGAAGGCGGCAAATAACCATAACGGCGATAGAATTATCACCGCAATCACGAAGAGCGTAAAAAAAGGCACACCGATAATCTCTATCAACATTGTTTCCACCAAGCCCCACAGCAAAGTCCATAGTGGAAACGGGTCGTTGGCGAGAGCCTGACCGATCGTCGCGACGTCGCTGGTCTCGCCGGTGCCGGATTTGATGATCACGGGTGCCGGCGGGGTACGAGGCGCCGTGGTCAACACTGCGGTACTCGACCCCTCATAGACACTCATCGTGGTAGCGGCCTGGATCCACATCCGCGCGTAATCGGCCTCGTTCAGCGCGATCGAAATCGTATTGATGCCGAAGAAATTCGTCGTGACCAGCACAGCATGGGCCGCGTGGTTGGCAGCCAATTCGCCCAAAGTAGGCATCGCGGCCAACGCCGTAGCGTAGGCCCCGGCCGCAGACTCGTGGGCAGCGGAAGCGGCGGCACTATCGGCACTGGCCCGCATCAACCACGCCACGTACGGTGCATAGGCAGCCAGGCATATCTCGGAACTGGGCCCCTGCCAGGCCTCCGCCTGAATGGCGCCCAATGCAGTCGAGAGCTCATGAGCCACTGATGCATACTCTGCACTCAGCGACGACCACCCCGCGGCAGCCGCCACCATCGAACTCGGACCTGGACCGGCGCTCAGCAACGCCGAGTGCACCTCCGGTGGCGAGGCCAACCAGATGGGCGCGGTCATGACAAACCGCCATGAACCCCGCCGCCGGCCAGTGCCCACTCGTCGTTGGCGGCGTCACTGGCCGACCGGGCCAAGCCTGCGGCGTTGTGGGGTGTCGCCCTCGTTGCTACGGTGGCGACGGCAGCGGCCCAAGGCTCCGGCGGCTGATCCGGCCTATGAGGTGCTGTCCTTGTCACAGTGCGCGACGACGCTCGCCGGGGTGATTCCGTGCCCGTGAGTGCCAGCGCTCCGATCGCCACCCAGGACATGCATATGCGGCGCCGCGATCTGGGCGCTCGGGTGGCGACCAAGGTTGGATCGACGTCAATCGCGGCGACTGGGGTGCCGGTGTTGAGGCTCTGGTCTTCTAGACGGTCGTCGAGAAACATGTGCTCGCAACCTTTCGGTAGGACTGCGGTCACCCGGGCGCGAGTGCGTCGCGAGCTACCCATCCGATACATATGACTGGGTGACAATACAAACGAATGGTTATCTGCACCCATGATGAGCGGCTGGAACGCAGCGCAACCATCCCCCGAACGGAGGAAATTCAAACCCCCCAGACGGGGGGGTCGCACGTCCGCTGACAGGGGGACATCGGAGCCCTTGCGAGCAAGGGTCGGAAACGAGCAAAGCCCAGGAATGCTGACGGGTTTTGGTCGTGCCCATGCTGCTGGTTGTCGCGTTGACTCGCAACATTATTCTCGGCTCAGCCTGACTACCGGCGGATTAGCTTGCCGGACAAATCAATTGACTATCGCGGTCCGTCGAGGCCACGCGCATTATGGCTAAGCTGCGACGTCGCGTGGGGAGACCTCGCTCACCGTCGGATCGTCCCGGCACGGCGCCGGTAGACGGGCCTCGTCGGCACTGAGTGCCTACCTGCCTGCGCGACCAGCGCATTTCATGATTGACGAATCGTTCCCGAAGGGGCGGCGGGCACCGTTGGTGGCGAAATGTCCGTCACAGTCGATTCACCCCTGGGATCAGCAACGCGTCAAGCTCTTGGGCCCGCGCGATGGGCGATGGAGTCTATCAACGGATGCGAGCGGGTTTCCACGCCGAGGCCTCGAGTACGCGGGTAGTCGGAGGAAGCATGTCCCTCGTGACCACGACGCCGGCACTGTTGACCTCCGCGGCAACGGATTTGACCGCTCTTGGGTCGAGCGTCGATGCGGCCAACGTCGCCGCGGCGGCCGCAACCATTGGGGTGCTAGCCCCAGCGGCCGACGAGGTATCGACGGCGATCGCCGAGCTGTTGAGCGCGCACGCTCGAAGCTATCAAGCCGTGACCGCGCAAGCCGCGACGTTTCTCGAGGAATTCGTGGAATCGCTGACTGCGGGTGCTCGGGCCTACACATGTGCTGAGGCGGACATTGCGTCGTCGCTGCAGGATCTAGTCAGCGAAGCGAATGCGTCCACCCAGGCGTTCGGGCACTCGCTGGTCGACGGCGGCTCCGGCGTGGCGGCTCTCGGCGGCAGTGCGGCGACGTCGATACCCAAGGTGGCGGCTGCTCTTGCGCAAGATATAGCGCTGATTATGGGCGGAAGTGGGACCCCGATCCCTGGTCAAAGCTATCTCGACAGCGTTTATGAGGCCTTCATCAAACCGCATACGCCGGGGGCGGTTCCCCAGAGCCTCGCCACCCCGGCAGCGCTATATCCGTACACCGGCGTCATGGACCTGATGTTTGACACGTCGGTGTCTCGTGGCGTCGCGATCCTGCACCAGGCGATTACTCAGCAGATCGGCGCCGGAAATCACGTCACCGTATTCGGGTACTCGCAGAGTGCCACCATATCGTCGTTGGAAATGCGGGCCTTGGCCGTCCTGGGGCCGAACGCGCCGACGCCAGATCAGCTGTCTTTCGTGCTGTTCGGGAACCCCAACAGTCCCAACGGCGGCCTCTTTTCACGCTTCGCCGGGTTATTCGTGCCGAGCATTGGACTGACATTCAGCGACGCAACCCCGGCCGATCTCTACCCAACCGCCGTATACACCGTCGAATACGACGGAATTGCCGATTTCCCACGATATCCGCTCAATTTGCTAGCCGACCTCAACGCCTTAGCCGGTATCTACTATCTGCATGGCACCATCCCGAGTCTCACCCCTGAGCAGCTCAGCGGCGCGATCCTACTACCGACCGACGGCCCGACGATGACCAGCTACTACTTGGTTCGAACCCCTGACCTCCCGCTCTTGTACCCGCTGCGATCAATCCCGTTCATCGGGAACCCGCTGGCTGACCTGCTCCAGCCCAACTTGACTACGCTGGTGAACCTGGGTTACGGGGACCCGCGTTATGGCTATTCGACCACGCCGGCGAACGTGCCGACTCCGTTCGGACTGTTTCCCGACGTCAGCCCGCTGACCGTGCTCGACCTCCTCGTTGCCGGGACGCATCAGGGCATTGCCGATGCCGCGCACGAGCTGGCGTCGGCAGGTTTGCCATACCTTTCCCTATCGGGCGCGGTCGATGCGATGACGTTCAATTTTCCTGCCGGGACGCCCGGCGGCTTCCTGACGTATATCGACCTCGCCGAATTGCAGGCAGCGAATATCCATATTGCTGACACTCTCGGCAGGATGGCCGCTACCGGCTACGCAACGTTTCGTGCTACGGCCGACATGACGAGCGCCCTGGCGATCACGCTCCCGGCGTATAACCTCAACTTTTTCTTCGACGGGATTGAGCAATTCGCCGCCGGCGACCCTTTCGGGCTGGTTAACGCGGTTGGCTACCCCTTAGCGGCAAGCACCGGACTGTTCGTGCTCGGCGCCGGTGTCGAACTATTGGTCCTTGTGGATGCGACCGAGACGATCGCTTCCGAGTTCTCGGGGTCCGCGGCATGAGTGGTCGAGCCGCTTCGGGACCGCCGGTGGACACCCGATGGCGCTGCTTGGCCAACTGCGATTCGGGAAGGCCGCGTCGCGTTGGCAAACAGCGCATCTGCCTGGCAACCGGCGTCGCCGGTCTGAGCCGAGATCGACAGCAAACGAAAATCACCGGAGGTGCACGATGGGGTCGAGCCGACCACCAACTCAAGTCACGCCTGACACAAAAACAACAAGGGTCACAGCCAGTGCCCCCGGCACGACTCGAACGTGCGACCTAGGGATTAGAAGGCCCTTGCTCTATCCACCTGAGCTACGGAGGCAATGCGCAGGTCAGTCTATCCAAACCTGGATTCAAGATCAGTCCCGGCGACACGACGGATCCGAAAAGTCTTCCGCTACGCCGAAAATCGGTTATGGTGTGAGCCTCGACACACGTACAACACCGGCCGGTAAGCGGCCGTTAACCGCAACGACGCGTGTGCCCGACGTCGAGGGGTGGGCTTTGTTATGTGCATGGCCAGTGTGACTTCGCGGTGCTCACGTGCTGGTGCCGAGGCGCTGCGGCAGGGAGCACAGCTCGCGGCAGACGCCAAAGACACCATTCGGTCCGGTGCCGTGTTGCTTCGGGGTTCGCCGTTTGCGCTCGGCTGGGTCGCGGGTTGGGTGTCCACAGAGTTTCCCCTGCACGTATTGACCGGGCATGCGCTGTCTCGGGTGACGCCCCCGGCGATCGGCCGATTCGGCACCGCCTGGGCGGCGCAGCGAGCGGACCTAGCGCTCACCGCGGCGCTCGAGGAGTCTTTTGGTCCGGACTTCCGTGACTTGGTGTCGCACCCGAGCGGGGATCCTTCCGCGTTCACCCGGCGGGGCAGCCTGCTGCCGTCGGGGCCTCGCCGCCGCTACGCGGCCCAGACCTCCGACATTTCCTACGGCCCAGGTGGTCGGGCGCATCTGCTCGACATCTGGCGGCGTCCCGACCTGGCGCCGGGGCGCCGTGCGCCGGTGCTGATCCAGGTTCCCGGGGGTGCGTGGACCGTCAACGGCAAACGCCCGCAGGCGTACACGTTGATGAGCCGGATGGTGGAACTGGGTTGGATCTGCGTGTCGATCAACTACAGCAAAAGCCCACGCTGCAGTTTCCCCGCACACGTCATCGACGTCAAAAGGGCCATCGCCTGGGTCCGCGAGAACATCGGTGACTACGGTGGCGACTCCGACTTCATCGCCCTCACGGGCGGGTCAGCCGGCGCGCACCTGGCTTCCTTGGCGGCGCTCACTCCCAACGACCCGAGGTTTCAGCCCGGGTTCGAACATGCCGACACGACGGTTCAGGCGGTGGCACCGTATTACGGGGTATACGACTTCACCGACTTCGACAACATGCACGAGATGATGCTGCCGTTCCTCGAGCATTTCGTGATGAAGACCCGGTATTCCCAAGACCCGGAGCGCTTTACCTCGGCTTCACCGATTTCCTATGTGCACCGGGACGCGCCTCCGTTCTTCGTGCTGCACGGTGACAAAGATCCGCTGGCGCCGTGCGCGCAAGCACGGGCCTTCTGTGCGGCATTGCGCGGAGCGGGAGCCGGCACGGTGGCCTACGCCGAGCTCGCCAATGCCCACCACGCTTTCGACATCACCCCGACGGTCCGATCCCGGCTCGCGGCCAATGCCGTCGCTGATTTCCTCGGGGTCGTGTACGGTCGGCGGGCCAGCTCGATGCTGAGCACGTTGGCCCTGCAGGCGACTCCGGCCAGCTGAACTCACCGGCGCGAGCCGAACTCGTGCGCCACAAGAGGTCGCGCCGTGCGGGTCTCCGGGCACCCGAGCCGAGGTGTGGATCCTCACTTTCACCGCCGCTGCGACCGGACTAGCGTTGTGTCTGCATTTCGGTTGACGGTCTGACGCAGGAGGCTTGATGGCGGTGACAAGGTTGGCGCGTCGAGTTATCCAATCCTGGTGGGGTCGTGACCATGGCTGAGCCGGTCGAGGCCGCCGAATTGTCCAACGACCTGGGACCGGTCGACTATTTGCTGCATCGCGGCGAAGCCAATCCGCGGACCCGTTCGGGGATCATGGCGCTGGAACTACTCGACGCCACGCCGGACTGGGACCGTTTCCGGACCCGCTTCGAAAACGCCTCCCGGCGGGTGTTGCGGCTGCGGCAAAAGGTCGTGGTTCCGACGCTGCCGACCGCGTCGCCGCGTTGGGTGGTCGATCCCGACTTCAATCTCGACTTCCATGTACGTCGGGTGCGCGTCGCCGAACCCGGCACGCTGCGACAAGTTTTCGATCTCGCCGAGGTGATTCTGCAGTCGCCGCTGGACATCTCGCGGCCATTGTGGACAGCCACACTGGTCGAGGGCCTGGCCGATGGCAAGGCCGCGATGCTTCTTCATGTCAGCCACGCTGTCACCGACGGTGTCGGTGGTGTCGAGATGTTCGCTGAAATCTACGACTTGGAGCGGGAACCACCGCCGAGGCCGACGCCACCGCAACCCATTCCGCAGGATCTGTCGCCTAACGACTTGATGCGCGAGGGCATCAACCATTTACCCATGGCCATCGTCGGCGGCCTTTTGGGCGCGCTGTCCGGGGCGGTGTCGGTGGCCGGGCGAGCGGTTCTGGATCCCGTCTCCACGGTGTCCGGAATCGTGGGCTACGCGATGTCGGGCGTTCGGGTGTTGAACCGCGCCGCCGAGCCGTCGCCGCTGCTGCGGCGGCGTAGCCTGACCACCCGCACCGAGGCGATCGACATCCGGCTCTCCGAACTGCACCGGGCCGCCAAGGCAGGTGGCGGGTCGATCAACGACGCCTACCTCGCGGGCGTGTGCGGCGCGCTGCGGCGTTACCACGAGGCCCACGGCCTGCCGATCAGCACCTTGCCGATGGCGGTGCCGGTGAACTTGCGGGCCGAAGGCGCTTCAGCCGGCGGCAATCAATTCACGGGAGTCAACTTGGCGGCGCCCATCGGCACCGTCGATCCGGTGACCCGGATGAAGAAGATCCGTGCCCAGATGACGCAGCGCCGCGACGAGCCCGCGATGAACATCGTCGGGTCCATCGCGCCGGTGTTGAGCATCTTGCCCACAGCCGTCCTCGAAGGGATTACCGGCTCGGTGGTGGGTTCGGACGTGCAGGCCAGCAATGTCCCGGTCTACCCCGGCGACACCTTCGTCGCCGGTGCAAAGATATTGCGGCAGTACGGCATCGGCCCGCTGCCGGGTGTGGCCATGATGGTGGTCCTGATATCGCGGGGCGGCTGGTGCACCATCACCGCGCGCTACGACCGGGCATCCGTGCGAAACGACGACTTGTTCGCCCAGTGCCTGCTCGAGGGTTTCGACGAGATCTTGGCGCTGGCCGGTGAGCCCGCACCGCGGGCGATTCCGGCATCCTTCACCGCCCCGGCCGGTGCGGCGTCTCGTTCGGTGTCGGGCTCATGAGCATGTCGCAATCTCAAGGCGAACAGCGCGAGACCGGCAAGCCTGGCGGCGACTTGCGGTTACCCGGATCGGTGGCCGAGATCATGGCCAGCGCTGCGGGGCCGAAGGTCGGCGCGTTTTTCGATCTCGACGGGACGTTGGTCGCGGGCTTTACCGCCGTCATCCTCACCCAAGAACGGCTGCGCCGCCGCGATATGGGTGTCGGCGAGCTGCTCAGCATGGTCCAGGCCGGTCTGAACCATACGCTGGGACGCATCGAGTTCGAGGATCTCATCATCAAGGCGTCTTCGGCGCTGCGGGGACGGCAGTTAAGCGATTTGGAGGAGATCGGTGAGCGGCTGTTTCACCAGCGGATAGAGCCCCGGATCTATCCGGAAATGCGTGAGCTGGTTCGGGCCCATATGGCGCGTGGGCATACCGTGGTCCTGAGCTCCTCGGCGCTGACCATCCAGGTCGAACCGGTGGCCCGTTTCCTGGGCATCACCAACATGCTCACCAACAAGTTCGAGGTCAATGCAGACGGACTGCTTACCGGCGATGTGGTGCGGCCGATCTTGTGGGGGCCCGGCAAAGCCGCAGCGGTACAGCGTTTTGCGGCCGAACACGGCATCGACCTCAAGGACAGCTACTTCTACGCCGACGGGGACGAGGACGTCGCCCTGATGTACTTGGTCGGCAATCCGCGGCCGACCAACCCCGAAGGCAAGATGGCCGCCGTCGCCAAACGCCGCGGCTGGCCGATTCTGAAGTTCAACAGCCGCGGCGGTGTGGGTCTGCGGCGGCAGCTGCGAACACTCGCCGGTTTCAGCACGATGTTCCCGGTCGCGGCCGGGGCGGTAGGCCTCGGTGTGCTGACCGGTAGCCGGCGGCGTGGGGTGAACTTCTTCACTTCCAACTTCTCCCAGTTGTTGCTCGCCACCAGCGGCGTACACCTGAATGTGATCGGAAAGGAAAACCTGACCGCCCAGCGTCCGGCGGTCTTTATCTTCAACCACCGCAACCAAGTTGACCCGGTTATCGCCGGAGCGCTGGTACGCGACAACTGGGTTGCGGTGGCCAAGAAGGAATTGCAGAACGACCCGATTATGGGCACCCTCGGCAAGCTACTGGACGGGGTGTTCATCGACCGCGACGACTCGGCGGCCGCGGTGGAGACGCTGCACACCGTCGAGGACCGCGCCAGAAACGGGTTGTCGATCGTGATCGCGCCCGAGGGCACCCGGTTGGACACCACCGAAGTCGGGCCCTTCAAGAAGGGTCCCTTCCGGATCGCGATGGCGGCGGGAATCCCCATCGTGCCCATCGTGATTCGCAATGCCGAGATCGTCGCCTCGCGAAACTCCACGACGATCAATCCCGGCACGGTCGACGTCGCGGTCTTTCCGCCGATCCCGGTCGACGACTGGTCTCTCGACACACTGCCGGACCGCATTGCCGAGGTGCGCCAGCTGTATCTGGACACCCTGAAGAACTGGCCGGTCGACGAGCTGCCCGAAGTCGACTTGTCCGCAGAGCAAAAGGCGGCAAAGAAAGCACAGGCCGCGAAGAAGCAACCGGCCAAGAAGGCCCCGGCCAGAAGCGCGGCGAAGAAGCAACCAGCCAAGAAGGCTCCGGCCAAGAGCGCTGCAAAGAAGGCCGCGAAGACCACATCGGGCAAAGCGAACCCCCGCCGTGAGTCGAAGATCGCCGTCACCGATGGTGAGATTCAACAGCCGGGCACTGACCAAGCCGATGCCCCCGAATCGTCGAGCTCTGGGCCCAAAGGACTGCCGTGACCAAACCGGTCGCCGACACCAGCGCAGTCCTCACGGCTGAAGACACGCTGGTGCTGGCTTCGATGGAGTCGCCGGTCGAGATGCAGCTGATCATGCGTTGGCTGGATGAACAGCGGACCCGTCATCCCGAGGCGAAATTCGACGTTCTGAGGCTGCCACCCCGCAATGCTCCACCGGCGGCGCTGACCGCACTCGCCGAGCAGCTCGGGTGCGGGCCCGAAGCTGACTCCGAATGTCTCGAGGACCGATCGATCGTGCCGGTGCGGGTGTTCTGGCTGCCGCCACCGGATCGCAGCAGAGTGGCCAAGGTGGCAGGGCTGCTTCCGGGCCGGGATCCTTACCACCCCAACGCACGTCAGCAGCGCCGCATCCTGCGCTCGGACCCACGGCGGGCCAGGGTGGTGGCCGGGGAGGCCGCCACGGTCTCCGAGTTGCGCCAACAGTGGCGAGACACCACCGTCGGCAACAACAAACGCGATTTCGCCCAGTTCGTCACCCGAAGGGCAATCCTGGCGTTGGCACGTGCCGAATACCGGATCCTCGGGCCGCAATACAAGTCTCCGCGGCTGGTGAAGCCAGAGATGTTGGCGTCAGCGCGGTTTCGTGCCGGGCTGAAGCAAATACCCGGTGCCACCCTCGAAGAGGCCGGTAGAATTCTCGATGAACTGGCCACCGGTTGGAGTCAGGTGTCGGTAGACCTGATTTCCGTCCTGGGCAAGATGATCAGCCGCGGTTTCGATCCCGAATTCGACTATGACGAATACCAGGTCGCGGCCATGCGCTCCGCGCTGGAATCGCACCCGGCGGTCTTGCTGTTCTCCCACAGGTCTTATATCGATGGCGCGGTGATACCGGTGGCCATGCAGGACAACAGGTTACCGCCGGTCCACATGTTCGGCGGCATCAACCTATCGTTCGGCGTGATGGGTCCCCTGATGCGTCGTTCGGGGATGATCTTCATCCGGCGCAATATCGGCGATGATCCGCTGTACAAGTATGTGCTCAGGGAGTACGTCGGCTACGTCGTCGAGAAGCGCTTCAATCTGAGTTGGTCCATTGAAGGTACCCGGTCTCGCACCGGAAAGATGTTGCCGCCCAAGCTGGGACTGATGACCTATGTGGCCGACGCCTACCTTGACGGTCGCAGCGAAGATATTTTGCTGCAAGGGGTGTCGATCTGCTTCGACCAGTTGCACGAGATCGCCGAATACGCCGCCTACGCGCGCGGTGCGGAGAAGACGCCTGAGGGTTTCAGCTGGCTCTACCGGTTTATCAAGGCGCAGGGGGAGCGCAACTACGGCAAGATCTATGTCCGTTTCCCCGAAGCGGTTTCGATGCGACAGTATCTCGGCGAACCGAATGGTCCGCTGGCTGATGACCCGGCCGCGAAACGGCTTGCGTTGCAAAAGATGACGTTTGAGGTGGCATGGCGGATCTTGCAGTCGACGCCGGTGACCGCGACCGGGCTGGTGTCTGCGTTGCTGCTTACTACCCGCGGGACCGCGCTGACGCTCGATCAGCTGCACCACACCCTGCAGGATTCACTTGACTACCTGGAGCGCAAGCAGACCCCGATGTCGACAAGTACGCTGCGGCTGCGTTCGCGCGAAGGAGTGCGCGCGGCGGTCGACGCATTGTCCAACGGACACCCGGTCACCCGGGTGGACAGCGGCCGGGAAGCGGTGTGGTACATAGCGCCCGACGATGAACTGGCGGCGGCGTTCTACCGGAACTCGGTTATCCATGCCTTCCTGGAGACTTCGATCGTCGAACTGGCGCTCGCCCATGCCCGGCACACCGACGGTGACCGCATGGCCGCTTTCTGGGACCAGGCGATGCGGTTGCGCGATCTGCTCAAATTTGACTTCTATTTCGCCGATTCGGCAGCGTTTCGTGCCAACATCGCCGAAGAGATGGCCTGGCACCAAGGTTGGGAGAGCCAAGTCGCCGCCGGCGCCGACGGGATCGACGCGATCCTTTATGCCAAGCGGCCGTTGATGTCGGATGCGATGCTGCGGGTGTTCTTCGAGGCCTATGAGATTGTCGCCGACGTGTTGCGCGACGCTCCTGCTGATATCGGGCAGAAGGAACTGACCGAATTGGCGCTCGGGGTCGGCCGCCAGTACGTGGCCCAGTCGCGAGTGCGCAGCAGCGAGCCGGTGTCGACGCTGCTGTTCGCCACTGCGCGCCAGGTTGCCGTCGATCAGGACCTGATCGGGCCCGCTTCGGACCTGTTGGAACGCCGGATCGCCTTCCGGCGCGAACTGCGAAACATTCTGCACGACTTCGACTACGTCGAAAAGGTCGCGCGCAACAAGTTCATCGCCCGCGAGTTCCAAGCGCGTCGGGGACACGCCGAAGAGAAATCGTCGAGCACCGTCCAGTAGCCGGCCGGGCGGCGACGCCGGGCCCTGCACAGGATCCGCGGGCGCAGTCCCATGTCGCGGCAATCGCAGCCGTCCCACAAGTTTGTCTCGCTTGGCTCAAATGAGTGCACACGGTCGGGGCTACGTCGCATTGGTCGCAACCGTCACCATGTGTTTCCTGCGTCGGTCGACTTGCGATGTGCCCCGCTCACCCGGGAATTCGTGGTGACCACGAATGTGGGGTTCAACGATATGCTCTTGCGCAGCCTTGGATAGCTGGCGCTGTTTTCGGCACACTTGGGCTCTGTTTTCGGCACGCCGATACCGCACCTTCACTCAAACCTCTCGTGGTAGTAGGCGTTCGGGGGATGTCGCACGTGCTCACCGTATCGGCTGTCATGTCGTCGTTTCGAGTGTGCAGTGACGGCTTTGGCTGTGTGTGTAGGGCGGTAACCGCCGCGATCGGCCGCCCTGACGGCACACTCGGCGCCGCCAGCGCACACTCGGCGCCCTGACGGCACACTCGGCGCATCAGCAAGCGAATCCGCGATCAAAGGACTGTAGCGACCCGGTGCTGCGAATCGTGACTAACTCGGGTCGCAACTGTCCCACTGTTTGTGATCGGTTCTGACGTCTTGCCCGGCTACCGGCGACAAGTTAAGGCGCACAACGGAATTGTCGCTGATTGGGCACAACTCACCTAGCCGCCGGTGCCAAGCGGTGTAACTGGTGGCACTCGGGCCATGGCGAAAGCGGGGCTGCTGTCCCCCAGTTATCCCCAGTTCCGGCCTTTTCCACAGGCCTACCTCGCCAGGGCTCTCGCCGGCGCCGTTAGTCGCTGGTTTGTCGGTGACCCGGGGCTCAATGGGCATCAGCGCGAGTACTACCTCGCACCAATGGGACACGAATGGGAAAGGAATGTGGAGTCACATGTTTGAAACGCAGCTGACCGTCGTCGGTCACATCGTCAACGACCTCCAGCGCCGGAAGGTCGGAGACCAAGAGGTCGTCAAGTTCCGGGTAGCCAGCAATTCACGTCGACGCACCAGCGACGGTGGTTGGGAGCCGGGCAACTCGCTGTTCATCACCGTGAACTGCTGGGGCAGGCTGGTCAGCGGGGTAGGCGCGGCGCTGGGCAAGGGTGCGCCGGTGATCGTGGTGGGCCACGTGTACACCAGCGAGTACGAGGACCGCGACGGCAATCGCCGGTCCTCGTTGGAGATGCGGGCGACGTCAGTCGGTCCAGACCTCTCGCGGGTCTTCGTGCGAATCGAGAAGCCCAGCTACACTGGCCCGAGTTCCGAGAACGCTCCGGCAGCCGGAATGACAGGGCAGTCCGGGACCGTCGTGAACGACGACTACCTCGCGGCCCGGGTTGATTCCGTCCCGGACGCGGCTGCCGCCCAGAACGCCGCCGACCACACCGCGCTACCGCTGTCGGCTTGATGCCGGTAGGCGGTGCCTAGGATGGTCGGCGGGATAACCCGGATAACCCGGCAAGACCAGAAAGGCAATACCGCGGCATGGCTGAGTTCATCTACACGATGAAAAAGGTCCGCAAGGCGCACGGCGACAAGGTGATCCTCGACGACGTCACGTTGAGTTTCTACCCCGGTGCCAAGATCGGTGTGGTCGGTCCGAACGGGGCCGGTAAGTCGAGCGTCTTGCGGATCATGGCCGGTCTGGACAAGCCGAACAATGGTGACGCTTTCCTGGCTACCGGGGCCACCGTCGGCATCCTGCAACAGGAGCCGCCGCTGAATGACGAAAAGACAGTTCGGGGCAACGTTGAAGAGGGCTTGGGGGACATCAAGGTCAAGCTCGACCGATTCAACGAGGTCGCCGAATTGATGGCCACCGACTACTCCGACGAGTTGATGGAGGAGATGGGCCGACTCCAGGAGGTATTGGACCACGCCGACGCGTGGGACCTGGATTCGCAACTGGAGCAGGCGATGGACGCCCTGCGCTGCCCGCCACCCGACGAGCCGGTGACCAACTTGTCCGGAGGTGAACGTCGCCGCGTCGCATTGTGCAAGCTCTTGCTGTCAAAGCCCGACTTGTTGCTACTCGACGAGCCCACCAACCACCTGGACGCCGAAAGCGTGCAGTGGCTCGAACAGCATCTCGCCGTCTATCCCGGCGCTATCTTGGCCGTCACCCATGACCGCTACTTCCTGGACAACGTCGCCCAATGGATCCTGGAACTGGATCGGGGCCGTGCCTACCCCTACGAAGGCAACTACTCGACCTACCTCGAGAAGAAGGCCGAGCGGATCGCGGTGCAGGGCCGCAAGGACGCCAAGCTGCAAAAGCGTCTGCAGGACGAGCTGGCCTGGGTTCGCTCCGGCGCCAAGGCGCGCCAGGCCAAGAGCAAGGCGCGCCTGCAGCGCTACGAGGAGATGGCCGCCGAGGCGGAGAAAACCCGCAAGCTTGACTTCGAAGAGATTCAGATCCCGGTGGGACCGCGACTGGGCAACGTGATCGTCGAGGTCGATCATCTCGACAAGGGCTATGGCGGACGCACGCTGATCAAGGACCTGTCCTTCACTTTGCCGCGCAACGGCATCGTCGGCGTCATCGGGCCCAACGGCGTCGGCAAGACCACACTGTTCAAGACCATCGTCGGGCTCGAAGAACCGGACAGCGGCACGGTCAAGATCGGCGAAACCGTCAAGCTGAGCTACGTCGATCAGGCCCGGGCCGGCATCGATCCGAAGAAGACCGTGTGGGAGGTCGTGTCCGACGGCCTGGATTACATCGAGGTCGGTCAAAACGAGATACCGTCGCGGGCCTATGTGTCGGCGTTCGGTTTCAAGGGTCCGGATCAGCAGAAGCCGGCCGGGGTGCTTTCGGGTGGCGAACGCAACCGGCTCAACCTTGCGCTGACCCTCAAGCAGGGCGGCAACCTGATCCTGCTGGACGAACCGACCAATGACCTGGACGTCGAGACCCTGAGCTCATTGGAGAACGCCCTGGTGAACTTCCCCGGCTGTGCCGTGGTGATCTCGCACGATCGCTGGTTCCTCGACCGCACCTGCACCCACATCCTGGCGTGGGAAGGTGATGCCGACAACGAGGCCAAGTGGTTCTGGTTCGAGGGGAACTTCGGCGCCTACGAGGAAAACAAGGTGGAACGGCTCGGTATCGAAGCCGCGCGTCCACACCGAGTTACCCACCGGAGGCTGACGCGCGACTAGTGTCAGGTCTGCCGGCCCCACGACGATGTGGCCGGTGCGGCCGTTGAGGAGTGGGGCCAATTGAACCGGGTCCCACGACGATGCGGCCGGTACGGGTGTTGAGGAGTGGGGCCAATTGAACCGGGCCCCACGACGATGCGGCCGGTACGGGTGTTGAGGAGTGGGCCAAGTGAAAGCAGTCGGTATGACGAGCGATCCCGAAGTTAAGCAGGATGTCGGGGCATGGACCACGTTCACCCGGTCCGCTGACGTCCCTGACTGGATCTCGCAGGCCTATCTGGAGAGCTACCGGGGCCAATCGGACGACGGGTCGCAGAGCCCCGACTCGCTGCTGACGCCGCGCATGTTGGGTGCGCACTATCGGCTCGGTCAGCACCGCGCGGCCGGTGAGAGCTGTGTCGCGGTGTATCACGCGGACGATCCGGAGGGATTCGGGCCGGCGCTGCAGGTGGTCGCCGAGCACGGCAGCATGCTGATGGACTCGGTGACGGTGCTGCTACACCGGCTCGGGGTGGGCTACACCGCCATCATGACGCCGGTGTTCGATGTGCGCCGCAGCCCCGCCGGTGAGCTGTTGCGCATCGAACCCAAAGCGGCTGGCGCGTCACCGTATACCGGCGAGGCCTGGATTTTCGTCCAGCTCGCGCCCTCGGTGGACCGCAACGCCCTGACCGAAGTCGAACGGCTGTTACCGAGGGTCCTGGCCGACGTCCAGCGGGTAGCGACGGATGCGGCGGCGATGATCGCCACCCTGAGCGAATTGGCCGTGGCGGTCGACACTGACACCGAGGGCCACTATGCGGCACCGGATCGTCAGGAGGTCGCGGCGTTACTGCGCTGGTTGGGCAATGGCAACTTTCTGCTGCTGGGTTACCAGCCCTGCCGGGTCGACGAGGGCATGGTCATTGGCGACGGGTCCAGCGGCCTCGGCGTGCTGCGGGCGCGGGCAGGCATCCGGCCCCGGCTGACCGATGAAAACAAGTTGCTGGTCTTGGCGCAGGCACGTGTCGGCAGCTACCTGCGTTACGGCGCTTACCCCTATGCCATCGCGGTGCGCGAGTACGTCGGCGATGGCAGCGTAACCGAGCATCGCTTCGTCGGGCTGTTCACAGTCGCCGCCATGAACGCCGATGTCCTGGAAATCCCGGCGATTTCGCGCCGGGTTCGGGAGGCCCTCGAGTTGGCCGGCAGCGACCCAACCCACCCGGGTCAGCTGTTGCTCGATGTCATCCAGACCGTCCCGCGCCCCGAGCTTTTCACCCTGAGCGCCGAGCGGCTGTTGGAGATGGCCAAAGCCGTGGTGGACCTTGGATCCCAGCGACGCGCTTTGTTGTTCCTGCGGGTGGATCGGCTGCAGTTCTTCGTCTCGTGCCTGGTCTACGTGCCGCGCGATCGCTACACCACGGCTGTGCGCTTGCAGATCGAGGACATCCTGGTCCGCGAGTTCGGCGGGACGCGACTGGAATTCACCGCACGGGTCAGTGAATCGCCTTGGGCTCTGATGCATTTCATGGTCCGGTTGCCCGAAAAGGACGACGCGGCCTCCCCGCCCGGCTCGGTGGACGTATCCGAGGCCAACCGGCTCCGGATCCAGGCGCTGCTGAGCGAGGCCGCGCGCACCTGGGCCGACCGGCTGATCGGCGCGGCGGCGGACGGCTCCGTCGGACACAACGACGCCGAGCATTATGCGGCTGCCTTCTCCGAGGCCTACAAGCAGGCGGTCAGTCCGACCGATGCCATAAACCACATCGCCATCATCAACGAGCTGACCGACGACTCGGTCAAGCTGGTGTTCTCCGACCGCGACGAACAGGGCCTCGCGCAGCTGACCTGGTTCCTCGGCGGATCCACCGCCTCGCTCAGCGAGCTACTGCCGATGCTGCAGAGTATGGGTGTCGAGGTGCTCGAAGAGCGGCCGTTCACGGTGACCCGTCCCGACAGGCTGCCGGTGTGGATCTATCAGTTCAAGATCTCGCCGCATCGAACCATCCCGCGCGCGACGACGACCACCGAACGGGACGCGGCCGCACAACGGTTCGCCGATGCGGTCACCGCAATCTGGCAGGGCAGGATCGAAATCGACCGGTTCAACGAACTCGTGATGCGCGCGGGGCTGACCTGGCAGCAAGTTGTCGTGCTGCGCGCTTACGCCAAGTACCTACGGCAGGCCGGCTTCCCCTACAGCCAGTCCTATATCGAATCGGTGCTCAACGAGCATGCCTCGACCGCACGCTCGCTGGTGACTCTGTTCGAGGCAATGTTCGATCCCAGGCCGGCGGGCTCGCGGCGCGACGCGCAGGCGGCCGCGGCCGCTGTGGCCGCCGACATCGACGCGGTGGTGGGTCTGGACACCGACCGCATCCTGCGCGCCTTCGCCTCGCTGGTTCAGGCCACATTGCGGACCAATTACTTTGTGACACGACAGAGTTCGGCCCGGAGCCGCAATGTGCTGGCGGTCAAGCTGGACGCGCAGTTGGTCGACGAGCTGCCGCTGCCGCGCCCCAAGTTCGAAATCTTCGTGTACTCGCCGCGGGTGGAAGGCGTGCACCTGCGGTTCGGTCCGGTCGCGCGCGGCGGCTTGCGCTGGTCGGATCGCCGCGACGACTTCCGCACCGAGATCCTGGGCCTGGTCAAGGCGCAGGCGGTGAAGAACGCCGTCATCGTGCCGGTCGGCGCCAAGGGCGGATTCGTCGTCAAGCGGCCGCCGCTGCCCACCGGCGACGCGGCCGCCGACCGCGATGCCACCCGCGCCGAGGGTGTGGCGTGCTACCAGCTGTTCATTTCCGGATTGCTCGACGTCACCGACAACGTCGACCACGCGACCGGAAAAGTCAGCCCACCGCCGGAGGTGGTGCGTCGCGACGGCGACGATGCCTACCTGGTGGTGGCCGCCGACAAAGGCACCGCCACGTTCTCCGACATCGCCAACGACGTCGCCAAGTCCTACGGGTTCTGGTTGGGTGACGCGTTCGCCTCCGGCGGATCGGTGGGCTACGACCACAAGGCCATGGGTATCACCGCCAGGGGTGCCTGGGAGGCCGTCAAACGACACTTCCGGGAAATCGGGGTCGACACGCAGACCGAGGACTTCACCGTCGTCGGCGTCGGCGACATGAGTGGCGACGTATTCGGCAACGGCATGCTGCTCAGCAAGCACATCAGGTTGGTCGCCGCCTTCGATCACCGGCACATCTTCCTCGACCCGGACCCAGACGCCGCCGCCTCCTGGGAGGAACGGCGGCGGATGTTCGAGCTGCCCCGATCAAGCTGGGACGACTACGACATGTCGCTGATCAGCGAGGGCGGCGGCGTCTACAGCCGCGAGCAGAAGGCCATTCCGATCAGCCCGCAGGTCCGTGCCGCGCTCGGCATCGACACCGACGTCACCGAGATGTCGCCACCCAACCTGATCCGCGCGATTCTGCAGGCGCCGGTCGACCTGCTGTTCAACGGCGGCATCGGCACCTACATCAAGGCGGAGTCGGAATCGGACTCCGATGTCGGCGATCGGGCCAACGACCCGGTGCGGGTCAACGCCAACCAGGTGCGGGCCAAGGTGATCGGCGAAGGCGGCAACCTCGGGGTCACGGCGCTGGGCCGCGTCGAATTCGATCTGTCGGGGGGCCGGATCAACACCGACGCGATGGACAACTCCGCCGGCGTGGATTGCTCCGACCATGAGGTCAACATCAAGATCCTGATCGATTCGCTGGTCACCGCGGGCAAGGTCAAAGCCGACGAACGCAAACAGCTGCTGGAGTCGATGACCGACGAGGTGGCTCGGCTGGTGCTCACCGACAACGAGGACCAGAACGACCTGATGGGCACCAGCCGCGCCAACGCGGCCAGCCTGTTGCCGGTGCACGCCGACCAGATCAGGCACTTGGTGGCCGAGCGGGGACTCAACCGGGAATTGGAGGCGCTGCCGTCGGAGAAAGAGATTGCGCGGCGGGCCGAGGCGGGTATCGGCCTGACCTCGCCCGAGTTGGCTACGTTGATGGCCCACGTCAAGCTGGCACTCAAAGAGGAGGTGCTGACCACCGAGCTGCCCGATCAGGATGTATTCGCGTCCCGATTGCCCGATTATTTTCCGCGGCCGTTACGGGAACGGTTCACCCCGGAGATCCGCTCGCACCAGCTGCGTCGCGAGATCGTCACCACGATGCTGATCAACGATCTGGTGGACAATGCCGGTATCAGCTACGCATTCCGGCTCGCCGAGGATGTCGGAGTAACCCCGATCGACGCGGTGCGCACCTACGTCGCCATCGACGCCATCTTCGGGGTGAACCACCTCTGGCGGCGGATCCGCGCGGCGAATTTGCCGGTCGCACTGTCGGACCGGCTGACGCTCGATACCCGTCGGCTGATCGACCGGGCCGGACGCTGGCTGCTCAACTATCGTCCGCAGCCGCTGGCCGTGGGCGCCGAGATCAACCGTTTCGCCGCGAAGGTCAAGGCCATGACGCCGCGCATGTCGGAGTGGTTGCGCGGCGACGACAAAGCCATCGTCGAGAAGGAAGCGGCTGATTTCACCGCACAAGGCGCACCCCACGACTTGGCCTATCGGGTCGCCGTGGGCCTGTACCGCTACAGCTTGCTCGACATCATCGACATCGCCGACATCATCGAGATCGACACGGCTGAAGTCGCCGACACCTACTTCGCCCTGATGGACCGGTTGGGCACCGATGGGCTGTTGACTGCGGTCTCCGAGCTTCCCCGCAACGATCGCTGGCAAGCGTTGGCGCGGTTGGCGATCCGCGACGACATCTACGCCTCGCTGCGGGCGTTGTGTTTCGACGTGCTGGCCGTCGGCGAACCCGACGAAAGCGGGGAGCAGAAGATCGCCGAGTGGGAGCACATCAGCGCATCCCGGGTGGAGCGGGCTCGCCGCACGCTCAACGAAATCCGGGAATGCGGCGCGAAAGACCTCGCGACGCTGTCGGTGGCGGCGCGTCAAATCCGCCGGATGACCCGCACCAGCGGGCGCGGGGCGTCCGCATGAGTGTCGGTTTCGTCGCGCCGGTGCCGGTGCGCTGGTCCGACATCGACATGTACCAGCACGTCAACCACGCCACCATGGTCACCATCCTGGAAGAGGCGCGCGTTCCGTTTCTCAGGGACGCCTTCGCGGCCGACATCACCACCACCGGCCTGCTCATCGCCGACGTCCGGGTCAGCTACAAAGGTCAACTGCGGCTTTCCGATTCGCCGCTGCAAGTGACGATTTGGGTGAAGCGGCTGCGCGCGGTGGACTTCACCCTGGGTTACGAAGTACGGTCGGTCAACGCGGAACCGGACTCGAAGCCGGCCGTCCTCGCCGAGTCACAGCTGGCCGCGTTCCATATCGAAGAACAGCGGGTGGTCCGACTGTCCCCACAGCATCGGGAGAATCTGCAACGGTGGCTTCGCGAATAGGGGAAGCGTTGGCGGGGGGAACCGGGGGCGGAGGCGAGCGCGGCCTGTGGCTGACTGACCCGGCGCATCGCGCGGATCTGGCCACGTTCGTCGAGCGTGCGATGCGACTCGACGACGCGGCGATCATTCGTATCCGGGCACGATCGGCTGGATTGCTGACGGCTTGGGTGGCAACGGGTTTCGACGTGCTGGCCAGCCGGGTGGTGGCCGGCAGAGTGCGGCCCGACGATTTTTCGGTGGGGGCAGCCGGATTGGCGCGCGGACTGGAGGCGATGGACACGTCGGGATATGTCGATCCAGGTTATGGAATGGACTCGGCGTGGCGCGGTGCGCTGCCCCCGGAGTCCGGTTTCGTCCACCTCGACGACGTGCCGGCCCGGGTGATGCTGGATCTGGCGGCGACCGGCGCGCGGCTGGCCAAGGAATACGGCAGTTCTCAGGGTCCGCCGGCCTCGCTGCTGGATCAAGAGGTGATCCAGGTCAGTTCCGGCGATGTCGTCGTCGGGCTACCGATGCGCTGTGTGTTCGCTTTGACCGCAATGGGTTTCCTGCCGCAGCCGGCGGAGGTGATCGACGCCGACGAGATGATCCGGGTCCGGGTGCTGCCGACCTGGTTGCGGCTCGACGCCCGCTTCGGGTCGGTGTACCGGCGGCGCGGTCATCCCGCTCTGGTGCTGCGCTGACGCGAGAGGGCTTTTGCTAGGGCGGATTTCGCCAGTGCAGACGGTACCGGTAGTACAGGCCCCGTCGGAGTTGGGCGTTGGGGAGAACCTCGTTGGCTACCTGCCGGATCTGATCGAAGTTTTCGTGTGGCTCGGTGACCGGTACGCCGATGTCACGGGTCTCGCCATGAAGGCGCGATCCGATGCGAACGATGGGCATGCAGAGCAGGGACCACGCCCGGTCGCGGATCGTCGTGTTCGCCGCAAGCCCCACGACGGCCAGCTCGCCGCCGGGCTTGAGCAGTCGGCGCGCTTTGGCCAGCGCTTCTCGTAGTGGCTGGTGATGAATGCTGGCCACGAATACGATGACATCAAAGCTTTGCTCGGGTGCGGTAAAGCCCTGAAAGTCGCAGCGGTCGACCGATGTATTGGTCGTCGAGTGCAGCCGCAGACGTGCCCGCTCGAGTGTGGCATCGTCAGGTTCGATGCCGACGACTCGCTGCGATACCGCCGCGAGCCGTTGCACCAGCAGGCCCTCACCGCACCCCACATCCAAGACGTCGCCGTGGTGTTGCGCTGCGATATCGACCAGCCATGGGTGATAGGCGGTGTTGTGGTTCCAGTAGTCCGCCATGCTGTGCGGGCTAAATCAACCAGGCCGCGGTGTCCGGCGGCAGCTGTCCGTCGACCAACGGCCCGCTCGCCATGAGCAGCTCACCCGGCGGCAGGGTCGTCGGGTGACGGCCCGCATTCAAAGCGCACATCAGTCCGCCGCCACGCCGCCGGAATATCAGCGCACCGTCGGGCGCGTCCAGCCAATCGAGTTGGCTGCCCTCGAATTCGGTTCGCGCTCTTCGCAATTCGAGTGCCCTCCGAAAGAACGACAACGTCGAATCGGGATCTGCGCGTTGCATCTCGACGGTCAACGCGGCCCATTCGCGCGGTATCGGTAACCAGGTGTCGGCGCACGTCGAAAACCCGAATGGGGGAGCGTCGCCCGACCACGGCAGCGGAACCCGGCACCCGTCGCGGCCGCGCTCGGTGTGGCCGGAGCGTTTCCACGTCGGGTCCTGCAGCGCCTCGTCGGGCAGGTCCACATCGGGCAGCCCCAGTTCCTGACCGTTGTAGAGAAATACCGCGCCCGGCAGGGCGAGCATGACCATCGCCATTGCCCGCGCCCGGCGCAGCCCAGCCGCGCCGCCGCCGTAGCGGGTGACCTCCCGTCCCACATCGTGGTTGGCCAGCGTCCAGGTAGGCGTGGCGTTTTCTATCGCCGCAGCCGCCAGCGAGTTCTGCACGGCGTCGTGGATCTCGATGGCGTCGAACTCGGTGCGGGTCAGCCGGAAGTTGAAGCCGAGGTGCAGTTCGTCGGGCCGTACATATTCGGCCCATCGGGTGTTGTCCTGCACCCAGACCTCGCCGACGGTGACCGCCCCCGGATAGTCGTCGATAACCGCGCGGATATCGCGGTGAATCGCATGTACCTGCGGGCGGTTGAAACGCGGGTCGTCATCGGTGTGGCGCAAGATCTTGGCTTCGTCGGCGGCGTCGGGCAGACCAGCGGGCTTGGCCATGCCATGGGCCACGTCGATGCGGAACCCGTCCACCCCGCGTTCCAACCAGAAGCGCAGTGTCTTCTCGAAGTCGTCGAAAACCTCTGGGTTGTCCCAGTTGAGGTCGGGCTGCTCGGCGTCGAAGAGGTGCAGATACCACTGGCCTGGGTTGCCGTCCGGTTCGGTCACCCGGGTCCATGCCGGTCCGCCGAAGACCGACTCCCAGTTGTTCGGCGGCAGCGACCCGTCCGGGCCCCGGCCGTCGCGAAAGAAATAGCGATCCCGCGCGTCGGTGCCAGGACCGGCGGCCAGCGCCGCTTGAAACCACGGGTGCTGGGAGCTGGTGTGGTTGGGCACCACGTCCATGGTGACCTTGATGCCGCGCTGATGTGCGGCCGTGACCAGTCGTTCGAACGCTGCCATCCCGCCGAAAAGCGGATCGATGTCCCGAGGGTTGGCAACGTCATAACCGTGGTCGGCCATCGGCGAGACGGTGACCGGGTTGATCCAGATACCGTCGATACCGAGCTGCTGCAAATATTCCAAGCGTGCCGTGAGCCCGTCGAGGTCACCAACCCCGTCTCCGTCGCTGTCGGCGAACGAGCGCGGATACACCTGGTAGAACACCGCGTCCGACCACCACGACCGCGGCTGATCTTCTCGATCCACTGCGGCGGCCATCAAAACGCGGAGTTCACCAACGAGTGGGCTGCCATCTCGAGATAGGCGAGCAACTCGCGGCGGCGCTCGTCGTCCAGGGTCTGTGCGTCGATGGAGGCGACCGCGGTGTGCATGCACCGCAACCAGGCGTCGCGCTCGATCGGCGTGATCCGAAACGGCATGTGCCGCATCCGCAGCCGGGGATGCCCGCGCTGTTCGGAGTAGGTTCGCGGGCCGCCCCAATATTGCTCGAGGAACATCCGCAGTCGTTCTTCGGCGCCCGATAGGTCCTTCTCGGGATAGAGCGGACGCAGGATCTCGTCTTCGGCGACCTGTTCGTAGAAGCGTGACACGATCGCGTCGAACGTCTTGGCGCCGCCCACGGCGTCGTAGAAGGATTGTTGTTGCGGTTCCATTGCTTCCATTGTGGTCTATGAATCGCCGACGTCGCGTGATGTCGATCTCACCTTCGCCTCCGGTCCGAGCATCCTAGAGATTGGAGCCAAATCGTCGCTTGGCGCTCGCCATGTCGGCAGCAAGCCGGTCCAACAGGTCGCGCAGCGGCGACGGCGGCAGGCCTGCGCCACCCGTTTCGAAAGTGCTCAGTTCGACCCCGGCCTTGGCGCACTCGATGAAAGACCAGGGTATCCCCGGTTCGTCGGCACCCAACCGTTCGGCGATCGTGGCCACCGAACGCTCCTGCACCGCAGCCATCTCCGCGAGCACCGACATGAGGCGATGCTCGTAGCGGGCGCGGCGCATAGTGGCCTCGTCGCCCGCCAAGTGTTGAGCTGCTGTCCCGATGCTGACGCAGCCGTCTGATGCCACCGCGAAGCCTTCCCGGCTTGCGGCGGCCGCGATCTCCAACCTTTTCCCGTCGAGGTGCTGCATTCCGCAAATGCAGTCATCTATCGCGCGCAGTGCGCCTTGGAGCCGTTCGGGCAGTTCTCGGCGCCGAGGCTCCGCGCGATCGGCGGCATCTCGTTCAGCCAATCCTTTCGCTATCCCGCGCTTGGCGTCCAGCGCGGCTTGCCGGGATCGGGAGAAACTCAGCGCTGCCGGCAACTGTGGATCCGGCTCGGTGATTTCGATGACGCGATTCATCGAGGCGAGCAGTTCCGCCACGGCGGCACGGGGAGTGAGCGGGTTCCGCGCGGTGTGGCGGTAGCGTTCTGCGGTCGTGTCCTGATCACCGGGATCGCCTGAAGGACCCGAATCACCCGGCATGTCGTCAGCTCCTGTTCTTGACCGGCGGATAAGCGCAGCGGGATTTCGACAAGTGATGCCAGTGTTGCACTCCGCTACCGCCGCTGCCGGCGCCTAGCGGCGGTATCCGTCGGGCAGGGATCAGCTGGCACCCCGGTGTTCACCCGATCGACACGGCGTGGTCCAGGCAATTGGCGTGCGGTCGGCAATAAATCATGGTGGACTGTTCCGCGGAGGATCTATGGCGCAGGGCAAAAAGCGCCGCGGCCATCGCAATGGCGGTGCCGCGGCAGGTGGAACAGGGCCTGCAATCGCGTCATGCCTGCACAGTGCCCACTCCCACCGACCCGCCCTGGGTGTCGAAACCCATCCACCCAACCGCTCAGAAAGCGCATCGATCTGGAACCGCCGGCGGGTATTGCTGCTGAATTCCACCTACGAGCCGCTCACCGCGTTGCCGATGCGGCGGGCGGTCGTCATGGTGATCTGCGGTAAGGCTGACGTAGTACACGACGATCCCGACGGTCCGGTCATCCACTCGGCGACCAGCTCGATCGTGGTGCCATCGGTCATCCAGCTGCGAACCTACGTCCGGGTTCCCTACCGGGCCCGCGTCCCGATGACCCGTGCTGCGCTGATGCACCGCGATCGCTTCTGCTGCGCCTATTGCGGGGCAAAGGCAGATACCGTCGACCATGTGGTGCCGCGCAGCCGGGGGGGTGAGCACTCGTGGGAGAACTGCGTCGCGTGCTGCTCGACATGCAATCACCGCAAGGGCGACAAGCTGCTGACCGAACTCGGCTGGTCACTGCGCCGCAAGCCGCTGCCGCCGACCGGGCAGCACTGGCGGCTGCTGTCCACGGTCAAAGAGCTGGACCCGTCGTGGGAGCGATACCTCGGTGAAGGCGCAGCCTGATTTTCTGCTGTCCTCAGTGCCCTGACCGGCCTTCGGTGGGATACGGTTTGCGTCGTGAACGCTATGGAGATTCACCTCTTGTTCGTCGGAATCCCGCTGTTGCTGGTGGTCGTGCTGGCATTGATGATCTTCACCCGCAAGGGACCGCACCCGGCGACCTATGAAATGTCGGAGCGTTGGACACATCCACCGATCCTGTGGGCCGCGACCGACGAAGACGTCGGTGGCTCCCACGGCGGACATGGTTCGTCAGAGTTCTCGGTTGGAGGTGGCGCCAGTGGCACATGGTGACGTTGCGACGATCGAACCCACCGATCTGCCGAAGGGCTGGGTGATCACCAGCAGCGGCCGGATCTCCGGGGTCACCGAGCCCGGAGACCTGTCGGTGCACTATCCGTTCCCGACCAAGGACCTCGTGGCTTTGGACGACGCGCTGGTCTACAGCTCGCGGGCGTCCAAGGCTCGCTTCGCCGTCTACCTGGGTGATCTCGGTGGGGACACCGCCGCACGGGCGCGGGAGATTCTGGCGAAGGTGCCCACCCCCAACGACGCGGTGCTGATCGCGGTTTCACCCAACCAGTCCGTCATCGAGGTGGTCTACGGCTCGGGGTTGCGAGGTCGCGGTGCCGAGTCGGCTGCGCCGCTCGGCGTGGCCGCCGCGTCGTCGGCATTCGAGCAGGGTCACCTGATCGACGGGCTGATCAGCGCGATCCGCGTAATCAGTGCCGGGATCTCGGCGGCGTAGTTCCAGCCGCGCGCGACCGTGCGCGGTCGCACGCACCTGCGGCGGTTCGCGATGCAGGCGCGGACGCTACCTGCGCGCTATTCGGCCGCGTCGAATCGCCGGGCCCGCAGCGACCGTTTGACGCCGGCTTGGCCCTCCAGCACCAGCCGGCGCAACGGCGGCGGCAGCTCGGAGTCCGGGGCGGACAAGAAGTTGTCGGCGGCGGCGATGCCGTCCTCGCTGATGTCGGAACCGGGATACAGCCCGATCACCACCGATTGGGCGACCTCGCTGGATCGCCGTGCCCACACTGCCGGGATCGCCTCGAAATAACGTGGTGTGAACGGCTTGAGCAGTTCAGCTTGCCCCGGCGCGGCGATGCCGGCGATGATCGCGCGGCTGGTCGCGTTGGCCAGGGTGTCGTCTTCGACCACGGTGGTGAAGGCCCTCTCCTTGACCTCGAATTGCGGCCGCGCTGCCCGGGCCTGGGCGGCGTACCGCTTGCCGGTGGCGGTCGGGTCGCGCTGTTCTTCGGCATCGATCCTCGGTGACTGCGGCCCGTCGGCGTCAATGACGCCCGCGGTTGCCAGCGCGATCACGATGCGCCACCGCAGGTCGGTGTCGACGACCAAGCCCGCCAGTCCCACTTCGGCGGGGTCACCGTCGAGCAGCGCGGCCACGGTTTCGACGTGGCGAGGCGACAGCACCGACCCGCACAACGCGTTGACGAAGGCCAGCTGATGATCGGAGCCGGCCGCGGCGTCGCGGGCCAATTCCAGTAGCCGGTCGGCAAACTGCGGCCAACCATCCTCACGCGCCCAGCCCGGTTCGGCGTAGGAACCCAGCGCCGTCTGCGCCTGCATCAGCAACCGCTGCGCCACGCCGACCTCGGTCTCGGCGTACACACCGCCTGACACCAGCGCCACGAACTCGCGGGCGCGCAACTCGGCCTCGCGGGTCATCTCCCACGCCGCCGACCACACCAGGCTGCGGGGCAGCGGCTCGGCGATGTCGGCGATCCGCTGCAGCGCTGTCCGCAGCGACTCGGCGTCCAGTCGCAGCGAGCAGTAGGTCAGGTCGTCGTCGTTGACCAGAATCAGCTTGCCGCGCGGAATGCCAACCAGCGCAGGCACTTCCGATTCCGCACCGGCGACGTCGAGTTCCTCGCGGTGCACCCGGACCAGTTTGCCCGACCCGCTGGCGACATCGTCGTCGTAGATGCCCACCGCCAGCCGGTGCACCCGGGTCTCACCCGCGCCCGGCGCGGCCCCGCTCTGCCGCACCGCAAACCGGGTGAAGCTACCGTCGACGTCGACGTCAAAGTCCGGCCGCAGCGTGTTGAGCCCGGTGGTCTTCAGCCACTGCTGACCCCAGGTCGACAGATCGCGGCCGGAAGCCTTTTCCAGCGCGGCAATCAGATCCTCGAACGTGGCGTTGCCGAAGGCGTGGGCGCGGAAGTAGTCGCGCAGCCCGGCCAGGAAATGCTCCAGCCCGACGTAGGCGACCAGCTGTTTGAGCACCGACGCGCCTTTGGCGTAGGTGATGCCGTCGAAGTTCACCTCAACCGCGGCCAGGTCGGGAATATCGGCGGCGATCGGGTGCGTCGACGGCAGTTGGTCCTGGCGGTAGGCCCAGGACTTTTCGACGGTGGCGAATGTCGTCCAGGCCTCGGTGAACTCGGTCGCCTCGCTTTGGCACAGCACCGACGCGAAGGTGGCGAAGGACTCGTTGAGCCACAGGTCGTCCCACCATTTCATGGTGACCAGGTCGCCGAACCACATGTGCGCCATCTCGTGCAGTACCGTCTCGGCGCGCCGCTCGTAGGAGGCGCGGGTGACCTTGCTGCGGAACACATAGTCTTCGAGGAAGGTCACCGCGCCGGCGTTTTCCATCGCACCGGCGTTGAATTCGGGCACGAACAGCTGGTCGTACTTGCCGAACGCATAGGGAAGCCCAAAGTGCGTGTGGTAGAAGCCAAATCCCTGCTTGGTCTGGGTGAACAACCGCTCGGCGTCCATATATTGCGCCAACGACGCCCGGCAGTAGAGGCCCAGCGGGATCTCGCCGTGCTCGTCGCGGTAGGTGTCATGCCAGGCGGCGTACGGTCCGGCGATCAGCGCCACCAGATAGGTGCTCATCGGCGGGGTGGTGGCAAAGGTGTGCACCCCGTCGTCCGCCCCATTGTCTACCGGGGTGGCGGCGGCGTTGGAGATCACCTTCCAGTGCCGGGGCGCGGTGACCCGCAGCTCGAACGTGGCCTTGAGGTCGGGCTGGTCGAAGCAGGCGAACATCCGCTTGGCGTCGGCGGTTTCGAACTGCGAGTACAGGTACGTCTCGCCGTCGACGGGGTCGACGAAGCGGTGCAAACCTTCGCCGGTGTTGGAGTAGCGGCAGTCGGCGTCGATGATGACGACGTTGCGGTGGGCCAGCCCCCGCAGCGGGATCCCGGTCGACTCGTCGTAGCCGGAGACGTCCAGTTCCGCGCCATTGAGGCTGGCGCTGCGGACGGTGTCGGCGGCGATGTCGATCACCGTGTCGGCGCCGGCGAGCGCGTCGAATACCACCGTGGTGGTGGATCGGAAAGTCTGTTCGCCTGGCCCGCCATGCCCGTCGGTCAGATCGAGGTTGATCTGGTAGCTGTCGACGGTGATCAGGGCGGCGCGTTCGATTGCTTGTTCGCGGGTGAGATTCGGAAGGGCCACGGGCTCCAACATATCGGCTGGCGCTACCGGTTCCGACGGATCCTGGTTGCGGTGGCGCCGCGTCGCCGTGACCCTGGGAACACCCGAACCGCGGCCGTGGTTGTGCTGGACGGTGTTCTCACCGTCTTCGAACTTTGCAGGAGAGGATCGCAGTATGCCCGAAAAGTCTGTTGCCGATTTCTGGTTCGACCCGCTGTGCCCGTGGGCATGGATCACGTCGCGCTGGATTCTCGAGGTGGAAAAGGTCCGCGATATCGAGGTGAATTTCCACGTCATGAGCCTGGCGGTGCTCAACGAAAACCGGGAAGGGCTGCCGGAGCAGTATCGCGAGAACATGACGAGGGCGTGGGGTCCGGTACGGGTGGCGATCGCCGCGGAGCAGGCCCACGGCGCTGCCGTATTGGCGCCGCTGTACACCGCGATGGGCACCCGGATTCACAACGAGGGCAACAAGGACCTCGAGGAGGTCATCACCCAATCGTTGGCGGAGGTCGGGCTGCCGGCCGAACTGGCCGCGGCCGCTACCACCGATGCCTACGATGATGTCCTGCGCAAGAGCCACCACGCCGGGATGGATGCCGTGGGTGACGACGTGGGCACGCCGACCATCCACTTCAACGGGATGGCGTTCTTCGGACCGGTGCTGTCGAAGATCCCGCGCGGCGAGCAGGCCGGCAAGCTCTGGGACGCATCCTTGACGTTCGCCGCCTACCCACACTTCTTCGAGCTCAAGAGGACTCGCACCGAGCGCCCCGAGTTCGAATAGGCCGGGCGACGACGACCCGCGGCGGGTGTCGGGCACAATGTCGGGCATGCGCGTCTACCTGGGGTCTGACCATGCCGGATTCGAACTCAAGCAGCACATCATCGAGCACCTCACGACGTCGGGACACGAACCGGTCGACTGCGGTGCCTTCAGCTACGACGCCGACGACGACTACCCGGCGTTTTGCATCGCCGCCGCGGAACGGACGGTGGCCGATCCGGGCAGCTTGGGCATCGTGTTGGGGGGGTCCGGCAATGGTGAGCAAATAGCGGCCAACAAGGTTCCCGGCGCGCGCTGCGCGCTGGCGTGGAGTGTGCAGACGGCGTCGCTCGCCCGCGAACACAACAATGCTCAGCTGATCGGCATCGGCGGCCGCATGCACACCGTCGCCGAGGCACTAGCCATTGTCGATGCGTTTGTGTCCGCGCAATGGTCCAAAGCCGAACGCCATCAGCGCCGAATCGACATTCTCGCCGAATACGAACGCACCCACCAAGCGCCGCCGGTACCCGGTGCGGTGGCCTGAGACCTGAACCCAGACAAGGACTGCCGTGCCCGAAGGGCATACGTTGCACCGGTTGGCCCGGCTGCATCAGCGCCGGTTCGCCGGTTCGCCGGTGGCGGTATCCAGCCCCCAGGGCCGCTTCGCCGATTCGGCCGTCGCGGTGGACGGCCGGGTGCTGCGGCGAACCAGTGTGTGGGGCAAACACCTGTTCCATCACTATGCCGGCGGCGGGATCGTCCATGTGCACCTCGGGCTCTACGGCACCTTCACCGAATGGGAACGTCCGGCGGCCGATCGTCTTCCCGAACCGGTGGGACAGGTGCGGATGCGCATGATCGGCGCCGAATACGGCACCGACCTACGCGGCCCCACGGTATGCGAGGTGATCGACGAGAGCCAAGTCGCCGACGTGATTGCCCGGCTAGGGCCCGACCCGCTGCGCCCGGACGCTGACCCGTCGTGGGCGTGGGCCCGAATCATGAAGTCCCGCAGGCCCATTGGTGCGCTCCTGATGGACCAGACAGTGATGGCAGGGGTGGGCAACGTCTTTCGCAGCGAGCTGTTGTTCCGTCACCGCATCGACCCCTACCGGACCGGTCAGCGGATCACCGAGGCAGAGTTCGACGCGGCCTGGACCGACCTGGTGGCCTTGATGAAGGTGGGCCTGCGGCGCGGCAAGATCATTGCCGTCCGCGCCGAGCACGACCACGGCGCCCCGTCGTACCGCCCGGGCCGGCCCCGCACCTACGTCTATCGGCGCGCGGGCGAGCCATGCCGACTCTGCGGGACCACGGTGCTTACTGCCGAGCTGGAAGGCCGCAACGTGTTCTGGTGCCCGGCCTGCCAACGGTGACGACGCGCGCGCCAGTTTGCGCGTCGGGCATCCGGGTACTCGTTGACCGGGTTAGGCCAGGGTTAGGCCGGGTCAGCCCGGCGTGACACCGAGCGTCGCGTAGACCTCGTTGCTCATGGCGACGCTGCGCGGGTCGGCGTTGGCCTTGCTGGCGTCGTAGCGGTTCATCACGTACGCGTAGCCGATCCCGTGTTCCAGATCGACAAACCCGAACGAACCACCGAGGCCGCCGTGGCCGAAGGTGCGCGGATTTGGGCCGTTGACGGCGCGCTGGTTGAGCATGTAGCCCAATCCCCACCCGTGATCGGCCACCCGCGGACCGAGCACCAGGTCGGTGTCGAAGCCGCCTTGCGACACCCGGACCAGTTCCATGTGTTCGCGGCTGAGCAGCTTTTCCTGCGCGAGCGCGTTGTAGAACGTCGCCAAACCCAGGGCCGAGACGAGGCCGTTGGTGCCGGGGAACTCCAGCTCACGCCACAGTTGCATGTCGTTGTTGCCGACTTCGTCGGCGGGGGCGTATCCCATCGAGACCGACAGCGCGGCCTTGGGGTGTTCGTCCAGGCTGGCCGGGCAGTCGGGGGCTTGCACGTCGGCGAGCATCCCGCGCACCTTCGGCTCGTTCACCATGTCGGCACAGCGATGCTGTTCGTAGCGGGGCAGGCCGATGTGGATGTCGGCGCCGATCGGTTCGGCGATCTCGGTGCGCAGGTAGTGGCCGATCGTGCGACCGGTGATCCGGCGAAACACTTCGCCGAGGATGAAACCGAACGTGGTCATGTGGTAGCCCTGAGCAGTGCCCGGCTCCCACCAGGGTTCCGCGGCAGCCAGCTGATCGCAGACGAAGTCCCAATCGGTGACTTGCTCCCAGCTCAGTCGCTTGTTCGGTCCGATCACGCCTGATCGGTGGCTCAGCACCATGGCCACGGTCACGGCTTCCTTGCCCTTTTGCCCGAACTCGGGCCAATACCGGGCCACCGGTGCCTGCAGGTCCAACTCACCGCGGTCGGCGAGTTGGTGGATGCAGGTAGCCGCCAGGCCCTTGGTGCCGGATAGCACGTTCGTCAGAGTGTCTTGTCGCCACGGCCGGGTGCCGGCAGCGTCCGCCGAACCGCCCCAGAGGTTGACGACGAGATCGCCGTCCACCCATACGGCGACTGCCGCGCCGACTTCCTGGCCCGACCGAAAGTTGCGCTCGAAGGCGTCACGTACTTTGCCGAAGGCGGGTGCGCATGTGCCTTTGACGTCGGCATTACACATGGCGCACTCCCCCGGGGCAGCTAAGTCTGAGCGGGCGACGGGAATCGAACCCGCGTCGCTAGTTTGGAAGACTAGGGCTCTACCATTGAGCTACGCCCGCATGCATTAAGTCGAGCGAAACTCTACGTGGTGGCCAAGATCAAATCTAATCGACGCAGGTATGTGACGCGTGTCGCATGCGCTGTCAGGTCCCCGGAGGTCGCTGCCGGCCCGGTGCCGCCGGGGCCGTAGGATCGCGAGGTCAGCGCGGGGTGTAGCGCAGCTTGGTAGCGCATCCGCTTTGGGAGCGGAAGGCCGCAGGTTCAAATCCTGTCACCCCGACCAGCCGACCGTCCGGAACGACCATCGAGGAGCACATCCGTGAAGAGCAGCGTCGAGCATTTGAGCCCCACTCGGGTTCGCATCAATGTGGAGGTGCCCTTCGAAGAGCTCGAGCCCGATTTCCAGCGGGCCTACAAGGAGCTGGCAAAACAGGTTCGGCTGCCTGGGTTCCGGCCGGGCAAGGCGCCGATCCGGCTGCTCGAGGCGCGCTTCGGCCGCGAGGCGATGCTCGATCAGATCGTCAACGATGCTCTGCCCAGCCGGTACGGACAGGCGCTGGCCGAGTCGGAAATCCAGCCACTGGGCCGGCCCGACATCGAGGTCACCCGGAAGGAATACGGCCAGGATCTGGCTTTCACCGCGGAGGTCGACGTCCGGCCCAAGATCACGCTGCCCGACGTGGGCCAGTTGGCGGTCTCGGTAAAGCCCATCGAGGTCAGCGACGACGACGTCGAGACTGAGCTGCAGTCCCTGCGCGTCCGCTTCGGCACGCTCAACCCGGTCGAGCGGCCGGTGGCGGTCGGCGACTTCGTCACGATCGACCTTTCGGCAACCGTCGACGGGGAGGAGGTGCCCAACGCCGCCGCCGAGGGACTGTCGCACGAAGTCGGCTCCGGTCGCCTGATCGCAGGGCTCGACGACGCGATCGTCGGCCTGTCCGTCGACGAGTCCCGGGTGTTCACCGCCACGCTGGCAGCCGGCGAACACGCCGGGCGCGACGCGGAGGTCACCGTCACCGTCAAGTCCGTCAAGGAGCGCGAGCTGCCCGACCCCGACGACGAGTTCGCCCAGTTGGCCAGCGAGTTCGACACCATCGAGGAGCTGCGGGCCAACCTGCGTGAGCAGGTGCTGCAGGCAAAGCGCGCCCAGCAGGCGGAGCAGATCCGCAACGCCACCATCGACATCCTGCTCGAGCAGGTCGACGTGCCGGTGCCGGAGTCCTATGTCCAGGCGCAGTACGACAGCGTCATCCACAGCGCACTGAGTGGCATCAACCACGACGAGGCCCGGTTCAACGAGCTGCTCGCCGAACAAGGCTCGTCGCGTGAGGCGTTCGATGCCGAGGCCCGCAGCGCATCGGAGAAGGATGTCAAGAGGCAGCTGCTGTTGGATGCCCTCGCCGATGAGCTGAAAGTCCAAGTGGGTCAGGAGGACCTCACCGAACGACTGTTGACGACGTCGCGGCAGTACGGCGTCGAGCCGCAACAACTGTTCGCCTACCTTCAGGAGAACAACCAGCTGCCGTCGATGTTCGCCGACGTTCGGCGCGAGTTGGCGGTACGGGCCGTCGCCCGGGCCGCAACCGTCACCGATAGCGACGGCAACACGATCGACACCGGCGAGTTGTTCGGCACGAGTCCCGAGGCTTCGGAAGAGCCCGACGCGGGTGCCGAAGAGCCCGAGGCGGGAGCCGAGACCGCCGACGCCCCGGCCGAGGCTGCCGACGCCCCGGCCGAGACTGCCGATGCCCCAGCCGTGACCGACGCGACCGATCCGCCCGGCCACGAACACAGCGCGTGACGCTGTGAGCGAACGCGCCCATTTCAGGGGTGCGGGAGCGCCACACAGCCAGTGCGGTTGGTTAGGGTCGGTTCATACGGAACTCAAGAAAGCAGGTGTCCCACTGTGAGCCAAGTGACTGGCATGCGTTCAAACTCGCAGGGCCTTTCCCTCACGGACTCGGTATATGAGCGTTTACTCTCCGAGCGCATCATCTTCCTGGGTTCAGAGGTGAACGACGACGTGGCCAATCGGCTGTGTGCGCAGATTCTGCTGCTCGCGGCGGAGGACCCCACCAAGGACATCTCGCTGTATATCAACTCCCCGGGCGGATCGATCAGCGCCGGCATGGCGATCTACGACACCATGACCTTGGCGCCCTGCGACATCGCCACCTACGCGATGGGGATGGCCGCCTCCATGGGCGAGTTCCTGCTGGCCGCGGGCACCAAGGGCAAGCGTTACGCGCTGCCGCACGCTCGCATCCTCATGCACCAGCCGCTGGGCGGCGTCACCGGCAGCGCGGCTGACATCGCAATCCAGGCCGAGCAGTTCGCGGTCATCAAGAAGGAGATGTTCCGGCTCAATGCCGAATTCACCGGCCAGCCGATCGAGCGCATCGAGGCGGACTCGGATCGCGATCGCTGGTTCACCGCCCCCGAAGCCCTGGAATACGGTTTCGTCGACCACATCATCACCCGCGCCGCAAGCGTCACCAATGGAGAAATGCAATGAATCCTCAGAGCCAGCCCCAGGCGCGATACATCCTGCCGTCGTTCATCGAGCACTCCAGCTTCGGTGTCAAGGAGTCCAACCCCTACAACAAGCTGTTTGAGGAGCGCATCATCTTCCTTGGTGTCCAGGTCGACGACGCATCGGCCAACGACATCATGGCGCAGCTGCTCGTGCTCGAGTCGCTGGACCCCGACCGCGATATCACCATGTACATCAATTCGCCCGGCGGTGGGTTCACCTCTCTGATGGCGATCTACGACACCATGCAGTACGTGCGGGCCGATATCCAGACGGTGTGTCTCGGTCAGGCCGCCTCGGCGGCGGCTGTGCTGTTGGCTGCCGGGACGCCGGGTAAGCGGATGGCGCTGCCCAACGCGCGGGTGCTGATCCACCAGCCGTCATTGTCGGGGGTGATCCAGGGTCAGTTCTCCGATCTGGAGATCCAGGCTGCCGAGATCGAGCGGATGCGCACGCTGATGGAGACCACGCTGGCGCGCCACACCGGCAAGGACGCCGCGGTGATCCGCAAGGACACCGACCGGGACAAGATCCTGACCGCCGAAGAGGCCAAGGACTACGGCATCATCGACACCGTTCTGGAGTACCGGAAGCTGTCCGCGCAAAAGGCCTGAACTTAGGCCTCAACGGCCAGTGCCCGCCGGAGCTCGGCAATGTCCGCCGGCCCCACCCGGCAGCATCCGCCGACGATGCGCGCTCCCGCGGCAACCCACTGCGCGGCGAGCTCACCAGAAAACCGCCGCGGGCCTACCCAAGAACGGTGCCGGCTGTCCCAATGCTCGCCGCTGTTGGGGTACACGATCACCGGCTTGCCCACGTCGGCGCACGTCACTGCCGCCAACACGTCTTCGGGAGCACAGCAATTGACGCCCACCGCGACGATCTCCGGAACGCCGGCGGCCACCGCGAACGCGGCGGCCAGCGGTTGCCCGGCTCGGGTTCGGGTTCCCTCGATCGTGTAGCTGAGCCACGCCGGCACCCCCACCTGGCGCACCAGGCTGACGAGTGCTTCGGCCTCGTCGACATCGGGGATGGTTTCCAGTGCCAGCACGTCCGCGCCGGCGGCGGCCAGCACCTCCAACCGGGGGCGATGCCACCGAGTTAGAGCCCGGACGCTGAGTCCGTAGCGGCCTCGATATTCCGACCCATCGGCGAGTGCGGCGCCGTAGGGTCCGACCGAGGCGGCCACCAGAAGGCCGGCCGTGCCGGCCTCGTCCCGCGCGGTCGCGGCGAGTTCGACACTGCGGCGCAGCAACGCGACCGCGCCGTCTCGGCCGATCCCGTGCGCCGCGAATCCGTCGAACGACGCCTGGTAGCTGGCTGTCGTGGCGATTGTGGCGCCGGCGCGGAAGTACTCCGCATGCACCGCGGTGATCTCCTGTGGCGCGTCGGTCAGCAGCCGCGCTGACCACAACCGGTCGGTGAGGTCGTGACCGCGGGCCTCGAGCTCGGTGGCCAGGCCGCCGTCGCTGATCACCACGGAATCAGCAGCCAACCGCACAAACGTCACTGTAGGGTGGTCGCCTGGGGTGCGGGCCGCCACCGGATGCCGGTTGATGAGCAACGGTTGCATCACGACCGCGACACGCCAGAGACAACGATTGCGCGTCTCGACGAGTGCCGCGCGCCGCTGGGCGATATGTTTCATTCAGACACGAGGCTATGAATACCAAGGAATATCAAAGACGCTATTCGGCGCCAACAGTCGCGGTGGGCCGCAGCAAGCGGGTAGCGTCGGGGAGTACACGCGGCACGGTAAGACGAACGGCGAACAGGAAGTAGGCCCTCACCATCATGGCGCGCATAGGAGACGGCGGTGACCTGCTGAAGTGCTCGTTCTGCGGGAAGAGTCAAAAACAGGTCAAGAAGCTCATCGCCGGTCCCGGAGTGTACATCTGCGATGAGTGCATCGACCTTTGCAACGAGATCATCGAAGAGGAACTCGCCGACGCCGACGATGTGAAACTCGATGAACTGCCCAAGCCCGTTGAGATCCGGGAATTCCTCGAGGGCTACGTCATCGGACAGGACACCGCCAAACGGACCCTGGCCGTCGCGGTCTACAACCACTACAAGCGCAT
Organism: Mycobacterium persicum; assembly: GCF_002086675.1. Taxonomy (GTDB): domain Bacteria; phylum Actinomycetota; class Actinomycetes; order Mycobacteriales; family Mycobacteriaceae; genus Mycobacterium; species Mycobacterium persicum. The sequence goes on from NZ_MVIF01000002.1 coordinate 104,568, forward strand.
CCAGGCCGGCGAGAAGAGCCGAGACTCCCGGCACGAGCCGGTCGAGCTGACCAAATCCAATATCTTGATGCTGGGACCGACCGGTTGCGGTAAGACCTATCTGGCCCAGACGCTGGCCAAGATGCTTAACGTGCCGTTCGCCATCGCCGACGCCACGGCCCTCACCGAGGCCGGTTATGTCGGTGAAGACGTCGAGAACATCCTGCTCAAACTGATCCAGGCAGCCGACTACGACGTCAAGCGTGCCGAGACGGGCATCATCTACATCGACGAGGTCGACAAGATTGCCCGCAAGAGCGAGAACCCGTCGATTACCCGCGACGTCTCGGGAGAAGGCGTTCAGCAGGCCCTGCTGAAAATTCTCGAGGGCACCCAGGCATCGGTTCCCCCGCAGGGCGGCCGCAAGCATCCGCACCAAGAGTTCATCCAGATCGACACCACCAACGTGCTTTTCATCGTCGCGGGCGCATTCGCCGGGCTGGAGAAGATCATCTACGAGCGGGTGGGCAAGCGTGGCTTGGGCTTCGGCGCCGAAGTCCGGTCCAAGGCCGAGATCGACACCACCGACCACTTTGCCGAAGTGATGCCCGAGGACCTGATCAAGTTCGGTCTGATTCCCGAATTCATCGGCCGCCTGCCGGTGGTTGCCTCGGTCACCAACCTGGACAAGGAGTCGTTGGTCAAGATTTTGTCAGAGCCGAAGAACGCTTTGGTCAAGCAGTACACCCGGCTCTTCGAAATGGACGGGGTGGAGCTGGAGTTCACCGACGATGCGCTGGAAGCGATCGCGGACCAAGCGATCCACCGCGGCACCGGCGCTCGCGGCTTGCGGGCGATCATGGAAGAAGTTCTGCTGCCGGTCATGTATGACATCCCCAGCCGCGACGATGTCGCCAAAGTCGTGGTCACCAAGGAGACGGTGCAGGACAACGTGCTGCCGACGATCGTGCCGCGCAAGCCGTCCCGTTCCGAGCGCCGCGACAAGAGCGCCTAGCGTCGGGAGGAGACGGGCTCCGACGCTACGAACCGAGCCCGTCGCGACCTAGCTCTGTACCCGCGCGTCGCCCAGCTGAGACACGATCGAGCGGTCTCAGGCGCAGCTGGTGAGAAAGTGACCAAGACCACAGTTTGGGCTGCCACCACAACCGTCCCCTCCCTGACGTCGGCTTTTAGTAAATCGACCGCACTCTGCCGAGGTTCGGTGACGGCTAAACGCGCAGGAACAAGTGTCATACTTGATACCGCCAGTGACACCAAAACGTGAGGTGGGGGAGCCATTCCGACGGCGTAACCTGAAACCGCACCGGAGTGCTTCTCCTGATTAGGGCCTGATTAAAAGCCTGATTACGGACGGAAGGCGGAGACGTGGATCCGAATGGCAGCGGAGCCGAGTCAGAGTCTCATGCCGTGGCGTCGCATGCCCGGCACGAGCGGCGGCGCCTGGAACATGTCGTCATCCGTTTCGCCGGCGACTCCGGCGACGGGATGCAGCTGACCGGCGACAGGTTCACTTCGGAAGCGGCCATCTTCGGCAACGACCTGGCCACCCAGCCGAACTATCCCGCCGAGATCCGGGCTCCGGCAGGCACCCTGCCCGGGGTGTCGTCATTTCAGATTCAGATTGCTGACTACGACATCCTGACGGCCGGTGACCGGCCGGACGTGCTGGTCGCGATGAACCCGGCAGCGCTGAAGGCCAATCTCGGTGACCTGCCCCGCGGGGGGATGGTGATTGCCAACTCTGACGAGTTCACCAAGCGCAACCTGATGAAGGTCGGATACGTCACCAATCCGCTGGAGTCCGATGAATTGGACGAGTACGTCGTGCATTCCGTGCCGATGACCGGGTTGACCCTGGCGGCAGTGGAAACCGTTGGCGCGTCGAAGAAAGACGGCCAGCGCGCCAAGAACATGTTCGCCTTGGGGTTGTTGTCGTGGATGTACGGCCGGCCGATACGGACCAGTGAAAACTTCATCAGAGAGAAGTTTGCGCGCAAGCCCGACATCGCCGAGATCAATGTGCTGGCCCTCAAGGCGGGGTGGAACTACGGCGAGACCACCGAGGCATTCGGCACCACGTACGAAGTTCCGGCGGCGGCCTTGCCGCCCGGCGAATACCGGCAAATTTCGGGAAATACCGCCTTGGCGTACGGGATCGTTGCAGCGGGCCAGCTCGCCCATGCTCCGGTGGTGCTGGGCAGCTATCCGATTACGCCGGCGTCCGACATCCTGCACGAGCTGTCCAAACACAAGAACTTCAATGTCATCACCTTCCAGGCCGAAGACGAGATCGGTGGTATCTGTGCGGCCCTGGGTGCGGCGTACGGCGGTGCGATCGGTGTCACCAGCACGTCGGGGCCGGGTATTTCGCTGAAGTCCGAGGCACTAGGCCTTGGCGTGATGACCGAACTGCCATTGATCGTCATCGATGTGCAGCGAGGTGGGCCGTCGACCGGCCTGCCCACCAAGACCGAGCAGGCCGACCTGCTGCAGGCGTTGTATGGCCGCAACGGTGAGTCGCCGGTAGCGGTGCTCGCGCCGCGGTCGCCGGCCGACTGCTTTGAGGTCGCCGTCGAGGCGGTGCGGATCGCCCTTGCCTACCAGACCCCGGTGATCGTGTTGTCCGATGGGGCCATTGCCAACGGCTCCGAACCGTGGCGGATTCCCGACATCACCACCTTTGAGCCCATCGTGCATAAGTTCGCCAAACCCGACGAGCCCTTCCAGCCGTACAACCGGGACCCCGAGACTCTGGCCCGTCAGTTCGCCGTTCCCGGCACTCCCGGTCTGGAGCACCGCATCGGCGGGCTGGAAGCGGCCAATGGCTCCGGTGCCATCTCCTACGAGCCGATGAATCACGACCTCATGGTTCGGATTCGCCAAGCTAAGATTGACGGAATCCGGGTTCCCGACCTCGAGGTCGACGACCCGACGGGGGACGCCGAGCTGTTATTGATCGGCTGGGGCAGTTCTTACGGGCCGATCGGTGAGGCGTGCCGGCGGGCGCGGCGCAAGGGGATCAGGGTCGCTCATGCCCACTTGCGGTACCTCAGCCCATTGCCGGCGAACTTAGGTGACGTGCTGCGACGTTATCCGCAGGTAGTGGCACCTGAGATGAACCTGGGCCAGTTGGCGCTGGTGCTACGCGGAAAGTATCTGGTCGACATTCAATCGGTCACCAAAGTTCAAGGATTGTCGTTCTTGGCCGACGAAATCGGCCGAGTTATCCGCGCGGCATTGGGCGGGACGCTGGCCGAGATTGAGCAAGACAAGACGATGGTCGCCAAATTGGGGGCGGCCCCCATTGGAGCGGGAGCTGTCGAATGACCGGCGCCGCGCCCCAGTGGTGCGCCGTCCGTCAGCGCGGGACCAGGCAATGAGAAGGAAGGGCGCTCATGACTAGCGCGACCGGCGATCTGGCGGGCACAGACCTCGGTCTAACCCCGAGTTTGACCAAGAACTCGCGGGTGCCCATGACGAACGAACCGCAGAAGGCCAAGGATTACACCAGTGACCAGGAGGTCCGCTGGTGCCCGGGGTGCGGGGACTACGTCATCCTCAACACCATTCGCAACTTTCTGCCCGAACTCGGACTGCGCCGCGAGAACATCGTGTTCATCAGCGGCATCGGATGTTCCAGCCGCTTCCCGTACTACCTCGAGACCTATGGATTCCACTCGATCCACGGCCGCGCGCCGGCGATCGCGACCGGGCTGGCGCTGGCCCGCGAGGACCTGTCGGTGTGGGTGGTCACCGGAGACGGGGATGCGTTGTCGATCGGTGGTAACCACCTGATCCATGCGATGCGCCGCAACGTCAACATCACGGTCCTGCTGTTCAACAACCGGATCTACGGGCTGACCAAGGGGCAATACTCACCGACATCGGAAGTCGGCAAGATCACCAAGTCGACCCCGATGGGTTCGCTGGACACTCCGTTCAACCCGGTCTCGTTGGCCTTGGGTGCCGAGGCGACGTTCGTCGGTCGCGCGCTGGATTCCGACCGCGCCGGGCTTTCCGAGGTGCTCCGCGCTGCCGCCCAGCACCGCGGTGCCGCGCTGGTCGAAATCCTGCAGGACTGCCCGATATTCAACGACGGCTCTTTCGACGCGCTGCGCAAGGAGGGGGCGGAAGAGCGGGTGATCAACGTCCGACATGGTGAACCGATCGTGTTCGGCGCCAATGGTGAATACTGCGTCGTGCGGTCTGGCTTCAGCCTCGACGTGGCCAAGACCGCCGACGTGGCTGTCGAGGACATCGTGGTCCACGACGCGCACGCCGACGACGCGGCGTATGCGTTCGCGTTGTCACGGCTGTCCGATCAAAACCTCGAACACACCGTGCTCGGAATCTTCCGCCACATCAGTAGGCCCACCTACGACGACGCGGCACGGTCTCAGGTCAGCGCCGCCCAGAGTGCGGTTCCGTCCGACGCCACCGCGCTGCAAGCACTGCTCCGCGGGCGTGACACCTGGACTGTCGGCTGACGTGGGCGAACCGGTGCCGGGCGCAGAGTCACTTGCCGGGGTCGTCCTGGCCGGCGGAGAGTCGCGGCGGATGGGTCGTGACAAAGCGACGCTACCGCTGCCAGGAGGGACCACAACGCTGGTCGAGCACGTGGTCGGTGTTGTCGGACAGCGCTGCGACCCGATATTCGTGATGGCGGCTCCTGGACAACCATTGCCGCCGTTGCCGGCTGACGTGCTGCGCGACGAAGTGCGGGGGCTCGGTCCATTGCCGGCGACTGGGCGCGGACTGCGTGCGGCCGCCGCGGCCGGCGCGCGGCTTGCGTTCGTGTGCGCCGTCGACATGCCTTTGCTGACAGTCGAATTGATCGATGATCTGGTGCGCCGTGCGGTGCAGACCAATGCCGAAGTGGTGCTGCCGTGGGACGGTCGCAGCCACTATTTGGCTGCGGTATACCGGACGGAGTTGGCCGATCGGGTTGATGCATGGGTTGCCGCCGGTGAGCGCAGGATGAGCGCCTTCGTCGATGCTTGCGACGCTCAACGGATCGTGATGTCGAATTCCCGGCCGCTGTCGAATGTCAATACCGCGGCCGACTTGCGCGTACCAGCACAGCCTCGGCGCTGACCGTCAGCTCTTACCGTGCCCGTGCGACGGGCTGCAAAATTCATGCCCGGTTCGCGTCTGTTTGCTCTCCGGATTGAGTGCAATCGAATTCTTTGACCCGGCGTGAGTCTTTTACTTCTGTTTGTTTTCTCATTTAAATGTTATTAGTAGATTTAGAATTCTTCCGTTGTTAGGGCTGCTTTTCAGCCAAGAAGGACCATGCCCCTTGTGCTGCGAATCCCAATGTTGTTGTAGCACAGTGCCTTTCGGCTGACAGCTATCTGGAAATCGTTCCGCTGCCATCGCCGACAAATGTGTCTATGAACGGCAGCGCACCGACGGCAGGCATCTGGGGGGTGGTGTGCAATCAGCGGCTGGGCCGGCCTCGGCGCGCCGGGGTGCGCGGCTACCGTGCCGAACCTCGGCAAAGAGGCCATGGAACACGTAAAGCCTTAGCGGATATGCACTTTCACTGAGCGGTGAGTTTGGTATCGGCCCCGGACGTCTTCCGGGATGTGGTTTCGGCCGCGGCCTACGTGGTGGCGAGGACTACCGGCCATAGCGGAAGCGGTGCGCTATGAGCTGGGTCACGAGCGGCTGCCGACGGATTCGTTGAATAGCCCGGCGACCACATGCGGCCAAATGCGTGGCGCAGCTCACAAAATACCCGTGATTCGGCTCACCGTGGCACCGGAGGCAGGCAGGTCCGAACGCAGTAATAAACAGGTGTTTGACCTGCGGAGACCATTGTGCGACCGCGTCGTGATCCGCTCGTTATAGAACCGAAATATCACTTCGGCTGGGATGACGAATCCAAATCGTTATCGTACGGTGCGTTTAGCCCGAAACCGGGCATCAGTAGTTGAACACAATTGAATCCACGGATCCCGCGTGTGAGCGGAGCTGCGGGCGGCACGGATCTAGTACAGCCGTCGCAGCAGTCGGGCATAGAAACCCCCGACGGGCAACTCGGGCCCTCCGCTGTCGTGCCGAAACGAGACGGCACGTCCCAAAGCAGCAATTCCACCTGGACATCGCATCCAACCCACCGCCGTGGGCTGGCTCGCTTTGGCGCGCGCACCGCGAAAGGAACAATCTTGAAGAACGTCCGTAAGACGCTCATCGTCGCCGCGATCACTGGGACGCTCGTGACTGTGCCGTCCGGTACCGCCGCCGCGGACGAGGGCCTTGACCCGAACGCGGCGCCCGGCCCCGATGCGGTGGGCTTCGACCCTAACGTGCCTGCGGCCCCGGACGCCTTTGCTCCGGGCGCCCCGGACGACGCACCGGCCCCTGAGCTAGTGGGGTTCGACCCAAGCGTGCCTCCGCCTGCGGCTCCGGACGCCGTGATCGCGCCGGTCGACCTGCCGGATGGGCCGGCCCCGGACGCCGCGCCGCCGGCCCCGGAACCGGTGGACTTCGACCCGAACATGGCGCCACCGCCGGCCCCCGACGTTCCGCCTCCTCCTCCGCCGGCTGCTCCCAAGGCCTACAGCGTGAACTGGGACGCCATCGCCCAGTGCGAGTCGGGCGGCAACTGGGCCATCAACACCGGTAACGGCTACTCCGGCGGCCTGCAGTTCACCGCCGGCACCTGGCATGCCAACGGCGGCTCCGGCTCGGCGGCCAGCGCCAGCCGTGAGGAACAGATCCGCGTGGCCGAGAACGTACTGCATTCGCAGGGGATCGGCGCCTGGCCGGTCTGCGGTCGTCGCGGCTGACCACACCGCCAGGCGATATAGCCGAACACCGGGTGCCGGGCCTTCGGGCCCGGCACCCGGTGTATTCGGGGTCGCATGCGTGCTGGGTCGCGCACCGCGGGTAGCGTCTGGCCAGTGACCGCAGCGCCGCGTGAATTCGACATCATCCTCTACGGGGCCACGGGTTTCGTCGGCAAACTGACCGCCGAATACCTGGCTCGAGCCGGCGGAGACGCGCGAATCGCGCTGGCCGGCAGGTCGACCGAGCGACTGCGCGGCGTTCGCGACACGTTGGGAGAACCCGCGCAGTCCTGGTCGGTCGTCGCCGCCGACGCCGGGTCGCCCGCGACCCTCGAGCAGATGGCGGCCCGCACCCGAGTCGTCGTCACCACGGTCGGGCCGTACATGCGCTACGGGCTGCCGTTGGTGGCGGCGTGCGCCGCCGCCGGCACCGATTACGCCGACCTGACCGGCGAGCCACCGTTTGTCCGCGACAGCATCGATCAGCACCACAAGCAGGCCGCCGACACGGGTGCCCGGATCGTGCATGCCTGCGGCTTCGACTCGATCCCGTCAGACCTGAGCGTGTACGCCCTGTACCATGCCGCCCACGACGACGGCGCCGGGGATCTGGGCGACACGCACTTTGTGGTCCGGTCTTTCGCCGGCGGGCTATCCGGCGGCACGATCGCCTCGATGCTGGAGATTCTGCGTGCCGTCTCCGCCAACCCTGACCTGCGTCGGCAATTCGCCGACCCGTACACGCTGAGCACCGACCGCGCCGCCGAGCCCGAACTCGGCCCGCAGCCCGATCTGCCATGGCGGCGCGGCAGTCAACTCGCTCCCGAGCTGAGCGGACTGTGGACGGCCGGGTTCCTGATGGCGCCGACCAATACCAGGATCGTGCGCCGTAGTAACGCGCTGTTGGATTGGGCCTACGGTAGGCGGTTCCGGTACAGCGAGCACATGAGCCTGGGATCATCGCCGCTGGCGCCGCTGGCGTCGGCCGTCATCAGCGGTGTCGGCAACGTGACGACCGGATTGGGCAGCCGTTATTTCCGGCTGCTACCACAAGGGTTGGTGCAGCGGGTGGTGCCCAAGCCGGGCTCCGGCCCGAGCGCGGCGGCTCGCGACCGTGGCTACTACCGGATCGAGACCTACACCACCACAACCTCGGGCGCCCGATATGTGGCGCGCATGAAGCAGGACGGCGATCCCGGCTACAAGGCGACGTCGGTCTTGCTAGGGGAGTGCGGTCTGGCGCTGGCATTCGATCGCGACAAGCTCTCGGATCTGCGCGGGGTGCTGACCCCGGCCGCCGCGATGGGTGACGCGCTGCTGGCGCGCTTCCCGGCCGCCGGCGTGTCGTTGCACACCGAGCGGCTGGTCTGAGCCGGTGACGGCGTACGTCTAGGGTCAGAAGGGTGGTGGCTTGATATCCGACCCCGAAGGCAGCCTGCACCGATGCCCGGTCTTGATGATCTCTACACCCAGATTCCTACATCTGACATCGCGCGCACGCTCGGCGCAGACGAAACCGAGGTGGACGCGGCGGTCCGCACGCTGGTACCGGTGCTGCTTACCGGATTGCACCAGCATTCGCAGGATCCCGAACGCGCCGGCCGGATCGAGTCGGTCGCCAGCAGCCATGCCGCGCGTGGCCTGCTCGACGCGGGCGGGGCGCTCGACCAGGTTGACCGGCGCGGCGGAGAACAGGCCGAAGAGGTCGTCGCCACACTGTTCGCCGGCAATGACAGCGACAGCGTGGCATCGGCACTGGCCAGTGGTGGCGCCGGAAGGAGAGAACTTCTGCAGCGGTTGTTGCCGCTGGTGCTCCCGAAGGTGCTGGCATACCTGGGAAATCAGCTCCGGCCGGGCGGCGCACTGCAGGGTACTGCGGTTCAGCATGAGGAAACAGGCTCCGGTGGCGGCCTGGCTCAGCTGCTCGGCGGGATCCTTGGCGGCGGAAATGATGAAACGTCCCTCGGCAACCTCCTGGGTGGCAGGGGCCGCGCGCTGGGGGACATCATCGGCGGGCTCCTCGGCGGCAAGAAGTAACCCGGCGCAATCAGTCGGCCGGACCGGATAACGAAAGGCAAAGCATGTCAGACACGCTCGGCGAAGGACAGCGGCTGCAGCGAGGGCAATCCCTGGTCTCCAACAACGGGGCCTACACCTTGACCCTGCAAGAAGACGGCAACCTGGTGCTCGCCGCTGACGGCACGCCGGTATGGGCCACTGCTACCGACGGCCAGGACGTGGTGCGCGCCGAGCTGCAGACCGATGGCAACTTCGTCCTCTACACACCGGAGCGACCGGTCTGGCACAGCCACACCGTGGGCAGCACGAGCGTCAGACTGGTGCTCCAGGACGACCGCAACCTGGTGCTCTACGCCGCCGACGGCCCGGCCTGGGCCACCGGGACGCAGATCGACACGCCGCCGGCGGACCTGCAGAAATCTGTTGGCGCCCCGGAGGTGACCGGCGCGGCACAGGCGGCGCAACCCGTCGGGGAAGCGGCGCCCATCGCAGCGACGGTCGCCGACGAGCCGGCTGAGCCCGCGCTCAACACGTACACCGTGGTTTCCGGTGACACCTTGTGGGGCATCGCCGAACGCTTCTACGGTGACGGGAACAAATACCAGGTGCTGGTCGACGCCAACGCGATCCCTAATCCCGACCTGATCCATCCGGGCCAGGTGCTCACGATTCCGTGATCGACTCCTTGATGGTCGTCCACCTGCGGTTTTAGGCGCCTCCGCGCCGCTACGCGGCGGTTCCTAGAATTGACCGGTGACCTCGCGCGCCCGCTCTGACGCCGACCAGCTGCCCAAGTCGTGGGACCCGGGTGCGATGGAGGGCGCCATCTACCAGAAGTGGCTGGATGCCGGTTACTTCACCGCGGATCCCGGTAGCAGCAAGCCCGCCTACTCGATCGTGCTGCCGCCGCCGAACGTGACCGGCAGCCTGCATATGGGCCACGCACTGGAACACACCATGATGGACGCGCTGACCCGCCGAAAACGGATGCAGGGCTACGAGGTGCTGTGGCAGCCGGGCACCGACCATGCCGGTATCGCCACCCAAAGCGTGGTGGAAAAGCAGCTGGCCGTCGACGGCAAGACCAAGGAGGACTTCGGTCGTGAGCTGTTCGCCGCCTTGGTCTGGGACTGGAAGCGGGAGTCGGGCGGGGCGATCGGCGGCCAGATGCGCCGGCTCGGCGACGGGGTGGACTGGAGCCGCGACCGGTTCACCATGGACGAGGGGCTGTCGCGGGCGGTGCGGACGATCTTCAAGAGGCTCTACGACGCCGGGCTGATCTATCAGGCCGAGCGGCTGGTCAACTGGTCGCCGGTGCTGCAGACGGCGATCTCGGATCTGGAGGTCAACTACCTCGACGTCGAAGGCGAGCTGGTGTCGTTCCGGTACGGCTCGTTGGACGATTCGCAACCGCACATCGTGGTCGCCACCACGCGGGTGGAGACGATGCTCGGCGACACCGCCATCGCGGTGCACCCCGACGACGATCGCTACCGCGACCTGGTCGGCGCCACCCTGCCGCACCCGTTTGTCGACCGGCAGCTGATCATCGTCGCCGACGAGCATGTGGATCCCGAATTCGGCACCGGCGCAGTCAAAGTCACGCCCGCTCACGATCCGAACGACTTCGAGATCGGGATCCGGCATAGCCTGCCGATGCCCTCGATCATGGACACCAAGGGCCGGATCGCCGACACCGGAACCCAATTCGACGGCATGGACCGATTCGAAGCACGGGTTGCGGTGCGTGAGGCGCTGGCCGCCCAAGGCCGCATCGTCGAGGAGAAGCGCCCCTACCTGCACAGCGTGGGGCATTCCGAGCGCACCGGGGAGCCGATCGAACCGCGGCTGTCGTTGCAGTGGTGGGTCCGGGTGGAGTCGTTGGCCAAGGCCGCCGGCGACGCGGTGCGCAACGGCGACACCGTGATTCACCCCGCCAGCCTGGAACCGCGCTGGTTCACCTGGGTCGACGACATGCACGACTGGTGCATCTCGAGGCAGCTGTGGTGGGGTCATCGCATCCCGATCTGGTACGGACCCGACGGTGAAAAGGTATGTGTCGGACCGGACGAAACGCCCCCCGAGGGCTGGGAGCAGGACCCCGACGTGCTGGACACCTGGTTCTCCTCCGCGCTGTGGCCGTTCTCCACTCTGGGCTGGCCCGAAAAGACACCGGAGCTCGAAAAGTTCTATCCGACAAGTGTTCTGGTCACCGGCTACGACATTTTGTTCTTCTGGGTAGCGCGGATGATGATGTTCGGCACCTTCGTCGGCGGCGACGACGCCATCACGCTCGACGGTCGCCGCGGCCCCCAGGTGCCCTTCACCGACGTGTTCCTGCACGGGCTGATTCGTGACGAGTTCGGCCGCAAGATGAGTAAGTCCAAGGGCAACGTCATCGACCCGCTGGAGTGGATGGACACCTTCGGTGCCGATGCGTTGCGGTTCACGCTGGCCCGCGGCGCCAGCCCCGGTGGCGACTTGGCGATCGGCGAGGACGCCGTCCGGGCGTCGCGCAACTTCACCACCAAGCTGTTCAACGCGACCCGCTACGCACTGCTCAACGGCGCCGTGCTGGCGCCCTTGCCGGCACCGGCCGAGCTGACCGATGCCGACCGCTGGATCCTGGGACGACTGGAAGAGGTTCGCGCCGAAGTGGATTCGGCCTTCGACAGCTACGAGTTCAGCCGCGCCTGCGAGGCGTTGTATCACTTCGCCTGGGACGAGTTCTGCGACTGGTATGTCGAACTGGCGAAAACCCAACTGGCCGAGGGACGCTCGCATACCACAGCGGTACTGGCGGCCTCGTTGGACACGTTACTTCGGCTGCTGCACCCGGTGATCCCGTTCGTCACCGAGGCGCTCTGGCAGGCGCTGATGGATGGGGAGACCCCCGAAGAGTCGCTGGTGGTCGCCGACTGGCCGCAGCCCTCCGGGATTACTTTGGATCCCGTTGCTGCGCAGCGCATCAGCGATATGCAAAAGCTGGTGACCGAGGTCCGACGATTCCGCAGCGACCAGGGGCTGGCCGACCGGCAGAAGGTGCCGGCCCGACTGGCCGGTATCGACGAGTCGGACCTCAATACCCAGGTTGCCGCCGTGACATCGCTGGCATGGCTCACCGCTGCGGGTCCGGATTTCCGCCCGTCGGTGTCATTGGAGGTTCGGCTGAGCCGGGCAAGGGTCGTCGTTGAACTCGACACCTCCGGCACGATCGACGTGGCCGCTGAACGCCGCCGGCTGGAAAAGGAATTGGCCGCGGCGCAAAAGGAGCTGGCAGCAACCGGCGCCAAATTGGCGAACGCGGATTTCTTGGCCAAGGCGCCCGAAGCTGTCGTCGACAAGATCCGCGACCGGCAGCGGCTGGCGCACGAGGAAAGCGACCGCATCACGGCCAGGCTGGCTGCGCTGCAATGAGTTTCGAGTCGACAGACCGGCCATCTACCGGCATGGCTCCCACGCCGGACGAGATCGCGTCGCTGCTGCAGGTCGAGCACCTGCTGGACCAGCGCTGGCCGGAGACTCGCATCGAGCCGAGCCTGACAAGGATCAGCGCGCTGCTGGACCTGCTGGGATCACCGCAACGTGGCTATCCCTCGATCCACATCGCCGGAACCAACGGCAAGACGTCGGTGGCGCGGATGATCGACGCATTGGTCACCGCGTTGCAGCAACGGACCGGCCGCACCACCAGCCCGCACCTGCAGTCGGTGGTGGAACGCATCTCGATCGACGGAAAGCCGATCAGCCCGGCGCAGTACGTGGCGACGTACCGGGAAATCGAGCCGTTCGTGCAGATGATCGATGAGCAGTCGCAGAATGCAGGCGGGCCGGCGATGAGCAAGTTCGAGGTGCTCACCGCGATGGCGTTCGCCGCGTTCGCCGACGCGCCCGTCGACGTCGCGGTGGTCGAGGTGGGTATGGGTGGACGATGGGACGCCACCAACGTGATCAATGCGCCGGTGGCGGTGATCACCCCGATCAGCAAGGACCATGTCGACTACCTCGGGAACGACATCGCCGGGATCGCGGGCGAGAAGGCGGGGATTATCCGTCGAGCCGAAGAGGGCTCGTCGGAAACGGTCGCGGTCATCGCGCGTCAGCGCCCGGAGGTCATGGAGGTGCTGCTGGGTCAGGCCGTCCGCTCGGACGCCGCGGTCGCCCGGGAGGATTCGGAGTTCGCCGTGTTGGGCCGACAGGTCGCCGTCGGCGGTCAGGTGCTGCAACTGCAAGGTCTGGGCGGGGTGTACTCCGACATCTACCTGCCGCTGCACGGTGAACACCAGGCGCACAACGCGGTGGTGGCGCTGGCCGCGGTCGAGGCATTCTTCGGCGCGGGTGCCCAGCGTCAACTCGACGTCGAGGCGGTGCGGGCGGGATTCGCCGCGGTCACCAGCCCGGGCCGGCTGGAACGGATGCGCAGCGCACCGGCGGTGTTCATCGACGCAGCCCACAATCCGGCCGGGGCGGCTGCGCTGGCCCGGACGCTGGCCGACGAGTTCGACTTCCGGACGTTGGTCGGGGTGATCAGTGTGCTGGCCGACAAGGACGTCGACGGCATTCTGCAAGCGGTGGAGCCGGTGTTCGACTCGGTCGTGGTGACCCACAACGGGTCACCGCGCGCGCTGGATGTCGAGTCGCTGGCCGCGGCGGCCCGGGAGCGGTTCGGACCCGATCGGGTGCTGTCCGCCGCGAACCTGAGCGATGCCATCGACACGGCAACCGCGCTGGTCGACGGGGCGGTGGCGGACCCGGGCGACGCGTTTTCCGGCACCGGGATTGTCATCACCGGCTCGGTTGTCACCGCCGGCGCTGCCCGCACCTTGTTTGGTCGTGACCCGGAATGACCGAGCAACCGGCAGCGCCCACACCACCGGCCGACCCGTGGAAGAGCTTCGGTGCGGTCATGGCCGCGACACTGCTTCTCGAGGCGATCGTGGTGCTGCTGGCGATACCCGTGGTGGGCGCGGTGGGCGGCGGGCTGGGTCCGGCATCGCTGGGGTACCTGATCGGACTGGCCGTGGCATTGATCCTGCTTGCCGGGCTGCAGCGCAGACCCTGGGCGATCTGGGTGAACCTCGGCGTCCAGCTGGTGCTGCTCGCCGGGTTCGCCGTGTACCCGGGCGTCGGCTTCATCGGAGTGCTGTTCACCGGGGTATGGGTGCTGATCGCGTACTTTCGGGCCGAGGTCCGGCGCCGGGAGCGAGGGGGAGCGCCGCCGCCGGGCTGAGCCGGGCCTGCCGTGCGAAGTCAGCGTTGGCCATCTACTCTTAGCCACCGTGACTGAACGGACCCTCGTGCTGATCAAGCCGGACGGTGTGCAACGCGGACTGATCGGCGAGATCATCGGCCGCATCGAGCGCAAAGGCCTGACCATCGCGGCGCTGGAGCTCAGGAACGTCAGCGACGAGCTGGCCGGCCGTCATTACGCCGAGCACGAAGGCAAGCCGTTCTTCGGGTCGTTGCTCGAATTCATCACCTCGGGGCCGGTGGTGGCGGCCGTCGTGGAGGGGCCGCGAGCGGTCGCGGCTTTTCGCCAGCTGGCCGGCGGCACCGACCCGGTGGACAAGGCCACGCCCGGCACCATCCGCGGCGACTTCGGCTTGGAAACCCAGTTCAACCTGGTGCATGGCTCCGATTCGGCCGAGTCGGCGCAGCGCGAGATCGCGCTCTGGTTTGCCGGCGCCTAGCGCCGGGAGAAGTGCTTGCGAGCCGGATTCGTCGGCGTACGACTCAGACGAGGGTGATCCGGCCCGGTGATATGGGATACTGACTGCGGGTGAACGTCGCCGGACCGGCGTCGAACACCCGAATGAAGACTTCGGCAAGCGCGACCATCGCCATTCGATGGGGCGCGGCGTGTCAAGCCGTCATTCAGCACGGCGCCGAGTGTGCTCGCCTGAGCGGCTCGGAGCAAGACCATCACAAGTCCGGGAGAAGTGACCCGGGCACATAGCGGAGCCCTCGCGTGGCCGCGTCGAAACGACGCGCCCGGGGGCTTGAGGAGAATACGTGGTAGACGGTGCCCCATCTTCAGACCCAAAAGAGCCGACACAGCGTGAGGAACTGCCGGACCGACTGAGAGTCCATTCGCTGGCACGAACGCTGGGGACCAGCAGCAGGCGGGTGCTCGATGCCCTCAATGCGCTGGACGGTCGAATCCGCAGCGCACATTCCAGTGTGGACCGGGTCGACGCGGTCCGGGTGCGCGACCTGCTGGCCGAAACGCCCGCCGACGAAGCGGACCAAGCCAACCAAGCCAACCAAGCCAAAGAAGAACCAAACGCTGAACCCAGTGTCGCCGCGGCGGCTGTTGCACCGGACGAAGCTGACGAAGCCCCGGAACCCGAATCCCGGCTGCTGCTGGAAACGCAGGAAACGGTCCAGGTCGTCGAGACCCGGGTGGAGCGCCCGCATTACCTGCCGTTGTTCGTCGCGCCGCAGCCGATTCCCGAGGCGATCGACGAGGACGACGGCACCGATGACGAGGCGGCCGACGATGCCGACGATGACGACGAACAGGAGCAGATCGACCGGCCGAGCGGTCGGCGGCGTCGGCGTGGCCGTCGGGGCCGTGGTCGGGGACGCGGTGAACAGGGTGGATCCGACGGCCCAGGCGAAGATGACGGCGATGAGGGCGACCGGAAGGCGGTTGGCGATTCTGCCCGTTCCGACGACTCCGAGGGTGACGATTCAGAGGACTCCGACGACACCGACACCGACACCGACGCCGGCGACGAGGACAACGGTTCGGCAGAGGGCGCCAGCCGGCGCCGCCGGCGCCGCAGACGGCGCAAGTCGGGATCCGGAGAGGACGGCGACGAGGGCCCGGCGCCCGACGATCCGCCCAACACCGTTGTGCATGAACGCGCGCCCCGCAACGGCGGCTCCGGAGACGACGAGTCCGGCGGCAACGAGATCAAGGGCATCGACGGCTCGACCCGGCTAGAAGCCAAACGGCAACGTCGCCGGGACGGCCGCGACGCCGGGCGGCGCCGCCCACCGGTTCTGACCGAAGCCGAATTCCTGGCCAGGCGCGAGGCCGTCGAGCGGGTCATGGTGGTGCGCGACCGAGTCCGCACCGAGCCGCCGCACCCGGGCACCCGTTACACCCAGATCGCCGTGCTGGAAGACGGCATCGTCGTCGAGCATTTCGTGACTTCGGCTGCTTCCGCGTCGTTGGTGGGCAACATCTACCTGGGCATCGTGCAGAATGTGCTGCCGTCGATGGAGGCGGCCTTCGTCGACATCGGTCGCGGCCGCAACGGTGTGCTCTACGCCGGTGAAGTCAACTGGGACGCAGCCGGACTCGGCGGGGCCGACCGCAAGATCGAACAGGCCCTCAAACCCGGCGACTACGTCGTCGTCCAGGTCAGCAAGGACCCGGTGGGCCACAAGGGCGCACGGCTGACCACGCAGGTGTCGCTGGCCGGCCGCTATCTGGTCTACGTGCCGGGCGCGTCGTCGACCGGGATCAGTCGCAAGCTGCCCGACACTGAACGCCAGCGGCTCAAGGAGATCTTGCGCGAGGTGGTGCCGTCCGACGCGGGAGTGATCATCCGCACCGCGTCCGAGGGAGTCAAAGAGGGCGACATCCGTGCCGACGTCACCCGGTTGCAGGAACGCTGGCAACAGATCGAAGCCAAGGCCGCCGAGGTCAAACAGAAGGCGGCCGGCGCTGCGGTGGCCCTCTACGAAGAACCGGATGTGCTGGTCAAGGTCATCCGCGACTTGTTTAACGAGGACTTCGCCGGACTCATCGTTTCCGGCGACGAGGCCTGGGCCACGATCAATGACTACGTGAATTCCGTTGCGCCCGACTTGGTTTCGAAATTGACCAAGTATGAGCCGGCCGAGCTTGCCGAGAGTCAGACGCGCCCCGACGTCTTTGCGGTGCATCGCATCGACGAGCAGCTGACCAAGGCGATGGACCGTAAGGTGTGGCTGCCGTCGGGCGGGACATTGGTGATCGACCGGACCGAGGCCATGACGGTGATCGACGTCAACACCGGCAAATTCACCGGCTCCGGGGGCAATCTCGAGCAAACCGTCACCAAGAACAACCTGGAGGCGGCCGAGGAGATCGTGCGTCAGCTGCGGCTGCGTGACATCGGCGGCATCGTGGTCATCGACTTCATCGACATGGTGCTGGAATCCAACCGCGATCTGGTGCTGCGCCGGCTGACCGAGGCGCTGGCCCGCGACCGCACTCGTCACCAGGTGTCAGAGGTGACCTCGCTGGGCTTGGTCCAGCTGACCCGCAAACGTTTGGGAACCGGCCTGATCGAGGCCTTCTCGTCGTCGTGTGCCCAGTGCAACGGGCGTGGGATCCTGCTGCATGCCGATCCGGTGGATGCGGCGCCGGCGACCGGGCGAAAGTCGGAATCCGGGGGTCGCCGAAACAGGCGCTCGAAGAAGAGCCGCGCCGAAGAGCCCACTGAGAAGGGGATCGTGGCCAAGGTCCCCGCTCACGCCCCCGGCGAGCATCCGATGTTCAAAGCGATGGCCGCCGGCTCGTCGCTGGGACCGGGCCGTGGAGACGGGGAACCCGAGGAGTCCGGTGAGGAACTCGCCGCCGCGATCGACGAGGACACCGCGATGGCGGTGTCCAGCGACATCGAAGACCTCGAAGACAACGAAGACACCGGGGAGCCCGATGACATCGAAGACTTCGAGGACACCGACGAAGATGCCGACGAGGACGAAGAGCTCGACGACGAGGAGCTCGACGACGACGAGCTCGACGACGACGATCTCGGTGATGACGACCTCGATGACGAGCTCGACGTCGATGATTCCGACACCGACGACGAGGACACCGACTCCGAGCCCGACGACAGTCCTGACCGGCCCGGACCCGTCGAGGCTTCCTCGTCGCCGGAACGTCCGCGCCGGCGACGCGCGGCGGGCAGGCCGGCCGGCCCGCCGATACATGTGGACTGAGCGCCCCAACCGCTGGGCCGGTTTGACCCTCTAGCCGCTGGTCACGTAACCTGGGTCAGCTGTCGCCGGGCTGCCAGCCTACGACGCCGATCCGGTCCAATCGCGCCTGCGGTGGCGCTGTGGTGCCGAATCGCGAACCAGATCCGCACGTGTCAGCGACTGCTGACGCGTGCCCGCAAGAGTAAGCACGACAACGAGCAGAGGTGCACCCACGATGGCGACCTACGCAATCGTCAAGACCGGCGGCAAGCAATACAAGGTTGCCGTCGGAGACGTGGTCAAAGTCGAAAGGCTCGAATCCGACCCCGGCTCGAAGGTGTCGCTGCCGGTCGCCTTGGTCGTCGACGGTGCCACCGTCACCACCGATGCCAACGCCCTGGCCAAGGTCGCGGTGACCGGCGAGGTCCTCGAGCACGTCAAGGGGCCCAAGATCCGGATCCACAAGTTCAAGAACAAGACCGGCTACCACAAGCGGCAGGGCCACCGTCAGCAGCTGACGGTCCTGAAAGTCACCGACATCAAATAGCGGAGGCGACAAAAATGGCACACAAGAAGGGCGCTTCCAGCTCGCGCAACGGTCGGGACTCGGCCGCGCAGCGGCTGGGTGTCAAGCGGTTCGGCGGCCAGGTCGTCAAGGCCGGCGAGATCCTGATTCGTCAGCGTGGCACCAAATTCCATCCCGGCATCAACGTCGGCCGCGGCGGCGATGACACGTTGTTCGCCAAGGCGGCCGGTGCGGTCGAGTTCGGCATCAAGCGTGGGCGCAAGACCGTCAACATCGTCGCGGCCGGGCAAGCGACCGACTGAGCGTCGTGGTTGTGCACTAGCTGCACACTCGGGGTCGATTGAGGGGATGCCCGATGCCTCGGTTCGTCGATCGGGTCGTTGTTCACGTGCGGGCGGGCTCGGGTGGTAACGGCTGCGCCTCGGTTCATCGGGAGAAGTTCAAGCCGCTAGGTGGTCCCGACGGCGGCAACGGCGGTCGCGGCGGCAGCGTCATCTTTGTGGTGGACCCGCAGGTGCACACCCTGCTCGACTTCCATTTCCATCCCCACATCACCGCGCCGTCGGGCAAACCGGGGATGGGCAGCAACCGCGACGGCGCAGCGGGCGCCGATCTGGAGGTCAAGGTTCCCGACGGCACCGTCGTGCTGGACGAAACCGGGCGGTTGCTGGCCGATCTGGTCGGCGCCGGCACCCGCTTTGCGGCCGCCGCCGGTGGCCGCGGCGGCTTGGGCAACGCCGCGCTGGCGTCACGGGCCCGCAAAGCCCCCGGGTTCGCGCTGCTCGGCGAACCCGGACAGTCGCGCGATCTCACCCTGGAACTCAAGACCGTCGCCGACGTCGGGTTGATCGGATTCCCGTCGGCCGGAAAGTCGTCGCTGGTGTCGGTCATTTCGGCGGCCAAACCCAAGATCGCCGACTACCCGTTTACCACCCTGGTGCCCAATCTCGGCGTGGTCTCGGCGGGCGAGCACGCATACACCGTCGCCGACGTGCCCGGCTTGATCCCGGGCGCTGCCCAGGGCCGCGGCCTAGGCCTGGACTTCCTGCGGCACATCGAGCGCTGCGCGGTGCTGGTGCATGTCGTGGACTGTGCGACCAACGAGCCGGGCCGCGACCCGATCTCCGACATCGACGCGCTGGAAGCCGAACTCGCGGCCTACACACCCACGCTGCGAGGCGACGCGGTGCTCGACGATCTCACCGAGCGGCCCCGGGCGGTGGTGCTCAACAAGATCGATGTCCCCGAGGCGCGGGAGCTCGCCGAGTTCGTTCGCGACGAGATCGCCCAACGCGGTTGGCCGGTGTTCCTGGTGTCCACAGTCACCCGGGAGAACCTGCAGCCGTTGATCTTCGGGCTGTGGCACATGGTTGCGCAATACCACGCCGCACAGCCTCAGGTGGTGCCGCGACGGCCGGTCATTCGCCCGGTGCCCATCGACGACAGTGGTTTCGACGTGCAGCCCGACGGCCGCGGCGGCTTCGTGGTGACCGGTGCCCGACCCGAACGCTGGATCGGCCAGACCGACTTCGACAACGACGAGGCCGTCGGCTACCTCGCGGACCGCCTCGCGCGCCTGGGTGTTGAGGACGAGCTGCTGCGGCTGGGCGCCCAGCCGGGGTGCGCGGTGACGATCGGTGACATGACTTTCGACTGGGAGCCGCAAACTCCCGCGGGCGGTCACGTCGCGATGTCGGGCCGGGGCACCGATGCGCGCCTGGAGCGCAGCGATCGGGTCGGCGCCGCCGAACGCAAGGCGGCCCGCCGGCAGCGACGCGAACGCGGTGAGAGCTGATGGCCAGTCCGCACCGGGAAGTCATTCGGACCGCGCGCAGCCTCGTCGTGAAGGTCGGGACGACGGCGCTGACCACGCCGTCGGGGATGTTCGACGCCGGCCGGCTGGCCGAGCTCGCCGACGCTATCGAGGCGCGGATGAAGGCGGGCACCGACGTCGTCATCGTGTCCTCGGGCGCGATCGCCGCCGGCCTCGAACCGCTCGGATTATCGCGTCGGCCAAGAGATCTGGCGACCAAACAGGCCGCCGCCAGCGTCGGGCAGGTGGCGCTGGTGAACTCGTGGAGCACCGCGTTCGCCCGGTACGGCCGCACGGTGGGGCAGGTGCTGTTGACCGCCCACGACATCTCGATGCGGGTCCAGCACACCAACGCCCAGCGCACCCTGGACCGGCTGCGGGCGCTGCACGCGGTGGCGATCGTCAACGAGAACGACACGGTGGCCACCAACGAGATCCGCTTCGGCGACAACGATCGGCTGTCGGCGCTGGTGGCTCACCTGGTGGGCGCCGAGGCGCTGGTGCTGCTGTCCGACATCGACGGGCTTTACGACAGCGATCCCCGAAAGCACCAGGGGGCCCGGTTTATCCCCGAAGTGTCCGGGCTCGCGGATCTTGAGGGCGTTGTCGCCGGCCGCAGCAGTCATCTGGGTACCGGCGGGATGGCGTCCAAGGTGTCGTCGGCGTTGCTGGCCGCGGACGCGGGGGTGCCGGTGCTGCTGGCTCCCGCGGCCGACGCGGCGACGGCGCTCACCGATGCGTCGGTGGGTACGGTGTTCGCGCCGCGGCCCGGGCGCATGTCGGCGCGGCGGTTCTGGGTACGGTATGCCGCCGAGGCCGCGGGTTGGCTGACGCTCGACGCGGGTGCGGTGCATGCGGTCGTGCGGCAACGCCGGTCGCTGCTGCCGGCGGGAATTACCGCGGTGTCGGGCAAGTTTTTCGCCGGCGACGTGGTCGAACTTCGTGGACCCGACGCGACCACGGTGGCCCGCGGTGTGGTCGCCTACGACGCGGCCGAGCTGGCCGCGATGATGGGCCGGTCCACCTCGGAGCTGTCCGGTGAACTACGCCGGCCCGCGGTGCATGCCGACGACCTGGTGCCCGAGTAACCTCACGTAGCCGAAGCGGCTTCCAGATACAGTGCGCCCCAGACTATTTCGGTCATCGTGGTGGCCAGCTCGGCGTCGAACTCGGATGGTTTGCCCGGCAAGCTCTGCTGACAGACCCGCTCGACCATCCAGGTCAGCGCATCGGCGGTGGTGGCCGCGGGCAGTTCGGCCCGAATGGAGCCGTCGGCCTGGCCGTCCTCGATGACACGGGCCAGGCGCTCGGAGATGGCGGTCAGCAGATCGCGATAGGTTTGTGCCGCCATCGGGTCGTAGCCGGCCATCTCGCTGAGCGCCACAAGCAGCGGTTGGTGACGCCGAAAGCTGGAGATGACGCCCGCCATGGCGGCGCGGACATCCTCGGGATTGTGTCGCCAGGCCACGTCCCACCACTGTGCGGCGCGGTGCTCCAGGTCGTCGAAAACCTGGCCGGCCAACCGGCGCAGCAGGTGGCCTTTGTCCTCGAAATAGATGTAGAAGCTGGCGCGGGAGATGCCAGCCGCGGTCGCCAGCCGATCCACGCTGAGCTCGGTGAAGCTCGCGCCCTCGTTCATCAGTTGTTCGGTGGCGTCCAGCAGCCGCCGTTCCAGCTGCTCTCGTCGCTGCCGGCGGCTGGCCTGGGTGTTGCGAGTAACCGATGGCATGTCTCGTTCTGCGCCTCCCTTCCGCTTCGGGCGAGCATAACCGTGAATTCGACATCTTGACTAGACACTATGTCCAATTCTATGGTCGTGGTCGTGGCTGCCGGTATCCGTGCCTACGACCCGATCGACCTGTCCTCGCGCAAGTTCTGGGCCTTGACCGCCGCCGAGCGGGAACGCTCGTTCGCGGTGCTGCGCGCCGAGCGTCCGGTGAGCTGGCACCGACCGGTCGACGACGCCCTGCTCCAGGATCCCGGCGACCCTGGTTTCTGGGCGGTCACCCGGCGCTCCGACATCGTCACGGTCAGTCGCACCAACGAGGTGTTCCTGTCCGGCAAGGGCGTGCTCTTCGAAAACGTGCCCGTCGAGTTGCTGGAAGGGTCGCAGTCGTTCCTGGCGATGGACCCGCCGCGACACACCAAGCTGCGCAAGCTGATCAGCGCGGCGTTCACGCCGCGGCAGGTGCGCCGCATCGAGGACTCGATCAAGACCAACGCCCAGGTCATCGTCGAAGAGCTACGCACGGCCGGCAGCGGTGTCGATTTCGTCGAGCGCTGCGCCAAGGAACTGCCGATGCGCACTTTGTCGGACATGGTCGGGATTCCCGAATCCGAACGTGAGCCGGTGGCTCATGCCGCCGACGCGCTGGTCTCCTGGGCCGACTCGGTCTACCTCGACGGGCGCAACCCGGTGCAAGTGCTGTTCGAGAATCAGGCCTATCTGCATCAGCTTGCCGCCGAGCTGGCTGCCGAACGGCGCGACCACCCGGGCGATGACTTGTTCAGCGGCCTGGTGAACGCCGAAGTGGACGGCGACCGGCTCTCCGATGCCGATGTGGCGGCGTTCTTCGTGTTGCTTGCGGTGGCCGGCAATGACACCACTCGCCAAGCCACCAGTCACACGCTGCGCGCGCTCACCGACTTTCCCGCCCAGAAGGCTTGGCTGGTCGCGGATTTCGACACTCGGATCGGCACCGCGGTCGAGGAGTTCATCCGTTGGGCCACCCCGGTGATGACGTTTCGACGCACGGCCGCAACAGATTTCGAGCTGGCCGGCCAGACCATCCGGGCCGGCGAGAAGGTGGTGATGTTCTATGCGTCCGGCAACCGGGACTCGGACGCCTTCGACCATCCCGACCGCTTCGACTTGAGCCGCAGTCCCAACCCGCATGTCGGGTTCGGCGGCGGAGGAGTGCACTTTTGCCTGGGCGCTCATGTGGCCCGGACGCAACTGCGCGCCATCTTCGGCGAGCTGCTGCGGCAGTTGCCGGACATCCAGGCCGGCGATCCGGCCTACGTGCCGGGCAACTTCGTGCACGCCATTCGCAGCATGCCGTGCACGTTCTAAGGGGCCGCTCTAATGGGCCGCGGGCTCGCCAGCTCGGCGGCCAGCCGCGTCAACGTCTCCGAGCATCCGCCGTCGATCTTCACCGCGGCCAAGCCGTCGCCGCGGGTGGGTCCCCGGTTGACGATCGCGATCGGGATCGCCAGGGCGGCGGCGCGGCGCACGAATCGGTAGCCGGAGAACACCGTCAGCGACGAGCCGGCCACCAGCAGCGCCTGGGCCCCTTCGACCAGTGAATATGCCTGGGCCACACGGTCTTTAGGCACGTTTTCGCCGAAGTAGACGATATCGGGCTTGAGTATGCCGCCGCAGCACGGACAGTCGAGGTAGCGAAACGATGCGGTGTCGGCGGCCGAGGCGATGACGGCGTCCGAGTCGGGAGCCACCCCCAGTCCGCCGACCGCCGCGGCGCGCTCGATAAATCCGGGGTTGAGCGCTTCGAGCTTTTCGGCCATCGCGGCGCGGCTGGTGATATGACCGCAACTCAGGCACCTCACCTGCGCGTAGGTGCCGTGCAGGTTGACCACGTTGCGGCTGCCGGCCTTGGTGTGCAGCAGATCGACGTTCTGGGTGATCACGCCGGTCACCACCCCGGCCCGCTCGAGCGCGGCCAGCGCCCGATGGCCGGCATTGGGTACGGTGTCGTCCATGTGCCGCCAGCCGCAATGATTGCGGGCCCAGTATCGCCGGCGAAACCGCGGATCCGAGGTGAACTGGCCGATGGTCATGGGATTGCTCGGCGGTGAGTCAGGTCCCCGGTAATCGGGTATGCCCGAGTCGGTAGAAATTCCCGCGCCCGTGAGTGCCGCGACCCGGCGCCCGGCCAGCAGCGCGACGAGGTCGCAGGAGTCCACCCAACCGAGCCTAATGGGAGTCGACACCCCGTCACCCGATCTCGATCGTGCTACCGCGACAATGGAGGGCAATGAGCTTCTATTCCGCATACCGGCACGGGTTCGTGCGCGTCGCCGCGTGCACGCACCACACCACCATCGGCGACCCCGCGGCCAATGCCGCCTCGGTACTGGGCCTGGCGCGCCAGTGTCACGACGACGGCGTCGCGCTGGCGGTGTTTCCCGAGTTGACATTGTCGGGGTACTCGATCGAGGACATCCTGCTGCAGGACGCCCTGCTCGACGCCGTTGAGGACGCACTGCTGGACGTGGTGGCCCAGTCCGCCGATCTGCTGCCGGTCCTGGTGGTCGGCGCGCCGCTGCGATATCGGCACCGCATCTACAACACCGCGGCTGTCATTCACCGCGGCTCCGTGCTGGGTGTGGTCCCGAAGTCCTATCTGCCCACCTACCGGGAGTTCTACGAGAGCCGGCAGGTCGCCGCCGGCGATGACGAGCGCGGCAGCCTGCGGATCGGCGGATCGGACGTGCCGTTTGGCCCCGATCTGCTCTTCACCGCGTCGGACCTGTCCGGCTTTGTCCTGCACGTCGAGATCTGCGAGGACATGTTCGTCCCGCTACCGCCCAGCGCCGAGGCGGCGCTGGCCGGAGCGACCGTGTTGGCCAACCTGTCCGGTAGCCCGATCACCATCGGGCGCGCCGAGGACCGCTGCTTGCTGGCCCGCTCGGCGTCGGCGCGGTGCCTGGCCGCCTACGTCTACGCCGCCGCGGGAGAGGGGGAGTCGACGACGGACCTGGCGTGGGACGGCCAGACGATGATCTGGGAGAACGGGGTGTTGCTGGCGCAGTCCGAGCGCTTCCCGAAGGGGGAGCGTCGCTCGGTGGCCGACGTCGACACCGAGCTGCTCCGATCGGAGCGGTTGCGGATGGGCACCTTCGACGACAACCGGCGTCACCACCGGGCAGCAGTGGAGTCGTTCCGGCGCATCGAGTTCCGGGTCGATCCGCCCACCGGCGACATCGGGTTGCGGCGGGTCGTGGAACGGTTCCCGTTCGTGCCCGCCGATCCGCAACGGCTGCAACAGGATTGCTATGAGGCTTACAACATTCAGGTGTCCGGCCTCGAGCAGCGGTTGCGGGCGCTGAACTATCCGAAGGTGGTCATCGGCGTCTCGGGCGGTCTGGATTCCACGCACGCGCTGATCGTCGCCGCCCGTGCCATGGACCGCGAAGGCCGGTCGCGCAGCGACATTCTGGCGTTCACCCTGCCCGGCTTCGCCACCGGTGATCGCACCAAGAGCAACGCGGTCAAGCTGGCGCGGGCGCTCGGCGCCACCTTCGAGGAAATCGATATCCGTGACACCGCCGCGCTGATGCTCAACGAAATGGGCCATCCGTTCGCGCGGGGGGAGAAGGTCTACGATGTCACCTTCGAGAACGTGCAGGCCGGCCTGCGCACCGATTACCTGTTCCGCATCGCCAACCAGCGCGGCGGAATCGTGCTGGGCACCGGGGATCTGTCCGAGCTTGGCCTGGGCTGGTCGACATACGGAGTGGGCGATCAGATGTCGCACTACAACGTCAATGCCGGGGTGCCAAAGACGCTGATCCAGCACTTGATCCGCTGGGTCATCTCCTCGGGCGAATTCGACCAGCAGGTGTGCGAGGTGCTGCAGTCGGTGCTCGACACCGAGATCACCCCGGAGCTGGTTCCCAGCGGCGAAGAGGAGGAACTGCAGAGCAGCGAGGCGAAGGTGGGACCCTTTGCGTTGCAGGACTTCTCGCTGTTCCAGGTGCTGCGCTTCGGGTTCCGGCCGTCGAAGATCGCGTTCCTGGCCTGGCATGCATGGAGTGACTCCGAGCGCGGCACGTGGCCGCCCGGCTTCCCGCACGACAAGCGGCCGTCCTACTCGCTGTCCGAGATTCGGCACTGGCTGCAGGTTTTCGTCGAGCGGTTTTATTCGTTCAGCCAGTTCAAACGTTCGGCATTGCCCAACGGGCCCAAGGTGTCGCACGGGGGCGCGTTGTCACCACGTGGGGATTGGCGTGCGCCGTCGGATATGCCGGCGCGAACCTGGCTCGACCAGATCGAGCGGGAAGTGCCGCACGACGGAAGGCGATGTAGAGGTGTTGCGGCAATAGGGTGAATCGCCGCGTGGGATCTGTGGCGGGACGTCTGTAGACGGCGGTCGGTGACGAGCTACTAGTGAGTGCCTGCGCCGGCAGGACTTTCAATGTCTCAGGCCTTTCTCGATAACCATGAATCTTCCAGATACCAGAACATCGTTGATTTGATCTAATCCCTTGTGTCACTGTGGTTTCTATGGTCACATGACGGCAATTCATGTCGGTGGGTGTTCGTAAGATTTCAGGCATGGTGCGAGCGGTCGTGACGACATCGTCGAGGTCTTCGATGCGCTCGATGCGGAGCTGGACCGGTTGTGTGAGTTGTCTTTTGCGGTGCTCACCACCCCCGAGCGATCGCGTGCGCTGGAGCGTTTGGAGCGCGCGGCGCGGCGGCTGCGAACCCCGCAGCATGCGCTGATCAATCAGCTCGGCGCGCAGGCCGGCGAGACCGAGCTGGGCGGCACGCTGCGTTCGGCGCTGGCCGACAGGTTGCGCATCACCAAGGTCGAGGCCGGGCGGCGCATCGATGAAGCGGCTGATCTGGGGCCGCGGCGGGCGCTGACCGGTGAGCGGTTGGCGCCGCAGTTGTCCGCCACCGCGGCCGGCCGCCCAACGAGACGGCCTGATCGGCGCAGAGGGCCACCACCGGGCGCACCGACATCGACGACCTCACCCTGGCCCGCGGAGTCGACAACCGACTCGCCGAAAAAGGCTGGCGCACCCGCAAGAACACCCGAGGCGATACCGAATGGATACCGCCGGCGCACCTCGATCGCGGACAGCCCCGCACCAACGCTTACCACCACCCCGAACGATTCCTCAGCGACCGCGACGACCAACGCGTTTGACGGGTCAATCCTTTTGGTGAGGCGGCAGATAACCCTGTGCCGCCAGCCGCGGTAGGACACCGCCGCCGTCGATGATCTCGAGGATCAAGTCGGGCAGGGCGGGCACCGTTCCGCGCACTCCGGTGGTGTCGTTGCGCCAACTGCCCTCGGCGAGATCGAACGTTGCGTGGTCGCCTTCGTCAAAGACGCTGGTGGCCTGGGGCATCGTCATTGCGGGCAGTCCGGCGTTGACCGCATTGCGGAAGAACAGGGAGTTGAATTCCTCGGCGACCAGCCCGGCGATACCGAGCTCGACGAACAGGGCCGCAACCGGCCGCGACGATCCGACGCCGAAGTTCTTGCCGGCCACCAGGATATCGCCGGGCGACACCTCGTCGGTCCAGCCGGGGCGTAGCTGGTGGAAAACATGCCTGGCCGCCTCGGACGGATCCATTTTCATGGCATAGGCCGGGTACATGGCGTCGGTGTTCAGGTTGTCACCGAAGACCCACACCCTGCCGCTGAAAGTGAGCGTCATGCAACCAAACTCCTCGGGTCGGTGATGTAACCGGTGACCGCGGAGGCGGCGACGGTCGCCGGTGCGGCCATGAAGATGCGCGCCTCGGTGCTGCCCATCCGACCGGTGAAGTTTCGGGTGCTCGAGGTGATGCACACTTCGCCGGGGCCGACCAGTCCCATGTGGTAGCCGAAGCAGGCGCCGCAGGTGGAGTTGGTGACGACGGCGCCGGCGTCGGCGATGTCCTGTAAGTAGCCCAGCCGCATGGCCTCCCGGTACACCGCTTGGGATGCGGGCGTGACCAGCAGTCGCACCCCGGGCGCGATGCTGCGGCCGTGCAGCACCCGCGCGGTGATTTCGAGGTCCTCGAGTTGGCCGTTGGCGCAGGATCCGATGAATGCCTGGTCGACACGCTGGGTGCCCACCTGCGAAACGGGCAGACCGTTGCGACTGACGGTGCCCGGAAGAGCCACGTAGGGTTCGAGGGTCGCCAGGTCGACGGGGCGGACGTCATGGTAATCGGCATCGCAATCAGGTGTCGCCACGCGGTATCCGCTGACACCAGCGTCTTGCAGGTGACCAGTCAGCACGTCGTCGGCCTCGAAAATGCTGAAATCCGCCGATAACTCGGCTCCCTGGGTGGCGATGGTGCGCCGATCGGATATCGGGATGCTGGCCAGACCGCCGCCGCCGTACTCGAGATTGCGGTTGGCGGCGTCACCGTAGCGGTTGGCGATGTGCAGGAAGATGTCTTTGCCGCTGACGGTGTCCGGTTTGACGCCGTAGAACTCGTAGCGGATGGTCGGTGCGACGTGGTACCAGGTTTGGCCGGTGCACATGATGGAGTACACCTCGGCGGCTCCCAGTCCACGGGCCGCGGTGTTGTAGGCGCCGGCGGCGCAGGTATGGGAGTCACTACACGCCAGTACTTCTCCCGGCCGGGCCAGTCCGTTCTCGGCGATGACCTGATGGCTGATGCCATGCCGGCCAACGTCGTAGAAGCGCCGGATCCCGAAGTCGGCGACGAATTTACGGGCACGCTGACCGCCGGCGGCGTCCCGGACGGTCGGCGCCGGCACGGCATGATCCATCACCACCGCTAATTTCTCGGGATCATGAATTCGGTTGGGCTGCACCCATTCCCTGGCGAACTGAAGATCGATCAACACGGTCGTGTCGACATCGACGACGACGATGTCGCCAGGTGACACCGTGCTTTGACCGGTCTTGCGGGCGAAGATCTTCTCGATGATGGTCATGCCCATGCGCAGGCCTCCGTCGGCGTGTACCTGGCTTCGATGTCCGACCACTCCTTCAGACCGACCAGGTCGAAGAAGTCGGCGGGGGTCCCGGCCCGGTGGGCCGCGGAGTCGGTCCCGTTGAGTTCACACAGCGCCGCCAGCATGGCCGCCGTCGCGCGTCGCACCA
Organism: Mycobacterium persicum; assembly: GCF_002086675.1. Lineage (GTDB taxonomy): Bacteria > Actinomycetota > Actinomycetes > Mycobacteriales > Mycobacteriaceae > Mycobacterium > Mycobacterium persicum. The sequence continues at coordinate 133,465 of NZ_MVIF01000002.1, forward strand.
GCTGACCCGGATGGATCGCCACCGCGTAACCCAGTTCCTGCAGTCGCGTCACCGGCAGCTGCGGAGTCAGGCCGCCGATCACCAGATTAATCAATAGCGGGGCCTCGACTTCGGCTGCGATGCGCTCGATTTCACCGATACTCTGCGGAGCCTCGACGAAGACGATGTCGGCGCCCGCGGCGGCGTAGCGGTTGGCGCGTTCGATGGCGGCATCCAGGCCCAGCGGGGCCCTGGCGTCGGTGCGCGCCACGATCAACAGCCCGTCGTCGGAGCGGGTGTCGAGCGCCGCCGCAAGAGTCTGCTCGAACACCGCGGCGTCCACCACCCGTTTGTCCGGCAGATGGCCGCATCGCTTGGGAAATGCCTGGTCTTCCAACTGGATGGCGGCCACCCCGGCGTTGTCGTAGGAGCGGACGGTACGCACCACGTTCTTGGGGGCGCCGTAGCCGGTGTCCGCGTCGGCGATGAGCGGCACGTCGCCCAGTGCGCCGACGACCATCCGCGCCCGCTCGGCCATCTCCGATGCGGTGACCAGGCCGATGTCGGGTAGGCCGAAACCGGAGGCCGCCACACCGGAGCCGGTCAGATACGCCGCGACGTGACCGGTGCGCTTGGTCAGGTGCGCCGAGATCCCGTCGAAAACACCTGGGGCGACCACGATTTCACGAGTGTCAAGCAGGGCTCGCAGTCGGCGGCGGGCCGGTGTGGTTGGCATGGATGTCGGTCCTCTCTGTGACGAAGTTGTTATATACATATAACAACCCGATGGGGGGTGGCAACCGCAGAGATGTGAAAGCATGGGCACCGTGCATCAAGCCGGCGGCAAAACCGCACCCGTGTCGGCCAGCGCCGGCGTGCCGCTGCACCGGCAGCTCTACCTGGTGCTGCACGATGAGATCGAGCGCGGCGTGCTCGCCCCCGGGGATGCGCTACCCACCGAACAGGCGTTGTGCGAGCAATTCGGGGTTTCGCGGATCACCGTGCGGCGCGCCCTGGCCGACCTGGCCGAGCAGGGCTATATCCAGCGCAGGCACGGTGTGGGTTCCTTTGTGCCCGAAGAGGTTCCAGTTGACCAGTCAGCACCCGTCCGCTCGTATCTGGAGGGGTTGCGCCAGACCCAGTTCGAAACCGGAGCCGAGATAATCGAACTCGGCGTGCGGCGACCGCCGCGGGCGGTGGCTCGAGCGCTGCAGACGACCGGCGAGCTACTGCACGTGGTGCGGTTGCGGCGGCAACGCCGCACCGGCGAGCCGTTGATCGTCAGCGACGTCTGGTTGCCGGCCGAATTGGCCGGCACGCTGACCGAATCCGCGCTGCGCGAGGCCCCGCTATACGAACTGGTGAAACGAACCGGGGCGGTCGTGGACCGGGTGCAGCACGAGATCACCGCCGAGATCGCCGGTCCCCGCAATGCGCAGCTGCTCGAGACCGCGATCGGCGCCGCGCTGCTGCGGATCAATCGGCTCATCTTCGCGGCGCGCACGCCGCACCACTACCAGTCGGTGCTGTTGTCGCCGACCCGCAGCCGGTTGCTGCTGACGCAGTCCTCCGATGAGCTCGAGGCGGCCGACGGTCTGGCGATCGCCCACGACGTGCGCCGCGAACCTACGTGAGTGCCGCCTCGATCGCTTCGGCGGGCGGCGCACAATCTCCGGCGCCCGCCACCGTGGTCGCCAGTGCCCCTGCCGCGCAGGCCCGTTGCAAAGCGCGCAGTCGTTGAGCGGGCGAAGCAGGGTCCGGTGGCCAATGGGCAGCCAGCACCCCGGCGAATACGTCACCGGCTCCGGTGGTGTCCACCGCGGTCACTGCGGGGGCGGCCACGTCCAGTTCGCCGTCGACACCGACGTAGCGGGCACCGCGCGCGCCGCGGGTGACCACCAGGTGGGCCGGCGACCAACGCCATTGCTGGGCTTCGGACTCGTTGGCGATCACGACGTCGGCCACCGCCGCCAGTTCGGGCCCCGCGCCGTGTAGTCGGCCGGCCGGGGAGGCATTGACCATGACGACCGCGCCGGCCGACCGGGCCTGCCGGGCCGCGGCCACCGCCGCGTCCGGCGGAATCTCCAACTGGGTCAGCAACACGTCGCAGTCGCCGACCGCCGCGGGCGGCAGCGTCAACTGCCCATTCGCGCCGGGAGCGACCACGATGGTGTTCTCGGCGCCGGTGTCGACCACGATGATCGCCGTCCCGCTCGGGCCGGGCACCCGGACCATTCCGTCAATGCCGACACCGTTGGCCAACAGGTGGGCCCGCAGCTGCTCGGCGGCCGCGTCGTCGCCCACGGCGCCGATGAACTGGACGTGCGCGCCCGCGCGTGCGGCGGCCACCGCCTGATTGCCTCCCTTGCCTCCGGGCGCACGGTTCACCGTCGATGCCAGCACCGTCTCGCCCGGGCGCGGCAGCGTGGTGACGGCGAACGTCAGATCCATGTTCAGGCTGCCCACCACACAGACCCGCCGCGCCGTCATTGTGCCGACGTTAACAACGCTCGGCCCTGGTCATCACATTGTTGGCAAACATCGTTTACCAGCGCGTGACGGCGCTAGTCTGCGAGGTGGTTCGGTGCTCTGTACCGAGGAAGTAGGAAGGAAGCCGGTGATATCGGGCGAGGCAACAGATTCCGTGCCGGAGGCACCCGCCGCCCCGGTTCAGACCAGCATCATTCCCAAGAGCTTGAGGAAAGAGAGCCGCCGCCGGCCGCGGTTCCGGGTGAGCATCCAGTCCAAGCTCATGGTGCTGCTGCTGCTGTCGAGCATCGTTTCGGTGGCCGCGGTCGTTATCGTCGGTTACCAAACCGGCCGTGCCTCACTACGGGAAGCCGCATACGAACGGTTGACCGAATTGCGCGAATCGCAGAAGCGGGCGATCGAGACGCTGTTTGCCGATCTGACGAATTCGTTGGTCATCTATGCGCGGGGATTGACGGTGGTGCAGGCGGTCACGCAGTTCACCGCCGGGTTTGACCAATTGGCCGACGCGACCATCAACCCGGCTCAGCAGCAGGCGATTGTCAACTACTACACCGACCAGCTCATCAAACCGGTGGAACGAACGACGGGCGAAAAGCTCGATATCACCGCGTTGCTGCCGACGTCGCCGGCCCAGAAGTATCTGCAGGCCTACTACACCGCGCCGTTCACGTCGGATCAGGATTCGATGCGATTCGACGACGCCGGTGACGGCAGCGCATGGTCGGCCGCCAACGCGCGATTCAACGGCTACTTCCGCGAAATCGTCACCCGGTTCGATTACGACGATGCGGTGTTGCTGGACACCCGGGGCAATATCATCTACAGCCTGAGCAAGGATCCCGACCTGGGCACCAACATCCTGACCGGGCCGTACCGGGAATCCAACCTGCGCGACGCCTATCTTAAAGCGCTGGGCGCCAACGCCGTTGACTTCATCTGGATCACCGACTTCAAGCCGTATCAGCCGCAACTGGACGTGCCGACGGCATGGCTGGTGGCGCCGGTTGAGGCCGACGGGAGAACCCAAGGTGTGATCGCGCTGCCGCTGCCGATCGCCAAGATCAACCGGATCATGACCGCCAACCAGCAGTGGCAGGCCGCGGGCATGGGCCGGGGCACGGAGACCTATCTCGCGGGCCCGGACAGTCTCATGCGTTCGGATTCGCGGCTCTTCGTCGAGGACCCCGACGAATACCGGCGACAATCGGTGGCCGCGGGCACCCCGCTCGACGTGGTGAACCGCGCGATCCAACTCGGTGGCACGACGCTGCTACAGCCCGTCGCAAGCGCGGGTTTGCGCGCCGCCCAGCGAGGTCAAACCGGAACCATCACCGCCACCGACTACACCGACAACAAGGAGTTGGAGGCCTACGCGCCGCTGGATGTGCCCAATTCCGACCTGCATTGGTCGATTCTGGCGACACGCGACAACTCCGAGGCATTCGCGGCGGTGGCCGCGTTCACCAAGGCCCTCGTGTTGGTCACCGTGGCCATCATTCTCGGCATTTGTGTCGCTTCGATGCTGATCGCCCAGGCGATGGTGCGGCCGGTCCGGCGGCTGGAGGCTGGTACCCAGAAGATCAGCGCCGGCGACTACGACGTCACCATTCCGGTAACCACGCGTGACGAAATCGGTGATCTCACAGCGGCTTTCAACGAGATGAGCCGAAACCTGGAAATCAAGGAGGGTCTGCTCAACGACCAGCGTCGGGAAAACGACCGGCTGCTGCTGTCGATGATGCCCGAGCCGGTGGTGCAGCGTTACCGCGAGGGGGAGAAGACCATTGCCCAGGAGCACCAAGACGTCACGGTGATCTTTGCCGACATCCTGGGGCTCGACGATATTTCCAGGGACCTTTCGGGCAACGAGCTGGTCGGAATCGTCGACGACTTGTTCCGGCAGTTCGACTCAGCGGCGGAATCCCTTGGGGTCGAACGGATTCGTACATTACACAACGGCTACCTGGCCAGTTGCGGGGTGACGACGCCGCGGCTGGACAATGTCGCACGGACCATCGACTTCGCGCTGGAAATGCGGCGCATCATCGACCGGTTCAACCGGCAAACGGGTCACGAACTGCGCCTGCGGGCCGGCATCAACACCGGCAACGTCATCAGCGGGCTGGTCGGCCGATCCAGCGTCGTCTATGACATGTGGGGTGCCGCGGTGAGCCTGGCTTACCAAACGCACAGTGGCTCACCGCAACCCGGAATCTACGTCACCTCGCCGGTGTACGAGGCGATGCGGGATGTGCGGCAGTTCACCCCGGCGGGCGCCATCTCCGTCGGCGGAGTAGACCAGCCCATCTACCGATTGTCGGAGCGATCATGAATGTCCTGAGTACGCCGTGGTTTTACTGGGCTGTCGCCATCGCCATCGGATTACCGGTCGGGCTGATCATCCTCACCGAGTTGCACAACTCTCTGGTCCGCCGCAAGAGCCATCTGGCCCGGCAGGTCGGCCTGCTGCGTAACTATCTGTTGCCGCTGGGTGCCCTGCTGCTGCTCCTGGTCAAGGCGTCCCAGATCCCCGCCGGAGACGCCGCGGTGCGAATCCTCACCACACTGTTCGGCTTCCTGGTGCTGGTATTGCTATTGTCGGCGCTCAACGCCACGGTATTTCAGTCAGCGCCGGAAGACAGTTGGCGCAAGCGGCTGCCCACCATCTTCCTCGACGTGGCCCGGTTTGCACTGATCGGCGTCGGCCTGGCGATGATCCTGTCCTACGTCTGGGGGGTCCGGGTCGGGGGCATATTCACCGCTTTGGGGGTGACCTCGGTCGTCATCGGCCTGATGCTGCAGAACTCCGTGGGCCAGATCGTGTCGGGGTTGTTCATGCTGTTCGAGCAGCCGTTCCGGATCGACGATTGGCTGGACACGCCCACCGCACGGGGGCGCGTTGTGGAGGTGAACTGGCGCGCGGTGCACATCGAGACCGGAACCGGCTTGCGGATCACCCCGAACTCGATGCTGGCAACCACGTCGTTCACGAATCTGTCCCGGCCGGGTGGCTCGCACAAATGCACCATCACAACGAAATTCGCCCTCGCCGACGCACCCAACAAAGTGTGTGCGATGCTGACCCGGGTTGCCGCCGGGCTACCCCAGCTCAAGTCGGGAACCATGCCGGAAACGGTCGCACTGGGTGGCGGCGAGTACCGCACCACCGTACGGCTGAGATCACCCGCCGACGACGGCGCCGCACAGGCGACATTTCTGCCGTGGGTCTGGTACGCCGCCCGACGGGAAGCGCTGCACCTCGACGAGGCCGATGACGAATTTTCGACGTCCGACCGCGTGCAGGACGCGTTGCGCACGATGGTGGGGCCGGAGCTGCGGCTGAGTCTGACCGAGCAGCAGTCGCTGGTTCCCTACGCGAGGGTGGTGCGCTATGGCGCCGATGAGATCGTGCAGCATGCGGGCGTCGTCCCCACGGGAATGGCCTTCATCGTCGCCGGCAGCGTTCGTCTGACCGCGACGGCGGAGGACGGCTCCGTTGTCCCGATCGGCACGCTCAACCAGGGCGCGTTTCTGGGGGTGACCGCCCTGACCCGGCAACCCAACCCTGCCGGCGCGGTGGCAGTGGAGGAGATGACCGCCCTCGAGATCGACCGGGAACACCTCGAGCACGTCGTCATGAACAAGCCGCTGTTGCTGCAAGAGCTGGGCCGGCTCATCGATGAACGGCAAAGCAAGGCGCAGCGGGTGACACGGCGTGAGCGGGTGGGCTAAGCCAGCTTCGATCTTGCCGGTGACCGTTGGCAATGGCGGTCTTGGCAGCGGGTTACGCGTGAGCGGCGGCGTCTTCGCTGCTGGCACCGGTGGCGTCGGCGTCGCCGAGGGCGTTTTGAAGACGATCGAGCGGGTTGCCGCCATCGCCGGTACCCAGCCGATGTGATGGCGCAGAGCCATTGCCGGACACGGGGATACGATCCGGGCTGACGTCGTTGATGACGTCGGGGCCGCCGTTTGGCCCGCCGCCCCCGGGACCGAAGACCGGGCCGTTGCCGCCAGGGCCGGGCGGCGTGGGCGGCGGTGTCGGCGTCGACGTGGCACCAGGTGGCGGCGGTGGCGGCAGTGACGTGGATGTCAGTGATGTCGGGGGCGGCTGGGGGTTGACGGTTTGTGGTGTAGGCGGCGGCGGGCTCGGCGGCAGGTGTAGAGCTTTGATTTTGTCGGTGAGCCGCGCAGCGGCGTCATTGCGGATGCGCCGACGATCGGGGTTGGGGTCGGTATTGTCTTGGAAACAGCGCGGCGGCGCGCTCGAAATGAGTTGCAGCGCACTAGAATAGCGCTCCTCGGCGCGGGAAATGTCAGCACTGCGAGCCGCCAGGTCGCCTTGGGTCTCGCGAACCAGCTCCAGGTTCACCCGGGCCGCGCAGGAGTCGGCACCGCCGGTGCGGTCCAACACGTTCGTGAAGTCCTTTTCGGCGTCCTCGAGTCGGCCTTCCAGCACGGCGAGATCACCGGCGATATAGGACACCCGGGCGGGCTCAATGATATTCAACGTGCTCAGGGTGGCGACGTCGGCGCGCAGCGCGTCGATGTCGTGATGTGCGAAATCCGACACCGCAGCGTCGCCGGTCAGCATGGTGGAGGTGATCTTGCCGGCCGTCGCCAGCAACACCAGCGCGATCGGCGCCGAGTAGGCCACCAGGTGTCGTCGCAGTCGGATCCGGTGCGGTCCGCGCTGCCACCACCAGGTCGCGCGTTGCCAGGCCCGGTACACGGCGGGCCGGGGGTCGCGTCGCAGCATCAAGACCTCGCTCGTCGGGGTATCCGATTGCGCCGGAATTCGCGCAGTGTCAACGAAATTTCGCCGAGCGCCAGTATTGAGGCCAGCCCGGTGAACGCCCAATACAACTCGGTGCGCTCCACGGTGACCGACGCGACCACCGGTGATGCTGTTGATCGGGTGCCGGTCAGGTCGACGGCGGGCACGACGGGGGTGATGGGGCTGTTGTCCCGGTGAAAATACGGCACGCCAAGCTGGCCGGCGATCGCCTTGAGAGCGTCTTCGTTGAGTCCGGAGTTTGCGGCCCGGTTGGTTTGCTTGTCCCACATATAGACAAGATCGCCGTTGACGTAGGCCTGCGGGATCGGGCCACCGGCGGGGGTGCCGTAGCCCAGCACTGCGCCGCCCGCAATCGTGTCGTGGGGTATGTCGAAGCCCCCCTGGGCGGCTCGTGAGCCGCCAGCGCCCTCGCCGAAGTAGAACACGAGGTTCTTGGAATCACGGTATTGCCCGGCAGCTTCGGCGAGCTTGGCGCGCAGCAGGTCGTTGGCGGCGGCCGCGTTGACCTGAAACATCGCGTCCTGCGGGACCTCGGTGTAGGTCGACAGCCCCTTGACGAACGGCTTGAGGCTCCACACATCGTCAGATAACGGCCAGTCCAGGCCGGCCCTGGCGGCAAAGCTGATGACCGCGAAACGTGCCCGCGGATATTGATCCATCAGCGCGGCGATGTCGCCGCGGATGCCCGACATACGCGACTTGGCGTCGGCGTAATCCTCGACTCGGCTGTCTACCGAGCGGTCGACGACAAAGAACACGTTGGCATTGGCCGACGAGCCGCTGGCGGGTTTTGGCTCGGCTTGCCGGTGTGGGTCGCCGTGCGGCAGGCCGGGCCGGGCCGCGGCAAGAACCAGGAGCAGCCCGGCTGCGGTGAGCGCACCCCAGCGCAGGACCACCCGCAGGTAGCGGCCGGTGCCGGTGCGCACCAGCACCCGGTACAGGGCCGCCATCCGGATGGTGATGAGCACGACGGCGATGACGATCAGCGCGGCGGCCGGAACGATCGGATCAAATGTCACCGCCGTAGCACCGCCAACGACACGAACAGCAGTCCAGCCACCGCCAGCGAGCAGAGTAGCGGCACGTTGGGGTAATCCCAGGATCGGCTGGTGACGATGGTACCGCTGGGCAATACCACGTTGGGGGGACTGGCACGGATCTTGTCCAGCAGAGCGGACAGGGTGGGGTCGGTGCCGGCGCTGGTGTCACCGGCCGTGCCGGCCGGGTTGTAGACGCTGTAGCGGCCGCCGGTGGCGTTGGCGATCGCGGCCAGCGCCTGGTTGGACTGCTCGGGTGACTTGACCACGTCTGCGCGCGCGATGACGTTGATCTGCACACCCGCGCCGGTCGCCAAGTCCTTGACCTGCTGGTCGGTGAACAGTGCCGGTCGGGACTCCTCCGGGGCGCGAAAGCTGCTGTACCCCAGATAAATAAGCGAGCGACGCCGGGTGCTCTTGTCCTCGAAGGAGGGAAACCCGGTTATGCACAGGGCCAAGGCGTCTTGCACGCTGCGCGCATAGTCGTCATAGCTGAGTCTTCGGGAAAAGCCGTTGATACCGGCACGCAGTTCCTCGGCTTCGGGCCCAGGAAGCTCTTTGGTGGTCTCCAGCTGGTGCTGCAGGGCAGCCATCTCGGCGTAGTGGCTGAATCGGGTGCCGGCGTAGTCGTAATCTCGGGTCAACGGCACGACCCGAAGCGTGGTTGAGGTCATTCCGATGCGTTGGGTGTCATACGTTTTGATCTGCCGGGCGAAGTAGGTCAAGAGTCCGGCCGTGGTGGGGTCGGTGACCGGCTCGCCAACGCAGACCATGATGTCTTCGGGATGTACAGCTTCGAAATTGCGGCTGGCCGAGGAGAATCCGACCGGGCGAGAGGTGGTCAGCAGTGCCGTGGCGAATAACGCCAGCAGCAGCACCAGGGCGGTCAGCATCGACCAGAATTGGATCCGGGCCACGCGAGCGTATTCGGGCATTCCGGTGAGCCGATCGACGTGGGCCAGCGGTCGCAGCACCTTGGTGATTTTGGCCATCGGCGCCAGCAGTGCCGCGACGATCACCGCAGCCAGCGCGACGGCGCCGAGGATGAAGACGGCCCACCATCTCAGCTCCACGTACGGATCACCTCCATTGCGGCGCGAATGACGCCGTGCATGTCGACGCGTTCGGTGGCGAACTGGGCATCGTTGAGCGCGATGAATACCGGTGCGGCCGAAGCGAGTTGCGCATTCTCGGCGATGGCGTCGATGTGCAGGTACTGCACCCGTGCACCGGTGGACACGTGCAGGAAACTCCGCAGCGTGCGGCTGATGGCCGCGGCGGCCTGCCCGTCTGACAGCCGACCCGCGCCATAATGGCCGCCGATGATGGCGACAGTTCGGGTGAAGCGCCTACGCAGCAGATACGCGTGCACCCCACGGATAACCGGGATACGGCGCAGCCGCGCGGCGGGCAATGTCCACACATATACCCCGGCGTAGTAGGCGAGGGTGGTGGCAATGCACATCGCGGCCACCGCCCACCACCAGCTGGAGAATCCGGTGGGGCCGCCAAGGTAGCGCAGCAGGTCACCCGGCATGCTGGAACGCCTCGGTCAATGCGACGATATTGGCGCGAATCTCGGCGCTACTGCCGACACGAGTGAATTGGACACCGCGCGTGGTCAAGAACTCGTCCAGTTGGGTGATCCGTGCAGCTTCGCGGCGACGGTACGCGTCGACGATCCGGGTTCCCAGGGTGGCGCCGTTGATGACGTAGCCACCGGTGGCCACGTCGTAGCCGTCGCGTTCGCCTTCGACGGATCCCACTGCAGGCATGTCGGAGACCATCGCCCACATCAGGTCGTGACGCCCGGACAGCTGTTGCAGCGCGCCGGCCAGCCGGGCATCGGCGTCGGGTTCGTCGGAGATCACGATGACCAACATGCGGCGACGGTAACCCGTTGCCACGTAGGTTAATTGGGTAACAATGTCACTCGTGGCGGGTTGACTGAAGGTGTGGCTGTAGAAGCGGTGCAGCACACTTTCGACGTGGGTTTCGCCGCGGCGCGCCCGGATATTGGCGCTGCCGCGGGAATCTCCATACACCATGCCCAGTTCGTCGGAACGGCTCAGCGTGATCAACCCGATCGCACCCATGACGTGCAGCGCGACGTCGCGTTTGACCTCGCCGCTGGGCGCCAGTGCGGTCATGTTGCGTCCGGCATCGGCGATCAGCAGGATCTTGTGGTGCTTTTCGGAGACGTAGCGTTTGATCAGCACGGACCCGGAGCGCGCCGAGGCTTTCCAGTCGATGTCACGGATGTCGTCGCCGGCCACATAGGGGCGTAAGTCGTCGAATTCCAGGCTGCGGGTGTGCAGCAGCGCGTAACGGCCCCCTTCGAGAAGTCCACGGGTGTCGGTGCCGAAGTACTGTTTGGCTCGATTGAGGTGTTTGCCCATGGTGTGTTTAGGGCACCCGCACCGCTTGCAGGACCGCGTCGACGACGACCTGCGGAGTGATCTTGGCGCTGCTGGCTTCAAAGCCCAGGATCAGCCGGTGTCCTAACACTCGATGGGCCAGCTGCTGAATGTCTTCCGGCCGCACATGGTTACGGCCGCGCAGCAGTGCCAGTGCTCGAGCGCTTTCGCAGAATGCGATAGTGGCCCGCGGCGAGGCGCCGTACTCGACCATGCGGGCCAGCTGCGGCGGCAACAACTGTGATGGGTTGCGGGTTACCGCAACCAGCTGGCTCGCGTAGTGCATCAAGGCGGGATCCATGTGGATATTGCGCACCACCGCTTGCAGGCGGCGCACATCGTCCAAACCGATTACTGGATCGATCGGCCGGTCCTTGTCATAGATACCGGCGTCGCGGCGGACCATGACCTCCACCTCTTCCTGGGCGCTCGGATAGCGCAGGATGTCTTTGAGCATGAAGCGGTCGGTCTGAGCTTCCGACAACGGGTAGGTGCCCTCCTGGTCTACCGGATTTTGGGTGGCGATCACCAGGAACGGTTGGGGGATCGGGTACACCGTTCCGGCGATCGTGGTCTGGCGTTCTTCCATCGCCTCGAGCATCGCGCTTTGAGTCTTGGCGCTGGAGCGGTTGATCTCATCGAGGAGCACGATGTTGGCGTGCACCGGACCCAGTTGGGTGGCAAATGAGTTGGTCTCGGCCTCGTATACCTGGGTGCCGAGGATGTCGCTGGGTAGCAGGTCCGGCGTACATTGGATGCGCTGGAACCGGCCGTGGATCGATTCGGCGATCACCCTGGCTGCCGTTGTTTTGGCAAGTCCCGGAACGCTTTCGATCAACACATGCCCGCCGGCGAGCAACCCGATCAGCAGCGACTCACGCAGATTGTCCTGCCCGACCACCTTGGTGGTGAACGCGTGTGACAGCGCGGCGATGCTGCGCTGCGCGGCGTCGATGTCGTGGTGGTTGGGTTGCACTCGTACGGCGGTCATCGCGGCCTTTCACACATCGACAACAGGGTGTCGGGGTTCATCGAAATTTCAGTTCCGGCGGTGTCTTGGCCAGATCTGCGGTGCCCGAAAGGAACTGGCTTGCCTCGCCTTGCTTGGTGGCGCCTCCGGTGGTCCTGACCGTTATCGGCGCTTTGGCCTCGCCGAAAAACATCAGCGCCAGCCGATAGGGATCGAAGCTGTCGAATTTGACTGCGCTGATATCCGCGGGCCCCCACGCAGCGGTGCCGTCGGCCAAGCCGTAGGGATCCACGCTCATCGGGCAGCCGGGTGGGGCCAGCAGGTTGGACTTCTGACAGTTGGCCATCGCGGCGACGAGCTGGTCCCGGGCCGCGTCGCGGCCCTTGTCCGAGAGCACGAAGGTCGGCTGTATCCAGGTTTCGCTGATCAGCGAAACCTGGTCCAGCAAAATTGGTTTGGCCGTCACCGTGATGTACGGGTTGCTGGTGCCGACGTCGATCCAGCCGGGAAACACGTATACCGTGGAGTCACCGACGGGCTTACCGAAGAATGTCACCGTCTTGCCGGCAGCATCCCTGTCGCCGGCGATTCCGGGCTTGACCTTGATCGCCGCCGACGGGAGTTTCCAGCTGCCGTGGTCCTTTTTCACCGAAAGGGTGGTGTCGGAAACCTTGTCGCCGAAGTTGACGACCACATGTACCTGAGCGAAGCCGACCGCCGCCCCAGCCCCCGTCGAATCATCGCTGAGAATCCTGATGTTGCTGATCGGCCATTGCGCGATCTGCTTTTTGAGGATCTCGCTGGTGAGAAGTTCCTTGGTGGCCGGCTGGTCGGCGCCGTAGGACAGCGCGGTCTCGGCATCTCCGCGGGCCAGTGCCTGCAGGTAACCCTTCACCATGTCGCCGGCCGACCCGCCGCCGCCCGAGCCACCACCGCCGGCCAAGGTGATGACCAAGACAATGGCCACCACCACCAGCACCGAGCCACCGGCCGCCAGCGTCACCCATAACGGCTTACGGCTCTTGCGCAGTCCCGGCGACGGTGACCAGCCCGGCGGTGGCCCCGGCAGCGGCGGCCCGATGGGCGCCGGTCCAGCCGGCTGTGGGTGCCAGCCGACGCCGACCGGAGGCGGCGGGCTGCCCCAACCGTTCTGCAGTGGCTGATGTTGCTGCCAGGGCCCCGCGGCCGGCGGTTGCTGGTGCTCCCACGGACCCGGTGGCGAGGCCTGCGATTGCCAGCGATCAGCAGCCGGATCGACGGCATCCGACCCACCCACCGGGTTCGGGCCGCCAAACCGCCCACCCGACCAATCAGTCACGACAACCTCCACAGCTAAGGGCACCGAACATTCAGTGCGCCATCTTGTTGTGAGCGCGTTCGGCACCGCCCACGCCACAAACCACGTCGGGCATCGGTACTCGGGTGCAAAACAAACCCTGATCGAGTTGGTGGGCGGGTAGTCGCCGCGCTCGTCGGTTTGGGAGCGATAGCCTGGGGTAGCTGGCTGCCGTCATCACCAGCCCACCCGACGTCAAGCAGAGTTGTTGCCCCGGCCGGTATGAAAAGCGTTCTCCTGCTGGTGGTGCGCTGCCTTCGCAGCCACCTGGCACACTGCCTCCCTTGTTCGCGGAAATCAAACGCATTCAGTAAACCCGAACCGGCCGATCTCGCAACTCAGCCGGTTCGCCGAACCGGAGACAGCATGTGCCGCCGGCCCCACCGTTCACGGTGGGCACCACCGATTCGGCAACTGCGAGCGGCACAGTCGGAGCGGGGCCTCAGCGGATCGTCGTGTCCGGACCGAAACCCGGATCCGGGTTCATCGTCCAGCCGTGGCGGTGATCAAACTCACCAAACAACCGCAACCACTTCTGTCGCGTCAGCGGCTCCGAGACCACCGTCTTGCTCTTCAGCCAAATTGCCTTGCCACGCGGCTAAGCCAGCATCGAGTCGATAGCGGAGCGTGGGACCGATGCCTGGGTGGGGCCGGCGGACTCGGGCAGTAGTTCACCCGGGTTGAAGAAAAAGGTCACTCCGTCGTTGGTGATGGCGAAATTCTGGTAGTTTGCCGGATCCAACCCGGCTGCGGGCGCTACCTGCTGTCCGGTCTGCTTTTGCAGGGCAGTCTGCACGATGGGAAAGACGATCGGCAGCGGGTCGGTCTTGGGCTGCCACAGCGTGTCGTAGGTAATTGGCTTGCGATATCCCTGATCCCAGTTGAACGCCTTGTACTTCGTCGTCGGCTGCCCGCTGCCGACGTTCTGAACGACCTTGAGCACCAAGGACTGGGTACCGCGAGGCGGTATCGCCGATTCGTAGTTGGTCGAGGTGATTTCCAACTGGTAGGGCGCATCGCGGGGAGCAGACGATTTGGCGACGTTGAGGAAGTCGTCTCGGGTCTGGGCGACATAACTTTGCAGCGACTTCTGGTCGGGGTAGTTACTCGGGAGGCTGATATTGATGGTGTATGCCGGGTCCGAAACCTGAATCTGGCATACCTGACCGGTAGTGGCGCCCTTCAGCTCGTCGCAGTAGGTCTTGGGTGCGGCCGCGGCGATTGCCGGACTGCCGAGCGCGACGACGGCCAGGACAACCAGGGGCGCTGTGATTCGCATGCGAGGTTCCCTCCGAGGCAAAGTTGCGGCGCCGGGGTAACGGACCAGTGTCCGGCCGCGGTGATGACCGGGCCATCGACCAACATAAGCCATCGGGGCACCCGCGGCGTTCCTGGGGGCAGCAGGCCCTGGGGCGGCATGTTTTCGGCCAAACCCGATTTTCCCTGCATTTTCGCGTTAGTCTGCTGCGTGATCTGCCGGTCTTGCCGCCGTAAGCGAAAGGAAGCCGAGTGACATCGGGGCAGCCAACGCAACCGGTATCCCAACAAGAGCCGGCACCAACCGGGAGTCGTGGGCGCCGGCTGCTGCGGTTGTTCCGGATGGGCATCCAATCGAAGTTATTGGTGACGCTGCTGCTGTGCAGCATCATGTCGGTGGCGGTGGTCGGTCTCACCGGATATGTGACCGGTCGCAATGCGTTACAGCAAGTGGCAACGGAGCGGCTGCTCGAATTGCGGGAGTCGCACAAGCGGCAGCTGGAGGGGCTATTCGGCGAGTTCACCAATTCCCTGGAGGTGTATAGCAGCGGTTTCAGTGCGGTCCAGGCGATCGAGGCGTTCACCGATGGCTTCAACCAGCTGTCCAACGCCACGATCAGCCCGGCCCAGCAGGAGTCGATCGTCAATTACTACAGCAACGCGATGGTCAAACCGATCAATCAGCTGACCGGTGACGATGTCGACATCAATGCGCTGCTGCCGACCTCCAACTCGCAGAAGTACCTTCAGGCCAACTACACCGCACAGTGCGCGTCGGCGATCGAATCGGTGTTGTGCGGCGACGCCGGTGACGGCAGCGCCTGGTCGGCGGCCAATGCCCGCTACAACGACTTCTTCCGCGGGATCGTCACGCGCTTCGACTATCGAGACGCGCTGTTGCTCGATCTTCACGGCAATGTCGTCTACACCGTGAGCAAGGGCCCCGACCTGGGTACCAACATCTTCACCGGCCCCTATCGGGAAACGGTCTTGCGGGACGCATACCGGAAAGCGTTGCGCTCCAACAACGTTGACTTCGTATGGATCACCGATTTCCAGCAGTATCAGCCGCAGCTGGACGCCCCCACCGCATGGGTGGTGTCGCCGATCGGGATGGCGGGCAAGATCGAAGGCGTTATGGCGTTGCCGCTGCCGATCTCGAAGATCAACGACATCATGAACGCCCACAAACACTGGGAAGCCGTCGGCATGGGCCGCTCGACCGAGACCTACCTGGTGGGCCCGGACAACTTGATGCGTTCCGATTCACGGCTGTTCCTGCAGGACCGGGACAAGTATCGGCGGGAGGCGATGGCGGGCGGCACTCCACGCGACGTGGTGGACAGCGCGATCCGGCTGGAAACCACCGTTCTGGTGCAGCCGGTCCCGAGCGCCGGGGTTCGCGCGGCCCAACGCGGACAGACCGGCGTCACGAAGGACACCGACTACCTGGGCAATCGGGAGCTGGAAGCCTATGCGCCGGTGGATGTGCCGAACTCCGATCTGCACTGGTCGATCTTGGCGACCAGGGACGATTGGGATGCCTATCAGCGGCTGTCCACGTTCGGCAAGACTCTGGTACTGGCGGTCGCCGGGATCACCTTGGCGATCTGCGTGGTATCGATGCTGCTTGCCAAGCTGCTCGTGCGCCCGATCCGACGGCTAGAGGCCGGCACCGAGAGAATCGCCGCCGGCGACTACGAGGTGACCGTTCCGGTGCGGTCACGCGACGAGCTCGGGGACCTCACCGCGGCTTTCAACGAGATGAGCCGCAACCTCAAGATCAAAGAAGAGTTGCTCAACGAGCAACGCAACGAAAACGATCGGTTACTGCTGTCACTGATGCCCGAACCGGTCGTGCAGCGGTATCGCGAGGGGGCCCAGACCGTCGCGCAGGAGCACCAGGACGTCGCCGTGATCTTCGCCGACATGGTGGGGCTCGACGACATGTCCGACGACCTTTCCGGAGACGAACTGGTCGCGGTCGTCAACGAACTTTTCCGGCAGTTCGACTCCGCGGCTGAAGCGCTTGGCGTGGAGCGGATTCGAACGTTCCACAACGGCTACCTGGCTAGCTGCGGCGCCACCACCCCGCGACTGGACAACATCCACCGAAGCGTGGACTTCGCCATCGAGATCCAGCGCATCATCGACAGGTTCAACAGCCGGTCACGGCACAAGCTCCGGCTGCGGGTCGGCATCAATACCGGCAAGGTCATCAGCGGCTTGGTCGGTCGCGCCAGCCTCGCCTACGACATGTGGGGTGCCGCGGTAAGTCTGGCCTATCAAATGCACAGTGGCTCACTGCAACCCGGCATCTACGTCACATCACAGGTGTACGAGGCGATGCGCGACATCTGGAAGTTCGTGCCGGCCGGAACCATTTCGGTCGGAGGTTCGGATCAGCAGATCTGGCGGTTGGTGGAACGCCAATGAACATCTTCACCGCCTCGTGGTTCTATTGGGCGGTCTCGGTCGCGCTGGGACTGCCCGTCCTGATCGTCATTCTCACCGAGTTGCAGCACACGTTGCGCCGCAGGGGAAGTCACCTCGCCAGGCAGATCAGCCTGCTGCGCAACTACTTGCTGCCGCTGGGCGCGCTGCTGCTGCTCATCGTGAATTCGGAGGGCGTCCCGGCCCACGACAACGCCGTCCGGATTCTGACCACGGTATTCGGTTTCCTGGTGCTAGTGCTGCTGTTGTCCGGCCTCAACGCGACCGTCTTCGCCGCAGCTCCGCAAGGTTCCTGGCGCAAGCGGCTACCGGTGATCTTCCTGGACGTGGCCCGGTTCGTGCTCATCGGAGCCGGGCTTGCGGTGATCCTGTCCTATGTCTGGGGTGTGCGGATCGGCGGACTGTTCACCGCCGTGGGTGTGACCTCGGTGGTCATCGGCCTGATGTTGCAGAACTCAGTCGGCCAGATTGTGTCCGGCCTGTTCATGTTGTTCGAGCAGCCCTTTCAGATCGACGACTGGCTCGACACCGCCACCGCGCGGGGACGAATCGTCGAGGTGAACTGGCGCGCCGTCCACATCGACACCGGCAGCGGCCTGCGGATCACCCCGAACTCGGTGCTGGCCAGCACACCGTTCACCAATCTGAGCCGGCCGGCGGGCGGCTACCAACTGGCGGTGAAGACCACATTTTCCGAGGCGGACTCGCCCGACCGGGTTTGTGCGATGCTGTCGCGGATTGCCGGCGCGCTGCCGCAACTCCACAGCGGTTCCGTCCCTACCTCCGAGCCGGTCGGCGGCGCCGAGTACTGCACCACCATCGGCTTACGGTCACCCGCTGACGAAAGTGCCGCGCGAGCGACATTTCTGCGCTGGATCTGGTATGCCGCCCGGCGGGAAAACCTGCACCTCGACGGCGCCGACGACGACTTCTCGACCACCGAGCGCCTGCGGGACGCCCTGAAAACGGTGGTCGGACCGGCGTTGCGGCTCAGCGACGCCGACCAGCAGTCGTTGCAGTCGCACGCGAGGATGCTGCGATACGGCGCCGGCGAAATCGTGCAGTGTGCGGGTGAGGTGCCCGCGGAGATGATGTTCGTCGTCACCGGCTTGGTGCGGCTGACCGCGACGGCCGACGACGGATCGGTGGTGCCGATCACCACCCTGGAAGAAGGCGGATTTCTGGGTCTGACCGCGCTGACCCGGCAGCCCAATCTCTCCAGCGCATACGCGATCGACGAGGTGACCACGGTGGAGATCGGTCGCGAGCACGTCGAGCATCTCGTGATGCGTCAACCGTTGCTGCTGCAGGACTTCGGCCACATTCTCGAAGAGCGACAAAGCCAGGTGCGCCAGAGTCTGCATCGGGAGTGGTTCAACTGAAGCGGTCGAGCCTGCCCTCACCCGAGCGGATGCACTTCTCCTTCGAACACCGTGCCCCAGATGCCGACGTCCTTGAGGGCCTCGGCGCCAACGTCATAGGGGTTTTCCTCGAGCACCGCGAAGTCCGCTTTCTTGCCGGCGCGTATGGAGCCGAGCTCGTCTTCTTTGCGCAGGATCCAGGCGGCATCGATGGTGATCGCCTTGAGCGCGGTATGCAGGCTGACCCGCTCCTGCGGACAATTCAGGTTGCCGTTGATCGTCACCCGGTTGGCCGCCACCCACGCCAGGGTGAGCGGCGACAACGGCGCCATCGGACAGTCGGAGTGTACGGTGAACGGCATACCCATCCGCTCCAGCATCCCCAGCCGCACCATCTGCGCTCCGCGATCCGGGCCCAGCCACTGCTCGCTGAAGATATCGCTGAGCATGTACAGGTAGTACGCGTTGCACGAGACCAGCATGCCGATCTCGTTCATCTGCCGGCACTGGTCCTCGCTGTTGAAGGCATAGTGCTCCAGCGTGGCGCGATGGCCGAAGCGCGGCTTGACGTCCAGCAGCCTGCGGATGATGTCAATGTAGGTTGCGGAACTGAGATCGCCGTTGATGTGGGCGTGCAACTGGTAGCCGGCCTTCCAGAATGGTTCGGCGTAGCTGTATAGCAGCTCTGGCGGGGCCATCCACACGCCCTGGTGGCCGTCCAGATAACCCGGGAAAGCGCATTGGGAGAGTCCGCTGTAGATCGCGCCGTCGGCCTGCAGCTTGAAGTGACGGTCGAACATCACCCGCGCGCTGTTGTGCGTTGCCCACTCTTCGGCCGCCTCGAGCGCTGCCGCCGGGTTGACGCCGCGGGGGATGAAGTCGGCCGTGGTGGGCGTGAGAATGATGCGGCAGGGCGCCTGCGTCGACTCGGCGGTGTCGCGGATCAGTTTGGTCTCGCCGACAGGGTCGCCGAAGATGCCAACTCCCATGTCCAGGCACGTGGTCACGCCGGCCATATGCACCATTTCCAGGAAGTTCTGCATCCCCTTGCGATAACGGTCCGGATCGAAGTGCAATCTGCCCAGCCGAGACGCGTTCAATAGCTGCGCCCCGTTCTCCCAGAAATGTCCTTCTTCCCAGTTGGCGTCCGGATGCCCGCTGAACTGCTCTGACGTGACCCCGGTCCAGTTGAGCGCGGCGTCGTTGAGGAAGAGCTCGTGAAACGACCGATGCCACAAGATGATCGGCTTGTCGCCGTAGCGCTGAGTCAGGTCGGACTTGGTGAGTTTTCCGTGCCACAGCGGATGGTAGCCCCAGGTGACGAACGGCAGCGTCCAATCCTGGTGTGCCGCAACCAGTTTGTCGAGCCCGGCAAGGTAAGACTCCGGAGTTTTCGCCCCGGGGAACTTCCCGGTCGGCAGGGTCCAGTCGTCGGGCGCCAGAAACGGATACTGAGTCAAGACGGCGGGCAAGGACGGGTGCACGTGCGGGTCGATGAAGCCCGGCATCAGGACCTTGTCCTTCATCCGGTCATCGACTTCGTACTCGTAGCGGTCGAGCCACGGCCGCAACATGTCCAGCGTGCCGACGGCGACGATCCTTCCGCCGCCCACGGCCACTGCCGTTGCCGTCGGCATCGCCTCGCACATGGTGATGATCTCGCGCGCCGGGAAGACGGTGATTTTCTCGAATTCTTGGTGCGTGAGCTTCTGGGCCGGCCTCTTTTTGTGAGCCGATTTATCAGATGGCATGCATGTGGTCCTTTCCCGTCCTCCCGGCCTGCCGCGTTCCGCAAGCGCGCACGACTCGGTCGTATCGGATCACGTCGCATCGGATCACGAGGCCCCATTGTGCCGAACCCGCCGTTCGTCCCCGGCTTTTCCCGCGGCAGCCCAGAACCGGGCCGTCGTACCCGGTCGGCTAACGCCCGTTACGCTGGGGCAATGAGTGTGCAAGCGCCGTCCCCGAGCGCTGGGGGCACCTCCCGCCCCCAGGCCCGGGGGACGACTCAGGAACGAGAGCCGGACTACCGTCGACAGGTGCACGATGCCGCCCGCCGGGCGCGGGTGGCGGCCCGGCTGCTGGCCGTGTTGCCCAGGACGGTTAAAGACCGCGCGTTGCATGCCGCCGCCGACGAGATCTTGTCGCGCGCCGACCAGATTCTGGCCGCCAATGCCGAAGACCTCGATGCGGCGCGCGCCGCCGGCACACCCGCCGCGATGCTCGACCGGCTTGCCCTGAACCCGCAGCGTATCGACGGTATCGCCGCCGGTCTGCGCCAAGTCGCCGGCCTGCCCGATCCGGTCGGCGAGGTGTTGCGCGGCTACACGCTGCCCAACGGGCTGCAACTACGCCAGCAACGCGTCCCGCTCGGTGTGGTCGGCATGATCTACGAGGGCCGGCCCAACGTCACCGTCGACGCCTTCGGCCTCACGCTGAAGTCGGGCAACGCCGCGTTGCTGCGCGGCAGCTCCTCCGCCGCGAGGTCCAACGAAGCGCTGGTCACGGTGTTACGCAGCGCGCTGGCCGGCCAGGACCTGCCCACCGATGCGGTACAGCTGCTCTCGGCCGCCGACCGGTCCACCGTCACCCACCTGATCCAGGCGCGCGGCCTGGTCGACGTGGCCATTCCGCGCGGGGGAGCGGGCCTGATCGAGGCCGTGGTTCGCGACGCCCAGGTGCCCACCATCGAAACCGGTGTGGGCAACTGCCACGTCTACGTCCACGAAGCCGCCGACCTGGACGTGGCCGAACGGGTTTTGCTGAACTCCAAGACCCGCCGGCCCAGCGTCTGCAACGCGGCCGAGACCCTGCTGGTCGACGCGAACATCGCCGATCACGCGCTGCCCCGGCTACTGGCGGCGCTGCAGGACGCCGGTGTCACCGTGCATCCGAATGCCGACGACGACAACCTGCGCCGGGAATATCTGGCGATGGAGATCGCGGTGGCTGTGGTCGACGGTGTCGACGCGGCGATCGCTCACATCAACGAGTACGGCACCGGACACACCGAAGCCATCGTGACCACCAATCTTGCTGCGGCTCAACGGTTCACCGAACGGGTCGATGCCGCCGCAGTCATGGTCAACGCGTCGACGGCGTTCACCGACGGCGAGCAGTTCGGCTTCGGCGCCGAGATCGGCATCTCCACCCAGAAACTGCATGCCCGCGGTCCGATGGGACTGCCGGAATTGACTTCGACCAAGTGGATCGTGTGGGGAGACGGCCATACTCGTCCGGCCTAGCCGGCCCTGCTAAGGAGAACTGATTGTGACGTTACCCGCTCGGTCCACGCCACTATTCGCCGATATCGCCGACGTCTCGCGGCGGCTGGCCGAGACCGGTTACCTGCCCGACACCGCCACCTCGACGGCCGTCTTTCTAGCCGACCGGCTCGGTAAGCCGCTACTGGTGGAAGGCCCGGCCGGCGTCGGTAAAACCGAACTCGCGCGTGCCGTCGCCCAGGCCACCGGATCCGGACTGGTCCGGCTGCAGTGCTACGAGGGCGTCGACGAGGCTCGGGCCCTCTACGAGTGGAACCATGCCAAGCAGATCCTGCGCATCCAGGCCGGCTCGGGCGACTGGCAGACCACCAAAGACGACGTGTTCAGCGAGGAGTTC
The DNA here is from genome assembly GCF_002086675.1 of Mycobacterium persicum. GTDB lineage: Bacteria > Actinomycetota > Actinomycetes > Mycobacteriales > Mycobacteriaceae > Mycobacterium > Mycobacterium persicum. The sequence goes on from NZ_MVIF01000002.1 coordinate 155,185, forward strand.
CTGCTGCAGCGTCCGTTGCTGACGGCGATCCGGCGCACCGATCCGACGGTGCTGCTGATCGACGAAACCGACAAAGCCGACATCGAAATCGAAGGACTGCTGCTGGAGGTGCTTTCCGATTTCGCGGTGACCGTTCCCGAGCTGGGCACGCTCACCGCCGAGCGGGCGCCGTTCGTGGTGTTGACCTCCAACGCCACCCGCGAACTCTCGGAGGCGCTCAAGCGTCGCTGCCTGTTCCTGCACATCGACTTCCCCAGTCCCGAGCTGGAGCGGCGCATCCTGCTGTCGCGAGTCCCCGAGCTGCCCGGGCACCTGGCCGAGGAGCTGGTGCGCATCATCGGCGTGCTGCGCGGCATGCAGCTCAAGAAGGTGCCGTCGATCGCCGAGACCATCGACTGGGGCCGGACGGTGCTGGCGCTGGGCCTGGACACCATCGACGACGCCGTGGTCGCCGCCACGCTCGGCGTCGTGCTCAAACACCAATCCGACCAGCAACGCGCGGCCGGCGAGCTGCGGCTCAACTGAAGGGGCTGCGCCGATGGCCACCCGACGTATCCGTCCCACCCGCCCGCTGGCCCCGCACGGGCTGCCCGGTCATCTGGTCGGGTTCGTGGAAGCACTTCGCGCCGTTGGGATTTCGGTGGGTCCGTCGGAGACGGTGGATGCCGGGCGGGTGATGGCAACGCTGGGTCTGGGCGATCGTGACGTGTTGCGGGAGGGCATCGCGTGCGCGGTGCTGCGCCGGCCCGATCACCGCGAGACCTACGACGCGATGTTCGACCTGTGGTTTCCCGCAGCGCTGGGCGCCCGCGCGGCGGTCACCGAAGACGACGCCGACGACGACGGTTCGCTGCCGCCCGACGACGTCGAGGCGATGCGGCAGATGCTGTTGGATCTGCTGACCGACAACTCCGACCTGGCCGATATGGACGAACGGCTGGTGGCGATGATCGCGCGCATCGTCGAGGCCTACGGCAAATACAGCTCCAGCCGCGGCCCGTCGTTCTCCTCGTATCAGGCGCTCAAAGCGATGGCGCTGGACGAACTGGAGGGCAAGCTGCTGGCGGGACTACTGGCCCCCTACGGCGACGAGCCCACCCCCACCCAGGAGCAGATAGCTAAAGCGCTTGCAGCACAACGTATTTCACAGTTACGTAAGTTGGTCGACGCCGAGACCAAGCGGCGCACCGCCGAGCAGCTCGGCCGGGACCACGTCCAGATGTACGGCATCCCACAGCTTTCCGAGAACGTCGAGTTCCTGCGGGCTTCCGGTGAGCAACTACGCCAGATGCGCCGGGTGGTGGCCCCACTGGCCCGCACGCTGGCGACCCGGCTGGCGGCGCGCCGGCGCCGGGCCCGCGCCGGATCGATCGACCTGCGAAAGACGCTGCGCAAGTCGATGTCCACCGGCGGTGTCCCGATCGACGTGGTGCTGCGCAAACCGCGTCCGGCCCGTCCGGAACTGGTTGTGTTGTGCGACGTTTCCGGTTCGGTCGCCGGGTTCAGTCACTTCACGCTGCTGCTGGTCCATGCTCTGCGCCAACAGTTTTCCCGAGTTCGGGTGTTCGCCTTCATCGACACCACCGACGAAGTGACCCACATGTTCGGCCCGGAAGCCGATCTGGCCGTGGCGATCCAGCGGATCACCCGCGAAGCGGGCGTGTACAACCGCGACGGCCATTCCGACTACGGCAACGCTTTCGTCTCGTTCCTGCAGGCTTTCCCGAGCGTGCTGTCGCCGCGCAGCTCACTGCTGGTACTCGGCGACGGCCGCACCAACTACCGCAACCCGGCCGTCGACGTGCTGGCCGACATGGTCACCGCGAGCCGGCACGCGCACTGGCTCAACCCCGAGCCGAAACACCTGTGGGGCAGTGGTGATTCGGCGGTGCCGCGCTATCAGGAAGTGATCGCCATGCACGAATGCCGCTCGGCCAAGCAGCTGGCCGAGGTGATCGACCAGCTGTTGCCGGTGTGACCCGGCTCAGCGGGTTTTGCGGAAGACCAGCCAGCGCATCGTGATCGGGCTCGTCTCCCGCTCGACGGGGAACACGTCGAGGCCGCTGACCCAGTCGGCGTACCAGCTGGTGGGTGGCCAGGCGCCAGGGGGCAGGTGCGCCTTCTCGTAGTCGTAGACGGAGTCGTCGCCGACGAGCTCCAGCGGAAGCCCGGCCGCGGCAGCCGACATCTCCGGTCGAGTGAAGATGCTGGTGTACACCTGTTGCCCGAACTCCCGGGTGGCCTCGTCGAGCATGTAGTCCAGGTCCGTCAGGAAGGCGTTGAACACCAAGCGTCCGCCGGGAACCAGGCACTGCGCCGCCAGCTCGAACAGGCCGCGCAACTGCTGTGCCGTCCGGAAATCAGACACCACCTCGGAGAGCACAATCAGCTGGTAGTCGCGCCGCAGCTCGTCCATGCTCGAAAAGACATCCCGCGCGATGACCCGCACGTCGAGGGATTCCCGTTCGGCGTCGCAGCGGATGATGTCGGCGAACTTCGGCGTCATCTCCACCACGTCGACCGGGTGCCCGCGCCGCGCCAGCGCCAAGGCGTTGCGGCCGGTGCCTGCCCCGATCTCCAGCACCCGATGCGTGCGTGGTTCGGCCGCCTCGTTGGCCAGCGCCCATACCCGGGCGTCGGGTTCGGTGCCGAAAAGTGGCGGCTCGCGGGTGCTGATCCAGCTCTCGTACTCCTGCGCCACGGTCCGCCAATGGGCCCGCACCTGGTAGTGCAAGGTCGGGCCGATGGGAGCGTTGAACGAGATGATGATGTTCGAGCGATGCGACGCCGCGTACGCCTGGGCCAATTGGGCCTCGAGGACCTTTCTGACATGGGCAAGTTCGTCGTCGGAAAACTGCCGGCCCACGGTGGCGAAGAGCTTGGCGCACATCGCCACGTATTCGTCGATCATGCCCGGCACGGCCGGCAACGTGATCTCGCCGGTGACCTGCGAGCGGGTGTAGAACCGCCGGGTCATGGACTCCTTCAGCAATGCTGTGGGCCGGTCCGGGCTGGGCGCCAAATTATCCACAGACACCTTTTACACGACCTAGCGCGCGGTTACACCGGCATTCGAGCAATGGCTTGGCCCGGCTTCGGCCCGGTTTCCTCCGGAACTGTGCCGGCCAACGAATGGCTGACGGATCGCGGCGCCCAGGTCAGTGATTCGATGTCCAGCTCCGAGCGGTCCTGGGGCTGCGAACCGGTGTGGGGGATGGAGATCGGGTGCTGGTGCGGTTGGGTCGGTGGCCGACGGCGCCGGGTGTGCGCCGACGGGTGTGCGCTGACGGCGCCGAGTGTGGGCTGACGGCGCCGGGTGTGCGCTGGCGGCGCCGGGTGTGCCGTCAGGGCGGCCGATCGTGGATGTGCCCGCCCTACATACACAGTCAAAGCCGTCACTGCACACTCGATACGGTGGCATGGCCGCCGATTCGGTGAGCACCTGAGCATCTCCGGAACGCCTGCCATCACGAACGGTTTGAGCGACGGTGCGATATCGGCGTGCCAAAACAGGGCCGAGGTGTGCCGACATCAGAGCCAGGCATCAAGGGCCGCGCACGAGGATATTCGTTGACCAGCCGCATTCGTGGTCACCATGAATTTCCGAGTGAGCCGCGGTAGCCTTCGGCGGCAGCCGATTCCGGGATGCCAGGGGCAGCCGATGCTCTTCGGCGGCCGCACCGGCCAGCGCGTCGTCGACGAAGCCGGACGCCGGCCAGCTGAACCGCGCGACAAGATCCGTGACAGGTCGAAGTAAGCTGGCAAATCGTGCAAAAGCACCGTCGCAGGCTAGGAGTGATGGGTGGGACGTTCGATCCCATCCACCACGGCCACCTGGTTGCCGCCAGTGAGGTGGCCGACCGGTTCGACCTGGATGAAGTGGTGTTCGTGCCCAGCGGCCAGCCATGGCAGAAGGGCGGCGACGTTTCCGCCGCCGAGGACCGCTATCTGATGACGGTGATCGCGACCGCGTCCAATCCCCGCTTTTCGGTGAGCCGAGTCGACATCGACCGCCGCGGCCCCACCTACACCAAGGACACGTTGCGCGATCTGCACGACCTGGATCCGCAGGCGCAGCTGTACTTCATCACCGGCGCCGACGCGCTGGCGTCGATTCTGTCGTGGCACCGCTGGGAGGAGCTGTTCGAGCTGGCGCGGTTCGTCGGTGTCAGCCGGCCCGGCTACGACCTGCGCCACGACCATGTCACCGCCGCCGTGGCCGGGCTGTCCGAGGATGCCTTGACCCTGGTCGAGATCCCGGCGCTGGCCATCTCCTCCACCGACTGCCGTCAGCGGGCCGCGGAATCACGGCCCTTGTGGTACCTGATGCCCGACGGCGTCGTGCAGTACGTCTCCAAACGCGGCCTCTACCGCAAAGCCGAGGAGCCAGCGAACCCCACGAGTTCCAGCCTGACCGCGGGGAACAGCGCATGACCGCCACTAAAGAAGCCATCGATATGGCGACGGTGGCCGCCGGTGCGGCCGCAGCCAAGCTCGCCGACGACGTCGTGGTCATCGACGTCTCCGGGCAACTGGTCATCACGGACTGTTTCGTCATTGCCTCGGCGTCCAACGAACGGCAGGTCAACGCGATCGTCGACGAAGTTGAGGAGAAGATGCGCCGGGCGGGTTACCGGCCGGCGCGGCGCGAGGGCGCCCGGGAAGGCCGCTGGACGTTGCTGGATTACCGCGACATCGTCGTGCATGTCCAGCACCAGGATGACCGCGACTTCTACGCCCTGGACCGGCTGTGGAGCGACTGCCCGGTGGTGCCGGTGGACCTGGCGCCCACCTCCGAGGATCGGCAATGAGCGTGCGGCGGCTGGTGATGCTGCGCCACGGGCAAACCGATTTCAACCTCGGCAGCCGGATGCAGGGTCACCTCGACACCCACCTGACTGACCTGGGCCGAGCGCAGGCGGTCGCCGCCGCCGAAGCGCTGGGCAAGATGCAGCCGTTGCTGATCGTGTCGTCGGATCTGCGGCGCGCTTACGACACGGCGATGACGCTGGGAGAACGGACCGGATTGCCGGTCCGGGTTGACCGCCGGTTGCGCGAAACTCACATCAGCGACTGGCAGGGCATGACCCACGCCGAGATCGACGACGAAGCACCCGGTGCGCGGCTGGCCTGGCGGGAGGATGCGACGTCGGCACCGCACGGCGGGGAAACCAGGATCGACGTCGCCGCCCGAAGTCTGCCGGTGGTCACCGAACTGGTGTCCAGCGAACCGGGATGGGGTGACCCCCAGCAACCGGATCGACCGGTGGTGCTGGTGACCCACGGAGGGCTCATCGCCGCGCTGACCGCCGCGCTGCTGCAGCTGCCGGTAGCCCACTGGCCCGCCCTCGGTGGTATGGGCAATGCCAGTTGGACACAACTCAGCGGACATTCGACGGGTGCCGATGGCCACATCCGCTGGCGCCTCGACGTGTGGAATGCCTCGGCTCAGGTTATCGGCGATGTGCTCTGAGACTCGGCCGGCGCTGCTGGTCTTCGCCGACTCGCTGGCCTATTACGGGCCCACCGGCGGCCTGCCCGCCGACGACCCGCGAATCTGGCCTAATATCGTTGCAGCCCAACTAGATTGGGATCTGGAACTGATCGGCCGCATCGGCTGGACCTGCCGGGACGTGTGGTGGGCGGCGACCCAGGACCCGCGATCGTGGGCGGCGCTGCCCCGGGCGGGAGCGGTGGTCTTCGCCACCAGCGGGATGGATTCGCTGCCGTCGGTGTTGCCGACCGCGCTGCGTGAACTCATCCGCTACGTCCGCCCACCTCGGTTACGGCGGTGGGCGCGCGACGGCTACGCCTGGGTGCAGCCTCGGTTTTCGCCGGTGGCCCGGTCCGCGCTACCCCCGCATCTGACCGTCGAATACCTCGAACAGACCCGCGGGGCAATAGATTTCAACCGGCCCGGCATCCCGGTGGTGGCCTCCCTGCCGTCGGTGCACATCGCCGAGACCTACCGCAGGGCGCACCACGGGCGGGCGGCTACCGCGGCGGCCATCACCGAATGGGCGCAGGGCCACGATATTCCCCTGGTGGACCTCAAAGCCGCTGTCGCCGAGCACATTATGACTGGGCGAGGCAATCCGGACGGCATTCACTGGAACTTCGAAGCCCATCAGGCAGTCGCGGAACTGATGCTCAAGGCGCTGGCCGAAGCAGGGGTGCCGAACGAGAAACCGCGCCACTGAGCCATGTCTGTCGTGGTGGTGACGGATACGTCGGCGCGCCTGCCGGCCGATCTGCGTGACACCTGGGCGATACGCGAAGTGCCGCTGCACATCCTGCTCGACGGCGCCGACCTGCGCGACGGTGTCGATGCGATACCCGCCGACATCTACCAGCGTCCTGCCACCACCGCCGCGGCGACCCCGGCCGAACTGGATGCCGCCTACCGGCAGGCGCTGGCCGACAGCGACGGAGACGGAGTGGTGGCGGTACATATCTCGTCGGGACTGTCGGGAACCTTTCGTGCTGCCGAGCTGACCGCGGCCGGCCTCGGCCCGGCCGTGCGGGTCATCGACTCGAAGTCGGCGGCGATGGGCACCGGATTCGCTGTGCTGGCCGCCGCGCGTGCCGCCGCCGCCGGCGATGACCTGGATGCCGTTGCTCGCGCAGCGCAGGAAGCGGTGCGGCACACGCAGGCGTTCATCGTCGTACACCGGCTGGACAACCTGCGCCGCAGCGGACGGATCGGCGGCGCCAAGGCATGGCTGGGTACCGCGCTGGCTCTCAAGCCGATACTTCGCATCGACGACGGGAAACTTGTTCTGGCCCAACGTGTTCGCACCGTCAAACACGCGATGGCGGCGATGATCGACCGGGTGTGCGAGGTGGTCGGCGAAGGCCCTGCTGCCGTTGCGGTGCAACACGTCGCCAACTCCGGCGGCGCCGGGGAAGTGGCGGCGGAGCTGGCCCGGCGGCTGCCGGCGGGTGAACCGGCAATCGTGACCGACTTGGGACCGGTGCTGGCGGTACACGTGGGCGCCGGGGCGGTCGCGGTCTGCCTGCACGTTGACCGCTACCGCTGACGCCTCAGGCCAGTCGGTCGAAGACCGTCGTTCCTATCGGGCTGGGATCGTTCCAGATATAGATCGGCCCGATGGAGAAGGGGTAATTCCCGGTATTGAACGGATTGCCCGCGGACACAACGGTCGGCGAATCGGCCGCAGTGACCGTCTGCGTGTAGAGCGGCACACCGTTGATCGTGGAGACGGTGATGGTGGTGCCTGCGGGAAGGTGATTGCCGACCGCCAGGCCAGGCACCAACGATTGTGGGATGGTTCCGCCCACGCCGCCGGAGTCGATGTATGCGGGGACGGTCTGCGGCAATCCGTTGTTGATCTGTACCTGAACCATGGTTCCCGGTGCTCCATTGAGCTGGACGATGGGCGGCAGCGAATTTGGGCCGAACTCCAGCAAACCCCGGGGCATATTGATGAGCACGCCCTGATTCATGTTCACCGGTAACGCCGCGTTGGTGGGGGTGGCGAACGGGTACATGTTGTTGGGACCGACGCCCAGATAGGCGGGTAACAGCGAAACGTCAATGGGGTTACTTGGCGTACCCAGATATGCGGAGGTGGCGACGCCAACGGTGGTCGGATCGGTGAGGATGCCGTTCCCGAAATTCACCGTCGTTTGATATGTCTGGTAGTCGATGTAGAGCCGACCGGTGCTGCTGAGGCCGTAACTGACGGAGCCCGTCCCGGTGGGCGGGCCGAGAGCCGCCAGATTGACGTATTGCGGTGGGACCAAGAGCCCCGTGGAGCCGGAGTCGACGATGACGGGCAAGCTGGGTCCGCCGCCCACCGAGATGTTGAGTAGCGGGTTGCCGTATTGATCCACATAGATCAGGGTTTGGTTCGGCGAAAGCAGGGTGCTGATGCCGGCGGTGCCGGTGTGCCCCCACAGCAAACCGGCGCGGCCGCCAACGCCACCGACCCCGCCGGGCCCGCTGGCCCCGCCCGTGCCGCCGTCGCCGATCAGGATCGCGGGCCCGCCGGCACCGCCGGGCGCCCCGCCGTAAACGCTGCTGCCGCCGGTACCGCCGGCGCCGATCAGACCCGCGGCCCCGCCGGCACCCCCGGGCACTCCGGCGCGAGTGCTGGTGCCACCGGTACCGCCATTGCCGTACAACCAGCCGCCGGGTTTGCCGGCCGTCCCCACGCCTTGAGCGTTGGTGTATCCGTTGGCGCCGTCGCCGATCAGCGGGCGCCCGGTCAGCTCGAGGACGGGCTCATTGACCGCATTGACCACGCTCGTCGCAAGCCGGGTGATGTTGGCGGCCTCGGCGGCCGCATACGCGTTCACGCCGGCCACCACCGAGCGGGTGAATTGGTCATAAGATGCCGCGACCTGTGCGGCCATTGCCTGATACTGGCGACCGTATTCGGCAAACAGCGTGGCCATCACTGCCGAGACATCATCGGCGCCGGCGACCAGCAGCGCCGTTGTCGGGGCGGCGGCGGCGGTGTTTGCGGCGCTGATTGCTGAGCCGATACGGGTCAGGTCCGTCGTCGCGACCGTCGCCAGCTCGGGCGCCAGGCTCACGTACGACATCTCGTACCTCCCGTCCGTCGCACTTGCGCTGTCGCCAGATGAGGATCTGCAGCGGCGATGAAACAGCGATGAAATTATTCTGATATCGCCTTTGGTGGCTTGTACACGGTTGCATCAAATACGTTCGGCGCTGCTGTGCGGAGCAACCAAGCCACCTGGTGTGCTTATCGATCCGGCATCAACCGCGCGGGACTTGAAAATCAAAGTACCCGAACGATTTTCGCGGGCATTACGCTCTCCGGGCGTTGTGGCCGCGGGGGTGCACCACCTGGGGCCACCAGAACCAGCGGCCCAGCAGCGTGGCGATCGACGGCATCAGCAGGGTGCGCACGATCAACGTGTCGAGCAGCAGGCCGATACAGACGGTCGACCCGAACTGGCCGAGCACCCGCAATTCGCTTCCCAGCATGGCGGCCATGGTGAAGGCGAACACCAGACCCGCGGCCGTCACCACCCCGCCGGTGCCGGCCATGGAGCGGATGGTTCCGGTCTTAAGTCCGGCATGGATCTCTTCCCGGAACCGCGAGACCAACAGCAGGTTGTAGTCGGACCCCACGGCCAGCAGGATGATGACGGACAGCGCCGCCACGATCCAGTGGATCTTGATGCCGAACAGATCCTGCCAAATCAGCACCGACAACCCGAAGGACGCGGCGATCGAGCTCGCCGCGGTGCCGACGATGACCAGTGCGGCGACCACGCTTCGGGTCAGCAACAGCATGATCATGAAGATCAGCGTCAGTGCCGACACCACCGCGATCATCAGGTCGTACTTTTCGCCGTCGGCCATGTCCTTGAACGTCGCGGCGGTTCCGCCGAGATAAACCTTGGCATCCGAGAGCGACGACTGCTTGAGGCCCTCCTGGGCGGCGGTGCGCTCGGCGTCGACTCGCGAGATTCCTTCCGGGGTCATTGGATCGCCCTGGTGGGTGATGAAGAAGCGCGCGGACTTGCCGTCCGGCGACAAGAACATCCGAAGCCCGGTCTGGAAGTCGGGGTTGTCGAACGCTTCGGGCGGCAGGTAGAAGAAGTCGTCGTTCTTGGAGGCGTCGAAACTCTGCCCCATGACGATGGCGGTATTGCTCAGCTCGTCCATCTGGTCGAGCATGGCCGAGAAGGTGGCCTGCATGGTCAGCGTCAGCGCCTTGGTGGTCTTCATGGTCTCGATCATCGGCGGGATCAGCACCAGCATCTCGTGGGTGGCGGTGGCAGTGCGCCGGATGTCTGCGGTCAGTTCGTCGAATTGCCCGGCCAGCTGATCGAAGCCGTCCAACGAGTCGAACAGGGACCGCAACGACCAGCAGATGGGTATGTCGAAGCAGTGCTTCTCCCAGTAGAAGTAACTACGGATCGGACGCCAGAAGTCGTCGAAATCGGCGATGTGGTCCCGCAATCGGTTGGTTATCTCCGCTGTTTCGGCCGTGGTCCGTGCGCTGTCGTCGGCGGCGCTGGAAAGCTCTTGGGTCACCCGGTACATGCGCTGCATCGTGTCGATCATGAATTGCATTTCGTCGGCCATCTTGGTGATGTCGGCCATGCGGTCCTTCAGGAACGCCATGTTCTGCATGGTCGTCTGGCTTTGCATGCTGTTCTGAAATGGTATGGAGCTGTGTTGAATTGGGATGCCCAGCGGTCTGGTGATGTCCTGGATCATGGCGATACCGATAACCCGGATGACGTTTTTGGCCACTTTGTCCAAGACCAGCATGTCTGCGGTATTTCGCATGTCGTGATCGGCCTCGATCATCAGCATGTCCGGGTTCATCCGCGCCTGGGAGAAATGCCGGTCGGCGGCGGCTTGCCCGAGGTTGGAGGAGGCTGCGGCCGGCAGATAGTAGCGGTCGTTGTAGCTGGTTTTGAATGTCGGCAGCGCCACCATGCCCACTAGCACAATCGCCCCACTGACCGCCAGAATCGGTGCCGGCCAACGCACCACGGCGGTGCCGACCCGCCGCCACAGCCGACCCTTCCCGGCTGACCGCCTGGACGCGAACAGGTGGAAACGACTGCCCACGAACACCACCGCCGGACCCAGCGTCACCCCGGCCAACACCACCACGAGCATGCCGATCGCCACGGGCGCTCCCATGGTGTTGAACCAGGGCAGCCGCGCGAAGCTCAGACAGTAGGTCGCCCCGGCGATGGTCAGTCCCGAGCCCAACACCACCGGGGCCACCCCGCGAAAGGTGGTGTAGTAGGCGGTTTCTCGATCTTCGCCGGCTCTTAGCGCCTCCTGATAACGGCCGACGAGGAAGATCCCGTAGTCGGTTCCGGCGGCGATCGCCAGCATGGTGAGGATGTTGGCGGCGAACGTGGTGAGCCCGAAGACGTTGTGGTACCCCAGAACCGCGACCACCCCGCGCGCGGAAGCCAGCGCAATGCCGGTCATGAACAACTGGACCAGCGTGGTGACGATTGAGCGGTAGACCAGCAGCAACATGATGGCGATGGCGCCGAGGGTGAACAGCGTGATCTTGGCCAGGCTGGCGTTGCCGATGATGTGCATGTCGTCACTGAGCGCGGCGGGACCGGTGACGTAGGCCTTCACCCCGGGCGGCGGCGGGTTGTGGTCGATCACCTTGCGGACGGCCTCGACGGATTCGTTGGCCAGCGTGGTGCCCTGGTTGCCGGCGAGGTTCAGCATGACGTAGGCGCCCTTGGCGTCGGCGCTCTGCGCGCCGGCCGCCGTGAGCCGGTCTCCCCAGAAATCCTGGATGTGCTGGACGTGCTTGGGATCTTGGCGCAGTTGGCGAATCAAGTTGTCGTAGTAGTGGTGCGCGTCGTCGCCGAGGGGTTGCTGACCTTCCAGGACGATCATGACCGTGCTGTTGGAATCGAACTCCCGGAAGTTGTGCCCCAACAGCATCATTGCCTTCATCGACGGGGCGTCCAATGGCGTCATCGGCGCGGAATGTTCCTCGCTGACGACTTCCAGTCGCGGCACGGCGACGTTGACGATGACGGTCAGCACTACCCAGGCCAGGATGAGCGGCACCGCGAAGATACGGATGGTGTGCGGGATGACGGGCCGGTGCGGGTGGCTGCTGGGGCGTGTCTCGGCGTGGTGGGTACTGATCACGCTCGTGGTCGGGTCTTCCGCGTGGCTCATGCGGATTTCACCAGGCAGAAAGTCTGCGGGTTGACGCCGTCGGACTTCTTCTCTTGCCGGACGACACCGTCCACCGTGATCCGACAGCCGATCCGGCTGCCGTCGCCCTGCGCCATGATGTTGGCGCTCACCGAGGGCAGCGTCGTCGAGACCGTCACCGACCACGGCAGCGCTACGGCGTTGACCTGGTGAGTGTTGGCGTCGGCGTCCCAGTAGTTGATGTTGGCGGTGCTCCCGGGCGGACCGAAGACCTCATAGGTGACGACCTTGGGGTTGAATTGCACGATCTCGATCCCGCCGCCGACGTTTGCGTTGAGGTCCTGGGAACCGAAGATCCGGTGCAGCCGCATCACCACCAAACCGGAGACCGCGAGCACGATCACCAGGACCAGCGGTATCCATAGGTGCCTGGTCACGGTGGTAATGCGAATCGTTTTCACTTGACCGCCTTCCGCTCACCGCCAAAGGTCGTCGCGGCCCACCCGGTAAGCCAGGCCCGGTGCAGACAGAACCTTTGCTTGGCTAAGCACCTTACCCTTAGTGCACGTGACCGTTCCTCGGGGGTGCCGGTCGGATACCCGGGTTCAGTGCTAGCGCGCCACCCGGCCGGTGATGGGCGGCAGATCGGCCAGCGTCACGATCCCCGGTCTGGCGGCCACCACCGCCGGAACCGCGTTGGTGACCGGCATCGCCGTGTAGATCATGCCCAGGCCCATGAAACCCGGCTCCGTCCAATCCTTCGGCGGCAGGCAGTGCAGCACGGTGCGCATGTTCGGCAGGCCGAAGACCTGGATGACGTGACCGTGCTCCAGCGGTTTGGGCGGCACCACGTGGTTGCCCATGGTCCAGTTGAATCCGACGCTGACGACGTTGCGGTCGCCCTGCCAGCCGCGGTGGTAGCCGTACACGCTGCCGACCGTGCCGGCGGGGATCGTCATGAAGCCCAGGTCGGTATCTGCGGTGGCCGCGGTGAAGGTGACGTCGAAGGTCATCCTGTCCAGCTTGGCCCCGATCGCGTCGGCCATCATGGCTGCCGATTCGGCGAAGACCTCGCTTTCGGCACGCACACTCTCGGCCAGGCCCGGGGTGTCGGGGTCCCGCGAAAAGCCCATCGCCGTCTGCGTTTCCGCCGATTCGTAGGTGGAACAGTCCACGGATTCGGTGATGCGGATTTCGTCGACGCGTTCGCACGCGGCGCTGAGCACCATGCCGACCATGTTGGTCATGCCGGGATGCGCTCCACTGCCGAAGATCGTCGAGCCGCCATGCTCGCAGGCAGCGATGATGCGGTCTCGATCCTGCGGCGTCTGCTTGCCGCCGGTGATCCAGGCGGCGCTGGTGCACACGTTGACACCCGCTTCCAGCAGACGCACCAGATCATCGATGTTGGGCCACAACGGGTTATAGCAACACGCGTCGGCGCCCAGCGCCAGCAGCGCGTCGACGTCGTCGGTGGCGTGCACTCCGGTCGGCTCGGGCCAGCCCGCCAGGTCGGCGGCGTCCACACCGACTTTGTCCGGCCCGTGGGCATACACCCCGACGAGTTGCATGTCGGGCCGGTCGATGATGGCGTGCAGCGATCGCCGCCCGATGTTTCCGGTGGTCCACTGGATCACCCGCAGCGGGCGGTCTGTGTTCATCGAGGGCTCCTTTGCCGGGTGCGATTGGACCATTATTGCCGCGATATTCAGATGCGCGGGGGCGCGGGTATGTGCCAGAGTCGGTTTCGTGACCGTCGCCGTGCCAAAGGATTTACCGACATCCCTGATACTCCGTAGCCCAACGGAGGACGACTGGCCGTCAATGTACTTCCTGGCGGCCGCCAGCTTTCCGGACTTCATGGGTCCTCGTCCGGCCAACACCTGGCGCAGTCTGATACCCGCTGACGGTGCAGTGGTGGTTTGCGACGGTTGCGACATCGTGGGCATGGCGCTGTACCTGGATCTGCGGTTGACGGTTCCCGGCGGCGCGGTGCTGCAGACCGCCGGCCTGAGCTTTGTCGCGGTCGCGCCGACGCATCGCCGTCGGGGCGTGTTGCGCGCGATGTGTGCCGAATTGCACTGGCGTATAGCCGATTCGGGGTACCCGATGGCGGCGTTGTATGCCAGCGAGGGTGGTATCTACGGCCGGTTCGGCTATGGGCCTGCCACCGTACTGCAGGAGTTGACCCTCGACCGGCGTTTCGCCCGGTTCCACCTCGACGCACCCGACGGCGGAAGGGTCCGGTTGGTTAACCCCGCCGAGCATCGCGACGAGTTCGCTGCGATCTACGAGCGCTGGCGCCAACAGGTGCCCGGCGGGCTGGTCCGTCCTGACGTGCTTTGGGAAGACGCGCTGGGTGAATGCACGAATTCACCACGCGGTGACGCAAGATTGTTTGGCTTCCTGCACACCGACGGCTATGCGTTGTATCGGGTGGACGCCTCGGATCAGAAGTTGGCGCGGGTCGAGGAGCTGCGTGCTGTAACCGCCGACGCGCACATCTCCTTATGGCGTGCGCTGCTCGGGCTTGACTCGATGGAGCGAGTCAGAGTTATCACCCATCCGGACGACCCGCTGGCGTTCCTGCTCACCGATACGCGTCTGGCCAGCCCGACATTTCGCCAAGATGGTCTGTGGCTGCGAATTATGGATATCCCGGCCGCGCTCGAGGCGCGCGGCTATTGTGCCGACCTCGCCACAGTGATCGGCGTATCTGATGGGGGTCGATATCGGCTGCAGATCCGGGACGGACGTGCCAGCTGTAGCCCGACGGATGCGGCGGCGGACGTCGTGTTGGGTCGCGACGTGCTGGGCAGCCTGTACCTCGGGGTGCACCGGGCGTCCACGTTGGCCGCGGCGAACCGGTTGCGCACCAAGGACTCTGGCTTGGTGAGTCGGCTCGATGCAGCGTTTGCCAGCTACGTCCCCGCTCAAACGGCGTTCGAGTTCTGAAGGACCCGCCAGAGCTGCTTACCACAGTCGCTCGCGGCCTCAGTTGCGCGGCCGGTCAGCGATCCGAAAATCCTATGGCCCCATGATGGCCAGGCCCCAACCGAGGTGGCCGTGCCATACGGTGGCGATGCGACCGCCTTGGACCGCGGGTTTCGGGTCCGAGATCGGACCACCGGCCGCTCGGATCGCGTTCACGCTGCCATCCAGGTCAGGAGAACGCAATGCCAGCCCGATCAGCGCCGGCTCCGCGCCGCTGGCCACCACCTCGATGAATGCCTCACCAACACGATAGAACGCCATTTCCGGACCGTCTGGCCCGCGCGGATGAAAACGCCGGCGCGGCGGGGTGCCCAATGTCGCTGTGAGAGCGGAGATTCCGACGTCCAAGTCTGGCACCGTATACACGACGTGGTCGACCTGGGTCACCCCACATGGGTGCACGGCACCGGTCATCGCCGGCCGGACCGTCGTCGGTATCCCGAGAATCGCTGCGTCGTCGTGGGTTTCGTCGAAACCCCAGCAACGCTCGTCGGTGAGTGTACAACACACCCGACCGATCCGGATGTCACCATCGTCGACGGTGAATCCGAGTGTGATCCATGCCTGTTCATCGCCGGGCACGCCGAGCCAGGTCAGTGTGGCCATCTCGCCGAACCTTGCCCACCCGGTGCAATCCGGCGACTCGCTACGTCGGTCCGGCCAACCGTGTCGATGCCCGAATCAAAGCCGGACAAGCTCGTAGTCGCCGAGGTGGTCGATAAGGACGTGCAGGTGGTCCTGGCCGGAACCCAGAGTGTGCTCGATCGCGGTGAGTCGGGCCGCGTAATGCCCCACCGGATATTCCGCGGTCATCCCGATGCCGCCGTGCAACTGAATCGACTCCTGCGCGATGTGCCGAGCGGACCGGCCCACCTGCAACTTCGCCCGGGACGCGATCAGCGGGTCGAGGTTGCCGTCGGCGATCGACATCGCTGCGTAGAGATCCATGCTGCGGGCCATCTCCAGCGACACGTACATATCGGCGGCCCGCTGGGTCAGCGCCTGGAACTTGTTGAGCGTGACGCCGAATTGCTTGCGGGTCTTGAGGTAATCGGTGGTCAGGCGCAGGGCTTCGGACATCGCGCCGACCGCTTCCGAGCACAACGCCGCCTGGATACGAATGATGGCGTCACGGATCGCCGATGACGCGTCTTCAGCGGCCTCACCCAGAGGTTCAGCGGGCGTCTGGTCCAGATCGACCTGGGCGCCCCGGTGGCCGTCGAACGTCGGGTACGGGTGGCGGGTGACGGCCTCACCGTCGACCAGGAACAACCCGACGCCACCGTCGGGCAGCGCGGCGCTGACCACCAGCGTGTCGGCGCAGTCGCCGGCCATCACCGGATTCTTGCGTCCGCTGAGCAGCCACAAATCTCCTTGGCGTACAGCGTGAGTAGAGATATCGGCGGATGGCGTCCGGTGGCCGGGCTCTGAGTGCGCGAACGCCAGCAGCAGCTGCCCGGCGGCGACGTCGTCGAGCAGCTGTAGCTGTGCGTCGTTGCCCAGCTCGGCGATGAGCGCTCCCGGGGCCAACGCGGCATGCACCACGGGTTCGGGCGCCAGCCGCCTCCCGACTTCGGTCATCACCACCATGATCTCGATCTGCCCGGACTCGGCAGGGTCGAATCCGAGGCTCAAGATCCCGGTGTCGGCGAGTTGACTCCAGACCTCGCGGCTCCACCCGAGATCGGTGCCGATGACCTTGTTGCGGCTCTCCGCGTCGTAACTGCGCGACAGGAGGTCGCGGGTGGTGTCGCGCAGCAGCGTCTGTTCGTCGCTCAGCTGAAAATCCATGACTGCCTCACAATCCGAGAATGGTGGACGCGATGATGTTGCGCTGCACTTCGTTGCTGCCGCCGTAGATCGACGTCTTGCGGTAGTTGAGGTAGCGGGACGCGCTGGTTCGTGCCCATGGCGGCGAAGCGATCTCGTCGCCGTGGGAGCCGTCTGCCGGTAGCGCATCGGGCCCGGCCACCTCGACCAGTAATTCGGTGGCGATCTGCTGCAGTTGGCTGCCGCGCAGCTTGAGCACCGACGACGCCGGATTCGGCTTACCGTCTGCGGAGTCCGAGACCACCCGGGCTTGGGTGAGTTCCAGTGCCAGTAGCTCGTTTTCGGCTTCGGCGAGCCGCGCCGCAAACAGCGGATCAAGCAGCAAACCCGTCTGCGCGGCATGTTTTTTCACCTCGGCCAGGCGCACCTTGGTACGGCCCACCCCGGCGATTCCGGTGCGCTCATTGCCCAACAGGAACTTCGCGTAGGTCCAGCCCTGATTCTCTTGTCCGACAAGCTGGTCGGCGGGCACCCGAACGTCGGAGAAAAACACCTCGTTGACCTCGTGGCCGCCGTCGATCGTCTTGATCGGGCGCAGGGTAATGCCGGGCGTGGCCATGTCGGCGAGCAGAAACGAGATGCCGGCCTGCCGTTTGGGCGCCTGCGGGTCGGTGCGCACCAGACAGAAAATCCAGTCCGCGTATTGGCCCAGCGTCGTCCACGTCTTCTGCCCGTTGACGACATAACTGTCGCCGTCGCGGACCGCGGTGGTGCGCAGCGAGGCGAGGTCGGAACCGGCCTCCGGCTCGGAGAAGCCCTGACACCACCAGATGTCGATGCTGGCCGTCGGCGGCAGGAACCGCTGCTTGATCTCCTGGGAGCCGAATTCGGCGATCACCGGCCCCACCATCTTGGTATTGAAGTTCAGCGGCTCCGGGACACATGCGAGTTGCATCTCGTCGGCCCAGATTTGGTGCTGGGTGGGTGTCCAGTCCTTACCGCCCCATTCGACCGGCCAATTCGGTACCGCCAGCCCGTGATCGTTGAGGATCTTCTGGCAGCCGACGATGTCATCCTTGCTCAGCGAGTCGCCGCGGCGCACCCGGTCACGAATGTCTTGGGGGATCCGCGTGGTGTAGAAGGTGCGAAGGTCGTCGCGGAAGGCGGCTTCGTCGGTCGTCAGCGCCAGCTTCATCGGTAGCCTCCTGTGTCGGGTGACCGCCGGTGCGTGCCCCTCGTGGAGCTGGAACCATCCGCATGGCCACCGGCAATCCTGCCCTGCACGTTAGGCGTCGGGTGGTGCCGAACGTCAACCGGGGTGGCGCGGCAGCGGTCGGCTCCGGTCGTCGCCACCACAGGGAGCCGGCGAGCCAAATCTGATACGTCGCGGGCGGTACGGACGGCACGGATGAAGTCATGCATTCACAGCCCTGGTTTCATCCACAGACAGGCGTCGCGACGCGGTGGACGGGATCGTGGTGACGGTCCAGGCACCTACCGTCGGCGCCATGCGAACTGAACTGCCTGCCGAGCGCTTGCATCGCCGCCTCGGGGCGGACCCGGATTGCCGGCCGGCCGCCAACCCGGCCACCGTCGAAGCCGAGGGCGCCGATGAAGGCCCGGACGACGACCCGAACTCGCTGTTGCCACGCTGGCTCCCGGCGACTAACGGAAGCCGTGGGTGGCTGGCCAAGGTGCGCGCAGACCCGGGACGTGCCGGTGCCATCGCGTTGGCGCTGGTCGCCGCCCTTGCGGTACTAGTCACCGTCTTCACGTTGCTGCGCGACCGGCCTGCTCCGGTGATGTCGGCCAAACTTCCCGCGGTGGAACGGGTTTCACGGCCGTCGGGAAGCGGCCCGAGACCGTCGGCGACCGCGGGGCAGCCCCCCGGCCCGGACCGGCCGGTGGTGGTCAGCGTCGTCGGACTGGTGCACACCCCGGGTCTGGTCACCTTGGCTCCGGGTGCGCGGATCGCCGACGCCCTGCAGGCCGCCGGCGGCGCGGTCGAGGGTGCGGACACCATCGGCCTGAACATGGCTCGCCAGCTGGTCGACGGGGAGCAGATCGTGGTCGGGCTGGCGCCGATCCCTGGTCAACCGATCACGCTGCGCAGCTCGATCGGCGCGGGCACCCCGGCGCCGGGACCGGCCACCTCCGGTGTCCCTCATCCGGGCCCCCAGCCAAGCTCCAAGCCGGCCGAGGTGCTCGACCTGAACACCGCGACCGTGGAGCAGCTGGACACGCTACCGGGCGTCGGCCCGGTCACCGCCGCCGCTATCGTCGCGTGGCGGCAGGCCAACGGCAGGTTCACCAGCGTCGACCAGCTCGCCGACGTCGACGGCATCGGCCCGGCGCGGCTGGAAAAACTGCGGTCGCTGGTCCGTGTCTGACACCGGTGCACCCCCTGACCGGGCCCGTCGGCCCCGTTCCCGGCGCCGCGGCGCGGCTGGACGTGCGCTTGGTGCCGGCCGCGCTGACCAGTTGGGTGGTGACCGCGGCGGGGATCGAGTGGCCGGTCGGCCGGCCGTGCGCGGCCTGCTGCCTGATGGTGGCTACCGGCTCGGCTGCGCTGTGGTGGCACGCCGCGCGCCGGCCGAAGTGCCCGCCCCGACTGCGCGCCGTCAGCGCCGCCCTGGTGGCGGTCGGGGTGGTGGGCGCCGGGTATGGATTCGCGATCGCGTTGCGAGCCGATGCGGTCGGGCGCCACCCGATCAGTGCGGCGTTCGGGACGTCCGTGCCGGTGACCGTCACTCCCAGCGAAACCGCCCTGTCGCTGGGGGCCGGCCGATTGATGTTCCGGGCGACCATCCAGCGGCTGCGGGACGGCGAAATATCGGGCCGGGTGGTCGTTTTCGGGCGAGCATCGGAATTCGGCGAGCTGATGGCAGGCCAGCCGGTGCGGTTCACCGCGCACATCACCCGGCCGACGCGCCGGGACCTGACGGTAGCGGTACTCACCGCGGTGGACCGGCCGCCAACGGTATGCGCGGGTCGTGCGGGCGCGGTGTACCGGGCCGCGCACACTGTGCGCGGCCGGTTTGCCGCCGTGGTTCGGGAGGTGTTGCCCGGCGATCAGGCCGCGATGCTGCCCGCGCTGGTGCTCGGTGACACCTCGGCAGTCGGCTCGGTGACCGGCCGGGAATTCCGCGCGGCGGGGATGACGCATCTGACGGCGGTGTCGGGTGCCAACGTCACCATCGTGTGTGCGGCAGTACTGTTTTCGGCGCGGCTGATCGGACCGCGCGCGGCCGTCGGGTTGACCGGGGGAGCGCTGGCGGCATTCGTCGTCGTGGTGCAGCCGACGGCCAGCGTGTTGCGGGCCGCCGTGATGGGCGCGATCGGCCTGGCTGGGATGCTGTCTTCGCGGCGGCGACAGGCGATTCCGGCGCTGTCGGCCACCGTGCTGGTGCTGATGGCCACGGCACCCCAGCTGGCCGTCGATATGGGCTTCGCGCTGTCGGTGGTTGCGACGGCCGCGCTGGTCGTCATCGCTCCGCAATGGTCGCGCCGCTTGGTCGCGCGGGGATTGCCCAAACCGCTGGCGGATGCGCTGGCGGTCGCCGCCGCCGCGCAGGTGGTGACGGCTCCGCTGGTCGCCGCGATCTCGGGCCGATTCAGCCTGGTCGCGGTGTTCGCCAACCTCGCGGCGGCAGCGGTGATCGCCCCGATCACGGTGCTGGGCAGCGGGGCAGCCGTGCTGGCCGTCCTGTGGCCGGCCGGGGCGCAGCTGTTGATCCGCTTCACCGGGCCGGAGATCTGGTGGGTGTTGCGGGTGGCGCATTGGGCGGCCGGCGCGCCGATGGCAACGGTGCCGGTCCCCGACGGCCTGGCCGGTGCGCTGCTCGTCGGCGGCGTCACCGTGCTGGCGGTTGCACTGTGGCGATTCCGGTGGTTTCGTGTCGCGACGAGTTGGGCGCTGGTGGCCGCCCTGGGATGCCTTGTGGCCTGGTCGCTGGCGGGTCTGGTCGGCCCCACGTGACACCATCGTGGGGTGAGCGAGATTTCGCCGTTGCATTTGGTCCTGGGCGACGAAGAACTGTTGGTTGAGCGGGCGGTTGCGGAGATACTGCGGTCGGCGCGGCAACGCGCCGGCACCGCAGCCGGTGCCGGCCCGGGCGCCGATGACGTGCCGATCAACCGCCTGCGGGCCGGCGACGTCAGCACCTACGAGCTCGCCGAGTTGCTGAGCCCCTCGCTGTTCGCCGACGAGCGGATCGTCGTGCTGGAGGCCGCCGCAGAGGCGGGCAAGGATGCCGTCGCGATGATCGCGTCGACTGCTGCCGACCTGCCATCGGGCACCGTGCTGGTGGTGGTGCACTCCGGCGGCGGACGAGCCAAAGCCCTGGCCGGCCAACTGCAGTCGCTGGGCGCGCAGGTGCATCCGTGCGCACGGATCACCAAGCTGACCGAACGCCTCGACTTTGTCCGCGGTGAATTTCGTTGTCTGCGCGTCAAAGTCGACGACGAGACCGTGGCAGCCTTGCTCGACGCGGTCGGTTCGGATCTGCGTGAACTCGCCGCGGCCTGCTCGCAGCTGGTCGCCGACACCGGTGGTCACGTCGACGTGGCGGCGGTTCGCCGCTATCACAGCGGCAAGGCCGAAGTGAAGGGCTTCGACATCGCCGACAAGGCCGTCACCGGCGATGTGGCCGGAGCCGCCGAAGCGCTGCGCTGGGCCATGATGCGCGGCGAGCCGCTGGTGGTGCTGGCCGACGCGCTGGCCGAAGCGGTGCACACGATCGGCCGGGTGGGGCCGTTGTCCGGCGACCCGTATCGGCTGGCATCGCAACTGGGCATGCCGCCCTGGCGGGTACAGAAGGCGCAAAAGCAGGCGCGGCGCTGGTCACGCGACAAGGTGGCGACGGCGATGAGGCTGGTCGCCGAGCTGAATGCCAACGTCAAAGGGGCCGTGGCCGACGCCGACTATGCGCTGGAATCCGCGGTGCGGAAGGTGGCCGAGTTGGTCGCCGACCGCAGCTGAGGACTCAGCCGAGCTTGTTGAGGGTCCGCGCCAGGGCCGACTTCTTGTTGGCCGCCTGGTTCTTGTGGATCACGCCCTTGCTGGCCGCCTTGTCCAACTTGCGGTTGGTCGACACCAGCAGCTCCGCGGCCTTGTCTTTGTCGCCGGCGTGCGCGGCCTCGCGAAACGCCCGGACAGCGGTACGCAGCGACGACTTCACCGACTTGTTGCGCAGTCGGGCGCGTTCGTTGGTCCGGTTGCGCTTTTGCTGCGACTTGATATTGGCCACGCGTTGATTCCTTATGTCGATTCGGGGATTGCTCGGGCGCCCCTGTCGCCCGACAACGACTGCTCAGGTTAGCAGTCGGTTACGTTTTCGCCCAAAAGACCAGTCCCTGGCCTGCTGAAACGCCCGAAGTGAGGCAGCATGACACGGGTGAGTCTTTCTGACCCGATCGAAGCGACCAGGCGGCGATCATCCGCCCGTTCGGAGCGCATCTTCGACGGCTATCACAAGTCGGACGGTTCGGGCGCTTATGCCTTGGCCTTCGACGAGATGTTCGACGCGCAGGGCAACGTTCGTGGCCCCTATAAGGGCATCTATGCCGAGCTGGCGCCCACCGACGCATCGGAGCTCAAAGCGCGAGCCGATGCGCTGGGCCGGGCGTTCATCGACCAGGGCATCACCTTTTCGCTGTCGGGCCAGGAGCGACCGTTTCCGCTGGACCTGGTGCCCCGGGTGATCTCGGCTACCGAGTGGACCCGGCTGGAACGCGGCATCATCCAGCGCGTCCAGGCCCTCGAGCGCTACCTCGACGACATCTATGGTGACCAGGAAATCCTGCGCGACGGCGTGATCCCACGCCGGCTGGTGACCTCGTGCGAGCACTTCCATCGCGAGGCGGTGGGGATCGTTCCGCCCAACGGGGTGCGCATCCATGTGGCCGGCATCGACCTGATCCGCGACGATCGCGGCGACTTCCGGGTGTTGGAGGACAACCTGCGCTCGCCGTCGGGCGTGTCCTACGTGATGGAGAACCGGCGCACCATGGCGCGGGTCTTTCCCAACCTGTTCGCCACCCACCGGGTCCGCGCGGTCGACGACTATCCGGCGCACCTGCTGCGGGCACTGCGCAACTCGGCGGCCACCAACGAGGCCGATCCCACGGTGGTGGTCCTGACCCCCGGGGTCTACAACCCGGCCTACTTCGAGCATTCACTGCTGGCCCGCCAGATGGGTGTGGAGCTGGTCGAAGGCCGCGACCTGTTCTGCCGTGACAACCAGGTGTACATGCGCACCACCGAGGGCGAGCGCCAGGTCGACGTCATCTACCGGCGCATCGACGACGCATACCTGGACCCGCTGCAGTTCCGCGCCGACTCGGTGCTCGGGGTGGCGGGCCTGGTCAACGCCGCCCGCGCCGGCAATGTCGTCATCTCCAGCTCGATCGGCAACGGTGTCGGCGACGACAAGCTCGTCTACACTTACGTGCCCACCATGATCGAGTACTACCTGCGCGAAAAGCCGCTGCTGGCCAACGTGGAGACCTATCGGTGCTGGCTAGAGGACGAACGCGAAGAGGTACTCGACCGAATCGACGAGCTGGTCCTCAAACCGGTCGAGGGCTCCGGCGGCTACGGCATCGTCTTCGGCCCGCAAGCCTCCGAGAAGGAGCTGGCCGCCGTCGGCAAGAAGATTCGCGACAATCCCCGTAGCTGGATCGCCCAGCCGATGATGGAGCTGTCGACGGTGCCGACCCGGATCGAGGGCTCGTTGGCGCCGCGCTACGTCGACCTGCGGCCGTTCGCGGTCAACGACGGCAACGACGTCTGGGTGCTGCCGGGCGGACTGACCCGGGTAGCTCTGGTAGAGGGCTCCCGCGTGGTCAACTCCAGCCAGGGCGGCGGATCCAAGGACACCTGGGTGCTGGCGCCGCGTGCTTCGGCGGCCGATCGTGAACTGGGCCGCGCGCAAGTGGTGCGGTCGCTGCCGCGGGCGGTGCCCGAGCAACCGCCGACCGACCCACCCCGCAACGAACAATCCCAGCAACAGCAGAAAGCGACCGACTGATGCTCGCGCGCAACGCAGAAGCGCTCTATTGGATCGGCCGCTATGTCGAGCGCGCCGACGACACGGCGCGCATCCTGGATGTCGCGGTGCACCAACTGCTCGAGGACTCCAGCGTCGACCCCGACCACGCCTCCCGGCTGCTGCTGCGGGTGCTCGGCATCGAACCCCCCGACCACGAGCTCGACCTGTGGTCGCTGACGGACTTGGTAGCTTTCAGCACCACCGCCCAGGGGGGCTCGTCGATCGTCGGGGCGATCTCGGCGGCGCGGGAAAACGCCAAGTCGGCGCGCGAAGTCACCTCCATCGAAATCTGGGAGTGCCTCAACACCACCTACAACGCGCTGCCGGAACGCGAGCGAGCCGCCAAACGTCTTGGGCCACATGAATTCCTGTCGTTCATCGAAGGCCGTGCGGCGATGTTCGCCGGGCTCGCCGACTCGACGCTCTCCCGCGACGACGGCTACCGATTCATGTTGCTGGGCCGCGCCATCGAGCGGGTCGACATGACCGTGCGCCTGCTGTTGTCGCGGGTGGGCGACAGCGCCTCGTCCCCGGCGTGGGTCACCTTGCTGCGCTCGGCCGGCGCGCACGACACCTATCTGCGGACCTACCGCGGGGTGCTGGACGCCGGACGGGTGGTCGAGTTCATGATGCTCGACCGGTTGTTCCCGCGTTCGGTGTACTACTCGCTGCGGCTGGCCGAACACAACCTCGAGGAGTTGCTGCACAATCCGCAGAGCCGAATCGGGGCCACCACCGAAGCGCAGCGGCTACTCGGGCAGGCACGCAGTGAACTTGAGTTCGTGCAGCCCGGTGTCCTCCTCGAATCCCTCGACAACCGGTTGGCGGCCCTGCAACGAACCTGCCGGGACGTCGGAGAAGCGTTGGCCCTGCAGTACTTTCACGTATCGCCGTGGGTGGCCTGGACCGACGCGGGGCAGCGTGGCCAACTGCTCGGCAGGCAAGGGGAATCCTGATGTGGCGGATGCGGGTGGTACACACCACCGGGTATGCATACCAGTCGCCGGTCACGGCGTCCTACAACGAGGCCCGGCTGACACCACGCTCCAACACCCGCCAAAACGTCATCCTCAACCGTGTCGAAACCGTCCCGGCCACCCGGTCCTACCGCTACATCGACTATTGGGGCACCGCGGTGACGGCCTTCGACCTGCATGCGCCGCACACGCAGCTGACGGTCACCTCGTCCTCGGTTGTCGAGACCGAGCGCCCCGAGCCGCCGACGGCCAAGACCAGCTGGGAGGAGCTGCGCTCGGTGGCCGTGATCGACCGGTTCGACGAGGTGCTGCGCCCCACCTGGTACACCCCCGCTGGCAAACGCGTCGCGGCCGTCGGGCGGCGGATCACCAAGTATCACGACCCCGCCGAAGCTGTCGTTGCCGCATCCCGTTGGGCCCGAAGCGAATTGGACTATATTCCGGGTACCACCGGTGTCTACTCATCGGGACTCGACGCGCTGGAGCAGGGCCGCGGCGTCTGCCAAGACTTTGTCCACCTGACGCTAATGGTGTTGCGCAGCATGGGAATTCCCGGACGCTACGTATCCGGATATCTGCATCCCGAGCGCGACGCCGTGGCCGGAAAAACCGTCGCCGGACGTAGCCATGCCTGGATACAGGCTTGGACGGGCGCGTGGTGGAACTACGACCCCACCAACGACACCGAGATCACCGAGCAGTACATCAGCGTGGGTGTCGGCCGGGACTACAGCGACGTGTCTCCGCTGAAGGGTATCTACTCCGGACTGGGTGCGACCGACCTCGACGTGGAGGTGGAGATCACCCGGTTGGCTTAACCCGAAGTTACGACGGGTTCTGACTGGGGATTAGTGTTCTGAGCTGGCGATATGGGCTGCTGTCTCGTCCTGATGTGTAGTCACGAATATGTGTGTGTCATTCGTGTCTGATCGGCGCAATCAGTCTATGATGCTTTGTATGCCGCGCAACCAGGGCAAAGCTCACGTAGTCAGAGTTAAAAAGACGCATGTGGATAAGCAGGGCAAACAGCGCGTCTATCAGTCGGTGCTGTTGCGCCGCACCTTCCGCGACGGGCCCAAGGTGCGCA
>NZ_MVIF01000300.1 GCF_002086675.1 Mycobacterium persicum
GGTTACCGCTGCCGACATTGGCGCTGCAGAGGTTCCCGTTGCAGACGTTGTGGTACCAGATGTTGGCGTTACCCAGGTTGAAGCTGCCGATATTTCCGTTACCAAAGTTGTCGTTACCGATGTTGGCGCTGCCGAAATTCACGATGCCGTGGTTGGCCAGCCCGACGTTGAACAGCGTGCTCGTTCCGTCGCGGAACAATCCCGCCAGGTCGATGAGAGCGCCGGTGTCGACATCGCCCACGTTGAGGATGCCGGTGTTGTAGTTGCCGTGTTGTAGCCGTTGCCCGAGTTTCCGATGCCCCAGTTGCCGCTGCCCGAGTTCCCGATTCCCACGTTGCCGGTGCCCGAGTTGAAGAAGCCGACGTTACCGGTGCCGGAATTCATGCCGCCGAACCCGCGCAGGTGGTCCCCGGTGAGTCCGATACCGCTGTTCCCGTTGCCGGTATTGCCGATGCCGATGTTGTTATTATCGGTGTTGCCGAAGCCGAAATTGCGGAGGCCCGCTGTCAATAGTGAGCCGG
>NZ_MVIF01000301.1 GCF_002086675.1 Mycobacterium persicum
GGGGAAACTCTCCATCCCCGCCCTCGGGTCACTAATTATCAGGGGGCGAGTGCCTCACCCAAGGTTGGCAGAGAGGGTCAGCGGCCTCCTGTGTCGTTGTGATGGGCTGGCAAATCGTCGACCGTTTCGGCTGCCGAGTCGCAAGGCTCATGGTGCCAGTTACCGAACGGATCGCGATAGTTGGCCCAGTCCTGGGGACAACGAATTTCGGCGTCGGTGAGTAACGCACCTTGCAGCGCGTCAAGGATCGGCTGGGTGTCTGCGCCGTAGGCCAGGACGGTGATGGCTGTGTGCCGGTCGCCATTTGTTTCATGCCATCTCAACTGACCGATAGCGCGTCTTTCGACGTCGATGGCGGCTAGTGGTGTGTCCCACAATTAGGTGACAGTTTCTAGGGTAGCGCGTGCTCGTGCGACCTTGGTCAGGATCGACTCGGCGGTGCCCTCTCTGTCTAACCTGTGTGAGACGTTGAAGTAGATGAGTCTTCTGTTGAGAAGCAGGGTGAGGACTGGATTCTG
>NZ_MVIF01000302.1 GCF_002086675.1 Mycobacterium persicum
TAGTCCGAATAACCGGGCGGCGTTGCGCCAGAGCCACTGTTCGAGGGTGCCCGGGTCCAAAGGAAGTGCCCGCATTTCGTCGCAGAATTGCCGGTGCGGACGGTTCAGCAGGAACGCTCCGGTGCCATAGAGCACCTTGTCACGGATCGTGTTCTGCCCGAATCGCATCAGTGCCTCCCAGCCGGCGCCGGGCGCGGCGAAGTACTTGGGTCGGTGCGCAGCGAGTTCGAGGTACACATTGGGATGTTTCCAGGTGATCAGGCATGCCTCGAGCACCCATGGGTAGCCGCCGTGGCTCATCACGATGGTCAGTTCGGGAAAGCGGCACGCCACATCGTCGATGTGGCGGGGGTG
>NZ_MVIF01000303.1 GCF_002086675.1 Mycobacterium persicum
CGGCCGCGGCGGGGCGGGGACTCGCGCGGGCGGGCCCGGCGGTAACGGCGGCGCTGCCGGGTTGTTCGGCAACGGCGGCGCCGGCGGCGCCGGCGGAAGCGTCAATGCCGGCACTGCCGGTGCCGGTGGCGCCGGCGGTGCCGGCGGCATACTCGTCGGCAACGGCGGCGCCGGCGGCGCCGGCGGAGTCAGCACTGGGCTCGCCGGCACCGGCGGCATCGGTGGGGCCGGCGGCAACGCCGTGGGGCTGTTCGGTCACGGCGGCGCCGGTGGTCGGGGTGGCACCGGCATCGTCAGCGGGGGCGTCGGCGGCGCCGGCGGTTCCGGTGGCTTGCTTGTCGGCGACGGCGGGTCCGGCGGCGGCGGTGGTGCCGGGAGTTCAGTTGGGGGCGGAGCCGGCGGGGCCGGCGGCAACGCCGTCGGGTTGTTCGGCGACGGCGGCGCCGGTGGCGTCGGTGGGCAGGGGAGCGGCAGCGCACACGCCGGCGATGGCGGCGCCGG
>NZ_MVIF01000304.1 GCF_002086675.1 Mycobacterium persicum
CAATTCACGCAGTTGGGTGATGGCGCCGTCCAGGGAGCCGGTGGGGAGTCCGGCCTGCACTTGCGCGCGTTCGGACGGACGTAGATCTTCCAACTTCATCAGATGGCAGTCGAGGTGGTCCAGGGATTGGCCGTAGCTGATCTGGGATAGGTCGTTGCGTGCGTTCAAACAGCCCAGCAGATACGGCTCGTGCAGGGGCATGCCCAGCAGGGACCCTTGGATCCCGCGCATGATCGACACAGTGCCGTGGTATTCGGCGACGTAGAAGTTGTTGCGGATGATCGCGCGACCGATGAACAACGCCGCGACAACTAGGACC
>NZ_MVIF01000305.1 GCF_002086675.1 Mycobacterium persicum
GCGGCACCGGAAGCACCGCGGTATCCGGGGGTCGTGGGGCCGCTGGCGAACCCCAGGGTACGGGCGAGGGCGGTAAGGCGATCTTTGGTCTGGATACCCCAAATAGCCCCGGTGGTGACGGCGGTTCGGGCGGCCTCACGGGCGGTATTGGCGGCTTAGGAGGCTCGGGTCACAACGGCGTAGGAAACGGCCGGAGCGGCGCCTCGACCTGGCATCCAGCTGATATGTAAGCGCTGTTTGTCATTACGCAGGGGAAGCCGGCGCGGGCTGGGCGGCTTCCGTATGATCGATGGCTGTCGGCCTCGCGGCGGTCATTAGTCAATGTTGTGATGCCTCTAATGATTGGCCGTCGAAAATTCGAGCGGAATTCGTTGAAGGTCAACGTGATTAGTGGCTCTTCACAATCGAGGGTGTAGTTGGGGTCTGAATCCACCGGTTTCCAGTAGCGATCTGGCAATGTAGTTGGT
>NZ_MVIF01000306.1 GCF_002086675.1 Mycobacterium persicum
GTGATGCCCCACCCGAGCCGGGCTATACGCCCTCGACCGCGTTGGCCGATTTCGTGCGGTGCCGGGATTTGACGTGTCGCTGGCCCGGCTGCGATGTCCCCGC
Source organism: Mycobacterium persicum (assembly GCF_002086675.1). Taxonomy (GTDB): domain Bacteria; phylum Actinomycetota; class Actinomycetes; order Mycobacteriales; family Mycobacteriaceae; genus Mycobacterium; species Mycobacterium persicum. The sequence goes on from NZ_MVIF01000306.1 coordinate 104, forward strand.
GGCCCGCTGCGATATCGACCACACGATCCCCTACGCCGCAGGCGGTCCCACCCACGCCTCGAACCTCAAATGTTATTGCCGCACACACCATTTGGTGAAAACGTTTTGGGGCTGGGGCGAACAACAACTCGCCGACGGCACCCTGATCCTGACCTCCCCGGCAGGCACCACCCACGTCACCACCCCCGGCAGCGCCCTGCTGTTTCCCAGCCTGTGCCACGCCGTCGGCGGCATGCCCACCCCCGAAACCGACTCACCGCATGACTACGGCACCGACAAAACCGCCAGGATGCCCAAACGCACCCGCACCCGCGCCCAACACCGCGCCCAGCGCATCACCACCGAGC
>NZ_MVIF01000307.1 GCF_002086675.1 Mycobacterium persicum
CCCCGCAGCGCTGACATCGGCGCTCGAGGCGGTGCTGGGGGTTAGCCAGAAACGGCGGTGTTGGAAGGGGTAGGTGGGTAATGCGGTGATACGGGCTTGGGGGTAGAGGTGCCGCCAGTGGGGGCTGTGGCCATGGGTGTGTAGTTGGGCCAGCGCGTGGGCCAGGGTGTCTAGGTGGGCCCGATCACGATGGGCGGTGCTGATCACCGCGCTGCCGTGGCCCACACCCCCAGAACCTGCAGTCCCCGTCGCGGTCCTCGTCCCCGTCACGGTCCCCGTCGCGGTCGCGGTGGTGGTCGCGGTGGTGGTCGCGGTGGTGGTGGTGGTGAGGGTGTCGCTGATTGCTGGGGCCAATACCGGATGGGGGGATAACTCCACAAAAACATGGGGGCCCTGAGCCAGCAAACCCGCTACACAATCAGCAAAACGAACCGGTTCACGCAGGT
>NZ_MVIF01000308.1 GCF_002086675.1 Mycobacterium persicum
CTACGCCCACTGGCTCCAACCCGAGCATTCACCAAACATCACCATCCACCGTCTTAACTGAACGGTATTGGGGCTAAAGCCGACCAGATCGGGGCTAAGGTCGGTGCCCCGCTGGGCTGACCAGCCGAGACGTGAGGAGCGGTGGGACGGTCAGTGTCGGTCGGCGCTGCGCCGCTCGGCGGGGCGGCGGCATGTGTGAGAGCGGTGGGACGGTCATCGACACCGACGCGCCTGCTGGCCTAGACCGGCGCTGACCAGCCCGTCACCAGCGCCCGACGTGACTACCCCGCCAAACTCGGCATTCTGGTCTGCACGGTTCTCGGGTAGGACTCAGGTATGCCCCAGGTGATGCCGCTCCATGAGGCCCGCGCCCGAGCCGAGCGCGTGGTCTACCTCCGCGCCGTCGCTGGCCTGTCGTGGTCCAAGATTCGCGACGAGCT
>NZ_MVIF01000309.1 GCF_002086675.1 Mycobacterium persicum
CCGCCGAGACCTCGTCGGCCGCGGCGGCCAGCAGCCCCGTCGTGCTGGCGGCCGCCGTCGCGTTCGCAGCCCTAAGCGCAGAACCGATGATGGCCGCATCCGACGCCGTTGCCGCCACCAACTCGGGAACGGCCACCACAAACGACATCACAACCCCCTGGTCACATGACCTTCAGGACCCAACACTTGGACGGTATCGCACTGCGGAACAACGGATCTGGGGTTTGCGGCGATTCACCGACAGCATCCCGCTCGCTGCGCCGCTGACAGCTCAGCCCGGGTTGCCGTGATTGCCGTTGACGCCGTTGAAGGCGTCGCCGCCGAGGCCGGCTTTGCCGTCGAAGCCGGAGACTCTGGTACCCAGAGCGCCCGCGCCGCCGTTGCCGGGGGTGCCGTGGGTGCCGCCACCACCGCCGGC
>NZ_MVIF01000030.1 GCF_002086675.1 Mycobacterium persicum
CCACCGTCGAAAATCAAGATCGAAAACCGCAATCCGAACCGATCAGGCCGCCACGTCAACCCCGCGAAACATCCGGGTTAGCCGACAAAATGGTCGCCAAAGTTCAGCGGCGATAGCGAGATAGGCGGCCGGACTCCGGCCGGTCCGGTGATTCGTCGTCGCTTCCGGTCCCGCTCCGGGTCACCTCTTAGGCGGATTCGTTCACCGCAGATAACTCCCGAGGTGCATTTACCTGCCTTGGAGGGTTACGGCTACTTTCAGAGGCAGGTCACGCGAAGAGTTTCCTGCCCATATCGAATATTCTCCGGGAACGAGCCGGAATGCGTTGCGATCACCGTCGTAGCTGGAAAGAAACAGCGGTTCCACATGTACGGTGACGGTCTTCGACTCACCGGGTTCGAGTGCCACCTTTTTCCAGCCGATCAGCCTGCGCGGCGGCTCTTGCGCACTTTCTGGCAAACCCGCGTAGATTTCGGCTATCTCCTCTCCGGCGCGCTTGCCGGTATTCGTGACGCGGACGGTGACGTCAAGCGCGACTCCGGGGGTGACGTTCAGTTCCGAGTAAGAGAAGGTGGTGTAGGACAGGCCGAATCCAAACGGAAACAGAGGCATCCTATTCTCCGCGTCATACCATTTGTAGCCGACCTTCAGGCCTTCGTCATAATGCACATCGAAGACTTTTTCGCCGGCCTTGGGGCCGGTGGGGGCAGCTGGCTCGGCCGGCGGTTTCGTCGCGTCCGGATGCGGCATATCGGCCTCGCGTTTCGGGAACGTGATCGGCAGCTTGCCTGACGGGTTGATATCGCCGAAAAGAATGGCGGCTATCGCCTGTCCGCCACGTATGCCCGGATACCACGATTCAAGCACGGCGCTCACCTGATCCAGCCAGGGCATGGTTACCGCTCCTCCCGTCTCAAGCACCACGATGGTATGCGGATTGGCGGCAACGACGGCCTGAATCAGCGCGTCCTGATTGTTGGGGAGCGAGAGGTTGGGGAGATCGGCACCTTCAGACTCGTGCTGGACAGCAAAGACAATCGCGACTTCGGAGGATTTTGCCAGCGCGGCTGCGGAGGCGGGATCATTCCCGGGATTATATTCAACTTTTGCCTGCGGGACTCGTTGGATAATAGCGTCTAATGGTGGTGAGCGGTGATAGACCCATTCCGGGGGGAGCGCCATGATATCGCCGTTATTGACGCCGGGCGTGATAACGGGATTGCCTCCGGCGGGATCGACCTGTGCCGAACCGCCGCCCGAGATGACACCACCGTCGGCATGGCCGCCAATGACCGCGATGGATTTAATCGAGGACGCGTCCAATGGCAGTTGGCTCGCCGCATTCTTCAGAAGCACTGCGCCAGCCTCCTCAACCCGCTGCGCGACCTTGAAGCCATGCATGACGTCGACCACCTTCGGATGCGCAGGATAATCGATGACCCCGGTGGCGAATTCAGTGCGAAGTACACGGTGAACCATGGAGTTCAACTGGTGCTGGGAAATCTCTCCGCGCCGGACCGCTTTTTTGAGTGGTTCGCCGAAATAGTCGCTGCCCGGCATTTCAATGTCAAGGCCGGCTCTGGCCGCGTTCACGGTGCTGTGCGTTCCGCCCCAATCGGAAACGACAAAGCCCCTAAATCCCCAGGCATCCTTGAGGACATCGCGGAGTAGATAATCGTTCTCGCAGGCATACGTGCCGTTGATCAAGTTGTAGGAGCACATCACCGCGCCGACGTCTGAATTACGGATGCCAATCTGGAACGCGAGCAAGTCTGACTCCTGCATCGAGCGCTTGCCAATGATGGAGTTGGCGAAGTGGCGGCCGTCTTCCTGATCGTTGACAGCGTAGTGCTTGATATTGCCGATCACATGCTGATTCTGCAGACCTTTAATTTCCTCACCGACCAGCGTGCCGGCGAGAATCGGATCCTCGCCCTTGTATTCGAAAGTGCGGCCATTACGCGGTTCGCGGGTAAGATTGACACCGCCGCCCAACGACATGTTGAAGCCCTGGTCGCGTAACTCGGTGCCGATGAGGTCGCCGTATTCGTAGGCGATTTCGGGATCCCAGCTCGAGGCCTCGGCCACACCGGAAGGCAGCGCCGTGGAATAGCGGCTACGCGGTGCTCCACGGGCAACACCAACGGCGGCATCGGACATCTGCAGGTCAGGAATCCCCAAGCGTTCAATACCGGGAATAAAACCCGCGCCCCCAAGAGAACGCACGCCAGGCACTGACGTGGTTCCCTCAAGGAGAGTCCGCCATCCCAAGCCGTGAAGCAATTGCACTTTTTCGTCGAGCGTCATCTGCTGGATGACCAGATCGGCCCGCTCATCAGGAGAGAGGTATTTGTTTTCCCATGGGCGTTCGGGTGCGGCATTTACTGGTTGTCTGAATTGCGTGTACATTGGGGCCGAGGCGACAAGAAAGAAGAATGCCAGTATTAAATTAGCTGCTTTCAGCAGGGACCTGCGCAGAATCATCGATTGCGCTCCAGAAATCTCGTCAGATCGATCAGCTCCTCCGTTTCGGTTTTGACTTCCTGGGAAATCATCGACCATCGCGGCCGGCCGAACCAGATCACGTGCTCCGAGCTTGCGCTCGTAGGCAATGAGGTTCGGCTTCGCCCGGTCTCCAGTAAAGAGCCTTTGACCCTGATGCGTTTCCAGAGTGCCCTGTTTCTTATCTCAACTGCCGACCACTCAACCCGCAGCCGCGGGTGTCGGGCCGGGGCGGAACGGGTAGGACTGCCGTTGTGATGACTGAGCAAGAGTTGGCCGCTGAGCTTGGCCACCCGGAAGCCCAGAAGCTGCTCTCCGGCTCCATGGCCCGGCTCGCCTACAACGGACACGATGGCTTCCCGCGGGTGATCCCGGTCGGGTTCTACTGGACCGGAGACCGCATCGTCGTCTCCACGGCACCGACCTCCCCCAAGGCCCGCGCGCTTTCGCGCCGTCCGCACGTGGCATTGACGATCGACACCGGCTCCACCCCAGAAGAGGCGAAGGCCCTGTTGGTGCGTGGCCTCGCCACACTGCAAACCGTCGACGGCGTCACCGACGAGTACCTCGCGGCGGCGAGGAGGTCGATGGACGAAACCCAACTCGCCGAGTTCGAACACAACGTGCGGTCGACGTATCAGCAGATGGTGCGCATCTCGATCGAGCCACGCTGGGCGCGGCTCTATGACTTTGGCGCCGGCCGGTTACCGGCTTTCCTCGCGAACCTGATCAAGGATCGTTAGCCAGACTCGGCCTTGCATCGCGGAAGCGAATGGGGACCCGGTAGCGATGCGGTCACAGCCCGAGCCTGCCGTGTTGTCGCCATGCCACCGTCGTGCCAGCCGTTCATTACGTCCGCGACACGCTGATGTACCCGGTGCCGCGCGGTTTCCCGTTCGACCGCCGACATCAGCAGCATGTCGTAATCGGTGTCGACGTGTCGGACCGACGCCGCTACGGCTAGTCGTATCGCGTCCGGATCCAGGGCCCGTCCGGCCGCGGTTCGTCCGATCCGGCCGCTGGCACGCGCCGCCGCGTGGCGTGCGATCGACTCGGCCCGGTCCGCAGGACAATACGGAAACAACTCCCGGATCGCGCCGGCAAATTCCGCCTGAAACCGCGCATCCTCGCCGGCCCGTCGCACTTTGTCGCGCTCCCGGCGGCGCAGCCGCAACTCGGCGTCGGAGAGGCATCCCTGCTCGGCCCGTTCAATGGCCTCCGGCTCGGCGAGGATGCCCTGGCGTTCGTAGCGGTTGCGTGAACGACTCCACCGCACCACCACCGCCGAAAGCCGGCTGATCTTCTTGGCCCGCCGGGTAAGCGCGGCATCACCAGACGGCAGGAACTCGAGATGGCCCAGGTCCGCGCAGTCCAGGCAGCGGGGCCCGTCGTCCTCCATGAACAGCAGGTCGCCGGTGCCATCGCAGGCCGTGCAGGTCCACTCTTTGAGCGGCGAGATCACCACGAGATCCGGTGGCCGGCTCTGCCGCTTGATCGCGTTCTGAGACAGGTACGGAGACACCCAGCGCGTACGGTAGGCGCGCTCGGTTGCGGCATCGGCGGTGACGCTGAACCGCAGCTCGCGGCGGTCCCGGGTGCGGGCAATGTAATCGGTTTCCGACGGCTGGAGCCCGCGGTTCTGCGCCCACTGCCGCAACGCCGCCATCGCCGCCGCGACCTTGGCCGGTTTGACCTGCATGAGTTGCTCCAAGGCTGCCACCCGACCCTGCCGCCAGATGTCGAGCTGCGACGGCGCAAGCCAGTTCAAGCCGACCAACACATCGATCGCGCTGACCAATCGCCGTTCCGCGAGCAGCGCCTCGGCCGCTCGCGTGACGCGCTGTTCCAGGTCCTGCCGTGTCATAGACGGGCCAAGCCTACCCGCCGGGTGTGCTCGACGAAACGGTGGCCACCCGCAGACCGGACCATCAGCTTCCCGAAAGCACTAGTGGCACAGGGACTCTCAATACCACCTCGCGAAACACCCGGGCGGCCGGCAACCAGGACCGTGCAGTCGGCTACCCGACCGCCGAGGACGCTGCGTGACCGAGGCGCCAGACATGTTGATCGATCAGCTGATCAATTGGCCGATCACCGTGGCGGCATCGGCCGCATGGATCCGATGAAGTAGCTTTCCTGCCCGGTGGGGTATCCGCCGCCGTCAGTGGCGATATGAACGTGGTCGTAATGGTTGAGCGTTTCGGAGCCGTAATCCGCCGTCCAGCTCGGGGCGCCGATGCCCGGGTAGAGCTTCTGCCGCCAGATCACATGGAGCACGCCCCAGCGTTTGGCGTTCGCCAGGGCATACCCGGCGATCTGGTTGCCGAGCTCGATACCGGCGGGGGAGTCATGGCCGGGGATCATCACGTCGATCGCCAACCCGTTGGGATGCCACTTCAACGGATCCTGCCGAAACCCGTAGATGGTGCTGATCTGGGGAAAGAGCACGCTGATGGCGCGGGCCGCCCAGATGGTCTTGATCTGCAGCCCCTGCTCGGATGCGACGCCGGCAGGTAACGCCATTTGGAAGTCTTGGCCGGCGACGGGTGCGGCCGCCGTCAACATGTCCACCTCCGCCGGACTGGCGGTGGGCGCTGCGCTGGGCGGCACGGCCGCGGTACTTGTGGGGGTTGCCGCCGGGGTCTGGACGCAGCACGGCCGCTCGGTGGCTTGGGCGTAGATCATGGCGGCAGAGACGACGAGTGAGGCCGCGATTGCCAACCAGCGGCCTCGCCCGTTGGCTAACGCGGCGGTGCCCACGCACAGCACTCTAGTGGCGTGTGCGACGCATGTGGCAGTCCTTTTGATCTTTTTGTTGCACGAGTCCCGACCGGGTCAGTCGCTCGGAGATCCGATTGGCACCGGCGTGATGTTCCAGATGTCGTCGCAGTACTCGGCGATCGCCCGGTCCGAGGAGAACTTTCCGCTGTGCGCGGAGTTGAGGATGGACTTGCGGGTCCAGCTTTCGGTGTTCCGCCAGGTGGCGTCGACCTCCTGCTGGGCGCGCAGATAGTCGGCGTAGTCGGCGATGACCAAAAACGGATCGTGGTCGGTCAGGTTGGTGATCAGCGGGGCGAACACCTCGGTGTCGCCGCGCGAGAACCGGCCGTCGGCGATCAGCCCGAGAACCGCTGTGAGCTCGTCGCTTTCGGCGATGTAGTCCCTGGGCCGATAGCCTTGGCCGAGCACCTGCCGCACCTCTTGGACCGTCAGCCCGAAGAGGAAGAAGTTCTCCGCGCCGACCTGCTCGCGGATCTCGACGTTGGCGCCGTCGAGGGTGCCGATGGTCAGCGCCCCGTTCATCATGAATTTCATATTCCCGGTGCCCGATGCTTCCTTGCCGGCCGTCGAGATCTGCTCGGAGAGATCTGCTGCCGGATAGATCACTTGGGCGTTTTGCACGTTGAAGTTCGGGATGAACGCCACCTTCATGCGGTCGTTGACGTCCGGGTCCGCGTTCACCGTTTCCGCAACGGAGTTGACCAGTTTGATGATGAGTTTTGCCATCGTGTAACCGGGCGCCGCCTTGCCGCCGAAAATGTATGCGCGCGGCGCCATTTCGAGATCCGGTCGCTGCTTGAGCCGGTGGTAGGCGGTGATGATGTGCAGCAGGTTGAGATGCTGGCGCTTGTATTCGTGAATGCGCTTGACCTGGATATCGAAAAGCCAGTCCGGATCCAGCGCGATACCGGTGTTGGCTCGTACATAGTCCGACAGCCGCGTCTTGTTCTCCCGCTTGACGGCCCGCCACTGTTGCTGCAGTGCGGGATCACCCGCCAAGGGCGCCAGCGCACGCAACCGGTCCAAGTCCCGCAACCACCCCTCTCCGAGCCGCTGATCGAGCAGTCTGCGCAGACCGGGATTGGCCAGGGCGACGAACCGGCGCGGTGTCGCCCCATTGGTTTTGTTGCTGAAGCGCTCCGGCCACATCTCGTAGAAGTCTTTGAGAACAGTGGTTTTCAGTAGCTCGGAGTGCAATGCCGCGACACCGTTGACGGCATGGCTGCCGACGGTGGCCAGGTGCGCCATCCGAATTCGCCGGTCGCCGTCCTCGTCGATCAGCGACATCCGCCGGACGCGGTCCTCGTCACCGGGGAACCGCGCCCGCACCTGGTCGAGGAAGCGGCGGTTGATCTCGTAGATGATCTCCAGGTGCCGCGGCAAGAACCGCTGAAACATTGACAGCGGCCAGGTTTCGAGCGCTTCGGGAAGCAGGGTGTGGTTGGTGTAGCCCAGCGAGGCCACGGTGATCTGCCATGCCTCGTCCCAGTCGAGGTCGCGCTCGTCGACGAGCAGCCGCATCAGCTCGGCGACGGCGATCGAGGGGTGGGTGTCGTTGAGTTGTATCGCGACCCGGTTCGAGAGTTCCCTGACGGGCAGACCGGCGAAGTCCTCGAGTAGGTGCAGCATGTCCTGCAGCGAGCAGGACACGAAGAAATACTGCTGGGCCAGCCGCAGTTGCTTACCGACTTCCGGCTGATCATTGGGGTAGAGCACCTTGGTGAGGGTTTCGGACACCACCTGGTCATCCACGGCCCGGTAGTAGTCGCCGGCGTTGAATGCGTCCAGGGCCAGCGACTGGATGGCGCGGGCGCTCCACAGGGTCAGGGTGTTGCAGGTGTTGACGCCGTAACCCTGGATGGGCGTGCCGTAGTAGACGCCCTTGGCCGCGCGCTGCGGGATCCAGCGCACCCGGTACCTGCCCCGCTCGTCGGTGTAGGACTCGGTGCGGCCGCCCCAGCCGACCTGGTAGCTCAGTTCGGGCTTGGCGATCTCCCACGGATTGCCGTCGGCCAGCCAGTTGTCGGTTTTCTCCACCTGCCAGCCGTCGTGGATTTCCTGGTCGAAAATGCCGAACTCATAGCGGATGCCATAACCGATGGCCGGACGCTCCAGGGCGGCCAGTGAGTCCAGGTAGCAGGCCGCCAGCCGGCCCAGTCCGCCGTTGCCCAGGCCCGGCTCCTCCTCGCAGGCCAGCACTTCGTCGAGGTCTTGGCCCAGCGCGGCCAACGCGGTGCGGGCCTGGTCCTCAAGTTGCAGGTTGAGCAGGTTGTTGCCCAGGTGCGGGCCGAGCAGGAACTCCGCCGACAGATAACACGCCACCTTGCGGGAAAGGTCCAGATAGGTCTGGGTGGTCTCGATCCACCGCTGCTGCATCCGGTCGCGCACGGCCAGCGCCAAGGCGCGGTAGTAATGCTTCGGCTGCAACAGGGTGGCGGGGCGGCCCAGTGAGTAGCGCAGGTGGTCTTCGATGGCCTGGCGAAGAGCCTCCGAACTCATTCCGGTGCGGACGTCCTCGGCGCAGGTGGATGCCGCCGCCTCCGCGGAGGCTGTCGTCGACGCGTGGGCCGAAGATCGAATGACATCGCTCATGTTCGTATTCCCTAGTTTTCAGCCGGGTGGTGGGTGCGAGTATCGGGCCTTTTAGAAATCCCGTCGCAGTCTCATCGGCGTGACGGCCGGCATGTCACCGCCGTCGATCACCGTCCGCGCGATCGGGGTCAGCGCCTGCAGTAATGCCTCGAGCTCGCCGTCGTCCAACGTGTCGTACGCGTGCAACCCCAGCGCGTCGGTGGTGGCCTCGATGTGGTTCTTCACATCGCGTCCGGCGGGCGTCATGCGACCATCCTCGTCGAGCAGGCCGCGGTCGATCAGGCTCTGCTGGCATGCGCGCCACTCGGCGTCGTCGTAGTGGCGGGTCTGCATGATGTAGTCGCGGGGCACCGCGTCGGCGGCGCTGTGCAACACGTTGGCCTCTCGTCCGGAGATACCGGCGGCGAGCAGCACGGCTACATGACCGTCGCCGCGATGCTCGCGTAGCAACGTTGTCGCATGCCAGAGCGCGGCCACCGGATCCTCGGGCCAGGGCAAGGCGCGGTTGGCGGCGAATAGCGGCCGGCCGTCGACCCGCGCCCGCCGCGCAGCGCTACCCGCTAATCGGGCTGCGGTGCGCACGTTTTCGTCGTCGGTGAGTCCGTACCGTCGCAGCGCCGCCACCGCCGACTCGGCGCGCGCTTGCAATGCAAGGTGCGGCCCCGCGATTTCCCACGCCGTCGGTAGCGCCTTGGCCACCCGCCCCAGGTCGAAGTTGTAGAACACCGCGGCCACGACTTCGGGTGGCACCTGGCCCAGCGGGGCCGACCGAGCAGCGAAGTAACCCATCCAAAATCCGCGGTAACCGAGATTTGTCAGGGCAGCACGCGCCTCCGGTGCGAAGTACGTCACGGCGTGGACCGGTTCGAAGCGATCGTAGAGTTGACGGGCAAGCTCGGGTTTGCGTTGCATTCCTGAAGCTAACCACTCGGTTTGGGGATGGCGCCTCGGGCATGGCCGAGTATGGGTCACGCCGATAGGTTGGTTAGTGTCGCGAACGGTGTTTGGTGCCGGCGCGCCGTCGGCATCCTCTAGGCGCGGTAGCGGGCCAGTCGCCGCCTACCAGAACGGAGCCAGCCATGAGTGCGAGCGCGCAAACCGGAACCATCACCACCCAGGTGCCGGCACGCCTGGACCGACTGCCCTGGGGGCGGTTTCACTGGCGCGTCGTCATCGGCCTGGGCGGCGTGTGGATTCTCGATGGTCTCGAAGTCACGATGGTCGGTAACGTGTCGTCACGCCTGACCGAGCACAGTAGCGGTATCGAGCTCAACGCCGCAGACATCGGCTTGGCGGCATCGTTCTATATCGCCGGGGCCTGCCTGGGGGCGTTGTTCTTCGGTCACCTGACCGACAGGTTCGGCCGGCGGAATCTGTTTCTGCTGACCCTCGCGGTGTACTTGATCGCGACCGTGGCAACGGCTTTCGCGTTTGCGCCGTGGTATTTCTTCCTGACCCGCTTTTTCACCGGCTCGGGCATCGGCGGCGAGTATGCCGCCATCAATTCCGCGATCGACGAGCTGATCCCGGCGCGGGTGCGCGGTCGGGTGGATTTGGTGATCAACGGGACCTATTGGCTGGGGTCGGCGGCCGGAGCGGCTGGCGCTTTGGTCCTGTTGGACACCTCGCACTTTCCGGCGAACGTCGGCTGGCGGCTCGCCTTCGGTGTGGGGGCCATCTTCGGCATCTTCGTTCTGCTGGTCCGGCGAAACGTTCCGGAGAGTCCCCGATGGTTGTTCATTCACGGGCGCGAGCACGAAGCCGAGCGGATCGTCGGGGAAATCGAGGGGGAAGTGGAGCGGGATACCGGTCAACCGTTGCCCGAGCCGCCCGGAAAACCACTCAAAGTACGTCAACGCCATACGATTTCGTTCTGGGAGATTGCCCGGGTGGCGTTCACGCTCTATCCGCGCCGCGCGGTCCTCGGCCTGGCGCTGTTCATCGGGCAGGCATTCCTCTACAACGGTGTGACGTTCAACCTGGGCACGCTGTTGAGTGGTTTCTACGGGGTCGAGTCGGGACACGTGCCGGTGTTCTTCATCGTGTGGGCACTCAGTAATTTCGTCGGCCCGCTGCTGCTCGGTCGGCTGTTCGACACCGTCGGCCGCAAACCCATGATCACCTTCTCTTACATCGGGTCGGCGGTGGTGGCCGTGGTGCTCGCGGCGCTGTTCGTGACTCGAACCGGAGGTGTCTGGACATTCATCAGCGTGCTGGCGGTGGCATTCTTCCTGGCCTCGGCGGGTGCGAGCGCCGCTTACCTGACCGTCAGCGAGATCTTCCCGATGGAGACACGCGCGTTGGCGATCGCATTTTTCTACGCGGTCGGCACCGCGATCGGCGGCATCAGCGGCCCGCTGTTGTTCGGGCAGCTCATCAATTCCGGCCAGCGCAGCCACGTGTTCTGGTCGTTCCTCATCGGTGCCGTGGTGATGGCCGCCGCCGGCCTGGTCGAACTGTGGCTCGGGGTGGCGGCCGAGCGGCGCCCGCTGGAAGAACTGGCGTTGCCGCTGACGGTGGCCGACGCAGAAAGCCACGGCGGCGCGGAGGATGTCACGGGGGGCCAGCCGGCGAGTGGAGCCCCTGTTCAACAAAAACGTCACTAAGAGTAATCGGCATTGACCAGTCCGATGGGCGGCTGCGCACCACAGCGTGGAACCCGGTGCTGCAGCTGGACGAGAAGATGGCCGCACGCGTCGAGCAGTACCGCGGGTCTGCCGTCTAACTCTTACCCCAACGGCGGGGCCGCGCTGGTTCGTTCGCGCGGCGGTCCGCAAATGCCTTAACTCCCAACAATCGTGAGAACGCCTGATAGCGTGACCTTTCTTCGGCACCGAGGACCGGTCCCAGGTGTGGCAACGCCAACCGATTGTCGTCGACACGTGTGCGCACTCGGGTTGCCGGCTGGCAACGCACCGCATCGGGGTCAACCTGGCGAAAGACACGGTGGCGGGTCGCGCGATGTGATGCACCACGTCGACGTGATCAAACACCCGCTGGCCCGGTTGAGTTGTTGGGAGCAATCAGATGTCTTTTCTGATCGCGTTGCCGGACGTAGTAGCCGATGCGGCAAGGGATTTAGCGGCACTCGGTTCGACGCTCAGCACCGCTAACGCCGCCGCCGCGACACCGACGACGACATTGCTGGCCGCCGCCGAGGATGAGGTTTCGGCGGCTGTCACCGTACTGTTTTCGGCGCACGGCCAGGCGTATCAAGCCCTCAGCGAGCAGGTGGGCGCGTTTCTGGCGCCGGGTCCTATGCCGTTGCCGAGGCAGCCAGCGCCGCTTCGTTGTCCAATCCGCTGCAAAGCGTGCAACAAGACCTGCTGAACGCGATCAACGGCCCCGTCCAGGCGCTGACCGGGCGCCCGCTGATCGGCAACGGCGCCAACGGGGTTTCGCGAACCGGGCAAGACGGCGCCCGGGGGCAACGCCGGCCTGTTGTTCGGCAGCGGCGGTGCGGGCGGCGATGGCGGGCCCGGCGGCGGGATCACCGCCGCGACCAGCGGTGCCGGCGGCAATGGCGGCAACGCTGGCCTCCTCTTCTCCAGCGGCGGAGCCGGCGGGAACGGTGGAATGGTTACCGGTAAGGGCGCGGCCGGTGGGAACGGCGGCAACGCCTCCCTGCTCGGCAACGGCGGGATCGGCGGGGTCGGTGGGGCCAGCTCAGGCGGCAAATCCGGCGCCGGCGGAAGCGGCGGGCAAGCCGGGTTTCTGTTCGGGATCGGCGGAGCCGGTGGCACCGGGCGTTTTCGCCGGATCGACCGGGGGTGCCGGGCGGGGTAGGCGGCAACGCCGTGCTGGTCGGCACCGGCGGCAATGGTGGCAACGGCGGAACCGGCCCGACCGCAGGTAGCGGCGGGGCCGGCGGTGCGTCCGGGCTGTTGTCGGGCCTCAACGGGATTGCCGGATTGCCGTAACACAGCGTACTTATCGCTTTCGGGACGCTGCGCATCGGTGAACTGTCCAGCCCGAGGTGTCGGCCTGTCACACGCGACGGCGGCCGTTCCGGCCACCATGATCGCGTGCGGACCCGGATTTCCTCGCGGAAGCGAGTCGCGGTCGCTGCCTTCAGGGGTACCGGCATTCGGGGGCTGTCGCCGATAACGTTGCCGTCCATCCGACTGCGCAACGATAACTCTCAACCAATTCGCGCAGCAGATCCGTGCGCACGCTGACGATGGTGTTCGATTACTCCGATGAGCACCGATCGCCGCCGAGGACGTGACAATGACGAGCACCCTGCTGGATGAGGCGCTGGAAGCCCACGGCGGGCTGCAGGCATGGCGATCCGCCGTCAGAATCCATGCGCGGGTACGCAGCGGCGGGCTGCTGGTCCGTACCCGCGTCCCGGGCAACCGGTTTGCCGACTACCGCATCACCGTCGACGTCCACGAACCCCGCACGGTCATTGACCCGTTCCCGGTTGACGAGCAGCGCGGGGTCTTCGAAAACGGGATAGTGCGGATCGAGAGTCACGACGGCCACGTCCTCAGCTCGCGGGCGAACCCGCGGCCGGCGTTTTTCGGGCGCTCGGGCCTACGGCGGAACTTCCGGTGGGATCCGCTGGATTCGGTCTACTTCGCCGGCTATGCCATGTGGAATTACCTGACCACGCCCTACCTGTTGACGCGCGACGACGTCGAAGTCGACGAGGCAGGGACATGGCACGAGGGCGGCGAGACCTGGCGGCGGCTCAACGCGACGTTCCCGGCGCACATCCATACCCACTCGCCGCGGCAGAGTTTCTATTTCGATGCCAGCGGTCGGTTGCGTCGACATGACTACGTCGCCGAGGTGGTCGGCCACTGGGCACGGGCCGCGCACTACTGCACCGAGCCGGTTCACGCCGGCGGGCTGGTTTTCCAGACGCGCCGGCGGGTCTACCCGATCGGCCCCGGCAATCGCCCGCTGCCCGCTCCGACCCTGGTGTCGATGCAGCTGTCCGACCTGCGGGTCGATACCGGATAGGACCCGCTGTCGCGGCGGCATTCTCGTTGTCCACCGCGCCTCCCGGCAGGCGAACCGATTAGCCTTATGCCTGCACGTCACCGCGTCCAGGCGCTTTCAGTCGTGCACGCGGAAGGCGGGTGAGGAGTCGGCGATGGGTGATACGACCGCGGATTCGCGGGAGGGTTCGCAGTTCGGTCAGTATCGGCTGCGGCGGCTGGTCGGTCGCGGCGCCATGGGCGACGTCTATGAGGCCGAAGACACCGTGCGCGAGCGCGTCGTGGCGCTGAAGCTCATGTCGCCGACGCTGTCCAGCGATCCGGTATTCCGCACCCGCATGCAGCGCGAAGCCCGCACCGCCGGGCGGCTACACGAACCGCATGTGGTGCCGATTCACGATTACGGCGAAATCGACGGTCAGCTCTACGTGGACATGCGCCTGATCGACGGCAAGGACCTGGCCGCCATATTGAAGCGCTACGGTCCGCTGACCCCGCCGCGGGCCGTGGCGGTGGTGCGCCAGATTGGCTCAGCGCTCGACGCCGCGCACGCTGCCGGGGTGACACATCGCGACGTGAAGCCGGAAAACATCTTGGTCAGTGGCGACGACTTCGCCTACCTCGTCGATTTCGGGATCGCCAGCGCCACCTCCGACGAAAAGCTGACGCAGCTGGGCAGCACGGTCGGCACCCTCTACTACATGGCGCCGGAACGGTTCGCCAATACCGAGGTCACCTATCGGGCCGACATCTACGCGTTGGCCTGCGTGCTGTACGAGTGCTTGACCGGCTCACCACCGTATCGAGGCGACCAGCTCAGCGTCATGGGCGCACACCTGAGTCAGGCCATCCCGAGGCCCAGCGCTGCACGGCCCGGCATTCCGGCCGCCTTCGACCAGGTGATCGCCCGCGGCATGGCCAAGGATCCGGCCGACCGATACGCCACCTGCGGCGACCTGTCCGCGGCCGCCTACGCGGCCCTGGCCACCCCCGACCAGGACCGGGCCACCGACATCTTGCAGCGCAGCCAGGTAGCGCAACTGCCGGCCGCGGCCGTCGGCCAGCCTGCCGCGGGTTTCGCACCCCCGATGCCTGCGCCGTCGACTCCCGCGGCACAGCCCACCGGGTGGTCCCCGCCGGCGCCGCTGCCGCCCGGGTCGCCGGTCCCGACGGGTGTGCCGCAGCCGACACCGTGGACCGGCGCCACCGGATGGGGCACCGGGTATCCCGGGACCGCCGGTGCGCCACCGTGGGGTCAACCGCCGGTCCAGCCCTCTGGTGGCGGCGGAAAGCCCTGGTTGTGGGTGGGCGTTGCGGTGGCCGTCGTGGTAGCCGTCGCGGCAGGACTGGGCATCGTTGTCGCGCAGCCGTGGCGGTCGTCGACACCGCGGCCGACGCCTACGTCGCCACCGCCGCCGGCCGACGCGGTGGAACTCCGAGTGCTCAATGACGGGGTATTTGTCGGCAGCTCCGCCGCGGTGAAAACGATCGACATTTTCAACGAACCCATCTGTCCGCCGTGCGGCGCTTTCATCAGGTCGTATGCGAGCGACATCGACGCTGGAGTGGCCGACAAGAAGCTTGCGGTGCGCTATCACCTGCTCAACTTTCTCGACGACCAATCGCACACCAAGAATTACTCGACGCGGGCGGTGGCGGCCTCGTATTGTGTTGCCGGCCAAAACGATCCGAAGACGTACACCAACTTCTATTCGGCCTTGTTCGGCAGTGACTTCCAACCCCAGGAGGGCGCCGCATCCGATCGCACCGACGCCGAGCTGGCCCATCTGGCTCAGACCGTCGGCGCCAACGCCACCGTGGTCAGCTGCATCAAGGCCGGATCTGACCTCGGCACCGCCCAATCGAAGGCCGCCGCGGCCAGCGAGACCCTGGCTACGTTCAACGCCAATGGGACCCCCTTCGTGTGGGACGGCACCAAGGCCGTGGATCTGCAGAATTCGAGCTGGCTGACCAGGCTGATCGGATGACGTGGGCCGCTTGGATTTAGCGACGCGACGCCGAATCGGCTAGCATTTCCGGGCACGCCTTGGGGGAGATTGTCGGTGCACATTCGGGGGGCACCATAAACGTGGTCTCCGGGCCGGAAAGGCGTAACAAACTCAATGGCTGGACAACTGACGCCGCATTTCGACGACGTGCAGGCGCACTACGACTTGTCCGACGACTTCTTCCGGTTATTTCTGGACCCGACCCAGACCTACAGCTGCGCCTACTTCGAGCGCGACGACCTGACGCTGGAGCAGGCCCAGATCGCCAAGATCGACCTGTCGCTGGGCAAGCTGGGCCTGCAGCCCGGCATGACGCTGCTCGACGTCGGCTGCGGTTGGGGTGCCACCATGCGCCGGGCCATCGAGAAGTACGACGTCAACGTCATCGGGCTGACCTTGTCGAAGAACCAGGCCGCCCACGTCCAGAAGACCTTCGACGAACTCGACACCCCCCGCAGCAGGCGGGTGCTGCTGGCGGGCTGGGAACAGTTCGACGAGCCCGTCGACCGGATCGTGTCCATCGGCGCCTTCGAGCACTTCGGCCACGACCGTCACGCGGACTTCTTCGCCCGGGCCTATCGGATCCTGCCCGCCGACGGCGTGATGCTGCTGCATACCATCACCGGACTGACCATGCAGCAAATGGTCGACGCCGGCTTGCCGCTCACCTTGTGGTTGGCCCGCTTCCTGAAGTTCATCCAGACCGAGATCTTCCCCGGCGGCCATCCGCCGACGATCGAGATGGTGGCAGAGCAGTCCACTGCGGCAGGCTTTGCCCTGACGCGGCGCCAGTCGCTGCAACTGCACTACGCGCGGACCCTGGACCTGTGGGCGCAGGCCCTGGAGGCACACCACGACGAGGCCGTCGCGATCCAGTCCGAAGAGGTCTACCAGCGCTACCTGAAGTACCTGACCGGCTGTGCCAAGCTCTTCCGCGACGGCTACATCGACGTCAACCAGTACACCTTGCAGAAGTAGGGGTTTCGGGGGCAGTCCTACTCATCCGCGGCGGGCGTGCGGTTCCGCATGCTGGTCGCATGCCCGCGACCCAATTCGATGCCGCCGCCACCGCGCACCACACACCCACTGACCGCGACCGCGCCGTCGATGCGGCGCGGCTTGCCGCGCTCGTCGTCGTGATGTTCGGGCACTGCGCCCTGCTGCTTGCCACCATCGATTCCCACGGCGTCCGGATCGCCAACCTGCGGTCGTGATCGCGTCGCTGCTGGCGGCAGCAACCGCGGTCGACCAGATACGGTTCGCTGCCGGCACTCCCGAATCGGGCGTGGCGAACTTCGTGATCGTGTGGCTGATCCCGGTGGTCATCGGTGTCGGCTATGCGCGGCGGCTGATCGGCCCGCGGGCCGCGCTCGTGGCAGCCGGCTTCGCGTTCACCGCACAATTCGAGCTCGCCCTCGCCGGCGCCTACGACGTCTCGCTGGTGGTGACCGGTGCCGAACGGATCTCCAACGTGTCGCCGCCGACGTTGCTGCTTGCGCTGCACTGCACGTGGATGTCGTGCGTGTTCGTCGCCGCGGCGGGAGCCATCCGGCGATGGGCCGCGCGACGGCGTGTCTGGCAGGTGGTGGCGCTGGGTAACGGTGGCGCGATGACGCTCTACCTTTGGCACATCCCGTCGATCGCGGTTGCGGCCGTTTACTTGCATGCCATGGGCCTCGACGCATACGACGTGCACGCGCCCGGGTTCTGGGCTCGGCTGGCACTGCGCGCGATTGTCTTCACCATCGTCATGGCCGGGGTGTTGCGGCTGCTCGCACCGCTCGAGCACCGGCGGCTGCCGTGGTGGGACGGGCCGGTTCAGGGCACCGGCGGCGCCCGGTCGGTCGCCGCCGGCGCGCTGGTATGTGCGGCGGGTGTCGCGCTCGTCGCGCTGGCCAAGAACGGCCTCGGCGATGTCGAGGGGTGGACAGCGCTGGGATGCTTCCTGGCGGCGTTGCTGGCGGCGCGGACGAGCTCCGGGTTGGTGTCGCGGCCGATGCCGGCCGGGCGTCAGTCGGGTTCGCCGTACTCGTCGAACCAGTAGGCCAGTTTGCCCCGCCGGCTCACCGCGCGAAGTCTCGCCTCGGCCGCCGCCCGTGTGTTGGAGGTGGTGACGATAAGTAGTTCGTCGCCGCGTTCGATCCGTGTGTCGGGCAGCGGGACGAAGGTGTGGCCGTTGCGGATGATCAGGGTGATCACGGCCGGGTCGGGCAGCCGCAGCTCCAGGACGGTGACGTTGTGCAGGCGCGACGGCGGCTGCACCGTCATGGTCAGCAGCTCCGCGTCGAGCACGTCCAGCGGCGCCGCTTCCACCTGGATCTCGCGGGTGTCCTCGCGGGCAATCAGTCCCAGCCGATGCGCGATCGGGCGCAGGCTCGGGCCCTGCACCAGGGTGAACACCACGACCAGCATGAAGACGATGTTGAGCAGCCGATAACTGTCCGCGACGCCCGCGACGACCGGAAAGGTGGCCAGCACGATCGGCACCGCCCCCCGCAGACCTGCCCACGACAGGAAGACCTGGTCCTGCCACGGGATCCGGAACGCCGCCAGCGACGCCACCACCGACAGCGGCCGGGCGATCAGCAGCAACAGCAGTCCGACGACGATCGCGGCCACCACGTCGTGGGCCACGTCGCCAGGGTCCACCAGCAGTCCGAGCAACACGAACAGCCCAATCTGCGCCAGCCAGCCGACGCCCTCGGCGAACGACCGGGTCGCCGACCGGTGCGGCAGGCCCGAGTTGGCCAACACCACCGCGGCCAGATAGGCGGCGATGAATCCGCTGGCGTGGCTGGCGCCGGCGGCCGCGAACGCGACCAGACCCAATCCGAAGGTCGCGATCGGGTACAGGCCGGAGGCGGGCAGCGCGATACGTCGCAGCGCGAAGGCGCCCAGGTAGCCGATCGTCACGCCCACCGCGGAGCCGGCGAGGAGCTCGAACAGCAGATCGGCGATCGCCGTCCCGGGCTCGACGGCGAAGGGCACCGCACTGAACATCAGCACCAGGATCACCGCGGGAGCATCGTTGAACCCGGATTCGGCCTCGAGCAGTCCGGCGACGCGCCGCGGCAGCGGCAGCACCCGCAGGACCGAGAACACCGCTGCGGCGTCGGTGGAGGAGACGATGGCTCCGAGCAACAGGGCCACCTGCCAGTCGACGCGCAGCAGCAGGTGCGCGCCAACGGCCGTAACCGCCATGCTGACCAGGACGCCGACGGTGGCCAATGTCGCCGCGGGTCCCAGCACCGTGCGGATGTCGGTGAATCGGGTGGTCAATCCGCCTTCGACGAGAATCAGGGCCAGCGCCGCGGTGCCCACGTTTCTGGCCAGCTGGACATCGTCGAACCTCAGCCCCAGCCCGTCCTCCCCGACGGCGACGCCGACCAGCAGGAAGAGCAGCATGCTGGGAAATCCCACCCGAGTCGCCAACCGGGTGCCCACGATGCTTGCCAGCAGCACGAGGCCACCGATCAACAAAGCCAGATACAGCTGCTGCAAGCTCATTTGGTTTCCGTCCAGATGTGATCTCGGCGGCGGTAGCTCGGCGCGCGAGGCGGCGTGCTGCCAGTAAATCAGTAAGGCGCGGCCCGCTGTTGGCCGCACACTGCGGACCCTGGCAGCCGATGAGACAAGATGACTGGGTGGCGACGGGAAAAATGCGCATCGCGATTGCCGGCGCGGGCAAGGTCGGCCGTTCGGTCGCGCAGGAATTGCTGGATCGCGGTCACAAGGTCTTGTTGATCGAACGGCAACGGAACAACTTTGAACCACATACGGTTGCTGCCGCGGATTGGTTGCATGCCGACGCCTGCGAACTGTCGACGATGCATGAAGCGGGGGTGCAGACCTGCGACGTGCTGATCGCCGCCACCGGAGACGACAAGGCCAATCTGGTGGTGGGCCTGCTGGCCAAGACCGAGTTCGGGGTGCCCCGGGTGGTGGCGCGGATCAACGACCTGCGCAACGAGTGGCTGTTCGGCCGCGCCTGGGGTATCGATGTGGCGGTCTCGACACCGGGCGCCATGATCGCCGGTGTCGAGGGCGCCATCGACGTCGGTCACCTGGTGCGCATGATGGTGTTGCGCGAGGGCCGGGCGGCTTTGACGAAACTCACACTACCCGAAGACAATCCGCTGGTGGGACGACGGGTGTGCGAGCTTGACCTACCGGCAAATACCGCGTTGGTCACCGTGCTGCGCGGCGACGCGGTCAAAGTTCCGCAGCCCGAAGACGTGCTCCGCGCCGGCGACGAGATGCTGTTCATCGCCGACAGCTTCCTGGAGCGTTCGGTGTGGGCTGCCATGTACAGCGCCGCGCCCGCACGTGCCTCGACCAGGCCGGGCCGGCCACGGTCGTCATGAGGGGCCAGCGGGGAGGGCACGTCTGCGACGCGCCGTGCCCGGTTGCCCGAGCGGTGTCGGGACCATTCGGTAGGGTTCCTGCGCGTGAATCCAAGCACCGCAATCAAATCCGTAACCACCCGGCTCGCTGAGGAACTCGCCGTCGAGGAGGCCCACGTGGCCGCGGCGGTCGGGTTGCTCGACGGTGGCGCCACGGTCCCGTTCATCGCCCGGTACCGCAAGGAGGCTACCGGCGGTCTCGACGACGGGCAGCTGCGAACCCTGGCCGAGCGTTTGTTGTACCTACGGGAGCTCGACCAACGCCGGGCAGCGGTGCTGGCGTCTATCCGGGAACAGGGAAAGCTGACTGACGAGCTGAGGGCTGCGCTGCTGCGCGCCGACACCAAATCGCGGGTCGAAGACATCTACCTGCCCTACAAACCGAAGCGTCGGACCAAGGCGCAGATCGCCCGCCAGGCAGGGCTCGAGCCGCTGGCCGATCGATTACTGTCCGACCCGGCCCTGGTTCCCGAGGCCGCGGCCGCGGCCTTCGTGTGCGCCGATGTCGCCGATGTCGCTGCCGCGCTGGATGGCGCCCGGCACATCATCGTCGAGCGAGCCGCCGAGGACGCCGAGCTGATCGGCGCCATCCGGGAGAAGTTCTGGGCCCAAGGCTCGCTGGGTAGCGCGCCTTGGTCGGAAGAGGTCGCCAAAACTGCTGCCGCACAGAACTTTCGTGACTACTTCGGGTTCTCCGAGTCACTGCAGACGATGCCGTCACACCGGGTGCTGGCCCTGCTGCGCGGCGAGAAGGAAAAGATCCTTGCCCTGACCTTCGACGGCGGCGCGGACGACGGTTACGAAGCGATGGTTGCCGCTCGCCTTGGCGTGGACCTGTCGGCGCAGACGGCCGCGACGCCGTGGCTGGCCGCGACGGTGAGATTCGCCTGGCGCACCAGGCTGATGTCGTCGGCGGCCGTGGACGCCCGGATCCGACTGCGGCAACGCGCGGAAGAACAGGCCGTCACGGTGTTCGCCAAGAACTTGACTCACCTGCTGCTCGCCGCCCCGGCCGGGGCGCGCACGACCCTCGGCCTGGATCCCGGCTTCCGGACGGGTGTCAAAGTTGCCGTGGTCGACCCGACGGGCAAGGTGGTGGACACTTGTGCGATCTACCCGCATCAGCCGCAACGGCAATGGGATTTGGCCAAGGCGACGTTGGCCGCGCTGGTGGCGCGTCACGGCGTCGAGTTGATCGCCGTCGGCAACGGCACCGCGTCGCGCGAGACCGACACGCTGGCAGCCGAACTCATCAACGACATCCGGGCCGCCGGGGCCCCCGCACCCACCAAGGCGATGGTCAGCGAGGCCGGCGCATCGGTGTATTCGGCCTCGGCCTACGCTGCGCACGAGCTGCCCGAGCTCGATGTGACGCTGCGCGGAGCGGTGTCGATAGCGCGGCGGCTACAGGATCCGCTGGCCGAGTTGGTGAAAATCGACCCGAAGTCGATCGGGGTGGGGCAGTATCAGCATGACGTGACCCCGGCGGTGTTGGCCCGCAGCCTCGACGCTGTGGTCGAGGACGCGGTGAACGCGGTGGGCGTTGACCTCAACACGGCATCGGTCCCACTGCTGGCGCGGGTCTCCGGGATAACGGAATCGTTGGCCGAAGCGATCGTCGCGCATCGTGACACGACAGGTCCGTTCACCAGTCGCCAGGCTTTGCTGGACGTTCCTCGCCTGGGGTCCAAAGCATTTGAGCAGTGTGCCGGGTTTCTGCGGATTCGCGACGGCGACGACCCGCTGGACGCGTCCGGTGTTCATCCCGAGGCATACCCGGTCGTCCGCCGCATTCTCGATCGAGCGGGTGTCTCGCTGGCCGAAATCATCGGCGACGCAGCTGCTTTGAGATCACTGCGGCCCGCTGACTTCGCCGACGACCGCTTCGGCGTCCCCACTGTCACCGATATCCTCGCCGAGCTGGAGAAACCAGGACGCGATCCGCGTCCGACATTCACCACGGCCACCTTCGCCGCCGGCGTGCAGAAGATGGCCGATCTCGAGGCGGGGATGATCTTGGAGGGGGTGGTGACCAACGTCGCCGCCTTCGGCGCCTTCGTTGACATCGGCGTGCATCAGGATGGCCTGGTGCATGTCTCCGCGATGGCCGAGCGCTTCGTTGCCGACCCACACGACGTCGTACGGTCCGGACAGGTGGTACGGGTAAAGGTCATGGATGTCGACGTCGAACGCCGGCGGATCGGACTGAGCCTACGCCTCAACGACGACCCGCAACGCCGGCCGGTGAGCCGGCCAGAGCGGCCAAACTCGGCTCATGGCAAGAACTTTGGCCGTCAGCCGGCCGACTCGCCGGCCGGCTCGATGGCCCGGGCGTTGCGGAACGCGGGATTCGGGAGCTGAGCATGTGCCCTCGAGCCTCCGCGTCCGCCACGGGCCAATTACGCGGGGCGCGAATTGCATTGCGACACGGTCACAGCTGCATACCTATCGTGGATCCGTGATCACAACGTCCACATGAATCACTATCGTCACATCAGCCAACTGCGGACGTCAATCCGACGTTTGTGCCCCTGGAAGGTTGTGACATGTCGGCGATTCATCGAGTCGTGTCGGTATCGGTGGCGTCGGCGGCCGCATTGGGACTCATCAGCGTGGTGGGCCTGGCGCCGGTGGCAACGGCGGTGCCGTGCAGCGGGGACGCCGCCAACGCCCCGCCGCCGCCGAACGCCATTGTGACCAACCCGGGGGGCACCACGCTCGGCCCGATGACAAGGGGGCCGAGGCCTCGTGGTGCCAACGACCGGGCGCCGTTACCTAGGTTGGGGCCCCTGTCGCGGTTGATCAATCCGGGTCCTCGATCCGCGCCGATCCAGCAGCAAGCGGCGACTCCGCCGCACCAGGCGGCGGTCCCCCCACCCGCTCCGCCCAACCCGGGCAACCCGTCTCCCAATGCCACCCAGTTGGCCCCCAATGCGGCGCCGGTGCCGCCGCCCGGCGCACCCGATCCTGGCGCCGCACTCGGGGGTGCCACGACGTCGCTTGCCGAGTGGGTGACCGGACCCGACAGCCCCAACAAGACTCTCGAACAATTCGGCATTTCCGGAACCGACCTCGGAATCCTTTGGGACAACGGCGATCCCGCCAACCACCAGGTACTCATGGCCTTCGGCGACACCTTCGGCTATTGCGCGGTCAAGGAACACCAGTGGCGGTACAACACGCTGTTCCGCAGTCAGGACCGTGATCTGGGCGACGGAATCCGCGTCGCGCCTGGCGACGCCGCCAACCGGTACTCCGGATCGCCGGTGCGTCAACCGGGCTTTTCCAAGCAGATCATCAGCAGCATCAAGTGGGCGCCCGACGAGACCGGAATCATTCCGACCTCCGGAATCTCCATCGGAAGAACCCAATACATCAACTTCATGTCCATCAGAGATTGGGGCCGCGACGGTGAATGGACCACCAACTACTCGGGCATCGCGGTGTCCAAGGACAACGGCCAGAACTGGGGGGTCTATCCCGGCACCATCCGCGCATCCGGGCCAGACAGCGGACGAGCCCGGTTTGTGCCCGGAAATGAGAACTTCCAGATGGGGGCGTTCGTCAAGTCGAACGACGGCTATCTGTACTCGTTCGGAACCCCACCGGGACGCGGCGGTTCGGCGTTTTTGGCGCGAGTTCCCCAGCAGTTCGTGCCGGATCTGAGCAAATACCAATACTGGAACGGTGACTCGAATTCCTGGGTGCCGAACAAACCGGATGCCGCGACGCCGGTTATCCCGGGGCCGGTGGGCGAAATGTCGGCTCAATACAACACTTATCTGAAGCAATATCTGGTGATGTACACCAACGGTATGAATGACGTCGTGGCGCGCACGGCGCCGGCTCCGCAGGGCCCGTGGAGCCCCGAGCAGATGCTCGTGTCGTCCTGGCAGATGCCCGGCGGCATCTACGCGCCGATGATGCATCCCTGGTCGACCGGCAAGGACGTCTACTTCAACCTGTCGCTGTGGTCGGCTTACAACGTGATGTTGATGCACACCGTCCTGGGATAACGTGGGTTCTCCACAAGCCGTTGACGAGCCCGTCCCGGTTTCCCCACCTGGTCGGGCGTGAACCGGCGGTGGTAGCTGGTGGCGGCGTGGCCCGCGACGCCGGAGCGGCCGTTGCCGGGGCCTGCATCGACATTCTGCTGGGCGCCTGATCAGCGCAAGCTAGGCCTCATGGCCCGGAGGCAGGCCGCGAACGTCGCGGAACGACACCCACTGTTCCAGCTGGTGCGGCGGGCTGCCGTCCACCGGTTCCAGCAGATATCCGACATGGTCGCCGAGCGGAAACCGATCCACAATCTTGCCGACGAACCAGGCCGCGGCGTCGTCGAGGATGGGCGTCCGCGCCGGGCCGAGATGCCACGTGCAGCGGTCGAACTTGTTGACGGTGTCGCCGCTGCGGCTGCCGAAAAGCTCGACGACGTCGAGATGCTCACGGTCGAACAGGTGTACCGCCAGATGGGTGGCGTGGGCCGCCACCTGGAACGTGTGGTTCTGCTCGGACAGGCCGACCAGGAAGCGTGGGGGATGGATGCTGGCCTGACTGGCGAACCCCACCAGGCAGCCGGCCGGGGCGCCGCCGGCTGCGGCGGTGACGACGAAAATCGGGTAGTCCAGCAGGGACACCAGCTTGTCGAACGCTTCCACGTCGGGCTCGGTCACCTGCTCAGTCTTCCCGTTCACCAAGAATTGGAATCGCCGGGTGCCGGCGAAGCTACGGCGCGATGGGCCGGTTCGTCCATTCCCGGTCGGGTCGGCGCGCCGAGCGGAACCATCCGCCGGCCGCGCCGGTGCCGCCGTCGGTCGGGATGGTGTGGCCGGTGACGAATGTCGACAGGTCGGAGGCCAGGAAGAGGATGACCCGGGCCTGGTCTTGCGGCACACCCATCCGTCCGACCGGAACCCACTGCGGCCACTGGGCTTTTTCGTCGTCGGACAACCACTGCGAATACGGCACCTGCAGTGTTTCCGTCACATCGGGAGCGATCGCGTTGACTCGCACCCCGTGTCGGCCGACCTGCACGGCAAGGCTGCGGGTGAAATGAATGACGGCGGCTTTGAAGGCGGCGTACACCGGATCCTCCGGGTAACCGCGCAGCCCCTCCACGGACGACACGTTGACGATCGCGCCGGCACCTCGATCGATCATCGCCGGCAGGAACGCGTGAGTGGCCGACAACACGTGATGCAGGTTCACCCGGTAGAGCTCGCCCCACAATTCCGGGTCGGTGTCGACGAAATTGCCGGGGTGGCGCAGCCAGTGACCCACGTTATTGACCAGGACATCCACCCGGCCGTGGCGGTCGAGCACGGTCCGGGCCAGCGCGCCGATCTGGCCAGCGTCACGGACATCGGTGACGACCGCGAAGGCCGCGTCACCGATCTCTTCGACGGTTCGCTCGGCGAGGTCGGGGTCGATGTCGGCGACGACCACCCGGGCGCCGTGTTCGGCGAACAACCGTGAGGTCGCCGCGCCGATACCGCCGCCGCCACCGGTCACCACCGCCACCCGGTCGTCGAGTAGCGGGCGGCCGGGCGTGATGTCGTTCATGCTTACCCATCCTGGGATACCGGCGCGAGTTGTGGTTCATCCGCCTTGGCTGGCAGTCTTTCGAAGGAGTACCGGCAGGCCGGTGCGGCTTCGGCAAGAACCCGGTATGGCGCATCGCGTTGCCGTCAGATCGAGGGGTCGGTCGAGCCGTGACTGGGGTTAGCAGGCCGTCGGAGGAGCGTTCGTCGCCACGATCGGGGCGCGGCCGCGGGCGGTGGGCACTGCTGGCGCGGCGCATCTGCAAACCGTCGGGCAGATCGCCGGCGCCCTGCCCCCGCATCTGGGCGAATTCGGCGGCACCGCGTTGTTCGGTTTGGGGATGCTGGGCGAGGCCCTGGTCGCCGCGATCGTCGCTTCGCTGGCCGGTGCCTGGAGGCTGTCGCAGGTCTTCGGGTGGCAGTACACCCTCAACCAGCGGCCCACTCGGCCAACGCCAAGTTCTACACCACCTACGCCCTTGCTCACCTCGTCGGTGCGGCACTGGTCTTGGGCAGCGTCGACCTGGTCAATCTGGCCGTCGACGTCGAAGTGATGAACGCGTTGCTGCTACCGATCGTGCTGGGGCAGCTGCTGGTGCGGGAAGCCCGTGCGCTGTGCCTGGTTGTCATCGCCTTCGGGCTGTACATGGTTCCGCAAGCCCTCGGCTGGACGTGACCCATCCGGTGCCGGTCATCCCGCCGGAACGATGTTCTGGTTGATGTGGAACACGTTGTGCGGGTCGTAGGTCGCCTTGACCTGGCTGAGCCGCTGATAGTTGGGACCGTAGGTGGCGCGGACCCGGTCTTGGCCCTCGTCCATCATGAAGTTGACGTACGCGCCGCCCGCCGAATACGGGTGGGTGGCGTCCCAGTAGTCCACCGTCCAGCGCTTCAGGGCCGCGGCGTTCGCCGGGTCCGGGTCGACACCGGCGATGACTTGTGAGAAGTTGACATCCCGGTACGCCCAGGCGGTGTCGGTCTGGCCGACCCGGTGCACCGCGCCGTCGACCGGGTAGAGGTGCATGGTGGAGTGCATGGTCGGCAGTTCCTCGGTGAACCGGGCGTGCGCCTGCACGGCACCGTCGGCGATGGTCCGGAAGAAGTCGCCGCGCCAATACCATTGCAGCCCTTTGGGATACAGGGGGTCGAAGGTGGACTGCAGCGCGGGGTAGGGCGCCGCGCCCAGACCGTCGAAGGCCGGCTCCATCTGGCGCACCGGGGCGAACGCCTCCTCGGCCGCGGCCGGGTCGCCGGTGTAGCACCAGACCACCGCACACGCCTTGTGCAGGTGGAAAGCCTCGGGGAAGGGCGCCACCGGCGGGACGGTCATGGCGGCGAAGAACCCGTAGAGATCTTCGTCCTGGGCGGGTAGGAAGTCCCGGTACCAGCTCAGGATGTCGGCCGTGGCCGATGCCGGCCACGCGGTGGGACCGCAGATCACGGTGGGTACCGGATGCAGCCGGAAGGTAAACGCCGTGGCCACGCCGAAGTTTCCGCCGCCGCCGCGCAGCGCCCAGAACAGGTCGGGATGCTCAGATTCCGAGGCCGCCACCACGCGACCATCGGCCAGCACAAGCTCGGCTTCGAGCAGGTTGTCGATGGTCAAGCCGTACTTGCGCGACAAGTAGCCGTGGCCGCCGCCGAGGGTCAGCCCGCCGACGCCGGTGGTGGAAATGATGCCCGACGGCGTCGCCAGACCGTGCGCGTGGGTCGCGGCGTCCACCTGCCCCCACGTGGCGCCGCCTTGCACCCGGACGGTCCGCCGGTCGGCGTCCACGTCGATCCGGTTCATCGGCGACAGGTCGATGACGAGGCCGCCGTCGACGGTGCCGAATCCCGGGCCGTTGTGGCCACCCCCGCGCACGGCGACCGCGAGGTTGGCGGTGCGTGCGTACTCGAGGGCGGCCACGACGTCGGCGGCGGATCGGCAGCGCGCGATCATCGCCGGCCGCTTGTCGATCATCGCGTTGTGGACCGACCTGGCCTCGTCGTAACCGGGGTCGTCGGGCAGGATCAGCTGCGTGCCCAACCGGGTGCGCAGTTCGTCGGTCTCCGTGGTGAGGCTCATGTCGGTATCTCCCTCGGTGCTGGATAGCTCTTGATGACAGACGCTACGAGGTGCCGAGGTCCCAGGTCATGACCACAACGAGGGATTGTTGAGCCGTCCCGCGATAGTCACATCTGACTATCGACCGGCCGCGACGCCGAGATTACCTTGACACCATGGCGCAGTGGGAGCAGCCACCGCTTCCAGCCGAGCTGATCGCGCGTCGCGGCAGTCCGATGGTGGGTCGCGACCCGGAACTCGCGGTGTTCGAGCAGGCCTGGGAACGGGTGGAAAGCGGTAACCGTCAGGCGGTGTTCGTCGGCGGTGAACCGGGGGCCGGCAAGACGCGATTGGTTGCCGAGGTCGCCGGAACGCTGGCCGAACATGGGGTGGCGGTGCTGGTGGGCAGTTCGACGGCCGACGCGGGCGTGCCGTATGCGCCGTTCACCGAGGCGCTGGATCGGCTGCTGACCGCCGGTCCGCCGCAGACGATGGGGGAGCTGCTGGCCGATGTGGCAGTCCAGCTGCGCCGGCTGACAACCGAGGTCGACCGCCATCTTCCCGGTGTCGCCGCCGAAGACGACGTGGCGGCGCCCCGGCGGGCTCTTTTCGACGCGTTGACCGGCTTCTTGCGGCGCCTGAGCGTCGACCGCCCGATCGCGCTGGTGATCGAAGATCTCCAGTGGGCGCAGCTGCCCACCCTCGCGATGCTCGAACATGTGCTGATCGGCTGCGCCGATGTCCGCATGCTGGTGGTGGCCACCTTCCGCACCACCGAACCGGACCGCACCGAGGAGCTGGTCACCCGGCTGGCTGATCTGCACCGGTTCGACGGCGTCCGGCGCCTCGACCTGGAGGGTTTGGACACCGAGGCGATCGCCGAGTTCGTCCGCCGCACACAGCAATTGCCCACGCCGTCGCTGCGCAGCACCGCCGCCCTGTTACGCGACAAGACCGGCGGCAATCCGTTCTTCCTCAACGAACTGTGCAACCACCTGGAAATCCGGGGCGGGATAGCGGCGCTGGGTTCGCAGCGGACCGTCCCGGCGTCGATCGGCGACGCCATCGCCCGGCGCGTCGGCGGACTTGGCGCGGCTGTCCGCGACGTCGTCGAGCAGGCCGCGGTGCTGGGCCAAACGTTCGACCTGCCCGCGCTGATCGCCACCAGTCAGACCGATCTCACCGCGACGCTGGCAGCGATCGATTCGGCCGAAGCCGTCGGGCTGGTCCGGGCGGTGCCCGACTCCGACGGCGAGTTCGCCTTCGTGCACGCGCTCACCCGCGAAGCGGTGCTCGGTGGGATGGCGGCATCTCGGCTGCGGATCCTGCATGCCCGCGCGGCCGAAGCGCTGCAGGGGCGCGCGGACCCGTCGGTGGTTCCCCGTCTGGCCAATCATTACCTGGTGGCGCACGTGCTGGGCTACCACGAGCAGGCGCTGCGGTACGCGGGCCAGGCGGCGCGGATGGCCGAACAGAGCCTGGCCTACGAGGACGCGGCCAAATGGTACGAGCGGGCGGCCTCCCTCGCCGAGCTGAAGCTCGCCGACCGGGCAAAGCTCAACCTCTGGGCGGCCGCTAACCACATGCGAGCCGGCGATTTCGCCCGCGCGCGGGCCATCTATGAGCGCATCAGCGCAATCGAAGACCCGCTGATTCGGCTGCAGGCCGCGGTCGGTTACGAGGACGCGAGCTGGCGTCCGGGGCTGGCCGACTCCAAGGCCGCCGACCTATTGGCGTCGGCGCTGGAAAGCTGTGGGCTGGACACCGACGACCCGCGCTACATCCACGCTCTCGGCAGTTTCGGACGGGCTCTGGGCTTTGCCGGCGAGGCGGCACGTGCCCGCGAAATCAGCGACCGCGCAATCGAACTCGCGCGGGCAGTCGATGATCCGCCAGTGGTTCAGCATGCCTTGATGACGAGCCTTTGGCACCTGACGCCGGACATGTGCGCCATCCAGGAGGAGCGGTCCACCGAGCTGCTGCATGCGGCGCAGGCTCGTCGTGACTACGACGCGCTGGGTTCGGCCGCGCACTTTCGCGCCATGGTCAGCTATCTGACGGGGCGGCCCGAGGCCCTGGCGGCTTCGGCCGCCGACATGCAGCGATCGGTACAAGCCTGCGGCCAGCCCTTCTTCGGTTTCATCAGCGCGTGCGTCGAGCAAGCACTGGCATTTCTGCGCGGCGACTTCGCCGGTGCGCAGCGGTGGGCCGACATCGCGTTGCGCACCGGCAATTCGTTCGGCGCTGACGGAACCGAGGGCTCGCACGGAGTCCAGATGTTCATGATCCGCCGCGAAACCGGCGGGCTGGACAGATTCGCCGGTTTCGTCGACGGCAGCGAGAGATTCGCCGGCCGCTGGGTCCCCGGTCTGCTGGCGCTGTACACCGAGCTCGACTGTCAACGCGGCATGGCCCGCGCCCTGAACCACTTGCTCAACCGCAATCTCGGCGACCACACCGACGAGGCCCAGTGGCCGATGGAGCTGGTGTTCATGGTGGAGGCGGCCCTAGAGCTGGGCAACCGGGAAGCGTTACACGCACTGCGCCCGTTCGTTGCCCGCTACGCCGGCAAGAACCTGTTGGCCGGCCAGTTCGTCGCGCTGTTCGGTAGCGCCGACCGGTATCTAGCCCGCATCGCGGCACTGGGCGGCGACAATCCGGCGGCTGAGCGCCTTTTCGGCACCGCGCTGGAGATGGACCGGCGGATGGGTTCGGTCGTCCATGTGAGCGAGACGCTGGCCCGCCAAGCCTTGTTCGCCGCATCGCGCGGGCGAGCCGAGGAGGCCCGGCGACTGGCGGACGAGGCCGGTGCCATCGCCGCGCCGATCGGTCAGGTACGGGTTCTTGGCCTGGTGGATTCGTTGCTGACGAGCGGCCCCGACGGACTGACCGACCGGGAGGTCGAAGTGCTGCGGTTGCTGGCAGCGGGATTGAGCAACCGGGCCATCGGCGAACGGCTTTACATCAGCACCAACACGGCCGCCAACCATGTTCGCAGCATCCTGATCAAGACCGGGGCGGCCAATCGCACGCAGGCGGCTATGTATGCCGCCGACCACCAATTGCTGGGGTGACGATCAAATGTCGGCCGACGCGCCGTCCGGCAAGACGCGTTGGCTGACCTCGACGATGACATCGGCCGGAAGACCGGCCCGGGAAGCCGCGGTTCGGATCGCTTCAGGAGAGGGTGCTTCGTAGAGGCAGTATGTCTTTCGCTTGTCCGCCGACAAGAACGAATACAGCCAACGAACACCCTCCTCGGCATTAATCCGATTGATGCCGTCGGCGACCTCGAAGCTGGGTTCCAGCTTTTCGGCATAGGTGCGCTCGACCATGAATATCGGCACCCGGCCTCCTTCGCGCCCCTTTTTCGCCGGTTTACGGGTCGAACCCGCCCCGCGTCGGTTCATCATACGGCCGCGGTCGAGGACCACTTCCGCTACCAGTGGTAGCGGAACAGCGGGTGTGCTCAATGGCCTTCCGGTGACGGTCGATTAGCCAGACCCGGAAAAGACCTCGCGAATTTGCGGAAGCACCTTTATCACCGGCCAGGGGCGCAAACAAACTATCGCCCCACCGCACCACAGATCGCACTCCCCGTATACCCGGTCGTTTGCCGAATAAACGTGACAAATCCTACGCGCAGTGCGAGCAAGTACCGCAGTTTGGTGGTCACCGGCCAGGGTATCCATTGGCCATCATGAGGAGTTGATCACAATGGTCATGATGAAGAATCCCCGGCACGACCGGGGGAGGAAGCCGGATGGTCGGCGAATTCACCATCGCCACAGTCCGCAATCAATTGCCGTCTCGCTTGCCACCCGGTTGATCGTGAAGAACGCGGTGCGCGCCTGGGCCAGCCAACCGAATCTGCGCTGGCCATTTGATTACATCGACGGCTTAGCGGGTTTGCTGCCGCGTTTTCGCTCGTCGGCCAGGATTGACCCGGTACGCCTCGATCACTGCGCTGCTGAATGGGTTCGAGCACCGGGTGTTTCCCCGACACGGGCAATTCTTTACCTTCATGGCGGCGCCTTCCTCACCTGCGGCCTCAACACCCACCGCGCTCTGGTGTGCCGGTTGTCGAGGGCGGCGGATGCCGGTGTGCTCAACGTCGGATACCGCAAGCTGCCGTCGTACCAGATCACCGACGCGATCGAGGACGCACTGAGCGGTCTGGCCTGGTTGCAGGATCAAGGCTTCGCCGGCGAGCAGGTCGTGGTGGCGGGCGATTCGGCGGGCGGGTACTTGGCGTTCATGACGACGTTGTCGGCGATTCGCAGCCGCCTGGCGAAGCCGGCCGGCATCGCCACCGTTTCGCCCTTCACCGATCCCGATCCGGCCCGCAAGCTCGCCCACCGCAACGCACGCCGATGTTCGATGTTCACCTGCGGAGCCCTGTCGATGTTCGCCCGGTATCTGGGACAGGTGCAGCTGCCGCAGGATCAGCCGAAATCGTCACGTCGGGTCGAGTCCCCGGTGGACGCCGAGCTATCCCCGTTGCCGCCCGTCGCCATCCACGCGAGTTCGGACGAACTGTTGCTGGCCGACGCTGAGCTCATGGCGAAACGGCTCAACGCCGCGGGAGTCCGGTGTGATCTGCACCTGTGGGACGGCCAAATTCACGATTTCCCGCTGGCGGCGGACGTCTTGCCGGAAGGCAGGCGGGCCATTCGATACCTCGGCGACTTCGTCAAAGAGGTCACCGACGGTTGTGCGGCGCGCATGCCCGCCGCGGTAGCCGGGTAGCGCCTGTCGCGGATTTAGCCGCCCGATCAACTCCTAGTCGAATATCACGCATGGGGCTATCGCGCATGGACGCCGGGTTACCCGGCGCCTTGGCGTCGAAAACGCGATAAACCGATTGCCGGGCGCGCAGCACCCGTGTGATCGATCACAGCCGGTAGGTCCTGAGCTGGCCGGACACCCTGATCGTCGACCCCTCAACGGCATGGCGGGCTACGATGCCGCCATGCCGCTCGCCGAAGGTTCGACGTTCGCGGGCTACACCATCGTCCGACAGCTGGGCTCCGGCGGGATGGGCGAGGTCTACCTGGCCCGCCACCCGAGACTGCCACGCCAGGACGCCCTGAAGGTACTCCGGCCGGAGGTGTCCGCCGACACCGAGTACCGGGAACGCTTCAACCGTGAAGCCGACGCCGCGGCTTCGCTGTGGCACCCGCATATTGTCGCGGTGCACGACCGCGGCGAAACCGACGGCCAGTTGTGGATCGACATGGACTACGTCGACGGTGTGGACGCCGTGCGGTTGCTGCGCGAGCGGTATCCCAACGGGATGCCGGGCCCCGAGGTCACCGCGATCATCACTGCGGTGGCCGAAGCGCTCGACTACGCCCACGAACACAAGCTGCTGCACCGCGACGTCAAGCCCGCCAACATCCTGATCGCCAAGCCAGACTCCCCGGATCGGCGAATCATGTTGGCCGACTTCGGGATCGCCGGTTGGGTGGGCGAAGCCAGCGGGCTGACCGCGACCAATATGACCGTGGGCACCGTGTCCTACGCAGCGCCCGAACAACTGATGGGCCAAGACCTCGACGGCAGGGCCGACCAGTATGCCCTGGCCGCGACCGCGTTCCACCTGCTCACCGGCACCCCACCGTTCCAGCACTCCAACCCCGCCGTGGTGATCAGCCAGCACCTCAGCGCGTCGCCCCCGCCGATCGGTGATCGGCTGCCCGCGCTGGCGGACCTCGACCCGGTGTTCGCCAAGGCATTAGCCAAAGATCCCAAGGACCGGTATCAGCGGTGCATCGATTTCGCCCGGGCGCTCGGACATCGGGTAGGCGGTGCTGGCGACGTCGACGAAACTATCGCCCGGCCCGTCGCGCTGGCCGTGCCGCCGGCCAAACGGTCGCTGGTGCGACCAGCCGTGCTGATCCCCGCGGTGCTGGCGATACTGCTGGTCATCGCGATCGTGGTGGCGCTCCGCGAGTTCCAGCGCGCCGACGACGAGCGCGTGGTGTCCGCAACGACGTCCGGCTCACCGGCGACAACCACCACATCGGCGGCAACGACGTCCACTACCACGACTAGCACCACCGCGCCGCCGACCACACCATCGACTACCGCAGCGGCGCAGACCGAAACCACTACGTCGATAGCACCCGCGCCCGTCGTGGTCATCGGCGCGGTCTGCGCACCGCAGGGCAGTACCGGCGTCACCAAGACCGGGGCGACCGCCTACTGCTCGACCCTGCAGGGCACCAACACCACCATCTGGTCGCTCACCCCGGGCACGGTCGCAAGTCCGACGATCACCGCCACCGCGGAGCCCACCGAGTCGCCGCTGCCCACCGAGCAGGAATCGCCGATCCGGATCTGCATGCAGCAGACGGGCCAGACCCGTCGGCAATGTCGCGAGGAGATTCGCCGCAGCAACGGCTGGCCCTGATCATCGCTGCTACCGCTACCCCGTAGACCAGGCGGTGTCGCGGTCTCGAAGGGGCTCGCCGCAAGGGCTGCCGGCGCCGGTGCTCAGCTGGCCATGCTCGAATCCCAGGTACCGGGCAACATCGGCACCGCTAAGCCGCCGCCAAATTCGCTGCTCAAGGCCGTCAACCCGGACGGTCGCAGGACGGCCCCGTGAGGGGCGGTCCCAGCAAACCTTGAGATCTCGGCGCCCGATTCGGATGCCAGCACTTCCGACCCTGCTGAAGAACCGGAAGCGCCGGCCTGCGCCACCACCGAGTTCGCCGCTGCGGCCGCATCCGCGGCCGAGCCGGTTGCCGGGGCGATTCCGGCCGACAGAGCGACCGGCGGCGTGGTCAATCCGCCAATCGGCAAGGGAGTCGCAACACCGGTTTGCGGCACACCCGGTGAAACCCCCATCATTTCCGCCGCAATTGCGGCACCGCCGAGCAGCTCGCGTATCGCCTGCGCCACCGCTGCAGCTGCGTTGTCGACCGCCCAGTACAGCGTTCCCAGCACCTTCCCCAGGAACACGGCCAGCTGCTGGACCACCGCCTTCATCCACAGCAGCGTGATATCCAGGAAGAGGAGGACCAACTGAACTTGGTCCAGCAGCAATACCAGCAGGTCGGCGATGAGAAGGTTCAGTATCTTCACCATTTGAAGCGCATAGCCGGCAAGCAAGACCACGTAGGCGACCAGGAGTTGCACTAGGTCGAAGAGCATTTCAACCCCGAACCGGGCCAGCTCGCCGACCAACTCCCAGAGCGCCTGGCTCAGCACTTGGGCCAGCGTTTCAAGCAGCTGCCAGATTATGTGCCACCAGGGAGGTTTGGGGGGCGGGGGAAAGCTCCCCACGTGACCGACGTGGTGTTTGACTATGGCGGGGGCTGGCAGCGTATGCGGTGCCGCGACCAACGCCGCACCGCTGACGGCAGCGTACACACTCATCGTGACCGCGGCCTGGACCCACATCCGCGCATAGTCGGCTTCGTTGAGCGCAATCGGGATTGCATTGATCCCAAAGAAATTCGTCGCCATCAACACCGCGTGAGCGACGTGGTTGGCCGCCAGCTCAGCAAGGGTCGGCATTGCCGCCAACGCGGAGGCATAGGCCGCAGCCACGGTTTCATGCTGGGCTGCTGCGTCCAGGCTGTCGGTGCTGGCCTTCGTCAACCATGCCACGTAGGGCAGGTGCGCGGCGGCATAGCTCTCGGCGGTTGGGCCCTGCCAGTCCGCAGCCTGCACGCCGGCCAGTAAGGCGGTCAATTCCGCTGCCGCGTCAGCATATTCAGTACTCAGCGACGTCCACGCGTCGGCGGCAGCCAACAGTGGGCCGGGTCCCGGACCGCTGCCCAACGTCGTCGAATGCACCTCCGGCGGCAATGCCATCCAGATTTGGGCAATCATCAAGAACCTTCCGTTGTGACTCAAGGCGCCGCCGCGGCATCAACAAGGGCATTGGGCCTCGGTTCGGCGAATGCTCCGCGAGCGCGGGCCCAGCCTTCGGCGCCACCGCACATCAACCACGTTCTCCTCGAGTCGCGCTCGAAAATTGTTGTTCGGTCAAGACTTCCGACTTGGCATAGTGTTGGCGCTGACCACCCGCGTGCCTAGGGTTGATTGATCCCGCAATTGCCAAATGGGTGGGACAAAGCGCCCGTGGCATCGGCCGGCCTGCCGCCGGGGTGTGCAAGACGCCGCGCCAAGAGTTCAACCTGGGGCAACCTGCACAGCGAAGCCCATGGCCGTTATGCCCTCAGGCCCTCAGGCGGGCGACGGTCGTGTCGCCACGCCCCGGCTCAACCCACCAGGCGCGCCGACAGCGAGTCACAAATCAGCGATTACACACACCCGCTGACGCTGATGCGCCGGCCGACATTGGCGCAGACGTTGACATTGGGCGCCGGGGGTGGGGGAGGCGGATAGTCTTCCGGCAACGGGGCGTATTCCGACGGCGGTGGTACGTAGGGAGCCACCGCATCGGCAATGTTGGCGCATCCGCTGACGGAGACTCGCCGGCCGGCATTGACGCATACATCCGCATTCACTTGGGCGGTCGGCGCCATGTTGGCGAACACTTCTGGCACGGCGGTGAACGCCAGTGCCGATGTCGCTAACACGGCCGCGGGCCGCTTCCAGGGACGCATCGAGATCTCCTTGCTGCTGGCTGGCACCTGCCCGGCTTTACCAATCGATCGCGTGGGACTCGTTAGGCAACGAATTTTATCCGCGTTCTCGGATAACCAAGCACAGGTCATCCTGCGCGCCGCCGGATTCCACGCGACGAACACTCATCAACGTCTTGTTCTGCAGTTGGCGCTGCTGCCGTTACAGTTGGTCCCGATGACCCAAACAGTCGCGCCGCCAGTGCTGACCGTGCGATACAACGGAGCTGAGCGCACCTTCGCAGCCGGCCACGATGTCGTTATCGGCCGTGATCTACGCGCCGACGTCCGTGTCGCGGACCCGCTCATCTCGCGAGTGCACCTGTTGCTGCGCTTCGACCAGGGCCGCTGGATCGCCATCGACAACGGCAGCCTCAATGGCCTCTATGTCAATAACCGCCGCGTACCGGTTGTCGACATCCACGACGGCCAGCGGATCAACATCGGCAATCCCGACGGTCCGGCTCTGGACTTCGAGGTCGGTCGGCGCCAGCAGGGTTCTGTCGGGCGTCCCCCGCCGACGACGGCGATGCCGGTCCCCCCTATTCCGAGCGGCCCCTGGCCGGCCCACGCTGCGCCGCAGACCGGTGCTCAATGGCAGCCGCACCAGACGCCACCGCCACAAGCGCCACAGCAGCCACCGCCGACCACCCGGATACCCGCCCAACCGCCCAGCGGGCCACAGCACGCGCCGCCGTCGGGGCCGCCGCCGCACTACCCGACCGGCGCTCAACCGGTCCGCCCGCAGTCGGGGCCACAGCCGGCACCGCAGATATACCGCCCACCCGCGGCGAGTCCGCCACCGCCGGTAACCGTCCGTCCCGGCGGTGAAACGGGCAACATCGCGACGTCGATGATGAAGATCCTGCGGCCCGGCAAAGCCGCGGGGGAGTTGCCGCCCGGCTCGCTGCGGATCGGCCGGGCCGACGACAACGACATCGTCATCCCCGAGGTGCTGGCGTCGCGCCACCACGCCACCCTGGTCCCGACGCCCGGCGGCACCGAGATCCGCGACAACCGCAGCATCAACGGCACTTTCGTCAACGGGGTGCGGGTTGAATCGGCGTTGCTGCATGACGGCGACGTCGTCACGATCGGCAACATCGACCTGGTTTTCGCCGGCGGCGCGCTGGCGCGTCGCGAAGAGACGTTGTTGGAGACGCGCACCGGCGGTCTGGATGTGCGCGGGGTTACCTGGACGATCGAGAACAACAAGACGTTGTTGGACAACATTTCGTTGACCGCGCGCCCGGGCATGCTCACGGCCGTCATCGGTCCCTCCGGTGCGGGCAAGTCGACCTTCGCGCGGTTGGTGGCCGGCTACACGCATCCGACCAGCGGCACGGTGGCGTTCGAGGGTCACAACGTGCACGCCGAATACGCCTCGCTGCGAAGCAGGATCGGCATGGTCCCGCAAGACGATGTGGTGCACGGCCAGCTGACCGTCAAACAAGCGCTGATGTATGCCGCCGAGCTGCGGCTGCCGCCCGACACCACCAAGGATGACCGGGAACAGGTGGTTGCCCGGGTACTCGAGGAACTCGAGATGTCCAAGCATCTCGAGACCCGGGTCGACAAGCTGTCGGGCGGTCAACGTAAGCGTGCCTCGGTGGCGCTGGAACTGCTGACCGGACCGTCGTTGCTGATCCTCGACGAGCCGACCTCGGGCCTGGACCCGGCGCTGGACCGCCAGGTCATGACCATGCTGCGACAGTTGGCCGACGCCGGCCGGGTGGTGCTGGTGGTCACCCATTCGCTGACCTACCTCGACGTCTGCGATCAGGTGCTGCTGCTGGCCCCCGGCGGCAAGACGGCGTTCTGCGGGCCGCCCAACCAGATCGGCCCGGCCATGGGCACCACCAACTGGGCCGACATCTTCAGCACGGTGGCCGACGACCCGGACGGCGCCCAGGCCCGGTATCTGTCACGTACCGGCCCGCCGCCGCCGCCGCCGCCAGCCGAGCAACCCGCCGAGTTGGGCGATCCGTCGCACACCAGCCTGTTCCGGCAGTTCTCCACGATCGCTCGACGGCAGATCCGGTTGATCGTCTCCGACCGCGGCTACTTCGTCTTTCTGGCGCTCCTGCCGTTCATCATGGGTTCGCTGTCGATGTCGGTACCCGGTGACGTCGGCTTCGGTTTCCCCAACCCGATGGGCAATGCGCCCAACGAGCCCGGCCAGATCCTGGTGTTGCTCAATGTCGGCGCCGTCTTCATGGGAACCGCGCTGACCATCCGCGACCTCATCGGTGAGCGGCCCATTTTCCGGCGGGAACAGGCGGTCGGCTTGTCCACCACCGCGTACCTGGTCGCCAAGATCTGTGTGTACACCGTGTTCGCGGTGGTTCAGTCGGCGATCGTCACGATCATCGTGCTGATCGGCAAGGGCGGCCCGACGCAGGGTGCGGTGGCATTGGGCAAGCCGGGACTCGAGCTATTCGCCGACGTCGCGTTGACCTGCGTCGCCTCGGCGATGCTCGGGCTGGCATTGTCGGCTATCGCCAAATCCAATGAGCAGATCATGCCGCTGCTGGTGGTCGCGGTCATGTCGCAGCTGGTGTTCTCGGGCGGCATGATTCCGGTCACCGGACGTGCCGGCCTCGACCAGATGTCTTGGGCCACCCCGGCGCGCTGGGGATTCGCGGCCTCGGCGTCCACCGTCGACCTGATCAAGTTGGTGCCCGGCCCGCTGACTCCCAAGGATTCGCACTGGCATCACACGCCCGGCGCGTGGTGGTTCGACATGGGCATGCTGGCCGTGATCAGCGTTGCCTACCTGTGCTTCGTGCGGTGGAAGATCCGCCTGCCGCGCGGCTGATTGTGACCGGTAGGGCGACTCAGCCCTGGCCGGTGGATCGATGCAGGGTGAAACCTATCTGGGGTACCGCCAGCACGCCCGGTAGCAGGGTCAAGAGGTCGGAGCGCCCGTCGGGCCGGAAGCCCTTCTTGCGGTAGAAGCACTGCGCCTGATGGTTCATCTCGGCACACCATAGGACGGCGTCATGCGAGGGCTCGGAGCTGAGCGCGTGGTCGAGCAAGAGGCTGCCGATGCCCCGGCGTTCATGTCCCGCGGCGACGTAGAGCGCATCGATCTCGAGATGGTCGGGATTGCCCGGCTCCGGCCCGAAGATGCTCACCCCGACGATGTGGCCGCTCGACTCGGCCAGCCACATTCCCCATCCGGCGCGGCTCAACGCCAGCGGGTATTCCCGACCGATCCACGCCCGCCAATCGAAGAGATCGAGCAGCTCGGGAATCACGATTCCCCGGTACGACAGTCGCCAGCTCCGGTAGTGCATCGGCGCGACGTTCGCGTAGTCCGCCGGCTTGGCTCGCCGGATCGAGATACCGTCGGGCATCTCCGTCACGCTCGCTCCCGCTGGTCTCGTTCGAGGGGATGTTGAGGGCAGGGTAGCGCAGCGCCGCGGCGGGGCAGACTCGCGCAGTGGCGGCTCCGGATGACGCGCCACGCCGCTTTCCTATTATTTGGTGATGGGTAGCGGTGGGCTCGATACCGTGGGTTCTCCGGCGTTCAGCGCCGACGAGGCAGCCCGCTACCACGCGGACGGTTGGTGGTCGGACACCACGTTGTCTGATGCGGTACGTCGAAACGCCGAACTCTCACCCGGCCGGGCCGCCTATGTCGACCGCCCGGGCGGATCGCTGAGCTGGAATGAATTTGACTGTGGCGCAACGCTATTGGCCGAACAACTGGCAAGTGTCGGGGTGGTGCGGGGGGACCGGGTGGCGGTGTGGCACGGTGACTCGGCAGCCATCCATCTGCTGTTCGTCGCGATCGAGCGCTGCGGCGCCGTCGTCGTCGGCCTCGGCGCGCGTGCTGGCCCTCGCGAAGTCGTGCGGATTGTGCGCGATACCCGGCCGAAAATCCTGATCAGCGACCGGCATCGTGGCCACGCTGCTGCGAGTGTGGCCGCCGAATGCGCGGTGCCGTTGCTGGAGCTCGGCCGGCGCGGGGAAGCGCCGGCGCTGAGCGTCGAGACCAAACCCGGGGCGCTGGACATCGACTGCCGGCTCGGACCCGACGACGTCTTCCTGATCAACTCCACCTCCGGCACCACGGGACGGCCCAAATGTGTGGTGCACACCCAAAACCGTTGGCACTACTTCCATCTGAAGGCGGTCACTCATGGGTTGTTGATCTCTGACGACGTGTTCCTGCCGGTCATCGCGACACCGTTCGGGTTCGGGATCTGGACCAGTCATACGACTCCGATCCACCTTGGCGCCACCGCGGTGATCCTGGACCGGTTCACCACAAGGGCGGCGGCGCAGGCGATAGCCGACCACCGGGTCACCGTGTTGTGTTGTGTCAGTACGCAGTTGACGATGCTGATGGCCGACTCGGGATGCCGCAATGTCGATCTGAGCTCGCTGCGTGTCGTTTTCACCGGCGGTGAGGCGGTGCCGTACCGGCCGGCCGCGGAGTTCGAGGAAATCACCGGAGCCAAGATTTTGCAGTTCTACGGCTCCAACGAGACCGGGCTGCTCAGCGGGACCACGATGGATGACGCGCGGCAACGCCGGCTGCGGACCGCTGGACGGGTGGTGTCGGAGATGTCGGTCCGGCTTTTTGACGGGGATCGCGACGTCACCGCGACGGGTCGCGGCCAGCCCGCCTGCCGGGGACCGGCGACCAGCCTCGGCTATCTGAATGGCACCGACCACGACACCCTGTTCACCGCCGACGGGTGGATGCG
Organism: Mycobacterium persicum; assembly: GCF_002086675.1. GTDB lineage: Bacteria > Actinomycetota > Actinomycetes > Mycobacteriales > Mycobacteriaceae > Mycobacterium > Mycobacterium persicum. The sequence continues at coordinate 40,142 of NZ_MVIF01000030.1, forward strand.
CATGGGTGACCTCTGCGAAATTGACGCCGAGGGGTACCTGACGGTCACCGGCCGGATCTCCGAGTTCATTGTGCGCGGCGGCAAGAACATCAGCGCGGCGCAGGTCGAAGACGCCGTGCTGACTCATCCGGCGATTGCGGTGGCCGCCGCGGTCGCTATGCCCGATCCGGTGTTCGGTGAAAAGGTCTGCCTCTATGCCGAACTCGTCGGCTCGCACACCCTGGAGCTGGCCGAACTGGTGAATCATCTGCTGGGCTTGGGCTATTCCAAGGAGCTACTGCCCGAGCGACTGATCGTGGTCGACGAACTGCCTCGTTCCTCGGGCGGCAAGGTCGCCAAAGGCGCGCTCCGCGAAGATATTCGCGCCAGGATGGAGGTCGATGATGAACACTGCTGAGCCACGCCCGGGCGGTCTGGAGGTGTGGGCGCCGGCCGTGATGCCCCCGATCGGAGTCGAGCTGTCCGACGCACAGGCGCTGGCCGTGGCCTTTCGCCACCTCGCCGCGATCGGGTTCGCGGAGAACATGGCCGGACACATCACCTGGCAACCCAACGGGCACACCGACATGTTGGTCAACCCGTGGGGGTTGTGGTGGCAGGAGCTCACCGCGTTCGGATATCTGCGTGGTGGACGCCGACGCGCGAGTGGTCCGCGGCCGCTGGGATGTCACCCCGGCGATCCACATCCATACCGAACTGCACCGGGTCCGGGATGACGCAAGGGTGGTCATTCACAACCACCCCTACTACGTGTGTGTGCTGGCCGCGCTGGGAAGGCTGCCCGAGCTGGTGCACCAGACGGGCTCGCTATTCCTCGACGATCTGTGCCTGGTCGACACCTACGATGGCGAAGTCGACAGCGCTTCCCGCGCAGCAGATCTCGCGGCGCACATCGGAGACACAAATCTGACGATTCTGGCCAACCACGGCGTCATCGCAACCGGCCGCACTCTCGCCGAAGCCGTCTACCGCGCGGCGTCGATAGAACGGGTATGCAAGCTGGCCTGCGACGTCATACTTACCGGCAAGGAACCCGCGCAGATGACATGGGCGGACATGGCAGGTATGCAACGCTCGCTCATCGAACGCACCCGGTGCCCGCCGAGATTCAGCGCAACCCCGACGCCTTCTGACCGCCGGTCCGGGGTCAGCCCATGTCAAGATCGGCTTCGGCGCAGTAGACGCCGAGCAGGTCGCGAGCCGAAACGATCCCGGCCGGCATACCGTCCTGCTCCACCAGAACATGACGGATGTAGCGCTGCATCATCCAGTTGGCCACCTGGTCGACGGTCGCATCGGCGTCGCACCACACCAGCTTGGTGCTGGCGATGTCCAGGGCCCGTACCGCATTCGGGTCTTTCCCGGCGGCTACAACCCGGACGATGTCGCGTTCGCTGACCAGCGCGGCGGGCCGTTCGTCGTCGCCGATGACAATTGCTCCGACGTTGTCGGCGACCATCGCGTTGGCGACGTCGGCCACGGTGGCGTCGGCGACGACACGGGCCACTGGGTCACCGGTAACGGTGGAGATCGGAAGCGATCCGGCAGAAGGAAGGGTAGTCACGCCACCATCTCACCCGGCCCCGCTCGCGCGTTCTAGTGACTTGAGTCCTCAAATCAGGTGGCCTTGGTACCGGCGCGATGGCCAGACGGCTCAAGCTGCCGGGCTACGTGACCCAATCAGGTTGCTGGGCAACGTTTCAATGCCGACCCGATGCCGACGGGCCGCGCGGGTTTCCTGTGTGATTTGGTAATAAACCCTGCGAGGTTACTGTGAATTCCGCAACTTACCCGGGAGTAGGTTTAGCGTCGGAGTTGTCCGATGACCGCCCGGTCACCGTCGGACCTGGGTGAGGGAGGCGGAAGTGTCATTCATGTTCATGGTGCCGGAATTGGTTGAGGCTGCGGCACAAGACCTGGTTGGTCTGCGCTCGGGGATCAACGAGGCCACCGCGGTCGCGGCTGCGCCTACCACCCGGATCCTGGCCGCCGGGGGTGATGAGGTATCGGCGGCCATCTCGGCGATGTTCAGCGCCCACGGCCAGGAATTCCAAGCCATCAGCGCTCAGGCTGGAGCCTTTCACGACGAGTTTGTGAGCCTCTTGAACGCCGGCGCCGGTGCATACGCAAGCGCGGAGGCCGCCGGTGCGCAGAGTCTGCTGAATGCGGTGAACGCGCCCGCCCAGGCGTTGCTGGGCGCGCCGTTGATCGGGGGCAACACCGCCGCCGCGGCCAGGGCGCTTGCGAGCGGCGCCGCCGCCGCGCTGGTGTCCGGTCCGATTCAGGCTGAGCTGCAAAGCATTTCGCAATCAATCACCAATGCATCCGCGGCGATCCGCACCTTTGGGGCCACGGTCGCCGGCCCGTACCAGAGCCTGTTCTCGAATACGGTCGCCAACCTACAAAGCCTCGGAAGTGCCGTGGCTGCCAATCCGGCGCCACTCCTGCACCAGTTGATCGCCAACCAGCTCGGCTACGGCCAAGTGGCCGCCACGGCACTGCACAACGCCGTCACCAACTTCCCCGCGGTACTGGCCAATGCGCCGGCGACTGTCCAAGCTGCCTTCCGGGCCCTTGCCACTGCTGATCCGGCGGCGTTCCTACACCAGGTGATCACCAACCAGATGGGCTTCGCGCAGACGGTCGCCACGTCGCTGCAAAGTGCCGGCCAGGACTTCAACGCTGGGCTGCACGCCTTACCGGCGGCCTACCAAACTGCCTACCAGGAATTCATGGCGGGCAATGTCAATGGTGCGGTGGACACCCTTGGGTCCGGCTTTGGAAAGCTGTTCCTCACGGGCTTCGATGTCTCCGTCGGCCCAATTGACCCCGCAGGTGATCCGCCACTCATAACCATCACGCCGACGGGCACACTGGGCGACCTACTACCTATCTTCGCCATCCCAGGACAGATGGCACAAAACTTCACCAACCTGATCCCCCCGTCCATTCCCGCCCAGATGGCGCAGAACGCTACCAATGTGATCAAGGCGCTCACGAACACATCACTTACGTCGGTGCTCGAGCCGTTCGCAGACCCGACCAGCCCGATAGGTCTCGGAATAGTTATCGACGCCAATATGGGGTTGCCGCTGGCGCTGGCTATCGACGGGCTGGGCGGGCCGGTTAGCGGGTTGCACGCGTTGGGCTCCAGCGCGAGTGCCTTCGTGAACGCCGTGCAAACCGGAAATGCGTTGGGTGCTTTCGGTGCGGTCCTCGATGCTCCGGCCGTCGTCGCCGACGGCTTCCTCAATGGTCAAACGACGTTTCCGCTGACGATCGACGTGGTGGGCATTCCCACGACCCTCAATCTGCCTTTCAGCGGAATTCTCGTTCCGCCTGGTCCGTACACCGCGGTCGATGATCTCACCGGGTTTGGGTTGGGTCCGCTCTTCCTTGACTCAACCGTCGTCGGCACGCCTCTGGGCGGAATCGTTCCAGGCCTGCTGGACTTTCTGCCCGAACAGCTAGCGATGGCAATCGGCGCACCCGCACCGGCCGGCTCGCTCAGTTCCTAGCTTCTCCTGGCCGCAGGTGTTCGAGCGCTCGGTCCTCGGGATCGGCCGCATTCACATCGGTCACTCGGTTTCACTGACAAATCCGATGCGCAGCCGAGGTTGTCGCTCACTGATGGGCACGATGGCTATCGGCTGCATCCGGTGATTCGCGTGGAAATTGGGATAGCGGTGGGCGGGGCGGCCGGTGAACGCGGTCCCGAGAATTGCGCCGATTTGGCGATGCCGGCCCGGGGAAACCGAGTCCGCGACGGCCGTCTGCCCTTCTGCCCCAGCCGGTTTGTGGCGCGCACCAGCACAAGGAGCCGATGTTGAGATCCGTTGGTGGGCAGTCGCGCTTTCTGGGCCTCCTGTTGTCGGTGGCCTCGCTTGGAAGCTCGTCCGGTCGCCCCGGGGTAGATGCACTCCGACGGGCGGCGCGTCGGCTATCGGCTACGTGACCCAATCCGGTTGCTGGGCAACGTCGACGGCAGAAAAGTCGTTGTGTCCCAGGCCCGCCACGGTGCCACCGTCGACGACGAATTCCGAACCGGTGGAATAGCTCGACTCGTCGCTGGCCAGGTACACGACGAGGTTGGACACCTCCTGCGGTTCGGCGGCGCGTCCCAGCGCGGTCTGGAACAGGTCCTCGGGCACCCACTGCGTCATCGGCGTCCTGACGAGCCCGGGATGAACGGAGTTCACCCGAATTCCGTTGACTCCGAGTTCCACTGCCGTCGACTTGGTCAACCCTCGCACGCCGAACTTGGTCGCGGTGTAACCGTGGGAGGCCATGGTGCCGGCCAGCCCTTCGATGGAGGAGATATTGACGATGGATCCGCGGCCGGCGGCCTTCATGGGCTTGACGACGGCGCGGATGCCCAGGAACACGCCGGTGAGGTTGACGTCGAGAATCCGCTGCCATTCCGACAGCGAGTAATCCTCGATGGTTCCGATGTTGAGGATGCCGGCGTTGTTCACCAGAATGTCGAGCCCGCCGAACCTGCTCAGGGCCGCCTCGACCGCCGCCTCCCACTGATCGGGATCGGTGACGTCGAGGTGGACGTAGTAGGCCGCGTCGCCGATGTCGCCGGCCACCGCGTTGCCCTCCTCGTCGAGGATGTCGCCGAACACCACTTTGGCGCCCTCGGCCACCAGCGCCCGCACGTGCGAGGCGCCCATTCCCCGGGCGCCCCCGCTGACAAGGGCGACTTTGCCGGTCAGTCGGTTTGGCATTCTCTGATACTTCCACGATCCCATTCGCGAAGACCACCGCCCTCGTCGGTGATCAGTCGGCTTCGGTACGCTCGGCACCGTCCGCACGCAGGACCGGTGAGATCCGGAGATTGGTGGGCAATCGTGGTGCCTCCCAAGGTCGACTTCAGTTCGGTCCGATGGGGTTCGGTGGAATGGACGAACTTGGTGACCCTGTACTTGCGTGGCTATGAAAGTCGTTCCCGTAAGCCCATCTTGGGTGATGTGGCGGCCGCCGAAGCGGTGGATCGGATCGACTACGACTTCAAGCGGATACGTCGAACTTCGCTGCCCGCCACCAATCAGTATCTGGTGGTATTGCGCGCCAAGCAGCTTGACGACTGGTGCGCTGATTTCCTTCGACAGCATCCCGATGCGGTGGTGCTGCACCTCGGTTGTGGGCTGGACAGCCGCGCATATCGTCTTGCGGTCCCGGCGTCGGTGCTGTGGTTCGATCTCGACCAGCCGAGCGTCATCGACTTGCGCCGCCGGCTCTACGACGAAACGGACAACTACCGCATGATCGGCTCGCCGGTGACCGATCCCGGCTGGTTGCAGCAGATTCCGACGGGACGTCCCACGCTGGTCGCCGCCGAAGGGCTGCTGATGTACCTTGCCGAAGGCGATGTGCGGCGGCTGCTCGCGTGCCTGACAGACCGATTCGAGCACGGCGAAATGCTTTTCGACACCATCTCGCCGATGGGTCCCCGGCTGTCGAAGATCTTCACCAAAGGCATGGTCAAGTGGGGCATCGGCGATATCCGAGACCTTGAACGGTGGAACCCGAGGTTGCGTTTCCGCGAACAGGCCTCCGCACTGGCCAGCTATCAGAAAATCGAGGCGACCCCGGTGCGATTGATGTACCGGCTGCTGCTGCATGCGACGCCGTTCGGCGACTATGACGTCTTGAACCGCTTCGAATACTGAGCCGCCGAATCGCCGACGGGCCAGGACGGACTGATTGATCGCCTCATGCTCGTCGTTCATGTGGGCCCCAAACCAAGCGGTTCAACGCTGGGCATCACCCACGCGGTTTAGCCAAACCAACCGCGGGTAGCCGGGCATGCGGAAGTAGATCACCGAACCCACCCCAAGTAACCGTTTGGCACAGGATCGCGGGAGGCTGCCATGACAACGCACACTGAGCCGGCAAAGAAGCCCGTCAGCTCCCTATTGGCCGGGCCTTACGGTCATCCGTATCACCCGATCCTGGTCACGGTGCCCATCGGGGCGTGGGTGGCCAGCTTGGTCTTCGACATCGCCTCGCGCATCGTCGACCAGCCCGGATTCTTGTATCAGGGGTCGCAGTGGCTGATCGCCATCGGTGTGATTGGCGCGCTCGCCGCAGCCATCGTCGGTTTCCTGGATCTGTTGACCATCCCCACCGGCACACCCGCTTTCCGCACCGGGCTGCTGCACATGACGCTCAACGTCAGCGTCGTGGTGGCCTACATCGTCAACTTCATCTGGCGTTACAGCAACTACCACCAACCCTCCGCCGTGGGCATCGGCCCGCTGGTGCTGTCCATCGTCAGCCTGACGTTCCTGGCGGTGTCGGGGTTCCTGGGCGGCAAGCTGGCGTACTACTACGGTGTACGCGTCGCGCGGGAGTCTGATCAGGCCGCAGGCTACCGATACCCAGCCACGCCCACCCAATGAAGGGCAATGACACGTTATCGGTAGCGCCGTTCTCGCCTTGTGGGTCCTGATCGCCGGCGGCGGCTTCACCAGCCTGGCATCCTGAAGAGCGTGCATCGCTTGCCAGCTCGATCGGGCGGAACCACGGGGCCTTGGTCGGCTTGGTGAGCCCGGCTGGCGGGTGCCGCGTGCCGGGGAGGCGACGGGTTCCAACAGTTGACACGCCGCCATCGAATCCCATTGCTCGACGATGCATTCGGTTGACACGGCGACCTGGACTAGCGTCGAGCGAATGGAACTCACGGGCAAGACCGTCCTGCTCACCGGTGCCACCGGCGGCCTCGGACGAGCGATCGCCGCGGCACTCGCCGACCACGGCGCGCGACTGATCCTGAGCTCCCGCAAACCGGCGGAGCTGGACAGGCTTGCGGCTTCGCTGAGCGGACTCGACCACCGAACGGTCGTCAGTGACCTGTCCGAATCCGGCGCCGCAGCCGCCTTGCTTGCCGAGGCGGGGGAGATCGACGTCCTGGTCGCCAATGCCGCGCTGCCGGCGTCGGGAAAACTGGACAGCTTCACTGCCGAGCAGGTAGACCGTGCGCTACGGGTCAACCTCGAGGTACCGGTACAGCTGACGCGCGAACTGATTCCGGTGTTCACCAAACGAAGGTCTGGGCATTTCGTCTTCCTCTCGTCGATCTCCGGCAAGGCCGCCACACCGCGCGCCTCGCTCTATGCAGCAACGAAATTCGGCATCCGGGGATTCGCGCTGTGCCTGCGCGACGACCTGCGACCGGCCGGGGTGGGCGTCTCGGTGGTTAGCCCGGGGGGCAATCGGTGGTGCCGGGATGTTCGCCGATTCGGGGGCCGCGATGCCGCCGCTGATCGGCACCGGCACACCCGAACAGGTCGGTGCGGCGGTAGTCGACGCCATCGAGCGAAATCGCGCCGAAGTCACCGTGGCCCCGCTGCGTCAGCGGGCGCTGGCCCGGTTCGCGGCGAACGCCCCCGAGATGTCGTCGCGACTGGCCGGAGGAATTGTCGCCAAGGCGGCGGACGAGATCGCGGCCGGTCAGACCGACAAGCGGTAATGGCGCGCGGTAGCGACCTCGCTTACATCGAGGCCGTTCTGTATCAGAACGGCGGTGGTTCGTCGTCGGTGTCGGGTGGGGCGGGTCCGGTTTGGTTGGTGTGTTCGGTGTGCGGGGTGGTGCGAGCGCGGTGGTTGTGGCGGCGTTCGGTGGCGATGCGCTGGGCGCGGTCTTGGGCGCGAGTGCGGCGGCGTCTGGGCATCATCGCAGTGCGCCCGGCACAGGGGTCAGGTGTTTGGATTTGGTCGGTGGGGAGATCGGCAGTGGGTGCGCACAGGTGGGGAAACAGCAGCGCACTGCCCGGAGTGGTGACATAGGTGTGCCCGGTCGGGGAGGTCAGGATAAGCGTGCCGTCGGGCAGTTGCATGTCGCGCCAGCCCCAGAAGGTTTTCAGCAAATGGTGAGTCCTGCAGTAGCACTTAAGGTTTGACGCATGGGTGGGCCCGCCGGCGGCGTAGGGGATGGAATGATCGAGGTCGCAATCGAAGGCCGGGCGATCACAGTTGGGCCAGCGACACGTCAAGTCGCGGCATCTCACGAAATCGGCCAAGGCCTTCGACGGAACATAGCCCGACTCCGGGCCGGTGTCGGCAGGGTGGGTCAACGGCACCAGTTTGGCCGAGGCCGCTAACTCGGCCACCGTTTCGGGGCCGATGAGCCCGTCGGCGCAGACTTGGGATGCCGGCGTCTGGGCGCGCCCGTCGAGGCTGGCCTGCTCGGCGATCAGGTGGATTATCACCGGGGATGCGGCCGGCCGTTTGCCGGCCGAGCAGTCGGTACGCCCGCAGCCACACCCCAGCCGATCGGCCCCGGCGGCCAAGGCCCCCAACGCATCGGCGCGGCGCTGGTCGCGGGTGCGCGGGTCATGGTCACAGACCGTGGCCGCCAGCGCGGTCAGCCGCTTGTCCAGCGCGTGGGCATCGGGGGTCAACAGGGTGCCCTCGATCTGGGAGATCCCGCCGATACCCTCGTCGATGCGGATCTGGCGTTCGGTCTGCTGTTCCTTGCGGCGTCGCACCGCATCGGCGTCGGCGTTGGCCACGACCTTGTCGACCAGGGCGCCCAGCCGGCCCCGGCTGAGCGACGGGCAGCGCGGCACCAGCGCCGCCAACTGGGAATCTACCCCTGCCAGCACCTGCGGATCCTCGATCAGCTCGGTGCGATAGGCCAGCGTTTGAAACGCCCGGTAGTCGATGTCCCCGGCCTTAAAGAGCTCGGCGACCTGCGGCAACCGCTCACGCATCACCCGGGCATAGCGCAGCCGGCTGGCCGCTAACCCCTGGCTGATCCGCAACGCCGCCCCGACTTCGGCGGCCACCGCCTCCATGGTGTCGATGGCCCAATCCTCGGTCTCTGAACACCGGGAGAGCCGATAGGCGAACAGTTCCCCGATCGCGCTCAGCTGTGCCGCGGCGGCCCGATTCTCCGTCCGGCCCGCCGCACACATCCGGTCCAACAACCTCGCCGACTCCAGGGTTTGGGAGGGATGACGGCGCTCAAACCAGTCATCCATCTCGGCGACCTCACCGGTCTGGTAGTCGAACATACATTCGATTATGCCACGGCCGGCCGACAACACCGCGGGTCCACCGTCAGGCTGTGGATAACCCGCCAGGTTCGCAGCCTTACGTCAGCTCAGTCGGCCATCTCGTGGATATCGTCGGCGGTGAGCGCCCGGAAGCTCATTGGGCGCTCGGCGAAACGCAACCCTGCGACAACGGATGGTCTTGGTGCGGTTTACGATTCACGACTTCGGCATTGACGGTTCGATGCCGTCGACGTCGACGTATGTCGATGCCAAGCTCGACACCGCATCTCGGGGTGCGGTTGGCGCAGCAGGCAGCCCTTTAAGCGCAATGATGGCATCCTTGCCTGGTGGGACTGCTGTTTCGGCTGCTGGAGTTGCTGGTGCTGGCCGCACCGGTGATCGGCGTGATTTATGCCGGCATCCGGGCGCTGTCGTCGCTGAATAGACAACGACAGTCCTCAGGCGATCCCGCAGAACCTGCGGCTGACTCGGGTGAGGTCGGCAATCATGCGTCGCACTGGCGCGCGATACGACGCGCGATCGATGCACATGACCACACCGATGCTCGCTGGCTGGAGTACGAACTCGATCCCGCCAAGCTCCTCGACTTCCCGGTGATGACCGACATGCGAGATCCGCTGACAACGGCGTTTCACAAGGCCAAACTGGCGGCCGATTTCCATCGGCCGGTTCGTGCGGAAGATCTGGTCGACGACCGGGAGGGTACGCGACACTACCTCGACGCTGTCGAAAGCTATGTGACCGCGTTCAACGCCGCGGAAACAGAGGCCATTCGTAAAGGCAGGAACGACTTCTCACGGGAGGAACGGCAGCGCCTGGCGCGTGCCCAGAGCCTGTTGCGGGTGGCGGCCGACACTTCCGCGACGCAGCAGGAGCGACAGCGCGCATATGCTTTGGCGCGTACCGAACTCGACGGCCTCATCGTATTGCCGGGCAGCATCCGGGCCAGCATCGAGCGCGGAATCGCCGGCGAAATAGACGGATGATCGGCGATCAACCCGCGTCGCTGTGCAGGCGCACCATCCGCGTGGTGCTGCTCTCGTCAAGGTCGACCACCTCGCTGCGGGAACGCAGAAAGTCGCTGAACGACTTGAAGCCCAGCGACTTCTCGCTGAACGAGGGGTCCATCCGCTTCATCTGGGCCTTGACCATCGAGTTGTGCTGCCAGTCCGCGTCGTCTTTCTCCTGGCCGATCCGAAGCGCCCGTTCGAGCAGTCGGGTGGCGGCGGCCTGCGGGTCGGGTGAAGCCGGCTCCTCGTCCGGCTCCGCGGTGCTGGCATGGCGTCCGCGTTTCTTGGGCTGCGCCGCCACGACGGTGGTGGATATCCCGGGCAGCGTGTCGTAGGTGACGAACTCGTCGCACGCGGCGGCCAGCGACTGACTGCTGGCGCCGGCCACGCCGATGCCGACGACGTACCGGCCCAGCCGCTTGCAGCGTTGTGCGAGCGCGATGTAGTCGGAGTCGCCGCCGACGATCACCACGTGGGTCAGGTCGGGCAGCCGGAACATGTCCTCGACCGCATCGACGGCCAGCCGGATGTCGGCGCCGTTCTTGCCGTATGCGGCTGCGGGGAACAGTTGCACGAGATCGACCGCGCGTCCGACAAGCTGGCCGTGGTAGCGGGCGTTCACCTCGGCCGACCAATCCGCGTACGCGCGGGTAAGCACCAGGGTGCCGAACGACGACGCGAAATCCATGATCGCGCCCAAATCGACCGTCGCCGCTCGCAGCCGCTGCGGGTCCAGACCCTTGGTCTTGTCCTTTTGGAAGGTGCCGCGTCCGTGTACTTGGTCGTAGCGCGAGATCACGATGTTGTCGAAGTCGAAGTAGACGGCCACTCGGGTCGCGCTGGAATCGGTCATGATCGTCATCGTGCCGTGTGCCACACCCGCACGGCAGCAGAACGGAGTGACAGTGGGCGCGACCAAGCGCAACACCGCAGCCGTCGTCGGCGTGTACAACACCCGCCAGCGACGCCGCCTGGACGGCGAAACCTCCCGCAGCCTGGCGGTGAAGGCCATCCGGGGAGCCCTCGACGACGCCGGCCTCAACCTCGACGACGTGGACGGCATCAGTGCCGGCACCTTGTCCACGGCACTGATCTACGACCTCCGGCTCGGGCCGGCCTGGCAGGGGGTGGGGTTCGGGATCGGCATGATCACCGAGGCCGTCACCGCGATCGAGCACGGCATGGCCGACGTGGTGGTCCTCGTCGCCGCCCAGGCAGGTGAATATCGCGACCATGTAGCCACGGCGCCGTGGACCCGGCCGGAGAACGAGTTCGTGGCGCCGTGGGGGATGTTCACCGCCGCCGAGTTCGCACTCATCGCCCGTCGCCACATGCACGTCTTTGGGACCACCCGCGAGCACCTGTCCATCGTCGCGGCCACCATCCGCAACAACGGCTCGCGAAACCCGGAAGCCGTGTACTACCAACGCGGACCCTTCGCCCCTGAGGACATCACCGCATCACGACCCATCGCCGAGCCCTTTCACCTACTCGATTGCGCCACCACCTCCGAGGGAGGCTGCGCCCTGGTGGTGGCGAACCTGGACAAGGTGCCGGTCGCCAGCCAGCCGATCTACGTATTGGCAAGTGGCGCAGATCATTTCGGTCCGTCGTATCAGCACCCACCCGCTTGGGACCTCGCAGGCCGGCACGGTGGTCAGGTCAATGGCCGGGTGGGCAGCCGTGCGGCCGATCGCGCGTTTAAGCATGCCGGGCTGCGTCGCGACCAGGTGGATGTGCTGGAACTCTACGATCCGTTCTCGTTCGAGATCATCCGTCAGCTGGAAGCGTTCGGCTTCTGCGGCCCGGGCGAAGGCGGACCGTTCGTCGCCGACGGTCACATCGCCATCGGCGGTAGCCACCCGGTCACCACCGACGGCGGAACCATGTCCTTCAGCCATGCCGGGAGGAATCCGCAAATGATGCAGCGCGCCATTCGAGCGGTTCAGCAGTTGCGCGGCGAGGCCGGCGCGCTTCAAGTTCCGGATGCACGTATCGCGTTGTGCAGCAACGGGGGAGCGGGTGCATTGTTCACCACGGTGCTGATCCTCGGAGCCGAACCGCGATGAGTTCGGGCGAGGTGTTGCGGCCGCAGCGCGGGCCGGCGCCGCACCCGAGAAGTCCGCTCAGCGCTCCTTTCTGGGACGGATGCCGAGCAGGCGAGCTGCGCTATCAACACTGTCAGACGTGCGGCGCCGCGCATTTCCCGCCGGCCGAGCACTGCCGGCAGTGTATGTCCGGGAATCTAATCTGGATGCGCAGTGCCGGGGTAGGCGAAATATACAGCTGGACAGTGGTTTACCGGCCGGTGACGCCCGAGTTCGAGCCGCCATATGCGCCGGCGATCGTCACGCTGGACGAGGGCTACCAGATGCTGACCAACATCGTCGGCATAGCACCGGCGGATCTGGACATCGGCATGCGGGTGCACGTGCAATTCCACGAGATTGGCTCTGATTTGACACTGCCTTATTTCACGCCGGCTTAGACCTGGCTTAGACCTGGCTTAGACCCAATACCGTTCAGTTAAGACTACATGGGTGTAGTTTGTAGGGTATGCCTCGTGCGGGTTGGCGCAAGCCTGAGTCGG
>NZ_MVIF01000310.1 GCF_002086675.1 Mycobacterium persicum
AGCGGCGGCGACGGCGGTGGCGGTGGTAACGGCGGAGCAGCCGGACTCTTCGGCCACGGCGGCAACGGCGGAGCAGGTGGAGCCGCGTCCCAAGCTGCCGGTTACGGTGGTGCCGGCGGTAAGGGTGGAGTGTTGGTTGGCAACGGCGGCAACGGCGGCACCGGCGGGGCAAGCGCCGGTAGCGCAGGTCTCGCTGGTCAAGGCGGTAACGGTGGCCAAGCCGGAACGTTCGGCAACGGCGGCAATGGTGGGGCTGGTGGCTCTGCCAGTAATGGCGCGATTGCCGGTGGTGGTGGTGATGGCGGCGCCGCAGGATGGGTCGGCGATGGTGGTGCCGGCGGGGAGGGCGGCCAAGGTGGTGGCTGGGGGGGCACCGGCGGTATCGGCGGGCGACTGTACGGCAACTCCGGATCGGAGG
>NZ_MVIF01000311.1 GCF_002086675.1 Mycobacterium persicum
GGCGGCGGGGGCGGCTGCCCAGGCCAACGCGGTGGCCAGTGTGTTCGAGGCCGCGCGGACCGCGATGGTTCGGCCGGTGGTGGTGGCGGCCAACCGCAATCAGTTCGTGCGGTTGGTGCTATCGAATCTGTTCGGGCAGAACGCGCCGGCGATTGCGGCTGCCGAGGCTCAGTACGAGGGAATGTGGGCCTCAGCCGTGGCCGCCATGGCCGGCTATCACAGCGGGGTGTCGGTGATCGCCGGGCAGTTGGCGCCCTGGCAGGG
>NZ_MVIF01000312.1 GCF_002086675.1 Mycobacterium persicum
ACATCGTTGTGAGGACCGGGACCCAGGAAGATCCCACCGGTGCCGCCACCTCCGAAGCCACCTCCGTTACCCCCGTTGCCGTCGGCCACACCCAGGGTCAGCGAACTGCCACCGCGCCCGCCCGGGCCACCTTCGCCACCAGGACCGCCGGACCCGATGAACCGAGTGGAACCGCCGTGCCCGCCGGGGCCACCCTCACCACCATGACCGCCGCCACCCTGGCTGGTGGAACCCATACCGCCGGCTCCGCCGGCACCACCGGGACCGCCACCGCCGATCCACCCGCCCATGCCGCCGTTACCGCCGGACCCGCCGGGACCACCGGCAAATACGTCGGTGCCGTTGAAATCGGCGATGCCCTGGCTACCCGCGCCGCCGGGTCCCCCGGCGCCGCCGAATCCATACAGATAGGCAT
>NZ_MVIF01000313.1 GCF_002086675.1 Mycobacterium persicum
ACCCCCTCAGCTCAGACGCTCGTTGATGTGGGCGTCAGTAAGAGTTTTCGGGAGCTTGAGGAGGTCCCACTGATGACGATGGTAGGCGGGTTTGACGTGCACCGGAAGCAGATCACGTTTGATTACGTGGACGACGACGGTGTGGTGCACTGGGGTGAGATCCGGCCGGCAACCCGCAAGATGCTGCGGGGTTGGCTGGGTAAGCACTGCCCGAGCGGGGACGCGGAGTTCGCGCTGGAGGGCTGTACCGGGTGGCGGTATGTGGTCGAGGAGCTGGCCATGGCGGGGGTGGTGGCGCATTTGGGGGATCCGGCCGAGATCGCGGGGTTGCGGGGCACCTTCGAGGCGGCCAAGTGCGCGGCTTGGCCCGGCTCCCCGGATTACGGCTACTACCACCAGCTGGCGACCAAGC
>NZ_MVIF01000314.1 GCF_002086675.1 Mycobacterium persicum
CACCGATACTGGTGCCGCCGCTCGCCGAACCGCCGTTGCCCCCGGCACCGCCGGTGTTGAACAGCCCGGTGCCGCCGTTCCCGCCGAACCCGCCCTCGCCGGTGGTAGTGGCCCCGCCGGTGCCGCCGGCCCCGCCGACGCCGAACAATCCGCCGACACCCCCGTCGCCGCCGCGCCCACCGTGCACGACGCCGAACCCGCCGGTGCCACCGGTGCCGCCCGGACCCCCAAACAGCCCGCCGGCACCGGCGGCACCGCCGGCCCCACCGGTGCCGACCGGGGAGGCCCCGCCGACGCCGCCGGTGCCACCGAGGCCCCACAACAGTGCTCGCCCGCCGGGCCCGCCGGGACCGCCGTCGGAGACCGTTGATGGCCCGCCGGCGCCACCGGTGCCACCGGTGCCCCACAG
>NZ_MVIF01000315.1 GCF_002086675.1 Mycobacterium persicum
GGCGTGCAGCGATCCGGTGCTGAGTTGCCGGCCGCAGGTGTCGGTGACGCTGAGATCGGCTGCGGGGCCGATGATGGTGATGATGCCGCGGTGGTGGCTGCGGTGGTGATAGGGGTAAAGCAGTACCAGGTTGGTTGCAAGTTGTTAATCTGCCCCCGCGTAACTTTGCCGGCCGGGCGAAGGGATTTGGTGCAACCTCTTCCGGCAGTGGGCGGACATGTGCCCGGTTGGTATGGGTGGTGTTAGGTGTGCTGCCCGGATGGTAGATGCGGGATGGGATCGGCTGGTGTTTGTCCGCTCGGTGTGTGAGTCGGAGGTCGTGGCTGATGGTGTTTGCGATGGAGCCGGCGGTGGTGGGAGCTTCGGCCGCAGCTCAGGCGGGGTTGGCGGGGCAGCAGGGTGTGGGGG
>NZ_MVIF01000316.1 GCF_002086675.1 Mycobacterium persicum
GACCGGGGCCAACGGTAACGCGACTACCCCCGGCGGAGCCGGCGGAGTCGGGGGCGCCGCGGGCAACGCCGGGTTGCTGGCCGGCACCGCCGGAGGCGGCGGCGACGGCGGCAACGGCGGAAAGGGCCTCAACAATCTGAGCGCGTCGGCCGGCGGCGCCGGCGGGGCCGGCGGCCACGCCGGGCTGGTCGGCACCGGCGGGACGGGTGGAACCGGCGGCATCGGCGGGACCAACACCAACACCGGCTCGTCCGCCGGTGCCGGCGGCGCAGGCGGCGCCGGTGGCGGCGGCGGGTATCTAATCGGCGATGGCGGTGCCGGCGGGGCCGGCGGCGCCGGCGGGCACAACTCGAGTGGCGGCCCCGGCATCACCGGAGGCACCGGCGGAGCCGGCGGCGCCGGCGGAG
>NZ_MVIF01000317.1 GCF_002086675.1 Mycobacterium persicum
CTCATCTTCGGAAGACCTCGACCCCTATCCCGGCAACGACGCGCCGACCACCTCTACACCCTCATCTGCGAAGAGCCTGATTAGTCCGGCCGGTGTGGGTGTGGGTGTGGCGTTCGATTGCGGTAGCCGCGGGGTTGCGTCCAGCAGAATGGTGTACGAGTCGGAGCTGATCATCGGCACCGGCGTATCGTAGCTGTCGAAGGATCCCCGGCGGTTTGCTTGGCGAGTACCACGCGGCGGTCGCGGACTGGGACCGCCAGGACGTAGGTCACGACCACTGGAGCCGGTTTGAAGTCGGCACCATGTTGCTAGCTTCGCTTGGTGAGGGCGAAGTTTACGATCAGACCAAGTTGGGGTTCAAGCTGCGGTGAGTGCTGCGTTTGTGAATT
>NZ_MVIF01000318.1 GCF_002086675.1 Mycobacterium persicum
CACCGCCTTGGCCGCCGGTGCCGCCTTGGCCGCCGGCGCCTTGGGTGCCGGCGGTGCCGGTGAAGGCGTTGCCGGCGGCGCCGCCGGTGCCGCCCTGCCCACCGGCCCCACCGGCACCGCCGGTGCCGCCGGTGGCGCCCGCGCCGACCGCGGCGGTGTTGTCGGCGCCCTTGCCGCCGGTGCCGCCCACGCCGCCGGTGCCGCCGTTGCCGGCGGTGCCATCAGCACCAACAGTGGAGCCGAGGCCGCCCTTGCCGGCGTCGCCGCCTTGGCCGCCGGTGCCGCCGGTGCCGCCGGCCTGGCCGGCGATGGCCGGGTTGGTGCTGTCGGTGCCGGTGCCGCCTTGACCCCCAGCACCGCCTTGGCCGCCGGTGCCGCCTTGGCCGCC
>NZ_MVIF01000319.1 GCF_002086675.1 Mycobacterium persicum
CGCCCTGGCCGCCGGCGCCGCCGGCGCCGCCGTTGCCCGAAAGCCAGGCTCCGCTGCCGCCGTCGCCGCCGCTGCCGCCGTTGGTGGTGCCGCCCACTCCGCCGGTCCCGCCATTGCCGCCGTCACCGGCGAGCCAGCCGGCGTCGCCGCCCGCGCCACCGCTGCCTCCGTTGTTGTTGCCGTATCCGCCGACGCCGCCGTCACCGCCGTTTCCGGAGAGCAAACCGGCATTGCCGCCGGCCCCACCGTTACCCCCGTTGTTGACGGCGCCGGCGCCACCGGTTCCGCCGTCGCCACCGTTGCCGGAAAGCCACCCGCCATTGCCTCCGGATCCGCCCTGGCCGCCCGAGCCGGCGGGTCCCGCACCTCCGCCGGCCCCTCCGG